>NZ_JRGL01000001.1 GCF_000764655.1 Aeromonas aquatica
GTCAACGAGGATGAAGTGGCATCCGCCATCGTGAGTGACGAGGGACTCGTTTACCTGGCCGGGCTGGCCAACGAAGGCACCTTAGACATCCAATGGGGAGAGGGTCAGGGTCAGCGTTGTGGGGCCAATTACCAACTGCCAGAATCCGCGAAATCGGAACCCATCATCCGCTTAGCCATCGAGTGCCGTTAGGATAAATATATAGTTATTAGCAATTCGTTTGATTGCTGGTTATCTGTTCCTGTCTTTTAAATGTAAAGGTGTGGGTGATGAAGCTTTTTATTTATTCTGCAGCCAGCCGGGATATGTCCATTAATATTGATGGCAAGCGTGTTTGCGCCAGAGTAATACGGGGGGCAACCATTGGCTGCTTATGGTGCGGCCTTGTGTTGAGTGCTGTTAATACATCAAGTGTCGCGGCCAAGACGTATTTAGGGCCACCAGGCAGCCAGATAAATATCTCTGTGCCAGAAGGAAACAATGAACCTTATTTGGTGGCGAATGCGGGATTGACTGCCGCCAATGTCTGCCACCCAAGTGATTCTAATATCAAAGACAGAGAGGGGAGTTTTTTCAGCTATACGGCGGCCACGGCTCATACCGTCGAATTTAATGGCAAAGTACATACCCTCATGTCAACGGGTAATCCCTATTTTGGGGTCATAGTCCCGACCAGGGATACCTCAGCCCCAGACAGTGATGCCGTCCCCCTTGCCTGGACGTTCACGACTTGGTATCCGACTCCCAACGCCACGCGGGCACCTGGCACAGATGCGATTGATGCAAGATTTCGTTATGTCTTGTATGCCATGCCCGGTGAGCTGCCAGCAGGCAGTTATGTGATTCCGCAAATGGAGGCGTTTTTGGGTGTTGATTGCCGAGATGAGGAAGGGAAGACATATC
>NZ_JRGL01000010.1 GCF_000764655.1 Aeromonas aquatica
GCTAAGCCAGATGAACAGGGGAAAAGACGCTGGCTCCGTGACTGGTCCAAGTTTATCTCTGCCGAACCGGTCGATGAAAAAGGAAATAAGCCGGGTGTGAGGCTGACGACCAGTGCCGATACCTCCGAGCATGCCTTGAAGATGTTGGAGGACTACATCGACTTCATTATCGTCAAACAAAACCAGAGCCTGGTAAATGAGCTGACTGATCAGAAATCACTCAGGCTGGATACGCTGACAATGAGTTTGAAACTCACAAGTGAAGATGCCAGGCAAGCGCTGAAGCGTGACATCATTAATACCGAGTTGGCGGTTAAGGTGGCAAAAGCGGCTGGCGTGACTCAGCCCCTAGAGAACTACAACAGCAGTGAGCGCTTCCCCATTAACCTGGGTACCCAAGGGTTGGAAGAAAAGCTGAAGCTATTGAAAATAATCGACTTAAACATCTACCAGCCCAAACTAGCCGAGTTGCAAATACAGATCGAACGTTTGAAACAGGTCCGTGTTGAAGCGATTCGTTTCAAACCTTTTTCCTATCTTGATGCTCCTGAAGTGCAGCTGAGTCGCGATAAACCCAAGCGTCCCCTGATCGTGGTGCTTGCCACCCTGCTAGGTGGCATGTTGAGTGCCAGCATTGTGCTGATTCGTCGCGCTTTCATAAGTAAGAAACAGCATCATGATGACCAATAACGGACTGTCACCGGTAGAGTTTGAAAAGCAGCTCAATATTCAGCAGCAGAGTGTCTAGAAAACTCGGGGCGATTCAGAGTATGGCCGCCTTGTTATTTCGTCATAGCTTAAGCTTTTCTTCTCGAATGGCCTGCCAAGTGATATTGAATCTGGTTACCATAGATGAAAAATGGTATAGCAAGACTGATAGCGTAATAGCGCAATTGATATGCTCGAATGATGAAGTAATTTAATTTTTTCACAGTAACAGCCCCAGGAAAGTTCATCACCTGAGGCTGTTTTTTAGCAACTAATTATGGATTGGGATTTGACGCTTCGACACTACTTTGAGTGAATGTCGGATAGCCAGACGGTTTCCATGAATTTATGGAACTTAAGAAAGAACTATCTTTCACCTTAATCGACGCATCTCCATAGTCAAAGCTGTTAAGTCTGTTCCGCATATCTTGATTACTTATTCCATCCCCTCTTAGTTCATACCAAGTAGTGACAGCTGGTGTGACCCAGTACTGATAATGATTTTCAGGTGGTTCAGTGCTTGATGCGAATCTAAACGCATGTGTTGATGAACCACTTTTATGGTACACGATCTTTGCATGGTTTCCTTCTTTAGCAATTTCACCAAATGGTTTAACATCCATTTTCCCATGAGCACTAGCGCCTACATGAGTAATAGCGCCGTTCAATGTCCATACTGTTACCGTTTCCCAGTCATGTCTATGGCCCAATCCTACAGGGCCATTCTGAGCCTGATCTTTTTCGAAATACATGTCATAGACCTGAGCGCAATAAGTGCCACCGGAGCCTGGGATGCATGCGTATCTATGTAATGTGTTTGATATTTCTAGGAAGCCGGCGTCACGGCAACTACCGTTCAGGGCTCCCGATGTCTTCAGCCCTGGGTTTTTCACTCCGCTTCGACTGATGCCTGCGGCCGGATAACAGCCATCGGTATCGAAGTCAAAAACAGGTTCGAAACCACGAATATTAATATTGCTGGGATACGCCTCATCAAGCTTGGGGAATTCTTCTGCTATGGAGGATGTGGACGCAAGCACCAGCGTCATAAAAATATATTTTTTGTTTTTCATGATTTATCCCTGTTTTTTAAAAATAAGATCCATGGAATTTTTTATATTTATAAATCCTATGTCTATTGCTTTCAGTTCACCTCCTTATGGCTTGAGCAATTTATTAAACATAAGGGAAGTGGTTGATTAAATAAAGGGATCAAAATCACGAAAACAGGACTCATGAGGGTTATTTAAAGCGTGTTCAGCTCCAGTGCAGGTTTCTGGATTTTATGAACTAAATGAAACTTAAACTATTTATTTTTTTGTTGTAAAAATCGAACAATATTTTTTGATGTAATGAACTGTTGTACTAATGCGTGATGGATTCTGAATTACGCCTTAGGAAATTTGATATGAGACTATTTGGTAATCTCAATCCCCCGGCCCGCTCATAAATTGCCTCTCGGTTCTGTAACCATGATGCATTGTTTCATCGTCCATAAGCTACAAGGGCTGGCCGCACACTGGCAGAACTCATCGAGATCTGGTGGGCTCACAAAGGGCAGTATCAAAAATGGGGTGTGCATTTCCATCGCACCTTGAAGCGGGCCGATCGTTATTGGGGGGGCAGGGTTAGCCAGCTCGATAACCATGCGCTGACCCTGTTATGTTCGTGCATGTTGACCGCAGGCATCCCCCCCAATTGCGTCAACCGCTTGGTGGTGGAGCGAGGGGGTCCTCATAGAGGGTGGCTTTTTCAGGGATGAGAACCCGATTCGGGAGCTGAAGGCATTGAAGGTTGCCCCCAGAGAGATGAGCTATCTCTCTCCACTTGAGGTCGAGCAATTCTGGGCTGGCTGGGTTGGCAGGGGATGATCGAGGTATCGCTGTGTTGTGCCTGAGCACGGTGGCACGGTGAAGTGAGGCCGCCAATCTAATGGCCGAGCATGTGGTGAACCGTCGGGTTACCTTCGTGACCACCAAGAACGGCAAGAAACGCACGGTGCCGATCAGTTAGGAGGTCGAGCACGAGTGGGTGGCGAACCGGCGCGGGCTGTTGTTCCTGTCGCAAACTATCCGCAAGTGCGGGAGATGCTCAAAGCGGTGAAGCCAGATTTGCCAAAGGGGCAAGCGGTGCATGTGCTGCGACACACTTTCGCCACCCACTTTATGGCCAATGGCGGCAATATCCTGGTGCTACAGCGAATCCTGGGCCATGCAACCATCCAGCAGACAATGCCCTATGCCCACTTTGCTCCAGATTTTTTACAGGATGCTGTGTGCTTCAACCCACTCAAAGGTGCAGCGGGGCAGTGTGAATAATTCGCCTGTCAGGTAGAGGGCTGCTGCCTTGGATTGTCCACATCGTTGACCATACCAATGCAGGAAAGGGGGTGAATGACAACTCACCAGAGTAGGCCACTCTCCAGCCGCGAATGTTGAGGCAAGTCAAATGCAGTGAGGATTTGCGGTAATGACCTGATATTTAAGAGGAAAGTTGGAAAAGAGTCATTAAATGAAAAAGGGCCTCTTGATGAGGCCTTTTTGCTGTCTGGGATCCGGCAATGTTGGTTTTTTCCCCACTCGGCGCATGCCGGAGAATCGTGGGCATCGGCAGCCGTGGCAGCCGCTTTGCCGAGTCCCCTTCGCGGCTGGATTATTCCACCAGGCTCATGCCGGGGATCTGCCGCCAGTAGCCGTTGCAGTCCCGCTCCTGCTGCAGGGGCAGGGGAGCCTGACCCTGCGCATTGGCTCTGAAGCGGGCGAGCATCTCCAGCGTCTCCATCCCTTCGGGGGAGAGGCGCACCACGTCCACCAGATCCGCCATGCTGGCCAGCTCGTTGCCGAGGTTGTAGCAGTAGCCTGATTGGGTCTGGATACCGTTGAGATTGAACACCTTCTGCCCCTCCCGGCTGCTGGCGAGGCGCCCTGTGGGGTAGTGGATGCAGGCGAGCTCGCAGCTATCTTTGGGCTTGTCGAGGGAGCGGGCGGTGAAGCAGCGCGCCGAGTAGGCGAGCGGCAGGTGACCGTAGGCGAACACCTCCACCTCGAACTGGCGGCGGGCCGGGCCCAGATCCTGCTCGAGCTGTACCAGCCAGTCGCGGGAGAGCTCCACCGGCATCACCCAGCGTTGCATCCCCTGTTTGAGCAGCATGCGCAGCACGTCGGCGTTGTAGGCATTGATGGCCGGGCCGCACACGAACGGCAGACCGGCTTCCCAGGCGAGCTGGGCTGTGCCCAGATCGTTGGTTTCGATCAGCAGCTCGCCATTGTCCACCAGCCGTTTGACCTCCTTGAGCTCGGAGGGGGCCGAGATCAGCGCCAGGGTGGAGAGCACGGCCTGCTTGCCGGAGGCGGCCACCTGGCGAGCCAGGGCAATCCAGTCATCCACCTTGAGTTCACGGCGCTTGCTGCACACCGTCTCCCCCAGATAGATGATGTCGGCCTGGCTGTGCGTCGCGGCCTCATAGAAGGCCTGGGTGTCGGCCTTGGGCCAGTAGAAGAGAATGGGCCCGAGAGAAAATTGCATTAATTGTGCTCCTTGCTGTGATGCTGGCAGTGGAAGATGTTGCCGTCTTGTCTGAGAAAGCGGGACATGGGGCCTCTCCTTATTGCCACTGGCGGTGGTAGGCACCCAGGGTGGTCTGGCTCCCCTCGGAGACGCGGGCGAGCTGGGCATCCCATTCGGCCTTGACGCTATAAGCCTCCGGGTTGGCCTGGTAGCTGTCGATGGCGGCGCGCCAGACCCGGGTCACCTGCTCCACATAGGCGGGGCTGCGCTGGCGGCCCTCGATCTTGACCGACTGGATCCCGGTCTGGAACAGTTCGGGCAAGAGGCCCAGGGTGTTGAGGCTGGTGGGTTCCTCCAGGGCGTGATAGGTCTGGCCATCCACCTCGAAGCGTCCCTTGCACAGGGTCGGGTAGCCGGCGTTCTCACCCGGGCCGTAGCGGTCGATCAGCACCTCGTTCAAGCGGGATTCGAGGCCGCCCGGGGTCTCCTCCCAGCGCACGAACTTGGCTGGCGAGCAGGCACCGACTGTGTTGGGGCTCTCCCCAGTCATGTAGGAGGAGAGGTAGCAGCGCCCCTCCGCCATGATGCAGAGGCTGCCGAAGGCAAAGACCTCGAGGCCGACGTCGGTCTCGCGAGCCAGTTGCCGGACCTGGTGCATGGAGAGCACCCGTGGCAGCACCACCCGGGCGACGTTGAAGTGCTGCTGGTAGAAGCGAATGGCGGCGGCATTGGTGGCACTGGCCTGCACCGATACGTGCAGCTCCATGTCCGGATACTGGCGACTGGCGTAATCGAGCACGGCGAGATCGGCGATGATCAGCGCATCGGCGCCGAGCGCCACCCCGCGATCCACCGCCTGCTTCCATCTGGCGTCGGAGCCCGGATGGGCAAAGGTGTTGATGGCGATGTGCAGCTTGCGGCCGTGCTGGTGCACGTAATCCACCGCCTTGGCCAGCTTGCTGTCGGTGAAGTTGAGGCCGGCAAAATGGCGGGCATTGGTGTCATCCTTGAAACCGATATAGACCGCATCGGCGCCGTTATCCACGGCCGTTTTCAGTGCCGGCAGGCTGCCTGCCGGGCAGAGTAATTCCATCGGGTACGCTCCGAGAGGGCAAAAATGCAAAAGTGGCCCGATTGTATGCACCGGCGCGCTCCCACTTTTTGACCTGAGGCAGCTTTGTGTGGCTTTACCCTTCTTGAGGTAAGTGGCCACAATTTTGATTTTCAACAGGATCCTGACAATTGCACTGTGTTTGAATGCGCAAAAAACTGGGAGTTTATCGTGTTTCAACAACTGCAACGTCGCCTGGTCGAACAGGCACCTCGTCTCTTGCGTCATCCCCTCAAGCTGGTGCCCTTCTCCCTTCAGCAAAATCTGATGGAGGGGCTGCTGGCCCAGGTGTTCAAGGAGGCCATCCAGGACGGCGACTTCGCGTTCCTGGCGGGCAAGTGGCTGAAAGTCGAGGTGACGGATCTCGAACTCTGCTGGTTTATCAGCGATCGGGAGGGGAAGCTGGTGGTGGCTCGTGACTGTGAACACGCAGACGTCTGCTTCAGTGGCAACAGCCAGGATCTTATCCTGATCGCCGCCCGCCGGGAGGATCCGGACTCACTCTTCTTCCAGCGCAAGCTGAAGATAGAGGGGGACACAGAGCTCGGACTGGAAGTGAAGAACCTGATGGACAGCCTGGATCTCGACGGCCTGCCCAGGCTGATGAAGTACCCGCTGATGGACTTGGCGACCCTGGTCGAGCGGGCCCGCTCAGCGCAGGATCCGGTGCCCGCGCCGGCGGCCTGAACTGCGCCTCAGGTGCAGCGCCAGGCCTGGGGCATGATGGCGATGGCGCCGCCGGGCCCACAGACAGCGGCAACCCCACAGACCGGGTAGCAGGGCCAGCAGCGCCGTGTTACCCGGCAGGCGCAGCAACAGCAGCGCCAGTGCCAGCCACACAAACGGCAGCGCCTCGTAGTACCACTCGGGTTGGAACCAGCGTTTGGCCGGGAAGATGATCAGATCGGTGCGTCGGTAGTTGGATCGCATCATCCAGAGGATGGCGCCCACCCCGAACAACAAGGCCGCCGCGAGCCAGAGCAGCGGGGAGTGGACGAAGAGCACCAGCCCTGCCGACAACAGCAGGTAAAGGCCGGGCAACTGCTCGTAGAGCCAGGAGGGAAGCATGGGTGGCGACTCCGGATCGTGCATCTTGAACTCTTTTAAGGTTAGCCCGCCCCTTCTCTTGCCCTCATGCTGCTTGGTTATACGCCTGCCCATTTTTGTTCTGAAATGCGGGGTCAGAAGCGATGCCAAAATAGCGATTGGTTATGTTACAATTGCGCGCCATTTTTGACGGAAGATTGACAGGGCATGCTGGACCAGATTCGTATCGTGTTGGTAAATACCTCCCACCCCGGCAACATGGGGTCCGCGGCGCGGGCCATGAAGACCATGGGGCTGACCCAGCTGGTATTGGTCGATCCACAAGCGCTGCCCGATGACAACGCCATGGCCCTGGCGGCAGGGGCCAGCGATGTTCTGGCCAATGCCCGCATCGTCCCGACCCTGGATGACGCCATCGCCGACTGCACCCTGGTCATCGGCACCAGTGCCCGCTCCCGTACCCTGAGCTGGCCCATGCTGGATCCCCGCGAAGCCGCCGAGAAGCTGGTGACCGAGGGGGTGACGCATCCGGTCGCCCTGGTGTTTGGCCGTGAACGTACTGGTCTCACCAACGATGAGCTGCAAAAGTGCCACTACCACGTGGCCATTTCGGCCAACCCCGAGTACAGCTCCCTCAATCTGGCCATGGCGGTGCAGACCCTCTGTTACGAGGTGCGCATGCGCTGGTTGCAGGAGCAGGCGCCCGAGCCACAAGAAGAGCCGATGGACTATCCCAGTGCCGAGCAACTGGAAGGTTTTTATCAGCATCTTGAGCAGACGCTGCAGAAGACGGGGTTCATCACCGAAGAACATCCCGGTCACGTGATGAGCAAGCTGCGCCGCCTGTTCAACCGGGCTCGGCCGGAAGTGGTTGAACTGAACATTTTGCGCGGTATTCTCACCTCGGTGCAGAAACCCCGTCCGCAGGACTAATCCCGACTGAATTGCTCAACCATATACTTGACTGAAATAGTCGGGTATGTGACCATGTGCCCATATTGATTTGTTCGCAAACGGTAAGGCATATGAGACTGACCTCAAAAGGACGTTACGCAGTGACAGCCATGCTCGACGTGGCGTTGCATGCAGAGCAGGGGCCCGTGCCCCTGGCTGATATTTCAGAGCGCCAGGGCATCTCATTGTCCTATCTGGAGCAGTTGTTTGCCCGCCTGCGCAAGCATGGCCTGGTGAGCAGCGTGCGGGGCCCGGGTGGCGGTTACCGCCTCGGACTGGCCCCTGGCGAGATCTCGGTCGGTCAGGTGATCACCGCGGTCGATGAGTCGGTCGATGCGACCAAGTGTCTCGGCAAAGGGGGCTGCCACGGTGGTACCCAGTGTCTGACCCACTCCCTGTGGCGTGACCTCAGCGAGCGTATTTCCAGTTTCCTGGGGAACATCACCCTGGCCGAGCTGGTTGGCCAGGCCGATGTGAGACGCATCGCCGGCAAGCAAGATGAACAAATGAAGACTGTGTTGTCCCTGGTTGAACGGGCGGAACGCGGTGATGTGAGCTTGAAAGTCCAACTATAAACAAACGTGCTTTCCACGACGGTTCGCAGTGTGATTCGTCGTAACGGAGAAAAACATGAAACTGCCTATTTACCTTGATTATTCGGCAACCTGCCCGGTAGACCCGCGGGTCGCAGAAAAAATGATGCAGTGCCTCACCATGGACGGCCTGTTTGGCAACCCTGCCTCCCGCTCTCACCGTTTCGGCTGGCAGGCCGAAGAGGCGGTGGATCTGGCCCGTAATCAAGTGGCAGAGCTGATTGGCGCGGACCCTCGCGAAATCGTCTTCACCTCAGGTGCGACTGAATCCAACAACCTGGCCATCAAGGGCGTTGCCCATTTCTACGCTGGCAAGGGCAAACACATCATCACCTCCAAGACCGAACACAAGGCGGTGCTTGACACCTGCCGCCAGCTGGAGCGTGAAGGCTACGAGGTGACCTACCTCGAGCCGATGCCAAATGGCCTGTTCACCATCGAGCAGATCGAAGGCGCCCTGCGCGATGACACCATCCTGGTGAGCATCATGCACGTCAACAACGAGATCGGTGTGGTGCAAGACATCGCCGCCATCGGCGAGCTGTGCCGCTCCCGCAAGATCCTGCTGCACGTGGATGCTGTCCAGAGCGTGGGCAAGATCCCGGTCGACGTGGAAGCGCTCAAGGTTGACCTGCTCTCCATGTCCGCCCACAAGGTATACGGCCCGAAAGGGATCGGTGCCCTGTTCGTGCGCCGCAAGCCCCGCGTACGTCTGGAAGCCCAGATGCACGGCGGTGGTCATGAGCGCGGTATGCGCTCCGGCACCCTGCCGACTCACCAGATCGTCGGCATGGGCGAAGCCTTCCGCATCGCCAAGGAAGAGATGGCGAGCGAGAGCCAGCACATCATGGCCCTGCGCCAGCGTCTGTGGAACGGCATCAAGAACATCGAAGAAGTCTATATCAACGGCGATCTGGACCACCGTGTCCCGGGTAACCTGAACGTCAGCTTCGCCTATGTGGAAGGGGAATCCCTCATCATGGCACTGAAGGATCTGGCGGTCTCTTCCGGCTCGGCCTGTACCTCTGCCAGCCTGGAACCTTCCTATGTGCTGCGCGCCCTTGGCCTGAACGACGAGCTGGCACACAGCTCCATCCGTTTCAGCATCGGTCGCTTCACCACCGAGGAAGAGATCGACTACGCAATCAAGCTCATCTGCGACTCCATCGGCCGCCTGCGCGAGATGTCTCCCCTGTGGGAGATGTTCAAGGACGGCGTCGATCTGAACACGGTCGAATGGGCTCATCACTGATCACGGCCAAGAGGCAAGTGTTTGGTGAACAACGGAATTAGCAGGAGTTAGATATGGCTTACAGTGAAAAAGTAATAGACCACTACGAGAACCCCCGTAACGTCGGTGGTTTTGACAAGAACGATCCGAGCATCGCGACCGGCATGGTCGGCGCCCCGGCTTGTGGCGACGTGATGAAACTGCAACTGAAGATCAGCGACGACGGCATCATCGAAGATGCCAAGTTCAAGACCTACGGTTGCGGCTCCGCCATCGCCTCCAGCTCCCTGGTGACCGAATGGGTCAAGGGCAAGACCCTGGACGAAGCGGCCGGGATCAAGAACACCGACATCGCCGAAGAGCTGGCACTGCCACCGGTGAAGATCCACTGCTCCATTCTGGCGGAGGATGCCATCAAGGCCGCCATCGCCGATTACAAGCAGAAGAAAGGTCTCTAAGGTCCGGAGAGCAGTATGGCCATTACCATGACAGATGCCGCAGCGGCGCGGGTTTCCTCTTTTATAACCAACCGGGGCAAGGGCATCGGCCTGCGCCTCGGCGTCAAGACCACAGGTTGTTCGGGCCTTGCCTATGTGCTCGAGTTCGTGGATGAGCTGGCCGCTGAGGATCAGGTGTTCGAGCAAAACGGTGTCAAGATCATCGTCGACGCCAAGAGCCTGATCCATCTGGATGGCACCGAGCTGGACTTCGTCAAGGAGGGCCTCAACGAGGGTTTCCAGTTCAACAATCCCAACGCCAAGGGCGAGTGTGGTTGTGGCGAAAGCTTCAGTGTATGAGCGATTGAACCGGCAGCTTGCTGCCGGTTCAGCCGTTTCAAGGTGGATGGCGAGCCAGGTGCAAGCCTTCGAGTCTAAGGACCCATGATGAATCATTTCGAGCTGTTCGGGCTGGCAGAGGGCTTCGAGCTCGATACCCGCCAGCTGGCCGAGACCTACCGCCGGTTGCAAACCCAGTTCCATCCCGATCGTTTCGCCACCGCCCCCGAGCGGGAGCAGTTGGCTGCGGTGCAGCGTGCCGCCCAGATCAACGACGCCTTCACCACCCTCAAGGCACCCCTGCGCCGGGCCGAGTACCTGCTCTCCCTGCGCGGCACCGACATCCGTGGTGAACAACAGACCCTGCAAGATACCGGCTTCCTGATGCAGCAGCTGGAATGGCGCGAGCGTCTGGCTGACCTGAAAGGGAATGCGAGTCCTGAGGGGGTCATCGAAGATTTTCGCCGCGAAATCAGGCATGATCACCAGTCGCTGATGCAACGGCTCACCGCCAGTCTCACCGCGGGTGATGATCTTGCCGCCGCCGATTGCGTGCGCAAACTCAAGTTTGTCGACAAGCTCCTCGAGGAGCTGGAACGATTCGAAGACTCGCTGTTCGAGTCTTGATCCTCTAACGCTGGAAGTTTGATTATCCATGGCATTATTGCAAATCGCCGAGCCCGGCCAGAGCGCCGCCCCTCATCAGCATAAACGCGCCGTTGGCATCGATCTCGGTACTACCAACTCGCTGGTCGCCGCCGTGCGCAGCGGCCGGGCCGATACCCTGGGTGACGAGCAGGGGCGCTCCTTGCTGCCTTCTGTGGTCCACTATCAGGCCGACGCCATCCGGGTCGGTTTCGACGCCAAGCGTGAAGCCGCCCTCGATCCCCACAACACCATCGTCTCGGTCAAACGGATGATGGGCAAGGCGCTGGCCGACATCGACACCCGCCAGCAGCCCTATGAATTCGTTGCCAGCGACAGCGGCATGCCCCAGTTGCAGACCCGTCAGGGACTGGTCAACCCGGTGCAGGTCTCGGCCGAGATCCTGAAAGCCCTGGCCGCCCGCGGCGCCGCCTCCCTCGGTGGTGATCTCGACGGCGTGGTCATCACGGTGCCCGCCTATTTCGATGACGCCCAGCGTCAGGGCACCAAGGATGCGGCCCGTCTGGCCGGTCTGCATGTGCTGCGTCTGCTGAACGAGCCGACTGCGGCCGCCATCGCCTACGGCCTCGACTCCGGTCAGGAAGGGGTGATCGCCGTGTACGACCTCGGCGGCGGCACCTTCGACATCTCCATCCTGCGCCTGCATCGCGGTGTGTTCGAGGTGATGGCCACCGGCGGCGACTCGGCCTTGGGTGGTGATGACTTCGATCACCTGCTGGCAGACTGGATCAAGGCGCAGGCCGGTCTGAATGGCCAGCTCGATGCCCGTACCCAGCGCGAGCTGCTGGACCTGGCCGCCAGCGTCAAGCACGGCCTGACCGATGCGGACAGCGTCCCTTGCACCTTTGCCAGCTGGCAGGGGGAGGTGACCCGTGCCCAGTTCGATGCGCTCATCACCCCCCTGGTCAAGCGCACCCTGCTGGCCTGTCGCCGCGCCCTGCGCGATGCGGGGCTGGAGCAGGTGGAGGTGCTGGAAGTGGTGATGGTTGGTGGCTCCACCCGGGTACCGCTGGTGCGCGAGTTGGTGGGAGACTTCTTCCAGCGCACGCCGCTGACCAGCATAGATCCGGACAAGGTGGTGGCCATCGGTGCCGCCATCCAGGCCGACATCCTGGTGGGCAACAAGCCCGATGCCGAGATGCTGCTGCTGGACGTCATCCCGCTCTCCCTGGGGCTCGAGACCATGGGTGGCCTCGCCGAGAAGGTGATCCCGCGCAACACCACCATACCGGTGGCCCGTGCCCAGGAGTTCACTACCTTCAAGGATGGCCAGACCGCGATGGCGATCCACGTGGTGCAGGGGGAACGTGAGCTGGTGGCGGATTGCCGCTCCCTCGCCCGCTTCACCCTGACCGGCATTCCGCCCATGGCGGCGGGCGCCGCCCACATCCGGGTCACCTTCCAGGTGGATGCGGATGGTCTGCTGTCGGTCAGCGCCATGGAGAAATCCTCCGGTGTGCAGGCAGAAATCCAGATAAAACCCTCTTATGGGCTGGCGGAAGAGGATATTCTCAGCATGCTGAGTGCCTCCATCGCCAATGCCCAGCAAGACATGGATGCCCGCATGCTGGCGGAGCAGCAGGTTGAGGCCGATCGCGTGGTCGAGAGTCTCAATGCCGCCCTGGCCGCCGATGGCGAGGCTTTATTGAGCCCTGCTGAGCGCGCCGAGATCGATGCTGCGATCAATCATCTGCTGGCCATGCGCAGCGCGGGCACGACCAATCAAATCAAAGATGCCATCGAGGCGGCGGATGCCGTCAGTGGCGAGTTTGCGGCCCGTCGCATGGATGCCTCCATTCGCAAGGTGCTGACCGGCCAAAACGTCAACAAGGTGTAATATGCCAAAACTGATCATTCTGCCTCACCCCGAACTCTGTCCGGACGGCGCCGCCCTCGAGGGCGCGAGCGGTGAGACCATTCTGGATATAGCGCTGCGCAACGGCATCGAGATCGAGCATGCCTGCGAGAAGTCCTGCGCCTGCACCACCTGCCACTGCGTGGTGCGTGAAGGCTTCGACTCCCTCGAGCCGAGCGACGAGCTGGAAGATGACATGCTGGACAAGGCGTGGGGACTTGAGCCGGAATCCCGCTTGAGTTGCCAGGCCCGTCTGGCGGACGAGGATCTGGTGGTGGAGCTGCCCAAGTACACCATCAACCTCGCCTCCGAACGGCATTGATGGCACGTTAATTACACATGAGTGAATTGCACGTGCAGCATCCGGCGGTGCAGTAGTGATATGGTGAAGGCCGACCCCTCGGGGGACGGCCTTTTTTGTATTCGTCATTCCCGTATTTGTTCATGAAAAGAGCCCATAAAAAAGGAAGCAAGAGAAGATGGCTGAGATGATGAAGGTATTGTTATCCACCCAGGCAGCCGCCGCCCATTGGGGCGAAGGGGCCCTGCTCAGTTTCGGTGGTGATCAGGCGCTGATCCACCTGGGCCTTGTTCGCCAGGAGCAGGACGCCCTGCGCGCCATCCAGCGTGCCGCCCGCCGACTCGAATCCAGCGGCATCAAGCGCGTCAAGCTGGACGGGGAGGGCTGGGATCTGGAACGTCGCTATGCCTTCGCCCAGGGTTTCTATGCCGCCAAGGGTGAGCGCGAGCTGGATGTCGGTGAGCAGAGCGCCGCCGATGCCCGCGAGCTGGCTGCGCTGCAGAAGGCGAGCCGCTGGGTGCGCGAGGTGACCAACGGTTGCCCGGAAGCCATCTACCCCATGAGCCTGGCGGAATCCGCCCTGTTGCTGATTCGCGGTCTGGCGGGGGACAAGGTCACCGCCCGCATCACCGCCGGCGAGGCCCTGCGCGAGGCCGGTCACATCGGGATCTGGTCGGTGGGCCGGGGCAGCGAGCGCGAGCCCGTGCTGCTGGAGCTCGACTACAACCCGACCGGGAATGCCAATGCCCCGGTGACCGCCGCCCTGGTGGGCAAGGGCATCACCTTCGACTCCGGCGGCTACTCCATGAAGTCCTCTGACAACATGCTGCCGATGAAGTCCGACATGGGGGGCGCCGCCATGGTGACCGGAGCCCTGGCGCTGGCCATCAGCCGCGGCCTCGACAAGCGGGTCAAGCTCATCCTCTGCTGCGCCGAGAACCTGGTGTCGGGCAACGCCTTCAAACTCGGCGACATCCTCACCTACAAGAACGGCATCTCGGTGGAGATCCAGAACACAGACGCGGAAGGTCGGCTGGTGCTGGCTGACGGTCTGCTGGCCGCGAGCGAGAGCGGCGCCGCCTATATCCTCGATGCCGCCACCCTGACCGGCGCCGCCAAGACGGCGTTGGGTCGCGACTACAATGCCGTGTTTGCGCTGGATGAAACCGAGCAGGCCCGTGCCCTGGCCGCCGCCAAGGCGGAAAACGAGAAGGCCTGGCCGCTGCCGCTGGAATCCTGGCATGCGGGCCAGCTCACCTCGGCCTTCGCCGAGCTGGGCAACGTCGCCTCCGCCGAAGGCACCGCCGGTGCCACCACGGCGGCAGCCTTCCTGTCGCGCTTCGTGCGCGATGAGGGCAAAGGCTGGGTACACCTGGACTTGGCCGCCTCCTATCAAAAATCCGGCAACGAGCTGTGGGCGACCGGTGCCAAGGGCCACGGTCTGCGTACTATTGCCCGTTGGTTGCAGGAGGTGAGCGAATGAGTGTCTGGCTGAATCAAGAATTGGGTGATGGTTTGGGACAGCCGGCGCAAGGGGCCACGGCCTGCGTACTATCGGTAGCCCGCTGGTTGCAAGAGGTGACTGAATGAACGTCTGGCTGAGTCGTGAATTTGCCGCCGCCGAGTGGGGCGAGGGAGCGCTGCTCTCACACCGCGCCGATGGCATGGTGATCCATCTGGTGACCGCCAGCCCCTTGCTGGACATCCAGCAGGCGGCCCGCCGCCTCTGTGGTCAGGGGATCCAGACGGTCGCCCTGTGCGGTCACTGGGAGCGGGAGCAGCAATGGGCCTTCGCCCAAGGGCTGCAGACCCCCAAGGCCGAGGTTGAGCTGCAGTGGGCCACCTCGTCCGAGGAGGACAGGGAGGAGCTGGAGGCGCGCTGGTTGTGCGGCCGCTGGGTGCGCGAGATGACCAATGCCACCCCGGAGCAGCTGGGGCCGCTGGATCTGGCGGTGGAGGCGGCCGCCTTCATCACCGAGCTGGCACCGGATCGCATCAGTCATCGCATCCTCAAGGGGGAGGCGCTGCAACAGGCGGGCTGGGTCGGTCTCTATCAGGTCGGCCGTGGCAGCGATCGGGAGCCGGTGATGCTGGAGCTGGACTTCAACCCGAGCCGGGATCCGAGGGCGCCGGTGGCGGCGGCTCTGGTGGGCAAGGGCATCACCTTCGACTCCGGTGGCTACTCCATGAAGACCTCCCAGGGCATGCTCACCATGAAGCATGACATGGGGGGGGCGGCCATCGTCACCGGCGCGCTGGCGCTGGCCATCTTGCGCGGTCTGGACAAGCGGGTGAAGCTCATCCTCTGCTGCGCCGAGAACCTGGTCTCCGGCCATGCCTACAAGCTGGGTGACATCCTCACCTACAAGAACGGCACCACGGTGGAAATAGTCAACACCGACGCCGAGGGGCGGTTGGTGCTGGCAGACGGCCTGCAGCTCGCCGGTGAGTCCGGGGCGCCCCTGGTCATCGACGCCGCTACCCTCACCGGGGCGGCCGTGATGGCGCTGGGGGGGCGTTACAACGCGCTCTTTGGCCTGGACAAGGGGTTGGTGAGCCGGGCCATGGCTTATGCGGATGCCGAGCAGGAAGCTGCCTGGCCGCTGCCGCTGGAGCCCTGGCATCGCCAGCAGTGCCCGTCCCACTACGCCGACACGGCCAACAGCCGGCCGGTGCCGGGCGGTGGTCCGGGGGGCGCCTCCAACGCGGCGGGTTTCCTCTCCCGCTTTGTTGCCAACGAGGGGCAGGGCTGGTTGCACGTCGATCTTGCCGCCTGTTTCAGCGAGAACGGCGACAATCTGTGGGCGCCGGGGGCCAACACCCTGGGCATGCGTACCATAGCCCATACCCTGCTGGCGGAGACGCGCTGACTCGCGGTATGACGGATGAGGGCACCCATGGGTGCCCTTTTTCATGGCGTTTGAAAAATGAGCAACAGATGCAGTTTTAAGGGATTAAGGACGCTATCGTGCACAAGCGCACATTTTTTCCTGCCGCCATGGGACAAGATGAGTCACCATGTTGTTTCAAGGGTGCTTTTGTTTAATAAAAAGTTGCTATTTTGTGTGTTATTTCGGTTTTTGTTTACGTATAATCGCCGCCGAACATGGATTCCTACAATAAAACTCTGTAGTTAAGGAAAGAACTCAATGGCTATCGAACGTACCTTCTCTATCGTCAAGCCGGATGCCGTCAGCAAGAACCTGATCGGTGCCATCTACGGTCGCTTCGAGAGCGCCGGCCTGAAAGTGGTCGCCGCCAAGATGCTGCACCT
This sequence comes from Aeromonas aquatica, assembly GCF_000764655.1. GTDB lineage: Bacteria > Pseudomonadota > Gammaproteobacteria > Enterobacterales > Aeromonadaceae > Aeromonas > Aeromonas aquatica. The sequence continues at coordinate 16,024 of NZ_JRGL01000010.1, forward strand.
GAGCAGCGAACAGGCCGCCGGCTTCTACGCCGAGCACCAGGGCAAGCCTTTCTATGACGGTCTGGTCGCCTTCATGACCTCAGGCCCTGTCATGGTACAGGTGCTGGAAGGGGAAGAGGCCATTCGCCGTCATCGCGAGATCATGGGCGCCACCAACCCGAAAGAAGCCCTGGCCGGTACCCTGCGTTCCTGCTACGCCGAGAGCATCGATCGCAACGCCGTGCACGGCTCCGACGCCCCGGCCTCTGCCGCCCGCGAAATTGCCTACTTCTTCTCCGACGACGAGATCTGCCCGCGCGGCTGATTTTCACCCGGTGATCACCAAGGGAGCCTCGGCTCCCTTTTGTTTTTTGGTCTTTTGGCCTATCTCCCCTTATTCTCCAGGTGGAAAGGCAGACCCATTATTTGTACAATGCCGCCCCCTGACGTAGGTCAGCCAATAAATTTATGAAGTGTGTGAGCCGAGGCCCCTGATGAGCGAAACAAAAACCAACCTGCTGGATCTCGATCGGGATGCCATGCGTGCCTTCTTCGTCGAATTGGGCGAGAAGCCGTTCCGGGCAGATCAGATAATGAAGTGGATCTACCACAACGGTTGTGATGACTTCGATCAGATGAGCAACGTCAACAAGGCGTTGCGTGAGCGCCTCAAGGAGATCGCCGAGATCCGTGCCCCGGAGATCAGCCGCGAGCAGCGTTCCTCCGATGGCACCATCAAGTGGGCCCTGCAGGTGGGCGATCAGGAAGTGGAGACCGTCTACATCCCGGAGGCGGACCGTGCGACCCTGTGCGTCTCCTCCCAGGTGGGCTGTGCCCTGGCCTGTACCTTCTGCTCTACGGCGCAGCAAGGCTTCAACCGTAACCTGAAAGTCTCCGAGATCATCGGCCAGGTCTGGCGCGCCGCCAAGGTCGTCGGTGGCAAGCGCCCCATCACCAACGTGGTGATGATGGGCATGGGCGAGCCGCTGCTCAACCTGGCCAACGTGGTGCCGGCCATGAGCCTGATGATGGATGACTTCGGCTTCAGCATCTCCAAGCGTCGCGTCACCCTCTCCACCTCGGGTGTGGTTCCTGCGCTGGACATGCTGGGTGATCAGATCGACGTGGCCCTGGCCATCTCCCTGCACGCGCCGAACGACGAGTTGCGCTCCCAGATCATGCCGATCAACGACAAGTACAACATCGAGGCCTTCCTCGCCGGTGTGCGTCGTTATCTCGCCAAGTCCAACGCCAACGGTGGCCGTGTGACAGTGGAGTATGTGCTGCTCGATCATATCAATGACGATATGCAGCAGGCCCACGAACTGGCCAAGGTGCTCAAAGACACCCCCTGCAAGATCAACCTGATCCCGTTCAACCCCTTCCCGGGCAATCCGTTTGGCAAGCCGAGCAACAGTCGCATCGACCGTTTCTCCAAGGTGCTGATGGAGTACGGCTTCACCGTCATCGTCCGCAAGACCCGCGGTGAAGACATCGATGCGGCCTGTGGCCAGCTGGTGGGGGAGGTGATCGACCGCACCAAGCGCACCATGAAAAATCGGATGCAACAGAGCGGGATTTCCGTCAAAATGGTTTAACGTGCTAAGCCATTGTATAGTCAGGGAATGAATACACATACATTGATCATGGTAGCGGCGCTTTGCGCACTGCCCGGCTGTGTTACCGAAACCACTTACGCGGGTCAGAATTCGACCCAGCGTGAAGTGGGACCCGATCTCAAGGCGGCGGCCCAAACCCGCCTCGATCTGGGTCTTCAATATCTGCGTCAGGGCAATGCCGAACAGGCCAAGTTCAATCTTGACCGTGCCCTGAAGTACGATCCGAGCAATTCCCAAGTCTACATTGGCTTCGCCTATTTCTATCAGCACGTAGGGGATTTCAAGGCATCCGAAGCGAACTACAAGAAAGCGCTGGAGATAGACCCGACCAATGCTGACGCAATGAACAACTACGGTGCCTTCCTCTGCAACCGGGGCCGCTTCGATGAAGCGGACAAGGCGTTCCTGCAGGCCGTCAGCCAGCCCAATTACGTCAAGATCGCCGATACCTACGAGAATGCGGCGCTCTGCGCCCTGCAAAATCACAGAAATGAGCAGGCGAGCGAGTACTATCGTCTGGCCTTGGGGTATAATCCCCGCAATCCGGGGTTATTGCTGGACATGGCCGAGCTTTCCATGAAAGATGGCAAGCTGCCTGATGTGCAGTCCTACCTCGTTCGTTATGCCGAGGTGGCAGACGAAAACGAAGATAGCCTCTGGTTGAGGCTACGGCTGGCGCAAGCCATGGACAAGCCGGCACTATTACACCAATTCGGGACAGAGCTGGTAAGGCAATATCCCACTTCGCAACAAGCCAAGCGTTACTTAGCCAATGACTACTGAACAGCCACACGATTTCCAAGACGACTCCCAGGCAGTGGGCCCAGGCCAACTGCTGCGTAACGCCCGTGAGCAGCTCGGCTGGACACGTGAGCAGGTTGCGTCCCGCATTCACCTTCGTCTGACCCTGATCGCCGCCATCGAGGCGGATACCTACGACAAGAATACGTCTCACACCTTCATTCGCGGCTATCTGCGCGCCTATGCCAAGCTGGTCGGTATTCCGGAAGAGACCATTCTCGCCGCTTACGACAAGCTGGGATTGACGCCGCCCGACAACATCGACATGCAGAGCTTCTCCCGCCGCTCCCGCCAGCAAGCCAACGACAGTCGGCTCAAGGTGGTGACCTGGTTGGTGATCCTGGTGCTGATCGCGCTCTCCATCGCCTGGTGGTGGCAGAGCACGGCCCGTCGCTCCGCCGGTGAGGAGGCCCTGGCGGCGACCGAGATGGGGGCGACCGACAGCCTCTCCGTTGCCAATGCCGCGCCAGCCGTGGATGTCGTCGATCCGGCGCTGCCTGCTGTCTCCGATGCCGCGCCCACCGTGCTCGAACCCGTGGTGAGCGAGTCTGCTGCGACCGCACAACCGCTGCCCGCCGTCAGTGGCGCCGTGGCGAACGATGCCTCTGCATCCGTCGCGACTGCGCCAACCGAGGCTGCCGCCACCGACGAGCCAGCCATGGTGCCCCAGCTCAAGTTGAGCTTCACTGCCGACTGCTGGCTGGATGTCAAGGATGCCAACGGCAAGACCCTGTTCAGCGGTCTGAAGAAGGCGAACGACGTACTTGTGCTGGAAGGACCCGAGCCACTCAAATTCACCGTTGGCGCGCCCATGGCGGTCAACCTCGAATACAAGGGCAAGTCCTTTGACATGAGCCGTTACAACAACGGCCGGACTGCTCGCTTCTCACTGCCGCAGGAGTAATCTGTCCGCCATGTCCGCTCACGAATCCCCCATTATTCGTCGCAAATCCAGGCAGATCATGGTCGGCAATGTACCGGTTGGGGGCGATGCTCCCATCACGGTACAGACCATGACCAACACCAAGACCACGGACGTGGCCGCCACCGTCGAGCAGATCCAGCGGATCGAGCGGGTGGGGGCGGACATAGTCCGGGTCTCGGTGCCGACCATGGAGGCGGCCGAAGCCTTCAAGCTCATCAAGCAACAGACGCGCATCCCCATCGTCGCCGACATCCACTTCGATTACCGCATCGCCCTGAAAGTGGCCGAGTACGGGGCTGACTGCCTGCGCATCAACCCGGGCAACATCGGCAACGAAGAGCGGGTGCGTGCCGTGGTCGACTGTGCGCGCCATTACAACATTCCTATCCGCATCGGCGTCAACGGCGGCTCCCTGGAGCGGGACATCCAGGAAAAATATGGTGAGCCGACCCCCGAGGCCTTGCTCGAATCAGCCATGCGCCACGTGGATTACCTGGACCGTCTCAACTTCGACAACTTCAAGGTGAGCGTCAAGGCATCCGATGTGTTCCTCGCCGTCGGCGCCTATCGCCTGCTGGCCAAGCAGATCGAGCAGCCGCTGCACCTCGGTATCACCGAGGCGGGTGGATTCCGTGCCGGCGCGGTGAAATCAGCGATTGGCCTTGGCATGCTGCTGGCCGACGGTATAGGTGACACCCTGCGCATCTCGCTGGCCGCCGACCCGGTGGAAGAGGTGAAGGTGGGCTTCGATATCCTGAAGTCCCTGCGTATTCGCGCCCGCGGTATCAACTTCATCGCCTGCCCCTCCTGTTCCCGCCAGGAATTCGACGTGATAAGCACCGTCAATGCGCTGGAAGAGCGGCTGGAAGACATCATCACGCCGATGGATGTATCCATTATCGGCTGTGTGGTCAATGGCCCGGGCGAGGCCCTGGTCTCGGATCTGGGACTGGCCGGGGCGGCCAACAAGAGCGCCTTCTACGAAGGGGGCCAGCGGGTCGACCGGCTCGACAACAAGGATCTCATCCCGATCCTGGAGCGCCGCATTCGCGCCCGGGCAGCCATGCTGGATCCGGCCAACCAGATCGCCCTGGACAAGGGTTGAGCCGCGAAACATTGAACAACAGCGGGGCCACCGAGGGTGGCCCCGGCTTTAGGTAGTTGATTTTACATCCCGCATCCGGCCACCCTGATTTTACCTTGGGGCCGAAAATCCCTATAATGCGGCCAAATTTCACGTCTTTTTCTCGAGTATCAACGTGGCAAAACAGATCCAAGCAATTCGCGGTATGAATGATTGCCTGCCGGAGCAGAGCCCGGTATGGCAGAAAGTGGAACAGGTCCTGCGCCAGGTCGTGGCCAATTATGGCTACAGCGAAATCCGCATGCCCATCGTCGAGCAGACTCATCTGTTCAAACGGGCCATCGGTGAAGTGACCGACGTGGTCGAAAAAGAGATGTACAGCTTCGATGACCGCAACGGCGACAGCCTGAGCCTGCGCCCCGAAGGGACCGCCAGCTGCGTGCGTGCCGGCATCGAGCACGGCTTGCTCTACAACCAGGAACGCCGGATGTGGTACATGGGTCCCATGTTCCGTCACGAGCGTCCCCAGAAGGGCCGTTATCGCCAGTTCCACCAGTTCGGGGTCGAGCTGTTTGGCATCAACGGGCCGGACATCGACGCCGAGCTCATCATGCTGACCCACCGTCTGTGGCGTCTGTTCGGCATCAGCGATCACGTGACCCTGCAGCTCAACACCCTGGGCCAGAGCGGCGAGCGCGCCGCCTACCGCGATGCGCTGGTGGCCTATCTGGAGCAGTACAAGGATCAGCTGGACGAAGAGAGCCAGCGGCGCATGTACAGCAACCCGCTGCGGGTGCTCGACTCCAAAGATGAGAAGGTGCAGGCCATTCTGGTCAATGCGCCGCGTCTGTTCGATCACCTCGGGGAAGAGAGCCTGGCGCACTTCGAGGGACTCAAGGCTCTGCTGACCTCCGCTGGCATCCAGTTCGAGGTGAACGAGCGGCTGGTGCGCGGTCTCGATTACTACAACCTCACCGTGTTCGAGTGGGTCACCAACAGCCTGGGTGCCCAGGGCACAGTCCTGGCCGGTGGTCGTTACGATGGCTTGGTGGAGCAGCTCGGCGGTCAACCGACCCCCGCAGTGGGCTTCGCCATGGGCATGGAGCGACTGGTGCTGATGCTGGAAACCCTAGAGCTCAATGCCGACATCCGCCCGGCGGTGGATGTCTACCTGTGCATGGTGGGCGAGGGGACCGAGCAAGCCGGCTTCCAGCTGGCCGAACGGCTGCGTGATGCGCTGCCGGACATGCGCCTGATGAGCCACTGCGGTGGTGGCAACTTCAAGAAACAACTCAAGCGTGCCGACAAGAGCGGCGCGGCCATTGCCCTGATCCTCGGTGAGACCGAGGTGCAAAACGGGGAGATCACCCTCAAATATTTGCGTGGCCAGGCCGAGCAACAGACCATCTCGGTCGATGCCGCCATCGCCCTGCTGGCAGCTAAAGGAGAATAAGCTGTGGAAGTTTATACCACCGAAGAACAACAGGTTGAGGTCATCAAGAGCTGGTGGAAAGAGAACGGGACCTCGGTGCTTGCAGGGACTGTGATCGGTCTGGTCGGCCTCTTTGGCTGGCGTTATTACAACGAGCAGCAGCAGGTTGGCCAGGAGACCGCCTCCGCGGCTTACAACGAGGTGACCGCGCAGCTGGCCAAGGGTGATGACGCCGCGCTGGAGCAGGCCAAGAGCTTCATCAGCGCTCACCAGGGTGACTCCTACGCCGAACTGGCCGCCTTGCAGCTGGCCGCGGCCGCGGTCAAGGCCAACAAGCTGGATCTGGCTGCCGAGCAGTTGACCCAGGTTGCCACCAATGGGGATGAGAGCATTCGCCCCATCGCCGCTTTGCGTCTGGCCCGCGTGCTCAACGATCAGGGCAAGGCCGACGAGGCCCTGGCCCAGCTTGCCAAGATCAACAACGAGGCATTCAAGGCTCAGGTCGCGGAAGCCCGTGGCGACGTGCTGCTCAAGCAGGGCAAGCCGGAAGAGGCGCGCGATGCCTATCAGGCGGCGGCGGATGCCGGCGGTCTGCAGGCGAGCAGCGAACTCAAGCTGAAGATGGACGATCTGGCGCTGCCAGCCGTGACTGCAAATGAGGCACCAGATGCGTAACAGCTACAAGCGAATGGCGCTGGGCGCCGCCGTCGCCCTGGCTTTGCAGGGGTGCTCCCTGTTCAGCTCGGAAGAAGACCTGACCCCGATGGCAGCGCTGCCGGTGGTCACCTCCAGCTTCAGCGCCGAGACCCGCTGGTCTTCCTCCGTTGGCGATGGCATAGGTGACTTCTACTCCCAGCTGCAGCCGGTGGTGGAAGAGGATCACGTTTATGCCGCCGCGCGGGATGGGGATGTGACCGCCTTCGATCGTGCCAGCGGCAAGGTGCTGTGGAGCGTGGACTTGGCAGACCTGCCGGTCAACGCCGACAAGCGCAGCGCCCGCCTCTCCGGTGGCCTGGTGTCCCGTTACGGCAAGCTGTTCCTCGGTTCCGAGAACGGGGTGGTCTACGCCCTGAACGAGGCAAACGGGGAAGTGCTGTGGCAGACCAATGTGCCGGGTGAAGTGGTCGCCAGCCCCGCCGTCGAGGATGGCCGGGTGGTGGTATTGACCACCTCGGGCCGGCTGATCGCCCTCGATACCGATGAAGGCAAGCAACAGTGGTCCCTCAGCGAAGAGCAGCCGCCGCTGACCCTGCGCAGTGCCGGCGCCCCCGTTATCACCAACGGCGCCGTGATCTACGGCCGTGCCGATGGCAAGGTGGGCATCGCCCTGCTGAGCAACGGTCAGCCGGTGCGTCAGTCCAAGGTGGCGGATCCGCGCGGTGCGACCGAGCTGGATCGCATGGTGGACGTGGATGCAGCCCCGCTCATCGCTGGCGATGAGCTCTATGCCATTGCCTACAATGGGCAGTTGATGGCGCGCAAGCTGATGACCGGTGACGAGGTGTGGAAGCGCAAGTATTCCGGCTACCGCGACATGGCGGTGACCGGCAACGCCATCGTGCTGACCGACAGCCGTGGTCACCTGTTCGCGGTGGACCGTCGTAACGGTCTGGAGCTGTGGTCCAACACCCAGCTGGAAAACCGGTCGGTGACCGCCCCTGTCGTCCTTGGCGACTACGTGGTGGTCGGCGATGTGGAAGGTTACCTGTATTGGCTGGATCGTACCGACGGTACCATCAAGTCCATGCAGCAGCTCGATAGCAGTGGTCTCTACGCCGCCCCTCTGGTGGACGGTGACACCCTGTATGTGCAGAGCCGTGGTGGCAAGTTGTACGCGCTAGCGCGTCCCTGATCACCCATCAATCTGAATATCCGGCTCCTGGTCTTCGGACCCGGAGCCTTTGTCGTCTTGAGAATGAGGCTTTTATGACTCCTGTAGTAGCCCTGGTGGGCCGCCCCAACGTGGGGAAATCCACCCTGTTTAACCGCCTGACCCGTACCCGGGATGCCCTGGTCGCCGATTTCCCCGGCCTGACCCGGGATCGCAAATATGGCCAGGCGAAGTTGGGCGAGCTGGAATTTATCGTGGTCGATACCGGCGGTATCGATGGCAGTGAAGAGGGGATCGAGCTGAAGATGGCCGAGCAATCCCTGCTGGCCATTGAAGAAGCGGATGTAGTGCTGTTCATGGTGGATGCGCGCGCGGGCTTGACTGCCGCGGATCAGGCCATCGCCGAGCACCTGCGCAAGACCCACAAGAAGGTATTCCTGGTTGCCAACAAGACCGACGGCATCGATGGCGACTCCGCCGTGTCCGAGTTCTATGCGCTGGCACTGGGCGAGGTCTACCAGATCGCGGCGGCCCACGGCCGTGGCGTGCTGAGCCTGCTGGAGCTGGCCCTGGCTCCCCACCTGGAAGAGCTGGTCGAAGCGGCGGCGGGTGACGAAGAGGATGCGCAACACGAACTGGATGAGGACTTCGACGAAGAAGCCTTGCTGCGCATGGTGGCCGCCGGTGAGCTCGACACCCGGGAAGATACCAAGGAGACGCCGTTCGCCGACTTGCCCATCAAGTTCGCCATCGTCGGTCGTCCCAACGTCGGCAAATCGACCCTGACCAACCGCATGCTGGGTGAAGACCGCGTCATCGTTTATGACATGCCGGGCACCACCCGCGACTCCGTCTACATTCCCATGGAGCGCGACGAGCAGAAGTACGTGATCATCGATACCGCCGGTGTGCGTCGTCGCGGCAAAGTCCATGAGACGGTGGAGAAGTTCTCCGTCATCAAGACCCTCAAGGCCATCGAAGATGCCAACGTCTGCCTGCTGGTGATCGACGCTCGCGAGACCATCACGGATCAGGACCTGAGCATCCTGGGCTTCGTGCTCAACTCCGGCCGCTCCGTGGTGCTGGTGGTGAACAAGTGGGACGGTCTGGATCAGAAGATCAAAGAGGATGTCAAGAACGAGCTGGACCGCCGTCTGGGCTTCATCGACTTCGCCCGGGTGCACTTCATCTCCGCCCTGCACGGCAGCGGCGTTGGCCACCTGTTCGAATCCATCCAGGAGGCGTACCAGTCCGCGACTCGTCGGACCAGTACCGCCATGCTGACCCGCATCATGCAGATGGCGCAGGAAGACCACCAGCCGCCCATGGTGAACGGTCGCCGGGTCAAGCTGAAGTATGCTCACGCCGGTGGCTACAACCCGCCGCGCATCGTGATCCACGGCAACCAGTTGAACGATCTGCCGGATTCCTACAAGCGCTATCTCATGAACTACTTCCGCAAGTCGCTGAAGATCATGGGTACCCCGATCCGGGTCGAATTCCAGGAGTCGGCCAACCCGTTCGAGGGCAGGAAGAATACCCTGACCCTGAGCCAGGAGCGGCAACGGGATCGCCTGCTCAAGGCGCGAAACAAGACCAAGAAATAAGCGAATACGGCTGCCTGTGGCAGCCGTTTTTTCTGGTAAACGGGATGGAGAAAGGAGGTTATGCTGCCTTGATCTGCCCCAATGAGAGGAGTCCAGTATGAACCCCTTGATTTGCCCGGCCTGCAGCGCCGCGCTCGATAGCCGCAGCCGCGAGACGAGCTGCCCGCAGTGTCAGGCTCGCTACCGGATCCGGGCCCTGTGCCCGACCTGTGAGCAGGAGCTTGAGCGGCTCAAGGCCTGCGGCGCCGTGGATTACTTCTGCAACCACTGCAACAGCCTGGTCTCCAAGCGTGCGGTCGCGTTCGAGGTGACGGCGCAGGCGGCGCAATAATGAGGCATTAAAAAACCCGGCCTTGGCCGGGTTTATTCTGTGTGCTCTGCAATCAACAGGGTGTAGGAGCGATTCCTGCGCCATATCTTGCGTTTCATGTCGTTGAGCTTGAGCTTGCGTCTGGGGCTCCAGGCACACTTGCTCTTCCTGGTCAGCGTGGCTCTTCTGCGTGTTCTCATCTTGTTTCCTCCCTGGTCATCCTGGCGCTGTCGAGGGTGCGTCGGTGCATTCTGCTTTCGGCATCGCAAGTGGGTGAAAATATTGCGATACGCACGTCCCGGACAGTCACAGGTCTGGGAGGATGGTAACAGATCCTCCCCTCTGAAAACAAACCCGGGTCGGCCTCAGAACCTGTTCATGATCTTACTGCGAGGCCGTGATCAAGGCTCCTGTGCTGCTCGCTTATGTGGGGTAAAGAGTGCTCATGTATCCATATACACTCCGGTTCCTGCGCTGCTCTTTACCTTGCTTCCGACCTCTCGTCACAGATCGTGAACAGGTTCTCAGGGAATGATCTGCTTGACCACCTCGGCAATGATGGTGGGGCGTTCATCCGTGGCGCTCGGCTCGCTGTTGTCATCCTCGTCCAGCTCTTCCCGGCGATGGGCCTTGCGCTGCTCGTTGTCGAGCCAGAGCAGGCTCTGGTAATACTGGCGAACGTTGTTGACGTAGTTGCGCGCCTCGCCGCCCCGGGCGTAGCCGTAGCGCACCTTGCGATGCCAACGAGACTGTTGCAGCAACGGCAGCACTTCCTTCACGTCGCTCCAGGCATCGGGATTCTTGCCCAGATCCTTGGTCAGGCGGCGGGCATCCATCATGTGGCCATAACCGATGTTGTAGGCGGTGAGGGCGAACCACACCTTCTCGTCATCCGGCACCGAGTCCGGCACCTTCTCCATCATCTCCTGCAGATAACGGGCGCCGCCCTTGATGCTCTCCTCCGGGTGGGTTCTGTCACTGACCCCCATCGCCTTGGCGGTGGGCTCGGTCAGCATCATCATGCCGCGCACCCCGGTGTAGGATTTTGCCTGTGGGTCCCAGTGGGACTCCTGATAGCTGATGGCGGCCAGCAGGCGCCAGTCGATCTCCTTGGCGTGGGTCTGGAACAGCTCCTGATACTTGGGCAGCAGGCTCTTGGCCCGCTGCAGAAAGGTGCGGGTATCGACAAAATCGAAGTTCTGCACATGGCCGAAGTACTTCTCGTCCAGCTTGGCGATGGAGCCATCCATGAAACGCTGACCGAAGAAGTCGATGATGCTGGCGTAGAGGCTGTCATCGGGCAGCTTGGTCATGGCCCAGGCCACGGCTTGCTTCTTGGCCAGCGTCAGCCCCTCGGTGAGCTCGGGATAGTAGCGCTGGGTGCGGGCCAGCACGGTGTCCTGCACCACCGTGTAGTCCACCTTGCCGTCGACGACTTGCTTGAGCAGCTCCTCCACGTCCGCGTTTCGGTTGACGCTCCAGTTCAGCTTGGGGTTTTGCTTGCTGAGCTCCTTCATCAGATCCTCGCCGGTGGAGCCGGCGGGTACCACTATGGTGCCCTTGAGATCGCCGAGATCCTTAGGTCTGGGGGAGCCGTTGCGATAGACCAGCTTGGGGGAGACCTGGTAGAAGCCAGGACCGAAGCGAAACAGCTTGCGCCGCTCCGGTGTCACCACGATGGCGGCGGCCGCGATATCCAGTTTCTTCTTCTCAAGCAACTCCACCAGCTCGGCAGTGCTGTAGGTGGGGACTATGGTCAGCTTGACCCCCAACCAGTCGGCATAGTCTTTCGCCAGCTCGTAATCGAAGCCCTGGGCGACGTCGTCACGCTGGTAATAAGAGGTCGGCCCATAGAGGGTGCCAACCCGGATCTCGCCACGCTGGCGGATCTGCTCCAGCTGGCTGGAGGGGGAGTAGAAGTCACAACCGGCGAGGGCCAGCGTCAACAGCATCCCGATACACAGTCGAAAAATGCAGCGCAAGTAGGTGAGTACCCTTGTTGAAAAAATCGGCATTTGTCAAAAAAGAGGCTCCTTTATACCAGAGAGTGTGGGGCGAGTCACATCGCGCTAGATGAGAAAAACGTTTGTCCGTTATCGGCCTGATCCCTATAATACGCGCGTCTCAAATCCCCCCACACTCTAAAACTTGGTGAGAAAGGTATATGGAAATCTTGCGTGGTGCCCCTGCACTGTCTGAGTTTCGTGTCCACAAGCTGCTGCAAAGCTGTGCGCAGAGAGGAGTCGAGATAGAGAGCGTCTATGCCGAATATGTGCACTTCGCCGAGCTTTCAAGCCCCTTGTCGCCACCGGAGCGAGCGACCTTGGGCCAGCTCTTGCGCTACGGCCCGACCATCCCAGAACACACCCCCAGCGGTCAGCTGTTTCTCGTTACCCCCCGTCCCGGCACTATCTCCCCCTGGTCTTCCAAAGCAACCGACATTGCCCACAACTGCGGCCTGAACCAGGTCAAGCGGCTGGAGCGCGGCATCGCCTATTACCTGCAGCCCAAGGCTGACTTGACCGAAGGCCAGCGGGCCGAGGTGATGGCGCTGCTGCACGATCGCATGATGGAGGTGGTGTTTGGCGAGATGAGCCAGGCGAGTGCCCTGTTCTCGCACCAGACGCCACGCCCCTTCACTCAGGTCGATGTGCTGGGGGGAGGGCGCGCCGCCCTGGCCTCTGCCAACATCAGTCTGGGTCTGGCCCTGGCCGAAGACGAAATCGACTATCTGGTCGAGAACTTCACCCGACTTGGCCGCAATCCGAACGACATCGAGCTCTACATGTTTGCCCAGGCGAACTCCGAGCACTGCCGTCACAAGATCTTCAACGCCGACTGGACCATAGACGGTGAGCAGCAACCCAAGTCGCTGTTCAAGATGATCAAGAACACCTTCGAGCAGACGCCAGACCATGTCCTGTCTGCCTATAAAGACAACGCCGCCGTGATGGAAGGCAGCGAAGGTGGCCGCTTCTTCCCGAGCCCCGCCAGCGGTGAGTATCAGTACCACCAGGAGCGGGTCGACATCCTGATGAAGGTGGAGACCCACAACCACCCGACCGCCATCTCTCCCTTCCCGGGGGCGGCTACCGGCTCCGGTGGTGAGATCCGTGACGAAGGCGCGACCGGCCGTGGCGCCAAGCCCAAGGCGGGTCTGGTGGGCTTCTCCGTATCCAACCTGCGCATCCCCGGCTTCGAGCAGCCCTGGGAGCAGGATTTCGGCAAACCCAGCCGCATCGTCAGCGCCTTTGACATCATGCAGGAGGGGCCGCTCGGTGGCGCCGCCTTCAACAACGAATTCGGCCGTCCGGCCATTCTCGGTTACTTCCGTACCTTCGAAGAGCAGGTACCTAGCCACAACGGCGTCGAGGTGCGTGGCTATCACAAGCCCATCATGCTGGCGGGCGGTATCGGCAACATCCGCACCGAGCACGTCCAGAAGGGGGAGATCCCGGTGGGAGCCGCCCTCATAGTTCTGGGTGGCCCGGCCATGAACATCGGCCTTGGTGGCGGTGCGGCATCTTCCATGACGTCCGGCCAGTCGGCCGAGGATCTGGACTTCGCCTCGGTGCAGCGGGACAACCCCGAGATGGAGCGCCGCTGTCAGGAAGTGATCGACAGATGCTGGCAGCTGGGCGATGACAACCCCATCGTCTTCATCCACGACGTGGGCGCCGGCGGCCTCTCCAACGCCATGCCTGAGCTGGTCAACGACGGCGAGCGCGGTGGCAAGTTCGACTTGCGCGCCATCCAGTGCGACGAGCCGGGCATGAGCCCCCTCGAGATCTGGTGCAACGAATCCCAGGAGCGTTACGTGCTGGCGGTGGCCCAGGACAAGCTGCCCCAGTTCAAGGCGCTGTGCGAGCGTGAACGGGCGCCTTATGCCGTCATCGGCACCGCCACCGAAGAGAAGCATCTGACCCTCAGCGATGCGCATTTTGACAATCAGCCCATCGATCTGCCGCTGGACGTGCTGCTCGGCAAGGCGCCCAAGATGCACCGCGACGTCGCCAGCCTGCCGGCCCAGGGCAAGCCTCTTGCATTCGACGGCATCACCCTCTCCGAGGCGGCCGAGCGGGTGCTGCGCCTGCCGACGGTGGCGGAGAAGTCCTTCCTCATCACCATCGGCGATCGCAGCGTGACCGGGCTGGTCAACCGTGATCAGATGGTCGGCCCCTGGCAGATCCCGGTGGCGGATTGCGCCGTCACCGCCGCCACCTACGACGGTTATCACGGCGAGGCCATGTCCCTGGGGGAACGCACCCCGGTGGCGCTGCTCTCCCACGCCGCCTCCGCCCGCATGGCGGTGGCCGAGGCCCTGACCAACCTGGCGCCGGCTCACATCGGTTCCCTCAAGCGGGTCAAGCTTTCCGCCAACTGGATGGCCGCCGCCGGTCACCCGGGGGAAGACGCCGGCCTCTATGAGGCGGTCAAGGCGGTGGGCGAGGAGCTCTGCCCGGCCCTTGGCATCACCATCCCGGTCGGCAAGGACTCCATGTCCATGAAGACCCGCTGGCAACAAGAGGGTGAGGAGCGTAGCGTCACCTCGCCTCTCTCCCTGCTGATCACCGCCTTCGCCCGGGTGGAGGATGTGCGCAACACCGTCACCCCGCAGTTGCGTACCGATCTCGGTGAGACCGACCTTATCCTCATTGACCTTGGCAATGGCAAGCAGCGTCTCGGCGCCTCGGCCCTGGCCCAGGTCTATCGTCAGCTCGGCGACAGCGCGCCGGATCTCGACAATCCGGTCCAGCTCAAGGGCTTCTTCAACGCCATCCAGGCGCTGGTGGCGGACCGCAAACTCATCGCCTACCACGACAGATCCGACGGCGGTCTCTTCGTCACCCTGACCGAGATGGCCTTCGCCGGTCACTGCGGCCTCGACATCCAGCTCGATCGCATCGGTGGCGAGCTGCTGCCGGCGCTGTTCAACGAGGAGCTGGGTGCCGTCATTCAGGTGCGCCGCGACGATAAAGAAGCCGTGCTGACCCTGCTGGCCGGCCATGGCCTGGCGGCCTGCTCCCATGTGCTGGGGACGGTACGTGAAGACGATCTCATCCTGTTCCAGCGTGCCGGGACCGAAGTGTACCGCGCCAGTCGCACCGCCCTTCGCACCCTCTGGGGCGAGACCAGCTGGCAGATGCAGCGCCTGCGGGACAACCCCGAGTGCGCGGATCAGGAGCATGCCGCCCGCCAGGACGCGACCGACCCGGGTCTGCACGCCAGCTTGACCTACAACCCGTCCGAGGACGTGGCCGCGCCCTATATCGCCCGCGGGGTCTCCCCCCGTCTGGCGGTGCTGCGCGAGCAGGGAGTCAACTCCCACGTGGAGATGGCGGCGGCGTTTGATCGCGCCGGCTTCACCGCCGTCGACGTGCATATGAGCGACATCCTCAGCGGCCGCATCAAGCTGGATCAGTTCCAGACTCTGGTGGCCTGTGGTGGCTTCTCCTACGGCGACGTGCTGGGGGCAGGTGAGGGCTGGGCCAAGTCCATCCTGTTCAACGACGGTGCCCGCGAGCAGTTCCAGCGCTTCTTCGAGCGCGGTGATACGCTCTCCCTTGGCGTCTGCAACGGTTGCCAGATGATGTCCAACCTGCGTGACCTCATCCCGGGTGCCACGCTCTGGCCGCGCTTCGTGCGCAACCGCTCCGAGCGCTTCGAGGCGCGCTTCAGCCTGGTGCAGGTACAGGACTCCCCGTCCGCCTTCTTCGCGGGCATGGCCGGCTCTGTCATGCCCATCGCCGTCTCCCACGGGGAAGGGCGGGTGGAAGTGCGCGATGCCGCTCACCTTGCCGCGCTGCAACAGAGCGGCCTGGTGGGGCTGCGTTTCGTGGACAACCGCGGCCAGGTCACCGAGCAGTACCCGGCCAACCCGAACGGCGCACCGGACGGCATCACCGCGGTCACCACCGTTGACGGTCGTGCCACCATCATGATGCCGCACCCGGAGCGGGTGTTCCGCACAGTGGCCAACTCCTGGCACCCGGACAACTGGGGCGAGGACGGTGCCTGGATGCGGATGTTCAGAAACGCGCGCGTGCGTCTGGGGTAATCCCGCCGCGTACACAGCAACAATGAAAAACCGGCCCAAGTGGCCGGTTTTTTTATGGGCGCAGCATAAGCGTTGTGTGAATGATTCTGAGTGAGGACTTAGGACTTAGGACTTAGGACTCAGCATGTAGCAGCCCCGGAGCGTTGACTCTGGATCAGGATAGGAGGGGATGGCAAGGGGGGAGAGGGGAGGGCGACGCGTTACCGGCTGGAGCAGGATGAATATCGTTTTGGATGGAGCATAAAAAAACCGGCCACTTGGGCCGGTTTGTTGTGCTGTGACGGGTGAGTGCTTAGTGCAGCACCACGTTCTGGAAGCCCTGTACCAGGCTGATGACCGGCTGGGGATAGATACCCAGCGCCACCACCAGAATGGCGGAGAGCAGCACCACCAGGCCCCCGGAGGAGAAGGCCCAGTCGGCCTTGGCATCGCGCAGCTGCATGCCGGGCTCGCGCAGGTAGAGGGTGACCATGACCCGCAGGTAGTAGTAGAGCCCCAGAGCGCTGCCGAGCACGATGGCGCCGGAGAGCCACCACAGCTGGGCATCGACCGTCACCCCGATGAGGTAGAACTTGCCGATGAAGCCGAGCGTCATGGGGATGCCCGCGAGCGACAACATCATCACCGTCATGACGGCGGTCAGGTAGGGACGATGCCAGAACAGACCGCGGTAGCTGTGCAGGGAGTCCGCATCCTTGCCACGATAGGGGCTGGACATCATGCTGATGACGCCGAACGCACCCAGGCTGGTGAACAGGTACATCAGCAGGTAGACCCCGGCCGCTTCCACCGGCATCTGGCCGAGGCGGCTCGCCACCACCACCGCCAGCAGGTAGCCGAAGTGGGAGATGGAGGAGTAACCCATCATCCGCTTGATGTTGGTCTGGATCAGTGCCAGCAGGTTACCGACGACGATGGACACGACCGCAATGGCCGCCAGCAGCCAGTGGAACATGGGATCGCCGGTGGCAGGGACCGCCAGATAGAAGCGCAGCAGCACGCAGAACACCGCGATCTTGCTGACGGTGGCGAGGAAGGTCGCGACCGGTGCCGGGGCACCCTCGTACACGTCCGGGGTCCAGAGGTGGAAGGGGGCGAGGGAGAGCTTGAAGGCGAAGCCGACCAGCATCAGACCCAGGCCACCCATCAGCAGCGGATGGTGAGCCGGGCTCTGGGCCAGGGTCAGACCGAGATCGCTGAAGCTCAGGCTGCCGGCCTGGGCGTAGAGCAGCGCCATGCCAAACAGCAGGAAGGCGGTGGCGGCGGCGGAGAGCACCATGTACTTGATGCTGGCCTCCAGCGAATGGCGCTCGCGGTAGGCGTAGCCCACCAGACCGAACATCGGCAGGGTCAGCATCTCGATCCCGATGAACAGGGAGGCGAGGTGGCGGGAACCCGCCAGCACCAGGCCGCCGGCGGTGGCGATCAGCAGCAGCAGGTAGAACTCTTCCCGGTTGTCCGGATAGCCCTTGAGCCAGGAGCGGCCGAAGGTACAGGTCGCCAGGGCACCGATGAGCACCAGCCCCATGTAGAAGACGGCGTAGCTGTCCACTTGCAGCAGGGGCGTGACACCCTGATCCCCCTGGGCCATCACGATGGGCAGGGAGAAGAGGGCCAGGTTCAGACCCGTGATGGTCACCACGAAGGCGGTGTCATCACAGCGCTTCCAGGCGATGGCCAGCATCAGGGCCACCATGGCCCCCGTGGTCAGCAGCAGGGGCAGCAGGGCCAGCAGTTGAGCTGCGGTAAACGTCATGACAGTGCTCCTGTAATGGACAAGGAAGGCAGCAGAAGAGAAGGCATCAGAAGAGAAGGCATCATTGCAAGGCTCCTGTGCTCGGCAGCGCATACCAGTGCAGCACGTTCAGCAGGCTGCTGCTGGCGGTATCGAGCACCGGCTGGGGATAGACCCCGAGCAGCACCAGCAGGCCGGCGATGGTCAGCATCATGGCCAGCTCGCGGCTGTCCAGTCCCTTGAGGGGTTTGTCATCCTTGGGGGCACCGAAGCAGGCCCGTTGCAGCATGATGAGGGAGTAGACCGAGGCCAGCACCAGACCGAAGGTCGCGATGATGGTCATGATCGGCGCCACCTGGAAGCTGCCGATGAGGATCAGGAACTCGCCGATGAAGTTGCCGGTACCCGGCATCCCCAGTGAGGCGACCGAGAAGAACAGCATGACACCGGGCAGGTAGCGCAGGCGCCCCCACAGGCCGCCCATCTGGCGCAGATCACGGGTGTGCAGACGCTCGTAGAGCTGGCCGCACAGGATGAACAGACCGGCAGCGGAGAGGCCGTGGGCGATCATCTGTACCACGGCGCCTTGCAGCGCGAGCTCGCTACCCGAATAGATGGCGATCATCACGAAGCCCATGTGGGAGATGCTGGTGTAGGCCACCAGTCGCTTGATGTCGGTCTGGGCGAAGGCCAGCAGGGCACCGTAGACGATGCCGAACAGACCCAGCCCCATGGCATAGGGGGCGAACTGGGCGGACGCCTCGGGGAACAGCGGCAGGGTGAAGCGCAGCAGGCCGTAGGCGGCGGTCTTCAGCAGGATCCCCGCCAAATCCACGGAACCCGCGGTCGGCGCCTGGCTGTGGGCATCCGGCAGCCAGCCGTGCAGCGGCACCAGCGGCATCTTGACCGCGAAGGCGATGAAGAAGCCCAGCATCAGCAACCACTGCACACCAGTGCTCATCGGGGTGTTGAGCAGGTCCAGGTAGTTGAAGGTGAAGACGCCGGTGGCGGCGTGGTGGGTCAGCACCAGCCCCAGGATGGCGACCAGCATGATGAGGCCGCTCGCCTGGGTGTAGATGAAGAACTTGGTGGCGGCGTTGATACGGGATTTACCGTCGGTGACCGAGTGGCCCCAGAGCGCGATCAGGAAGTACATCGGCACCAGCATCATCTCCCAGAAGAAGAAGAACAGGAACAGATCCACCGCCATGAATACGCCGAGCACGCCGCCCAAAATCCACAGCAGGTTCAGGTGGAAGAAGCCGATGCGCTGCACGATTTCCTTCCAGGAACAGAGGATGGCCAGCACGCCGATGAAGCTGGTGAGCATCACCATCAAGAGCGACAAGCCATCGACCGCCAGATGCAGGGAGATGCCGAAGCGGGGGATCCAGGGCAATTGCCACTCGGCCGCCCAGACGGGGAGGCCGGGGTTTGCCAGGCTGAAATCACCACTAAACCAGATGGCGCCGGAGAGCAACAAGCAGGCGCTCATGGACAACAGGGCTACCCAGCGGACGAACTGTCCACCGAGGCGCTCCATCTGCCAGCAGAGCAAGCCGCCGATAAAAGGAATTAACAAGATCCAGAGTAAGGTCACGATATCAGCTCTCTCATAGGTTCTAGTCGCTGTGCAGGCCCGCAGGCCTGCAGTGAATTCAGGGAATGCATCGACGTCAACCGAGCAGCAGCAGCGCCAGGATCAGGACGGCGCCCATCCCCATGGAGGCTGCGTACCAGCGCAACTTGCCGGTGACAGTCCAGGCCAGCATCTGATGACCACTGTATGCCAGTACGGCGGGCAGGTTCATCATCCAGTCCAGCGGATCCTTGCCAAGCAAGCGGGTCGCCAGCAGGTAGGGCTTGACCCAGAGCCGTTCATACAACCAGTCAAAGCCCCAGGCGTTGAACCAGAGGGTGCTGAGCAGACGGCCAGGGGCGCTCTCGGCAATACTTCTTGCCAGGCGACGCTCGCCAAGGAACAGGAAGGCGGCGAGTGCTATCCCCGCCACGGCGATGACGCCGGACAGGATCTCGAGGCTGTGACGACCCTCTTCGATGTGATCGCCAGGGCCCGCCGGCAGTACGCCCGCCAAGGGGGGGGTGATCCAGGCGCCGATGGCGGTGGAGAGCACCAACAGCACCAGCAGCGGCAGCTTGTGCGCCAGGCCGTGACCGGCATGGGCCTGCGTCTGCGGCTTGCCGTGGAAGGCGATGAAGATCAGACGGAAGGTGTAGAGGGAGGTCAGGAAGGCCCCCACCAGACCGGCCCACAGCAGGGTGTTCTGGCCACTGGCCTGCACCTGCCAGAGGATGGCGTCCTTACTGTAGAAACCGGCGGTCACCAGCGGCAGCGCGGCCAGTGCCGAGCCCCCGACCAGGAAGCAGGCATAGACCAGCGGCAGGCTCTTGCGCAGGCCCCCCATCTTGAAGATGTTCTGCTCGTGGTGGGTCGCGACGATGACGGCACCGGCGGAGAGGAACAACAGCGCCTTGAAGAAGGCGTGGGTCATCAGGTGGAAGATGGCCCCATCCCAGGCACCGACCCCGAGGGCCAGGAACATGTAGCCGATCTGGCTCATGGTGGAGTAGGCCAAAATCCGCTTGATGTCGGTCTGCACTAGGGCCGCGAAGCCCGCCAGCACCAGCGTGATGGCACCCACCAGCGCCACCAGATGCAGGATCTCGGGGGCCAGCAGGAACAGTCCGTGGGTACGGGCGATGAGATAGACACCAGCGGTCACCATGGTGGCCGCGTGGATCAGCGCCGAGACCGGGGTTGGACCCGCCATGGCGTCTGCCAGCCAGGTCTGCAGCGGCAGCTGGGCGGATTTACCGACAGCGCCACCGAGCAACATCAGACAGGCGAACGACAGGGCAGGGGAGCCTTCGGCAAACATCGCGGGCGCGCGAACCAGCAGCTCATGGATGTTGAGGGTACCGAGCTCCCGGTACAGGACGAACAGACCGATAGCGAGGAAGACGTCACCGACCCGGGTCACCACGAACGCCTTGAGGGCAGCGGCCCCGTTGGCGGGATTGCGGTAGTAGAAGCCGATCAGCAGGTAGCTGCACAGGCCCACGCCTTCCCAACCGAGGTAGACGAACAGCAGATCATCGGCCAGCACCAGGAACACCATGCTGGCGATGAACAGGTTGGTGTAGGTGAAGAAGCGCGAATAACCTTCTTCCCCACGCATGTACCAGGAGGCGAACAGGTGGATGAAGAAACCCACCCCGGTCACCACTCCCAACATGGTCAGCGACAGGCCGTCCAGCGCCAGGCGGAAGCTGGGGGTGAATTCACCCACCGCCATCCACTGCCACAGGGTCTGGGTGTAGACGCCGCCCTCCGGCATGTTGCCGAGAAAATCGATGCCAACCCAGAGGGTGGTCAGGGCCGACAGGCCTATGCTGCCGACACCGATGAGCGCCGAGGTGCGCTCGCCGAAACGGCCGATGGAGAAGGCCAGCACCAGCCATCCCAGCAGCGGGAACAGGAAAGTCAGGAATAGGAGGCTCATCCGCGCATCTCGCTCACAGTGTCCACGCTGAGGGTGTGGTAACGACGATAGAGCAGCAGTAACAGGGCCAGGCCAATGCTGGCCTCCGCTGCCGCCAGAGAAATCACCAGTATGTACATGATCTGGCCGTCGGCCTGGGCCCAGCGGCTGCCAGCCACCACGAACGCCAGTGCGGACGCATTCATCATGATTTCGATACTCATGAGGATAAACAGCAAGTTACGGCGAATTAACAGGCCGCACAGGCCGATACAGAACAAGATGGCCGCAAGCAGCAAACCGTGTTCCATGGGAATGCCACTCATTGCTGACCTCCTTCTTGAGATGGGCGCACGGGGGTTTTGGGCACGGAGAGCACCTCTCCGTTCTTGTCCTCACGGCCCAGGTGATAGGCGGTGACCAGGCCCGCCAGCAGCAGGATGGAGGCGAGCTCCACCGCCAGCACGTAGGGGCCGAACAGGGCGATGCCGACTTCCTTGGCACTGACGTCGGTCAGACCGAGCACACCCCCGGTGACGCCGAGGATGCCGTAGGCCAGGAAGCCGAGCAGGATGAGGGAGAGCAGGGCTGGCCCGCCCCAGGTCTTGGGGGTGAGCCAGTTGCGTTCCTGATCCTGGGCCGAGCCCAGGTTCAGCATCATCACCACGAACACGAACAACACCATGATGGCGCCGGCGTAGACGATCACCTGCAAGGCACCCGCGAAGGAGGCACCAAGGCAGAAGAAGATCATGGCCACGGCGATGAGCGAGATGATGAGATTGAGCAGCGCGTGCATCGGGTTGCTGGTGCTGATCACCCGCAGCGTGCTGTAAATGGCGACCAGGGCCGCGGCATAAAATGCCAATTCCATGATTGACTCCTAGGGCAGCAGGCTCTTGACATCGATGGGCTTGGCTTCGTTCTCGGCATCCCCTTTGGGCTTGCCGTCGATAGCCATACCGCTCATGCGATAGAAGTTGTAGTCCGGGTACTTGCCGGGGCCGCTGATCAGCAGATCTTCCTTCTCGTACACCAGATCCTGGCGACGATACTCACCCATCTCGAAATCCGGGGTGAGCTGGATGGCGGTGGTGGGGCAGGCTTCCTCACACAGGCCGCAGAAGATGCAACGGGAGAAGTTGATGCGGAAGAACTCCGGGTACCAGCGACCATCGTCCCGCTCCGCTTTTTGCAGCGAGATGCAGCCGACCGGACAGGCGACGGCGCACAGGTTGCATGCCACGCAGCGCTCGTCACCGTCCGGATCCCGGGTCAGGACGATGCGGCCACGGAAACGGGGCGCCGCATAGACGGCCTGCTCCGGGTAGCTCAGGGTCTCGCGGGGCCGCCAGGCATGGGAGAACACCATCCCGAGGCTCCGCAGTTGGGTGCCAACACCCTTGATGATATTAATGATTTTCATAGGTGCCTCACTGCACGTTCATCAGCACTACGGCGCCGGTTACCAGCATGTTGAGCAAGGTAAGCGGCAGGCAGACTTTCCAGCCAAAGGACATCACCTGGTCGAAGCGCGGGCGAGGCAGGGAAGCCCGCAGCAGGATGAAGAACACCATGAAACAGGCGGTCTTCAGGGCGAACCAGATGAAGGGCGGCAGCCAGGGGCCGTGCCAGCCACCGAAGAACAGGGTCACGATGAGGGAGGAGATCAGCACTATGCCGATGTACTCACCCACGAAGAACAGGCCCCACTTCATGCCCGCATACTCGATGTGATAGCCATCGGCGAGCTCCTGCTCGGCCTCAGGCTGATCGAACGGGTGACGGTGAGTGACGGCGACGCCGGCAAACAGGAAGGTGACGAAGCCCAGGATCTGGGGTACCACGTTCCAGAGCCCGGCTTGCGCCTCGACGATCTCCCGCAGGTTGAAGCTGCCGGTCTGGATCACTATGCCCATCAGGGACAGGCCGAGGAACACCTCGTAGGAGAGGGTCTGGGCCGAGGCCCGCAGGCTGCCGAGCAGGGAGTACTTGTTGTTGCTCGACCAGCCGGCGAACAGCACGGCGTAGACCGCCAGCCCCGCGATGGCCAGGATGTAGAGCAGGCCCACGTTGAGATCCGCCACGCCCCAGGTGGGGGTGATGGGCACCACCGCAAACGCCAGAATGAAGGCGGTGAAGGCGATGATGGGGGCCAGCACGAAGATCCGGCGATCGGCAAACGGCGGGATCCAGTCTTCCTTGAAGAACATCTTGATCATGTCGGCGGCCAGCTGCAGCAGGCCGAAGGGGCCCACCCGGTTGGGGCCGTAGCGATCCTGCCACAGCGCCAGCAGGCGACGCTCGATGAAGCTCATGAAGGCACCGGCCCCCACGATCCCCACCAGCACGATCAGGGCCTTGCCCACCTCCAGCAGCAGGTCAATCAGCGAATCGCTCATAGGCGGACCTCCTGCCGGTTGTCGCGTTGAGAAAGGGTGATCAGCACGTGGCTCATGCGATGGCCTCCTGCAAGTTGTTCACATAGGTCTGATGCAGCGCGGTCGGCAGGCCATTGGCACCGAGGGGCAGACCGAGCAGGCCCTTGGCCAGTTTGTCGCTCAGGCGCAGGGTCAGCCGCCAGTGGTGGCCACCCCAGGAGAAGGCAATCAGGCTGCCGGCATTGAGGGCCAGACGGGCGGCGTCGGCCGGGTTCAGTACCAGCACGGGCTCGCTCATGCGTGCCTGGATGACCGGGCTCCTGGCGGAGAGTTCTTCGCCACCGAACAGCTGATCGTAACTGACCACCTGCAGCGCCTCCTGGGCCTGGAAGGGAGTCGGGATGCTGTCGAACCAGCCGAGGTTGTCCTCACCCGGTTCCAGCAGACGGCGACCGGGATCCCCGGCACGCAGGTTGCCACCCACTTCGTCCTGGAACTTGTTCCAGGCAGAGGGGGAGTTCCAGCCCGGCGCCCAGGCGAAGGGCACCTGTTGCATCGGTTGGCGGGCACCGGCGTAGCCTTCCATGGAGAAGGCGAACGGCGAGTCGGGATCTTGCGCGACCCGGGGTTCGCTCACGTCCTGATCCGCCAGCATGGAGGTGCGACCGCTGTAGCGGTGCGGCTCGCGGGCGAGCTTCATGCCACGGATGCGCAGACCCGCGTTGGGGGCGGCTTCACGCATGGCAGCCAGCAGCGGGGCGCTGGCGGCGCAGGCCGTGCTCACCTCGTCGAAGGTGCTCCAGCGCAGCGGTTTTCTGTCCAGAGCGCCTTGCAGCGCGGCCAGCCAGCGCCAGCTCTCGCGCACCTGAATGTCGGCGTCGTAGAAGGCGGGGGCATAGACCTGGAAGAAGCGCTGGGCGCGGCCTTCCATGTTGATGAGGGTACCGTCGGCCTCGGCGAAGCTGGCGGCGGGCAGTACCAGACCCGCTTTCTGGGCGGTGCCGGTGTCCTGATGATCGACCACCAGCAGGTGTTGCAGGCGGTCGATGGCGGCATCGACGCGGCTGCGGGCGGCACGGCGATAGAGATCGTTCTCCAGGGTGATGAGCGCGAGCTTCTCCTCCCCTTCGATGCGCTCGAGGGCAGCTTCCAGCGGTGCGGCGGTCCCGGCCAGCATGGCCAGCCCCAGGCTGTTGGCTTCTTGCGCCACCAGCGCCAGTTCCACGGCCTGACCACGACCCTTGAGGGCGCGGGCGATGTTACTGGCCGCCTCGAGCAGCGCCTGGGAGCGGGCGCCGGAGCCGGCGATGATGAGCGGCTTCTTGGCGTTGCCAAGCAGCTCGGCCCAACGTTCGGCCAGGGCTTGCTGCTCGGGCGCCAGATCGGCCAGGGCAGGGGCCGAGCCGTCGAGCAGGTGGGCGATGGCGAAGCCGAGGCGTGCCTGATCCGCGTGGGGCGCGTGCAGGGTGCCGCTCGCCACGTCGTCCAGACGGGTGCTATCCAGGCTGGTGATCAGCAGCGGGTAGCGCTCGTTCTGGGCCAGGGTCTGCACCGCGGCGACTTGCCACAGGTCCACCTTCAGCTTGCGGGCGATCTCGCGCCCCTTGCCCTTGACCGCCTGGCGCAGGGCCAGGGCGATGCGGGCGGCGGTCTGGGTGACGTCTTCGCCGAGCACCAGCACGGCGTCGGCCTCTTCCATGTCACGCAGGCTCGGGGTGCGTACGCCACCCTGTTGCAGGATCTGCAGCATCTTCTGCAGGCATTCCCACTCGCTTTGCTCGACGCCGCTGTAGAAGTTGGCGGCGCCCACCAGCTCGCGCAGGGCGAAGTTGCTCTCCAGCGAGGCGCGCGGCGAGCCGATGCCGATGACGCCGGCGGCGGTGCGCAGGGCATCGGCGGCGCGGTTCAGGGCACCGTCCACCGTGATGGCGAGTCTGTCGCTGCCGTCATGGAGCAGGGGCTGGCGCGGACGATCGGCCAGGTTGACGTGACCGTAGCCGAAGCGGCCGCGATCGCACAGGAAGTAGTGGTTCAGGGCGCCGTGGTAACGGTTCTCGATGCGGCGCAGCTCGCCATAACGCTCACCCGGGCTGATGTTGCAGCCGACCGCGCAGCCTTGGCAGATGCTGGGGGCGAACTGCATGTCCCACTTGCGGTTGTAGCGTTCTGAGTGGGTCTTGTCGGTGAAGACGCCGGTGGGGCAGACCTCCACCAGGTTGCCGGAGAACTCGCTCTCCAGGGTGCCGTCTTCGACCCGGCCGAAATAGACGTTGTCGTGGGCACCGTAGACACCGAGATCCTCGCCACCGGCGTAGTCCTTGTAGTAACGGACGCAGCGATAGCAGGCGATGCAGCGGTTCATCTCGTGATTGATGAAAGGGCCCAGATCCTGATTCTGGTGGGTGCGCTTGGTGAAGCGGTAGCGACGGCTGTTGTGGCCCGTCATCACCGTCATGTCTTGCAGGTGGCAGGCGCCGCCCTCTTCACACACCGGGCAATCGTGGGGGTGGTTGGTCATCTGCCACTCCACCACCGTCTTGCGGAACTCTTTCGCCTCTTCGTCCTCGATGGAGATATAGCTGCCATCGGTGGAGGGGGTCATGCAGGACATGACCAGGCGGCCGCGCTTGTCGTCGGCATTCTGATATTGCTTGACCGCACACTGGCGGCAGGCGCCGACGCTACCGAGCGCCGGATGCCAGCAAAAATAGGGGACGTCAAGCCCTAAGGACAGACAGGCTTGCAGCAGATTGTCTGCCCCGTCTACCTCGTACTCTTTACCGTCTACATGAATGGTGGCCATACAACTTCCCTGACTTCAATTAGATAAAATCTTTGGCTCGCGCTAGTTCAGAGGACCAGCTGCGGACGCGCAGTCGCGTCTTACCAGCGTTCGCCCAGCAGATTGGGCTGGATCCCTTTGAGCAGCTTGTGATTGTCCTGCGGTCCCTTGATCCCGGCCTCGAATTCGGCGCGGAAATACTTGAGGGCACTGCCAAGGGGCTCGACGGCGCCAGGGGCATGGGCGCAGAAGGTCTTGCCCGGGCCGAGGAAACTGACCAGCTGTTCCAGCGTGGCCAGATCTCCTTGCTGACCCTCGCCACGCTCCAGCGCGCGCAGCAGCTTGACGCTCCAGGGCAGGCCATCGCGGCAGGGGGTGCACCAGCCACAGGATTCACGGGCGAAGAACTCTTCCATGTTGCGCAAGAGTCCCACCATGTTGATGCTGTCATCCACCGCCATGGCGAGGCCCGTCCCCATACGGGTGCCGACCTTGCCGATGCCACCGGCATACATCTGGGCATCCAGGTGCTCGGGCAGCAGGAAGCCGGTGCCGGCGCCGCCCGGTTGCCAGGCCTTGAGGCGATAGCCTGGTTTCATGCCACCGGCGTAGTTTTCAAACAGCTCGCGGGCGGTGATGCCAAAGGGCAGCTCCCACAGACCCGGGTTGTTGACCTTGCCGGAGAAGCCCATCAGCTTGGTGCCGTGATCTTCCGAGCCCGGCAGCGCCAATCCCTGATACCACTCGACGCCGTTGCCGATGATGGCGGGCACGTTGCACAGGGTCTCGACGTTGTTGACGCAGGTCGGCTTGCCCCAGACGCCGGAGACGGCTGGAAAGGGGGGCTTGGCGCGCGGGTTGGCGCGGCGCCCTTCCAGGGAGTTGATCAGCGCCGTCTCTTCGCCGCAGATGTAACGCCCGGCGCCCGTGTGGACGAACAGCTCGAAGTCAAAGCCAGAGCCCAGGATGTTCTTGCCGAGCAGACCGGCGGCCTTGGCTTCTTCCACCGCGCGGCGCAGGTTGATGGCGGCATCGACGTATTCGCCCCGCAGGAAGATGTAGCCACGGTAGGCCTTGAGGGCCTTGGCGGAGATGATCATCCCCTCGATCAGCAGATGGGGCAGTTGCTCCATCAGCAGACGATCCTTCCAGGTGTTCGGCTCCATCTCGTCGGCGTTGCAGAGCAGGTAACGGATGTTCATGCTCTCGTCTTTGGGCATCAGGCCCCACTTCACA
This sequence comes from Aeromonas aquatica, assembly GCF_000764655.1. Lineage (GTDB taxonomy): Bacteria > Pseudomonadota > Gammaproteobacteria > Enterobacterales > Aeromonadaceae > Aeromonas > Aeromonas aquatica. The sequence continues at coordinate 43,307 of NZ_JRGL01000010.1, forward strand.
CCGGTGGAGAAGCCGGCGCCGCCGCGGCCCTTGAGGCCGGCGTCCTTGACGGTGCCGACGATCTCATCAGGGCTCATCTGACTCAGTGCCTTGCGGGCCGCATCGTAGCCCTGCTTGCTCTGGTATTCGTCCAGCCAGACCGGCTGGCCGTCATCGCGCAACCGCCAGGTGAGCGGATGGGTCTCGGCCGCACGGGCGATGCGGTTGGCGGTGCCAAAGGATGCCAAACTCATGGATAAGCCTCCAGGGTCTTGAGCAGGCTGACGGCATCGAGCCCGCCATAGGTGTCGTCGTCGATCATCAGCGCCGGCCCCTTGTCGCAGTTGCCGAGGCAGCAGACCGGCAGCAGGGTGAAGCGACCGTCAGCCGAGGTCTGGCCAGGGCCCAGATCCATGACTTCTTTCAGGCCGGCCAACAACTGCTCGTGACCGTTGATGTAGCAGACCATGCTGTCACAGACACGAATGATGTGACGACCCACCGGCTGGCGGAAGATCTGGCTATAGAAAGTAGCGACCCCTTCCACGTCACTGGCGGGGATGCCGAGCTCGGCGGCGATGGCATGGATGGCACCATCCGGTACCCATCCGCGGGCCTGCTGCACTATCTTGAGCGCTTCGATGCTGGCGGCACGGGGGTCTTCGTAGTGGTGTATCTCATGCCCGATGGCGTCGCGTTCGGCCTGGCTCAGGACGAAACCGTCCCCCTTGCCCTGGCACCCGCCCTGTCCCGCTGGGGACGCTGTATTTTGGCACTGACATTGCTGGCTCATGACTTGACCTTCTGTCGCTTATTCTTCTTGTCCCGTTGCGTTCTGGTGCGAACGCGGCGGGGACTTAACGATCCACATCCGACATAACGAAATCGATACTGCCCAGATAGACGATGAGATCCGACACCATCTGGCCGCGGATCACCGAGGGGATCTGCTGCAGGTGAGCGAAGCTCGGGGTGCGGATCCGGGTCCGGTAGCTCATGGTGGAGCCGTCGCTGGTCAGGTAGTAACTGTTGATCCCCTTGCTCGCCTCTATCATCTGGAAGGACTCGGCGGCCGGCATCACCGGGCCCCAGGACACTTGCAGGAAGTGGGTGATCAGGGTCTCGATGTCCTGCAGGGTGCGCTCTTTGGGCGGTGGCGTGGTGAGCGGGTGATCCGCCTTGAACGGTCCCTCCGGCATGTTCTTCACGCACTGCTCTATGATGCGCAGACTCTGGCGAATTTCCTCGAAGCGCACCATGGCTCTGTCATAGGCATCGCCGTTGGCACCCACCGGCACCTCGAACTCGAACTGATCGTAGCCGGAGTAGGGACGCCATTTGCGCACGTCGAAGTTGAGGCCGGTGGCACGCAGGCCACCGCCTGTGGTGCCCCAGGCCAGTGCCTGCGAGGTCGAGTAGGCGGCGACGCCGATGCTGCGGCCACGCAAGATGCTGTTGCGCATGGCGGCTTTTTCATACTCCATCAGCCGCTTGGGCAGCCAGTCCAGCAGGTTCTCCTGGATGAGGCGAGCCCAGCCCACCGGCAGATCGTGCGCCACCCCACCGATGCGGAACCAGGCCGGGTGCATGCGTGCGCCCGTGATGGCTTCGATGATGGTGTAGATCTTCTGGCGGTCGGTAAAGGTGAAGAACACAGGGGTCATGGCGCCCACGTCCTGGATGTAGGTGCCGATGAACAGCAGGTGGCTCTGGATGCGGAACAGCTCCGACATCAGCACCCGGATCATGTCGACCCGTTGCGGCACCTTGATCCCTGCCAGCTTCTCTACCGCCAGCACGTAAGGCATGTTGTTGAGCGAACCGCCCAGATACTCGACCCGATCGGTGTAGGGGATGTAGCTGTGCCAGGACTGGCGCTCACCCATCTTTTCGGCGCCGCGGTGGTGATAGCCGATGTCGGGGACGCAGTTGCGGATCTCTTCGCCATCGAGCTGCAGCACCAGGCGGAAGGCGCCGTGGGCGGAAGGGTGGTTCGGACCGAGGTTGAGGAACATGTAGTCCTCGTTCTCGTTGCCCCGGCTCATGCCCCATTCTTCGGGCTTGAACAGCAGGTTGTCCTGCTCCTGATCCTGCTTGACCGCATCGAGCATGAAGGGATCGAATTCGGTGGCGCGCGCCGGGTAGTCCTTGCGCAGCGGGTGACCCTGCCAGCTCTTGGGCATCATGATGCGGGTCAGATGGGGGTGGCCCTCGAAGGTGATCCCCATCAGATCCCAGACTTCCCGCTCGTACCAGTTGGCGTTTGGGAAGGGCTTGCTGATGGTGGGCAGGTTCAGATCGCTCTCTTTGAGCGGCACCTTCAGCATCACATCGGCGTTACGGTCGATGGAGATGAGGTGATAGAAGACGGTGAAGTCGCTCTCGGGCAGGCCGTCGCGATGGCTGCGCATCCGCTCGTCGGTGGCGCTCAAATCGAACAGCATCACGAAGGGGGAGGGGAGCTTGCGCAAGAAGCCGATCACGTCCAGCAGCAGCTCGCGGGAGAGCCAGATGACCGGCACGCCGGTGCGGGTGGTCTGGACGGTGAAGCGCTCGGCACCGAAGTGAGCGAACAACTCGCCGACCACCTGGGCATCACTGTGATCGGAAGGCTGCCACTGGGACATGGTGTAGTTACTGGGAAATTCTCGGGTCAGTTTCATGATCAGATCTCATCCGGCGTGCGCAGGTTGGTGACGTTGATCCGTTCGCCGCGCTTGCGTTCCTTCTCGGCCTGCATCTGCGGGCGGTATATCCCCTGATCGCCGGCCACCCAGGAGAGGGGGCGACGCTCCTTGCCGATGGAGTCCTGCAGTAGCATCAGCGCCTGCAAGAAGGCCTCGGGGCGGGGCGGGCAGCCAGGAATGTAGACGTCGACCGGCAGGAACTTGTCCACGCCCTGTACCACTGAGTAGATGTCGTACATGCCGCCGGAGTTCGCGCAGGCGCCCATGGAGATAACCCATTTGGGTTCGAGCAACTGCTCATACAGGCGCTGGATGACAGGTGCCATCTTGATGAAGGGGGTCCCTGCTATCACCATGAAATCCGCCTGACGAGGCGAGGCCCGGATGACTTCGGCGCCGAAACGGGCGACGTCATGGGGGGAGGTGAAGGCGGTACACATCTCCACATAACAGCAGGAGATGCCGAAGTTGTAGGGCCAGAGGGAGTTCTTGCGGCCCCAGTTGACTGTGTCTTGCAACACCTCTTCGAGGCGCCCGATCATGATGCCGCGGGAGGCCTCTTGGGCCAGGGGATCCTCGACGGTTTGGCGCTGTTCCTGCGGGTAGCGCTCAACGGGCGCATCCGGGTCAATCCGGGTCAGGGTGTACTTCATGGTGCAACCTCAAAGGGAGTATCAGTAATTCAGTCTGGCTTCTTGTCAGTCAGGACAGGTTTCTTTGGTGCCCAGTCGAGCGCACCGATGCGCCACAGGTAGATGAGGCCTACCAGCAGCAGAGAGATAAAGATGGCGGCTTCGATGAAACCGACCCAGCCACTTTCCCGAACAGAAACGGACCAGGCGAAGAGGTAGAGTGCCTCGACGTCGAAGATGACGAAGAACATGGCAACCAGATAAAACTTGGCGGAGAAACGCAGCCGGGCATTACCGACTGAGTCGATGCCGGATTCGAAAGGCTTGTTCTTGGCTCGGCCGTAAGCTCGCCCCCCCAACAAAGACGCCAGGCCGATCATGGTCAGGCAGATACAGATGGCCCCAACGACATAGACAGCAAAAGCCCAATGCTGGACAGCAATATCAGCAAACATAGGAGTGTTCCCTAACCGAATTAATCACGTGAGTTAACAAGGGTGTTACGTATTATGCCATGGAGATGTTGATTCACATGTCATTTCAAAGGATTAATTATTAATCGCGGGGAAGAAAATCGGTTTTTGCTAGCGAGGTCAAGGTTCCTATTTGAGAATCATTTTCAATCGCTTTACGGTGCAGGGTAAATCACTGGATCGTTGGAAAAATAAACTAATCGAAAAGATGAAAAACCCCGCGTGGCGGGGTCTTGTTATCAGGGGGTGAGGAGGGGAAGCGCCTGCTCTGCGGCCTTGCCTTGGGAGAGCACTATCTCCACTCGCCGGTTGGCCTGGCGATGGGCAGGGGTGTCGTTGGGGTAGCGGGGTTGAGTGTCGGCCGCCCCCTGGGCGACGACCCGCCGTGAATCCAGCTTGGGGTTGGTGAGCAGGGTGTGGACTATGGTGGCGGCTCGCAGCACCGACAGCTCCCAGTTGTTGCGATAGAGCTCCACCGGTGCCTGTGAGTTGTCGGTGTGGCCGGTCACCACCACCCTGCCGGGGATATTGGCCAACACATCGGACACCTTGTTGACCAGTGGAATGAACTGGGGCTGCAGGAAGGCTGAATCTGCGGGGAACAGGGTCTTCTCGCCGATCCGGATCACCAGCTGGCTGCCGAGCTGCTCCACCTCCAGCTCCTTGGATTCAATCTGGCTCTTGAGCTGCTGCTCCAGCTTCTGTTTGGTGATGGCGGCCCAATCCTGCTCCTTGGTCTTGTGTGGCCAGGACTGAGTCGCGCTGGGTTTCTCCGAAGCACCTATGGTCTCGTTGAAGGGATCGGCCGCGGCGGCCGGGGTCTGAGTGTCCAGTACCTGCTCCTTCTGGGAAGAGCCGGGGGTAGTCTTGGACTCGGGCTCCAGGATCCCGGTACCGCCTTGCATCACCGGGGAGCCCGCAGGCATGGAGATGAGGCCTATTTTACCCAAGGATTCGATAAAGCCCTGGATCAGTACCCGGGTCTCCGACTGCTTGGCCATGGCGAAGGAGTAGAGCACCACGAACAAGGCAAACAGCAGGGTCATGAAGTCGGCATAGGAGACCAGCCAGCGCTCATGGTTCTCCGGGGCCTCAGGCTTTTTCTTTTTGGCCACCGTGACCTCCGAGGTAGGGTTCAAGGGTCACTTGCAGCCGCTGCTGTGACTCGCCATCCACGATGCAGAGGATGCCGGTCAGGGTCATCTCCTTGTAGTGGCGGATTTGATGGGCGAACCCCTTGTAGCGGTTGCCAAATGGCAGGAAGATCAGGTTGGCGGCGCCGACCCCGTAGATGGTGGCGATGAAGGCCACAGCGATGGCACCACCGAGCTTGTCCGGTGCATCCAGCAGTCCCATGGCGTGGATCAGACCGAACACCGCACCGACTATCCCCATGGTCGGGCAGTAGCCGCCCATGGCCTCGTAAAATTTGACGGTTTGCTCGAGATCCTCGTGTTCGAATTCGATCTCGTTCTCCAGCACCTCGTGGATCTTGGTCTTCTCGTAGCCGTCGACCATCATCTGCACTCCCTTTTGCAGGAAGGGATCCTTGATGTCATCGATCATGCCCTCCAGCGCCAGCATGCCGCTGCGCCGTGCGTTGCCCGCCAGATTCTCCAGCAACTGGGCCTGCTCCAGCATGTCGAGGCGAGGAGGGGTGATGAGCCACTTGAAGCGCTTCAAGGTTTTACCCACCACGGAGAAGGGAAACTGCGTCAGGGCGGCACCCACTGTGCCCCCGATCACGATGAGGAAGGCGGGCAAGTCGAGCAGGGCGCTGGGATGCCCCCCCTCAATGAGGTTGCCACCCAAAATGGCTGCCAAGGCTAACAGCAAACCGATCAGACTCATGTGTCCGTGTCCCTATGCGAAAAATGTGGCTAGTGTATCCACTTAACTATCAGTTTTTCAAAATGATATCCAATCGGTGAGCAATATCCGAGAGGCTGAACCGAATGTGGTGACCCTCTTGTTTCGGCCCGGCTGGCAGAATCATGAGCATTAGGTTCAGACTCCCATCACATCCTGCTGATGGATTTCAGCCCGGCGGCAGAATAAAGCAGGTGTAATGGGGGAGTGCGAGGCCTGTGGGTGTCTGGCCGCCTGGGGGGGTATCGGGATGGCTATCTTAAAATCGATACCAGAAAGCAAAAAACCGACCCTGAGGTCGGTTTTTTTAATTTGGCGGTGGGTCGGGATTGACTCGCGCCATCCCTGGCGCTCGCCCTGCGGGCAGCCTGCGGCTGTCCTGCCCCCTTGTCGAACCAGGGTTAGAATCGAGCCGCCCGTCATCGGATAAAGTAAAAGGGCCTGTCTTGCGACAGGCCCTTTTACTTTATTTGGCGGTGAGGGAGGGATTCGAACCCTCGATACGTTGCCGTATACACACTTTCCAGGCGTGCTCCTTCAGCCACTCGGACACCTCACCAAATTTTTTACTGCTGTTTAACGTGTTCAATCGCCACGTAGTTCGCTGCGCCGTTGCGCCGGAACGGGGCGTAATTTAGGGGAAAGCTGGCCATGGGTCAATCACTTTTCCCCTTATTTTTCATAATCTTTATCGAGTGTTTATCCCTTGAGCAGAATGGCGGTTTTTTAAACCCTTCAAGGCTTGTCCAGGATGATCAGGCTGTCGGGCAACTCGTTCTGATCCCGGGTGGCTGGGAACGCATCGGTCAGGATGGCGCTGGTGCGCTCGACACATTCGAGGAAACCTTGCTCGACCTCCTTGTTGCGCACCCGCACCACGAAGTCGTCGATGATCTGCTGCCACTGGGCATTGTCGATGTGCTGGGCGATACCGTCGTCAACCAGGATTTCCACATAGTGCTCGGCCACCGAGACGAAGATCAGCACCCCGAGCCTGTCCCGGGTACGGTGCAGCCCCTGCTCGACGAACTGCAAGCGCGCCATCAGGGACGCCCTGTGCTGGCGTACCTTCTTCGGGATGAGCCGCATCTTGATGGGGGTCCAGTGAAACAGGAGACTGAGCAGCAGCCAGACCGACCACTGCACCAGCAGGATCTCGTACCAGCCGAGCCAGAAACCGAGTTGGAACACCAGCAAGGGAGTGAGCATGGCCAGCAGGGCCGCCCAGAGGGTCGGAATGTAGCGGTAACCGTCGCTGGCCGGGGCCAGCACAGTGACCAGCTCGGCGTCCGTGGCCAGCTCGGCTTGTCGCACCTTGGCCTGGAGGGTGTGATAGAACTGTTTTGAAATCATTATGTTGTCTCTTGATCCCTGATTACCAACCGCCGGAGGCGCCGCCGCCACCGAAACTGCCACCCCCGCCGCTAAAACCGCCGCCGCCACCGAAACCGCCGCCGGTGCGTCCGGCACCGAAGCCACCGGCCAGATAGGCGGCTCGACGACGACCACCGGGACCGCCACCACCACCGCGCAGGTTGTGCAAAACGATCATGGCGATCACCACCAGGATAAACAGCCAGGGGCCGCCCCCCTTGTCCTCCTTGGCGACGTCCGTCGGTTTGTACTCACCGGCGAGGGCCTGCATGATGCCCTGACTGCCGGCGACGATGCCGGCCACCATGTCACCGCGCTTGAAGGCGGGCAGGATCCGGGTCTGAATGATGTTGGCGGCGATGGCATCGGGCAGGGCGCCTTCCAGGCCATAGCCCACCTCGATGCGTACCTTGCGTTCATCCTGGGCGATCAGCAGCAGCACGCCGTTGTTCTTGTCCTTCTGGCCTATTCCCCAGTGACGACCGAGCTGGTAGCCGTACTCCTCGATGGTCTCGCCGGCCAGGGTATCGATGGACACCACCACCAGCTGGATACCGCTGCGTTTCTCAAAGGCCGCCAGTTGTTGGGTCAGCTGGTGGGCCTGCGTGCGGGACATCAGGTTCGCCTGGTCCACCACCCGGCCGCTGAGGGCAGGGAAGCTGGGGGCGGCGTGCAGGGCCGCCGTCCACAGCAGCAGGCAGGGGAGCAGGGCGCGCAGCATCCAACTCATTGGAAGCTGACCTTGGGCGCCTCATCGGTGCCTGGCTTGGCGCTGAAGCTCGGCTTGGCGGTGAGATCCGAGTAGAGCAGCTTGGACCAGATGACGCCCGGGAAGGTGCGGATCTCGGTATTGAACTGACGCACCGCCTCTATGTAGTCGCGGCGAGCCACGGCGATGCGGTTCTCGGTGCCTTCCAGCTGGGCCTGCAGGGTGAGAAATTGCTGATCCGCTTTCAGATCCGGGTAGCGCTCCACCACCACCATCAACCGGGAGAGGGCGCTGGAGAGCTGGTTCTGGGCCGTTTCAAACTCCTTGAGCTGGGAAGGGTCGCTCACCTGCACGCTGCCAACCCGGGCACGAGCATCGGTAACCGCCTTGAGGGTCTCCTGCTCGTGGCTGGCGTAGCCCTTGACGGTGGCCACCAGATTGGGGATGAGATCGGCACGGCGCTGGTACTGGTTCTCGACCTGGCCCCAGCTCGCCTTGACCTGCTCATCCAGGGTCGGGATGTTGTTCATGCCGCACCCGGTCAGCCCCAGCAGCAGGGTCAACATCAACAGGCTCTGGGTGGTCTTGTGCCAGAGAGAAGTGGCCATCTCGTTGTCTCCATTGGATCTATTAAGTTTGGCGTATGACACCATACCAGCTTGTGGTCAGCCGCCACAACGGCTGGGTAGGGTCGGGGGCTGGTAGCTCATCGACACCTTGGGCAACTGGGGTTTGTCTTTCAGCCAGGAGGCTAGCTCGGCGCCGCAGCCGTTGCCGGGTGGGATAGGGGCCTGAGGCTGGCAATCGGGGCTACCGGCGGGGCAGCGCAACCGGACATGGAAGTGGCTGAAGTGGCCGACCCAGGGCCGCAGCTTGGCAACCCAGGGCTCATCCCCCGCCCGTTTGCAGACTTCGGCCTTGAGCACGGGGTTGATGAAGATGCGCGCCACCTCGGGCTGGTTGGCTGCCAGGCGCAGCAGCGTGAGCTGCTGGGGCCCGAAGCGACCGGGCAATACCCGGTAGCTGGGCTCGTCGATCAGCGCCCACTCCTTGGGAGCATCCTGCTCCCATTTGCTGATGGGCCTGTCGGCCATCCGAAACCAGATGTCGGCGTCGAGGCCGGTCTGGTGGCTGCGGTGGCCGGAGCTGAAGGGGCCGCCCCGCGCCATGGCCAGATCGGCGATGTAGAGATCCGGCATGCCGGCCATCTTGGTGCGGCTCGCCAGCCCCTGCAGGTAGTGAATTAGATCGGGGTGGCCGTAGTAGCGCAGGCGCTTGCTGCGAATGACCTGATAGCCGGGTCCCGACAGCGGCAGGGCCACGGCATTTTTCAGGCAACCGGCCGAATAGCCACCGATGGCTTCGGCATAGAGGGCACTGGTCATGAACAACAGGCTGGTGGCAAGCATAGGGTGTCCGGCAATGGTGCCACTTCAAGTGGACTTAAGAGTGGCTTGGATGGTTCCCATCATATCAACAAGCCCGCGCCGTCGTCATCCGTCCCGCCGCGCGGGTTGCCAGGGGTGGGCGGGCTCGCGCACAATGCGCGGCAATGCAGGAGCAGCCCGGCTGCCCGAGTCCATGTGAGGAGTATGAGATGAGAGTCAGTGAATTGGCATCACAGGCAGGGATCTGCTGGTTGATGCCGCCGGTGGTGCGCTTCTACGGGGTCATGAGCAGCCTGCTGCTGGCGAGCCTGGGGACTGTGGTGGCCGCTGTCGGGCTGGGGTATCCCGAGATGGGGCTGCTGCCCTGGGTCGGTCTGGTATTTGGCGGCATAGTGCTGCTGATGATGATCCTGCCCCGTAACTGGCAGCGCTGGCGGCTGGCCGAGCTGGCCTGGGATGAGCGCCACCTCTATCTGCTCAACGGCGGTAGCGACAAGGCACTGGCCCTGCCCAGGACGGCGCTGGTCGGCATCGAGCGGACGCGCCAGATAGGTCACGATGGCCAGTGGCTCGCGTTCAGCCTGGATCTACGGCTCGATCCCAAAGCCCTGGCCGATGCCACCACCTTGCTGGGCCTGACCCGGGAGGCGACTCATGAGGTGGCGCCCGGCATCTATCGTTTCGGCTTTAAGCGGGCCTGGCACGGTCGTCGTGCCCTCGATGGGATCCTGAGCGCCTTGCAACCGCCCCAAGTTGACTATTTTCTCGACAATTTGCCACAAAGCTCAGATACTGCCTCTGATTCGAATTGATCTTTTCTGCTCCGATAGTCCAAGAGATCAACGGCTTGGGCCACGGGGTGGGGAGTGCCATGGCATGATGCCGTGGCAGGTCCGGCATGGGGGTTGTGCCCTTACTTCTATGCTGGTGGATGCATAGATAAGGCACCTTGAATCGAGAGTGGATGGCATGAAGATTTACGTAGGTAATCTGTCGTACCGGATGACGGCCGACGAACTGACAAATGTGTTCAGCCAATTTGGAGAGGTAGAGAAGGTCGATATCATCATCGACCGCGATACCGGTCAGTCCAAGGGATTTGGCTTCATTGAAATGCCTGTCAACGGGGATGCCGAGAAGGCCATCGCCGGATTGCATGGCACCGAAATAGGCGGCCGCACCATCACAGTCAATCAGGCCAAACCAAAGACAGATGCACCTCGTGGTCGCCCCCAGCGCCATCGTTGAATCGTCTCGATAACGCAAAACGGCATGGATCACTCCATGCCGTTTTTGTTTGTGGGCGGTTTGCCTGCGAGGATCAGGGCACGTCGTAACCGAGCGCGGCCTTGCGGATGCGGAACCACTGCTGGCGATTGAGCTGAATGGATTCGGCGGCGACGGCGGCGGCGATCCGCTCCCGCTTGCCGGAGCCGATGAGTGGCAGCGGCTGGCTCGGCAGCATCATCACCCAAGCGTAGACCACCTGCTCGATGTGCTGGGCACCCACCTCCTGGCAGATCTGCTCGAGCTCGGCGCGCAGCGGGCCATAGGCCGGATCGTTGAACAACTGGCCGCCACCCAGACAAGACCAGGCCATCGGCTTGATGCGCAATTGCTGACACTGATCGAGAGTACCGTCCAGTGTTGCGCCCTGGTTGAGCGGCGAGATCTCCAACTGGTTGGTGACCAGCGGGAAGGGCAGGCGGGACTGCAGCAGCTCGAATTGATGGGCGGTGAAGTTGGAGACGCCAGCGTGTTTGATCTTGCCCGCCTGTTTGAGGCTGATGAAGGCATCGGCCACCTCGTCGGCATCCATCAGGGGATCCGGGCGGTGGATCAGCAGCAGATCCAGATGGTCGGTGCCGAGTTTTTGCAATGAGGCCTCGGCACTGGCAATGATGTGGGCCTTGCCGGTGTTGTAGTGGTTGAGGGCATGCTCCGGCTTGGCGGTGAGGGCGATGCCGCACTTGCTGACGATCTCCATGCGTTCACGCAACGAGGGCTCGAGGCGCAGGGCGTGACCGAAGGCCTCCTCGCACTGATAGCCGCCATAGATGTCGGCGTGATCTATGGTGGTGACCCCCAGATCCAGATGGTATTTCATCAGATCCAGCAGGGCCGTGGGGGAGAGCTGCCACTCCATCAGGCGCCAGTAACCCATGATGAGGCGGGAGAAGGTCGGGCCCTCGGCATGCAAGGCTAAGCGGGATACAGACATGATGACTCCTTGGGGGATAGATAATAAAGGCAGAATAAATGCTGTCAGCATCTTGGTCTCATCTGGCGGACAAGGCAATAATGCGCTCCTCGTGAATTCGAACTTTGGTTCTGAAAAGAGGGCTGGAGTCAGACAGAATATGGGGAGACTGTCATGGAAGGATTTGCCGGCAGGCTGCAGAGCCTGATCGGGGAGGGCAGTGTCAGCGCCTTCGCCCGCAAGGTGGGGCTGAGTGAGGCGCTGATCCGCAAGTACCTGAAAGGAGCCGAGCCTGGCCTTGGCAAGGCGAACCAGATCGCCATGGGGGCCAACTGCTCGCTGGAGTGGCTCGCCACCGGCTGCGGTTATCTCTATCGCCAGGCCGAGGTGGTGGACAGAGAGGCGCTGGCGGCAGCGGGCTCCCTGCTGCAGGAGCGGCTCCCTGAGCAGCCGTTGCCCGGTGAGCAGCAGCTGGTGATCCTGCTCGCGTATTATCAGTTTTTGCGCAGCCACAAGCAGGCAGACGGTTTTCTGGATCTGGCGCGGGCGAGGGAATTTGGCCGTCATCTGACCGAGGCCTGAGTCCTCGGGATGCGTACGGACACGGCCGTTCATTCTTCTGATACCCTCTAAACAAAGGGCAAATCCAAGGACATGGAGATGGGCTATCTGATCCTGGGCAGTGGTGGGTTGGGCACGGCGCTGGCGCACGAATTGGCTGCCCGTGGCGAAGAGTGGTTGCTGGCGGGCAGGCAGTCGCCAAGGGGGCTGGATCCTACCTGCTACTTTCCGCTGCAGGAGGTGGACCCGCTCTCCTTCGAGGCACTGTTCACCCTCTATGACGGCGCCAGTCTGCCGACCGTGGTGATCAACACCATAGGCCTGCTGTCTGATCTCAACCACATGCCAGAGCGGCGGGTGGAGGAGGTCACACCCCAGTGGCTCTGCGAGAGCCTGCAAGCCAATGCCTGGCCCCAGCTCGCCCTTGGCGCCAACTTGAGCCGACTCATGGGGCCGAGCTCCCGCCTGTGGCTCTGCAGCCTCTCCGATCTGGCGGGCAGCCTGGGCGGCCTCGAGTCAAACGGCCAGGGTGCGAGTCGCTATAGCTACCGGATGAGCAAGGCGGCGCTCAACATGGGAGCCAGGATCCTGGCCGCCGAGTGGGTCGACCGCTTCCCCGGAGCGGGGGTCATTACCGTGCATCCCGGGCTCATGGATACCCCCATGCAACAACCCTTCAAGAGTGAGCTCGACAGGACCTTGCTGCAGGATCCCACCCAGGTGGCCCCGCGGCTGCTTGACCTCATCGCGGGCCTGACGCCAGCCCAGTCCGGCAGCTTCCTGGACTTGCAGGGCCAGCCTCTGCCCTGGTGAGCATCGGGCTCACATTCCCGCGTCCCATCCCTTGCCAGCTCCGCCCTGGCTGGTTAATGTCATCCCCCTGCATTCAGGAGGATGACCATGCGCTACATCGATTTACGAAGTGATACCGTGACCCAACCCACGGAAGCCATGCGCCAGAGCATGTTGCACGCCGAGGTAGGCGATGATGTCTACGGGGAGGATCCCAGCGTCAACAGGCTGGAGCAGCAGGGTGCCGAGCTGCTGGGCAAGGAGGCGGCTCTGTTCGTGCCATCGGGCACCATGTCCAACCTGCTGGCGATGATGAGCCATTGCCAGCGCGGCGAAGGGGCCGTGCTCGGCTCGGCCTCCCACATCTACCGCTATGAGGCGCAAGGCAGTGCCGTGCTGGGCTCGGTGGCCCTGCAACCGGTGCCCATGCAGGCCGATGGCTCCCTGGCGCTGCATGACCTGAGTGCTGCTCTGGCCCCCGATGACGCTCACTTCGCCCAGACCCGGCTGGTCTGCCTCGAGAACACCCACAACGGCAAGGTGCTGCCGCTCCGCTATTTGCGCGAGGTGCGGGCCTTCGTCGACAGCCGGGGTCTGCAACTGCACCTGGACGGTGCCCGGCTGTTCAATGCGGTGGTGGCGAGCGGTGAAACGGTGCAGGCCATCGCCGCCCCCTTCGACAGTGTTTCCATCTGCCTCTCCAAGGGGCTGGGTGCCCCGGTGGGCTCCCTGCTGGTGGGCTCCCGGGATTTCATCGCCCGTGCCAGACGGCTGCGCAAGATGCTGGGGGGCGGCATGCGCCAGGCGGGGATCCTGGCCCAGGCCGCGCTGTTTGCCCTGGATCAGCACGTGACCAGGCTGGCCGACGATCACCGCCGTGCCAGACGGCTGGCAGAGGGGTTGGCCACCTTGCCCGGCATAGTGCTGGATCTGGCCGAGGTGCAGACCAACATGGTGTTCCTGCGTTTGAAGGAGGGAGAAGCGGCCCCGCTGCTGGTCTTCATGAAGGAGCGCGGCATCCTCTTCTCCGGCTACGGCGAGCTGCGGCTGGTGACCCACCTGCAGATCACCGACGACGACATCGACGAGGTGATCGATGCCTTCACCGAGTACCTGAGCGCCTGATGGTGGCGGCTTCGCAGATCAAGCAGGGTCATTCAGAGCAATGACAAGAAGGGCGCCTTGAGGCGCCCTTCTTGGTTCTTTACTTGTGCGGGTGAGGAGCGGGATCAGCCTTGGCGCTGGCCCATGATCAGCATGGCCTCATCGGTGGCATCGTAGATCATGATGGCCAGGTGGGTGACCTCACCGCCAAAATCGGCCAGGGGCACCAGGGTCAGGTTCTGGTACATGTGCGGCGCCGAGCCCGTGATGGGGCGGTAGTTGGAGAAGCGCAGCAGGTAGGGGCGTTGCTCCCAGGTGCTGAAAGCACGGTTGTTGAGTTTGAACACCATGTTCGCCTTGCGCTCGAGCCAGGCCCTGTCGACGTCGGGGAAGAGGTCAAACAGCACCTGATCCCGCACCGCACCGGCCAGCCGGCCGCTGTGACTCTCCATGAAGCCGTTCCACACCTGCACCCTGTAGCCCTTGTCGAGCACGACCAGCCCCACGTCCAGGTTCTGGACTATGTTCATCAGCCAATGAAATTCACGGATTTCCATGGTCACTCCCGGGGTATGCGCATGATGTTGTTATGGATGCTGGCAATAGGCTCTTCGGTAAACGACTAGGGCATATGCCTGATGTTGTTATTGATGTTGGCGATGGCATCGTCAGCAAACCGCTAGAGCATATGCATGATTTTATTGTTCATGGTGGCGATGGAATCTTCGGTAAACAGCAGCAACAGATCGCACTGCACCGCATGCCCCTGGATCCGGTAGTTGATCTCGATGGCCAGGGTACGGCGCCAGCGGCTCTGGTTGGTCTGAATAAGATCCTGAATGGATCTGTGTTGACCGAGCACCACAGGATGACCCTGGCTAAAGGGGGTGTCGAGCTGGTTGGCATAGCCGCGCAGGAAGGCGCCGATCAGCACGTTGGCGGTGTCCATCAGCAGCTCCAGCTCGGCGTTGTGATCCAGCTCGCCCTGGTGGTTCATCAAGCGGGCGAGATCCTGGAAGCTGGCATCGTGGAACAGCAGCAGGGCCTCGCCGGCGATACCGGCGCCGATGAAGCCCTGGCAGACGGCGGAGAGGGTATCCGACTCGGCGGCGGCCGAGAGCGCCATGTGCAGCTCAGAGACCTCCAGCACATTCACGTTGGGGATGGGCAGCAGCACGAAGGCATCGAGCAGGCGGGCCAGCAGATCGGCGGCCTGACCCATGGCGACGTTGGCGAGCTCCTGATAGACATCCCGCAGCTCGGGCGTGAACGAGATGGCGCTCTGCAGCGGGGACGGGCTGAGATCCGGGGCGGCGGCGAGCGCCGCCGGCGTGGCCGTCTGCCACAGACCGTGCTGACGAAGGAGGGCTCGCAGAGTCTCGGGGGAGGCGGGTTTCTTGATGAAGTCCAGGGCCCCCAGCGCCATCACGCGCTGATAGGCTTCCGGCTGGATGTCGCCGGAGACCACGATCACCTTGTTGCGCAATCCCTCCCGCTGGAGGGTTTCCAGCACGCCATAGCCATCCATCTGGGGCATGGTCAGGTCCAGAAAGATCAGGTCCCCGTGGCCCATCAGGATCTGCTCTACCCCCTCCAGACCGTCTGCGGCCTGATGAAGGTTGACATGCCAGTCGGCAGGCAGGGCGCGGGCCAATTGTTTACGAGCGAACCCCGAGTCATCACATATCAATACATTCATAGTGTTAGCGGCCTGTGCAACGAGCATTGCGCTAAGTGTGCGCCATCAATCGTCAGATGCAATGGGCAGGGGCATCGCCGGTAAAAATTGATCGTCCCGTTGATGGCTGCGGTAGCGTGCGGAATATTTTTCAACGAATTCGGCGAACATCTTAACACGCAGCGGGGTGAATTGGGGTTGGCAGAGCAGCATGTAGAAGGGGCGACGGCCCGATTGCCAGTCCGGCAGGACGGCGACCAGTTGCTCATCTTGCAAGAAGGGGTGCACATAGTGCAGCGGGGCGTTGACGATGCCGAGGTGGCGCCTGGCGGCTCGCACGGCAGCCTGGGTCTGATTGACGTTGAGGCGAGGGACTCGCTTGATCTGCACCACCTGCTCGCCCTGATCGTCCCGCCCGGTCAACTGCCAGTGCTGGTGGGGCCAGCAATGGATGAGATCGTGCTCTTCCAGCTGGGCCGGGTGTGAGGGGGTGCCCATCTTCTCCAGATAGAGGGGGGAGGCAAACAGGCCGTACTGGATGTGGCCAAGACAGAGGGCGTTGGGCAGAGACTGGGGCAGCTCACCGTTGAAGAACACCAGATCCCTGTCCTGATCACAGAGGGGGGCGTGATCATTGGTCTGGCTGATGTCAAATTGCACCTGGGGATAGCGCAGACCGAAGTCCGCCAGCATGTCGACCAGGATGGTATTGGAGAGGGCGATGGGGGCGGCGAGGCGGATCAGGCCGCTGATGTCGTGCTCCTGGCCCTGGATCTCGCCGGTGGCCTGCTCTATCTCGGCGAGCGGAGTGCACAGGCGTTCGTAATAGCGCAGCCCTTCATCGGTGAGGCGGAGCTTGCGGGTGGATCTGTGTAGCAGGCTGCAGCCGAGCTGCTCTTCCAGTTGGGAAATTCGTCGACTGATGGTGCCGGTCGGCATGCCCAGCGCGGCGGCGGCGTGGGAGAAACCGCCCTCTTGCACCACCTTGACGAACAGATAGAACTCTTCGATGTACTTCATAAGCGGCTTAGGGGGTGTTTGTAACAAGCCGGAGACCTTATGAAGAGTCGCCGGGCTTGGCAAGCGCAATCCGGCGTTTAATTGATCTGGATTAGATTCGACTCGCGCCGGTATTGGTTCAGCAAATGGACGAAATCGGCAGGGGGGCGGTCCAGGCTGTTGTCCGGCACCAGCAGATCATACCCCAGCAGATCCCGCAGCCTGACCATGCGGTTGCCCAGCATGGCGATCACCCCCTCGTAGCGCTGACCCGAGGGGGAGCGAAAGCGGCTCTCCTCCAGCAGACCCTCTCCCAGCAGCCCGGCACCGCAGCCACCGGCGGGGCAATCGGAGCCTTCACTGCGCATCGCCTGCAGCAGCACGGCCCGCTGCTCGGTCAGCAGACGCACGGCCAGTCTGGGTGTGATCAGCGTCAAAAAATCGTCGTAATCTTTTATCTTCAACCCGATGTAGGGCAGGGCCACCAGATCCCAGCCCAAATGAATACGCGGTTGGTCAATACGTTGAATATTTCTCCATTTCAGGAGCCAGCCACCGTACTTGTGGTGATATTGCAGGCAATCCTGACACAGAGAGAGGCTAAAATGAGGCTCACCCAACTTCAGCACCCCGACAAGAACTGTCAGCAAGCCGACCAGCAGGGCGGATATGGCAGGGATTAATAGTTGTTCATGGAGAAAAAAAAGTATAAAAATCATAGCAATGGTTATGACCATGCCCAACAATATCAGTGTGAGTCCATTTCTTCTGACCATGGGGATCACATGTAGCGTTTTCATATGATGTCTGCCCCTTCTCGCGTGCATGTTTCCAGATTATGGGCCGGATCGGATTTTGTACCAGCACGGGGGAGCGTTCAGGAGCCTGCCGTGGCTGGTGTTTGCTATGAGCTCTCAGCATGAATCATCACCTTACATGAATACGCTAGACGAACGCCTGCTCCATGGGATGGATGTCCTCCATACGCCCATCTGGGTCTATGACATCCAGCGTCATCACATCTATTGGGCCAATGGCCCCGCACTGGGGTTGTGGGAGTCGAGCTCCCTGGCCGAGCTGCAATCCCGCGACTTCTCGGCCGACATGGCCGCCGCCATCGATCTATTGCTGCAACGCTATCTCGGCGACTTTCAGCAGGGTCGCAGCTACAACGAGTGGTGGACCCTCTCCCCGAAGGGGGTAAAAAAGCAGGTCTATCTGCGGCTCTCCGGGGTCGAGATAGCCGGACGGCTGATGATGATGACGGAGGCGGTGATCGATGCCGACACCCTCTATCAGGAATCCTCCCTCGCCACCGGCGACACCCTGGCTTGCTTGTTCGACAACGAGGGGCGCCTCGAAAGCGGCAACCACCATTTCGACATGTGTTTCGGGGCGGGCACCACCCAGCTGACCCAGATTTTCTCCGGTTGTGACGAGGTCTTTTATCGGCGCCTGTCTCGCCTTGACGAGGTGGTGGCCGAGGGGGAGTGCCGCACCCTCAAGGGGATGCGCTGGTTTCAATACCAGTTTCGCCACATCCAGCAAGGGGCCCGGATCCTGCTCACCATGCGTGACATCACGGATCGCAAGCTCGAGGAGCTTGAGCACCGTCACCTGGCCTGGCACGACTCCCTCACCGGCCTGCTCAACCGCTACGGACTGATGAAATCCCTCGAGGCCTATTGCGGCCTGGGGGGGCGCTTCGCCCTGGTGTTCATGGATCTCGACAACTTCAAGCTGGTCAACGACAACTACGGCCACAAGGCGGGGGATCGCCTGCTGGAGCGGGTGGCTGGGCGGCTCAAGCAGATCTGTCCGCGGGACGTGGAGCTGGCGCGCCTCGGCGGGGACGAGTTCACCGCCCTGGTGCCGCTTAGCAACTCCAGCGACAGGGCGCAGGAGGTGGCGGATCTCATGCTCTCCCAGATGACCAAGCCGCTGCAGCTGAGCGGCGTGCCCGAGGTCACTATCGGCGGCAGCATCGGCATCGCCATCTACCCGGACGATGCGGACGACGGCGACAACCTCATCACCCGCGCCGACATGGCCATGTACCAGGCGAAGCAGATGGGCCGCCTGCGCTGGCAGCGCTTCACCCCCAGCATGCAGCAGACCCTGCACCGCAAGCTCACCCTGAAACAGTTTCTGGCCAAGGCCATAGGCCGGGGCGAGCTGAGCCTGCGTTATCAACCCCAGGTTGACGTGGCCCAGGGCAAGCTCATCGGCTTCGAGGCCCTGCTGCGTTGGTACAACCCTGTGCTGGGGCACGTCTCGCCGGCGGAGTTTATTCCGCTGGCCGAGGAGATGGGGCTCATTCGCGAGGTCGGCAACTGGGTGCTCTCCACCGCCTTGTGCCAGATGGGGGCCTGGCAGCGCCAGTGGCAGGTGCGGGTGCCGATGTCGGTCAACCTGTCCGGCTTCCAGCTATCCGCCAGCCTGCCCGCGTTGGTGGCGCAGCAGCTCAAGGCGTTTGGCGTCGAGGCCAGCCTGCTGACCCTGGAGCTGACGGAAACCGTGCTGATGCTGGACATGAAGGGCTGTATCGAAATCCTCGACGCCCTGAGCGAGCAGGGGATCAAGATAGCCATCGACGACTTTGGCACTGGCTACTCCTCCCTGGCCTATCTCAACCGGCTGCCCATCGACACCATCAAGCTGGATCGCTCCTTCGTGGTCGGCCTGAACCTGCCGGTGATCCGGGCCACGGTCGCCATGGCCACCAGCCTCGGGCTCGGGATCCTGGCGGAAGGGGTGGAGGAAGAGCACGAGCTGGCGGCCCTGCGCGCCCAGGGCTGTCACGTCTTCCAGGGTTTCCTGTTCAGCACCCCCATGACACCGGCCGAGGTGGCGGAGACGGGCTTCGGGATCCGCTGCAAGGTGGGGCATTTTCCGCTGACGAGCGGCTGACGCTGCCGCAGATAATGTGCGGTATGTCGCGTTTTTGAAGCGCGACATGCCAAATTAAACATAATTAATCTAATTTTTGTCTCACGTTATGGGATTCATTAGACGTTATCGCTAGTATGCGCGCTCATTCCTTGGTCATGGAGTATCACCAAATGAGTCAGGCTACTACCAACGAGCGTTCTGCCAACCCGTCAAAGGGTTGGTTGAATCGCTTCCTGAACGGGGTCGAGAAAGCGGGCAACAAGCTGCCCGATCCTGCCATGTTGTTCCTCTACGCCCTGCTGATCGTCTGGGTCGGCTCCTGGGTCCTCTCCCGGTTCTCCTTCGATCTGGTCAATCCCCGCAGCGGGGAGGTCGTGGTGGTCAACAACCTGCTGACCGGGACCGGGCTGGCCGAGTTCCTCGCCAGCATGGTCACCACCTTCACCAGCTTCGCGCCGCTCGGCATAGTGCTGGTGGCCATGCTGGGGGTCGGCGTCGCCGAGCAGTCCGGCTTCATCAATACCGGCCTGAAGAAGCTGCTGAAGGTCACCCCGGCCCGTTTCCTGACCCCCATGCTGATCCTGGTGGCCATCGTCAGCCACACCGCGGCGGACGCGGGTTATGTGCTGGTCATCCCCATCGGCGGCATCATCTTCCACGCCGCCGGACGCCACCCGCTGGCGGGGATAGCCGCCGCCTTCGCCGGGGTCTCCGGTGGCTTTGCCGCGAACTTCCTGCCCTCCGGCGGGGACGCTCTGCTGCAAGGCTTCACCCAGTCGGCGGCCCAGTTGCTCGACCCCGATTATCTGGTCAACACCCTGTGCAACATCTTTTTCACCGGCGCCTCCTCCCTGCTGATCATCTGCGTGGGCTGGTTTGTCACCGAGAAGGTGGTGGAGCCGCGCCTCCAGCATGTGCCGCTCAACACGGATCTGGCGAGTGCCGACGAGATGGGGCGCTACAGTGCACGGGAGAGTCGGGCCTTCAACTGGGCCGGCTTCGCCATGCTGGCGGCCATCGTCCTGTTGGGGCTGGCCCTGACACCGGACGACTCGCCGATGCGGGCCGCGGATGGCTCGCTCACCACCTTCGCCGCCCCCGTGATGAAGTCCATCGTCCCGCTCATCTTCCTGCTGTTCATCCTGCCCGGCATCGTCTATGGCTTCGTGGCGGGCAACTTCAAGAGCGGCAAGGACGTGATCGACGCCATGTCGGCCACCATGAACAAGATGGGTTCCTACATGGTGATGGCCTTCTTCTGCGCGCTCTTCATCAAGGCCTTCGGTGACTCCAACCTCGGCACCCTGTTGGCGCTGTCCGGCGCCGAGGTGCTCCATGCCCTGGCGCTGCCGGGGGAGGTGACCATAGTCGGCATGATCCTGCTCACCGCCACCGTCAACCTGGTGGTGGGCTCGGCCTCCGCCAAGTGGGCGCTGATCAGCCCCATTCTGGTGCCCATGCTGATGGCGGTGGGGATCTCCCCCGAACTGACCCAGGCGGCCTACCGGGTGGGAGATTCCTCCTCCAACATCATCACCCCGCTGATGGTGTTCTTCCCGCTGGTGGTGGTCTATTGCCAGCAGTATGTGAAGAGCACCGGGATTGGCACCCTGGTTTCCATGATGCTGCCTTACTCCCTGGCCTTCCTGGTGAGCTGGACCTGCTTCCTGCTGCTGTACTGGGCGCTGGGCTTCCCCCTCGGGTTGCAGGCGCCGTATGTGTATCCTGTCCCTTAAGGGGAAAGAGGGGCCTTGGGCCCCTCGCTTTTTTTGGGTACAGTGTGGCCTTCTTCCTGGAGGCCTCATGAACCCGACCATCGATCTCATCCTTTCCCATCGCTCCATTCGTCAGTTCACCCCCGAGCCCATCACGACCAGGCAGCTCGATCAGATCTTGAGCGCCGCCCAGTGCGCCTCCAGCTCCAGCTTCCTGCAGGCCAACAGCATCATCCGGGTGACGGACAAGGGGCTGCGCGCCACCCTGGCCGAGCTCGCCGGGCACCAGGCCTATGTGGCGGAGGCGGCAGAGTTCCTGCTGTTTTGCGCCGACTACCAGCGCCACAGCCAGATAGTGCCCGATGCTCAGACCGGCTATGCGGAGCAGCTCCTGATCGGCGCCATCGACGGCGCCCTGATGGCCCAGAATGCCTTGCTGGCGGCCCAGTCCCTGGGGCTGGGCGGCGTCTACATCGGCGGCATTCGCAACAATGTGGCGGCGGTGAGCGAGGCGGTCGGGTTGCCCCATCTGGTGATCCCGCTGTTTGGCCTCTGCCTCGGTCATCCCGCCCAGCAGCCGGAGCAGAAACCGCGTCTGCCGAGGGGGCTGGTGGTGCACGAGAACCGCTATCCAGAGACCCTGGATCGCGCTCTGCTTGCCCAATATGATGAGCAGATCCACGACTACTACCTGGCCCGCAGCGGCAACAACAAGCAGCAGACCTGGAGCGGCCAGATCAAGGCCATCCTCGGCAAGGAGGCGCGCCCCTTCATGCTGGGATTCCTGCATTCCAAGGGTTTTTGCCTCAAGTAATGAGGGGCGAGGGCGATATGAGTGGTGGCGACGTGCCTGTCGCGACCCGCGGCGGAGCCGGCTTGCATTCTGTGAGACAGGGCAGAACCCCGCGCTACCTTATGCGGGTAAGCTGTTGTAGGATCACGCAATTGGATTGGGACAGGAGTTTGTACACCCTATGATTTTGACCTTGATATTGCTGTCGATTGGCGCACTCCTGTTTCTGGTCATCGCCTATAACGTGGTGCAGCAATACAAACAGAAGGCCGAAGCCGACAAGCGCCAGGCCATCGCGCGCCACAAGGCCGTGGCGGACGAGACCGAAGAGGTGCTGCTGAACGTCAACCTGGTGCCCTTCTCCAAGAACATGGTGCTGCTGTTGCAGCACAGGATCCTGGATGCCTATCGTGCCATAGCACAAGTGATGCCCGGCAATCAGATCAAGCAGCGTATCGCCGACGTCCAGACCCAGATCAAGAACGTGCAGGAGAACTACAGCAGCCAGGACGAGGGGCACTTCAAGACCCCGGAGTCCGATCGGCAGGCGATCCAGATGTTGCAGCTGGCCAAGAAGATGCGGGCCGTGCTGCGGGTCGAGCACAACAAGGGCAAGATAGATCCCCATGGCTTTGCCCAGGAGGATCGGCGCCTCGAGCTGATGCAGCTCAAGATCAACATCGCCAACCTGGTCAAGCGGGCCATGGATGCCCAGATCCAGGGGCAATACGGTACCTGTCGTCAGCTCTTTACCAAGGGGCTGGGTGCCTTGGCCAGCGTCTCCGACAAGGACGCCTACCTGCTGGCGCGGGAAGAAGACATGCGTCAGGGGATGCGTCAGCTGGAAGAGCACCTGCAGCAGCACAGCGAGAAAGAGCTGCAACACCTCAAGGACAAAGAGGCGGACGAGCTGGATGTCCTGTTCCAACCCAAGAAGAAATGGTGATCATGTCTCATCCACTGGATACCACACTGGGGCCCATGGCCCCATTTGTTTGCCAACTGCTCACTGAAATGCACGCCCTCATGGGGGAGCAAGGCGCCCCGCAGGTGGATCACCTCTGCTACCGCGCCGCCAGCCTGCCCGAGTACCTCGAATTGAAAGAGCAGCTCGCGCGCCACGGGGTCTTGCTGGTGGAGGGCATGATTGGCGGGCGACCCATCGCCACCTATCGATTGCATCAGCCGGTCTGCGTCAACGAGGTGAGCGTGCCCTGCATCGAGCTGGCCGCCCCCAAACCGGGTCGCAGCCATCAGGCGGGGCTGGAACACATCGAGCTGGTGGTGCCCTCACTGCACGCGCTACTGGCCGCGCACCCGGCTCTGCCGTTCAAGACAGGCAATATTGATGATGGTCGCAACCCGGACCTGGGATTGATGCTGCCCTCGGGTCAGGTGAAATTCCACTTGCGTCCCTTAAGCGAGGTGATCGACGAGGAGCTGGGTACCGGCGCCGTGGTGCCGGTGCCGCCGGACTATTACGACGGCATATAAATTCGTGATGCCAGGCCCTTGCTTCGATGAGCAGGGCCTCGGATGTGCTAGGGCGCGGAATGGCAGGAGAGGGGACGCGCCGCGCGTCCCTTCAGCTGACCGAGCCAGAGACTCAAGGCGGCGGTGACGCACAATACCAGCTCGATGCCGAGCACCAATCCCCCAAGCCCCCCGCGCTCCCAGAAGGGGTGCAAATACAGCCCCCCCAGACTGGCCCCCAGATAGTACCCCACCAGATAGAGCGACGAGGCCAACGCCCTGTTGTGCTCCACGTGTTGGCCGACCCAGGCGCTGGCACAGGCGTGAGCGAGGAAGAAACCGAAGCTCGAGATGAGCAGACCGATGAGGATGGCGGTGAGGGAGCCTTGTAGCAGCGCCAGGCTGCCAATGGCCATCAGCACGATACCGGCCAGCAGCAGCCGCTGGGCCCCCCAGCGATTGGCGCAGCGACCGCTCAAGGAGGAAGCGACGGTGCCGGTGAGATAGGTCAGAAACAGCATACCGAGCCACTGGGTCGGCAGGGAGAAGGGGGCTTCCGCCAGCAGGAAGGTGAGGTAGCTGTATTGATTCAGGAACACCATGAAGTTGAGGCCGCCGATGAGATAGGCGCCCACCAGCAGCGGATTGCCGAGGTGACTGGCGATGGCGCGGCGCAACTGGCCGGGTTCGGCCACCACGGCCACGAAGCGGGTCTGGGGCGGCAGCAGCCAGATGACCAGCGGCAGCAGCGCGAGGCTTATCAGCCCGATCCCGAAGAAGGTATGCTGCCAATCTCCAAACCAGCCAGCCAGCAGGCCGCCCACTACCCGGCCCGCGATCCCGCCGAGGGAGTTGGCGGCGATGTAGACGCCCACCGCCGAGAGCAGGGCGCGTTTGCTGAACTCCTCTCCCATGTAGGCGATGGCGGTGGCAGGCAGCCCAGCCAGCAGCACGCCTTGCAGGATGCGCAGCATCACCAGCTGATCGAACTGGCTGATCAGCGGGATGCACAGGGAGAGCAGGATGGCGCCGGCCAGGCTCCACAGCATGATCCGGCGGCGGCCGAAACGATCCGCCAGCCGGGCGCAGAGCAGCAACGAGGCCGCGAGGCCGGCGGTGCAACCCGCCAGGGTCCAGCCGGCCGACAGGGAGCTGACGGAGAACACCTGCGCCAGCAGGGGCAGCAGGGGGTGGGTCTGATAGAGATTGAGAAACACCAGGAAGGAACCCAGGCTGAGGGCCAAGGTGGCGCGTATCCATTCGCGGCTGCCGATTTCGATCATATGCGGTTGTCCCGATGACTTTTTGGCAGAATAGTGCGGTGCTGAATATAAATATAATATATTTATGTTATCCACCTCATAAATGAAATTGATATGGACCTGAAGCAGTTGACCTATTTGCTGGCGGTGCGCGATGCGGGTTCCTTCACCCGGGCCGCCAGCGCGCTGCACGTGGCGCAGCCGGCCGTCAGCATGGCCATCGCCAAGCTGGAGAGCCAACTCGATCTGCGTCTGTTCGACAGGCAGGATCGCAATGTGCGGCTCACCCCGGAGGGGGAGGTGCTCTGCCGCCACGCCGAACGGCTGCTATTGCAGATGCATCAGGCCGAGGCGGAGATGGCGGAGCTCAAGGGGCTGGAGCGGGGGGAGGTGCGCATCGGCATCCCTTATATGATGGGTTCCTATTATTTCCCCCCGATCCTGATGGCGTTCAAGCACCGTTATCCCGGCCTCAAGATCCGGGTGGAGGAGGCGGGCTCCCGGGAGCTGCTCAGCCGCATGGTGGACGGCAGCCTGGATCTGGCGATCCTCATCACCAGCGATCTGCCGCCGGCGCTGGAGGGCGCTCAGCTGCTGCGCGAAGAGATGCTGATGGTGGTGGGGGAGGAGCATCCGCTGCGCCAGGCCACCAGCGTCTCGCTGCCGCAATTCTTCGGCCAGGAGCTCGCCATGTTCAGACGTGGCTTCTATCATCGCGAACACATGGAGGTGCTGGCGCAGGGGCTGGGCTGTGAGCCGAACATCGCGTTCGAGAGCAACCTGATCCCGCTGCTCAAGGCGGTGGTGAGGCAGGGTTTTGCGGTGACCACCTTCCTGCGCATGGCGCTGGACGAGGAGACAGCCCTGATCGGCGTGCCCTTCGCGCCGCCGATCTTCCTCGATCTCTGCGTGGCCTGGCGGCGTGGGGATCCCCTCTCCATGGCCAACCGGGCGCTGAGAGATTTCCTGCTGTCACAAGCAAGATAGACAGCATGGGATCTTGTTGAATGCCGTTTTATCCAATAGAAACGCCTCCCGTTGGGAGGCGTTTCTCAAGGGGCGCAAGAGAATTAAGCACTACTTCTTGAGCAGGTGATCCAGCTTGTTCGCCTTGGTGGAGAGGTAGAACTCATTGTGGGGGTTGCGTCCCTCCTGCAGGGGAACGCGCTCGGCCACCGGGATGCCGAAGCTCTCCATCGCCTTCAGCTTGCGCGGGTTGTTGGTCATCAGCTTGAGACTCTTGACCTCCAGCGCCTTGAGCATGTCGGCGCAGATGGTGTAATCGCGCATGTCGGCGGCAAATCCGAGCGCCACGTTGGCCTCGACGGTGTCGGCGCCCTGATCCTGCAGATGATAGGCCCGGATCTTGTTGAGCAGGCCGATGCCACGGCCCTCTTGACGGACATACAGCAAGACGCCACGGCCAGCCTTGGCGATGTTCTGCATGGCGGCCTGCAATTGGAAGCCACAGTCGCAGCGCAGGCTGAACAGGGCGTCTCCGGTCAGACACTCGGAGTGAATGCGTCCAAGCACGGGCTCGCCGTCGGCGATATCACCCATCACCAGTGCGGCGTGATCCTTGCCTGTACCGATTTCCTGAAAGCCAACTAGCGTGAAGGTGCCCCAAGGGGTCGGCAACTTGGATTTAGCCACCAGGCTAATGCTGCTCATAGGGTTGCTCCTGACTACAACTGCTTAAAAAAGGCGGCTAGTTTAGCGCGCCTCATCCATAACAACCATAAGAACAAAACCTTGCCGTGAGGACTGCTTGGCCGGATTGGTCATAATAGGCGCAATCACGACGACTTCCGCGCAAATCTGTGGTCTGACAACTGCCAGACTCCGTGCATTCGGGTATAATCGGCGCCCATTACCCCATCCCGGCAGGGATGTGTGCAACCCGTCAACATGCAGCGTGCGCAGGAGAAAAATTATGCCCCAGATGGCCCCCATGATGACAATCGATGGCCCGAGCGGTGCCGGCAAAGGCACTCTGTGCCAGTTGTTGGCGGAGAAACTGGGCTGGCACCTGCTCGACTCCGGCGCCATCTACCGGGTGTTGGCGCTGGCCGCCCTGCACCACGATGTCGAGCTTGACGCCGAGGCGGCGCTGGTGCCCCTGGCCGCGAATCTGGATGTGCAATTCCAGGTCGAGGGTGACCAGGTGAAGGTGGTGCTGGAAGGGGAGGATGTCTCCCGTACCATCCGCTCTCAGGAAGTGAGCGACGCCGCCAGCAAGATTGCGGTCTTCCCCCGGGTGCGCGAAGCCCTGCTGCGTCGTCAGCGCGCTTTTCGTCAGCAACCGGGTCTCATCGCCGATGGCCGCGACATGGGTACCGTGGTTTTTCCCGAGGCCGAGGTGAAGATTTTCCTCGACGCCAGCGCGGAAGAGCGGGCGCAGCGCCGCTATAAGCAGTTGCAAGATAAGGGCTTTGATGTTAACTTTGAGCGTCTTTTAACCGAGATTCGGGAACGTGATGATCGCGACAGAAATCGCGCCGTTGCCCCCCTGAAACCCGCAGAAGACGCGCTCGTCGTAGACTCAACGTCGATGACCATAGACGAAGTGCTGGTGACGGTACTGGCCTATGCAGAGCAACAACTTGGTGATATCAGCGCAAGTTGATGTCAGTCGTCTGCACCATGGATGGCGCAGATAATTTAAAACAACCCCGCTTGTGCCGGATTGCGAGTGGATGTTTCATTTGTGACACAAACAATGATCGAATCTTTTGCTCAACTCTTTGAAGAGTCCCTGAACGCCGTTGAAACCCGTCAAGGTTCCATCGTCAAGGGTACCGTCGTTGCTATCGAGAACGGTTTTGTACTGGTTGACGCCGGTCTGAAATCCGAGTCTGCCATCCCTGCTGAAGAGTTCAAGAACGCCCTGGGCGAGCTGGAAATCAATGTAGGCGACACCGTTGACGTGGCTCTGGACTCTATCGAAGATGGTTTCGGCGAAACCAAGCTGTCCCGCGAAAAAGCCAAGCGCCACGAAGCCTGGCTGCAGCTTGAGAAGGCATACGAAGAGCAAGCTACCGTTATCGGTATCATCAACGGCAAGGTCAAGGGTGGTTTCACCGTTGAGCTGAACGGCATCCGTGCCTTCCTGCCGGGTTCTCTGGTTGACGTGCGTCCGATCCGTGACACCGCTCACCTGGAAAACAAAGAACTCGAGTTCAAAGTCATCAAGCTGGACCAGAAGCGCAACAACGTTGTGGTTTCCCGTCGTGCCGTGATCGAAACCGAGAACACCTCCGAGCGCGAAAGCCTGCTGGCCAACCTGCAAGAAGGTCAAGAAGTTAAGGGTATCGTCAAGAACCTGACCGACTACGGTGCATTCGTAGATCTGGGTGGTGTTGACGGCCTGCTGCACATCACCGACATGGCGTGGAAGCGCGTTAAGCATCCTTCCGAAATCGTCAACGTTGGCGACGAGATCGCTGTCAAGGTTCTGAAGTTCGACCGCGAGCGTACCCGTGTATCCCTGGGTCTGAAGCAGCTGGGCGAAGATCCCTGGGTTGCTATCGCCAAGCGTTACCCGGAGACCACCCGTCTGTCTGGCCGCGTGACCAACCTGACCGACTACGGCTGCTTCGTTGAAATCGAAGAAGGCGTGGAAGGCCTAGTACACGTATCCGAGATGGATTGGACCAACAAGAACATCCACCCGTCCAAGGTTGTTAACGTTGGCGACGTGGTTGACGTGATGGTTCTGGACATCGACGAAGAGCGTCGTCGTATCTCCCTGGGTCTGAAGCAGTGCAAATCCAACCCGTGGCAGCTGTTTGCCGAAACTCACGCCAAGGGCGACCGTGTTTCCGGCAAGATCAAGTCCATCACTGACTTCGGTATCTTCATCGGTCTGGATGGCGGCATCGACGGCCTGGTTCACCTGTCTGACATCTCCTGGAACAACCAGGGCGAAGAAGCCGTGCGTGAATTCAAGAAGGGCGACGAGATCGAAGCCGTTGTTCTGCAAGTGGACCCGGAGCGCGAGCGCATCTCCCTGGGTGTCAAGCAGATCGAAGAAGACCCGTTCAATAAGTACCTGTCTGATAACAAGAAAGGTGCTATCGTGAAGGGTAAGGTTACCGAGGTTGATGCCAAGGGTGCCGTGATCGAACTGGCTGATGGCGTAGAAGGCTACCTGCGTGCCTCCGACGCTGCTCGTGACCGTGTAGAAGACGCCACTCTGGTGCTGTCTGTTGGTGACGAAGTTGAAGCTAAATTCATGGGCGTTGATCGTAAGAACCGCACCGTAAGCCTGTCTGTCCGTGCTAAGGACGAAGCTGACGAGCGTGTTGCTATCGATAGCCTGAACCAACAAGAAGAAGTTGTGTTCAGCAATGCTATGATGGAAGCGTTCAAAGCCGCCAAGGGTGAGTAATCCTTGATGCAAGAAAAGGGCGGCTTTACGCCGCCCTTTTTTATCTTGGCAAAATGAATATTGCATGTGATCGGGGAAGGAGATTTAACCTTATGACCAAATCAGATCTCATCGAAAAATTGGCTGCCAACCGCATGCATATGCCGGCCAAAGATGTCGAAGCCGCCATCAAGGAGATCCTTGAGCAGATGGCGTCGACCTTGCAAAACGGCGACAGGATTGAAATCCGAGGATTTGGAAGTTTTTCACTGCACTATCGTGCCCCCCGAGTGGGTCGCAACCCCAAGACCGGGGACAAGGTTGAACTGACCGGGAAATATGTCCCTCACTTCAAGCCGGGTAAAGAGTTACGCGAGCGCGTGAACATCATCGAATAATGCAGAAAATGGCATACCTGGGTATGCCTTTTTTATTTTTGCGACATTGGTTACGCCAATTGTCGGGTTTATCAAAGTCTTTTCCCATTCGCTCTAGAGTCTGCCGATGATTTTAAGGATAATCGGTCTCTCATTAGCTACAGACAGGGAGCTCTTATGAAGCGTATCTTGGCCCTCATCCCATTGGTGCTGGTGTTTGTGCTGACCCTCGCCATAGGTTCACAAAACGGCCAGCAGGTGCAGTTCAATTATCTGATAGCACAAGGTGAGTTCTCGCTCTCCATGCTGCTGGGATTCTTCTTCGCCGGCGGATTCTTGCTGGGATGGCTGGTATTCGGTCTGCTCTTCCTGCGCCTCAAGCTGCAAAATCGCACTCTCAGTCGCACCATGCGTCGTCAATCCCGCGAGTTGGAGCTGGCCCGGTCGGCTACCAAGGAATAATGTCCCTCGATGCTTGAACTGCTTTTCCTGCTGTTGCCAATTGCCGCTGGTTATGGTTGGTACATGGGACGCAGGAGTGTTCGCCAGGACACCCAGCAACAGAGTAACCAGTTTTCCCGCCAGTATGTGGCGGGCCTCAACTATTTGCTGTCTGACGAGTCGGACAAGGCGGTGGATCTCTTCATCCAGCTGCTGGAAGTCGACAGCGACACCATCGAAACGCACCTCTCCCTCGGCAATCTGTTTCGTCAGCGTGGCGAGGTCGATCGCGCCATCAAGATCCACCAGAACCTCGTTACCCGCCAGCTGACCCGGGAGCAACGTCAACTTGCGCTGCAGGAGCTGGCCCGCGATTTTCTTGCGGCCGGGTTGCTGGACAGGGCCGAGGCCATCTGGAACGAGCTGTGCGAGGACGGTGATTACGAGGAGACGGCGCTGGCGCAACTGCTCGTCATCCATCAACAGCTGCGTGACTGGGACAAGGCCATCGAGGTCGCCGTGCGTCTGCAGAAGTTCCAGGGCAAGAAGCTGGCCGATCCCATCTCCCACTTCTATTGCGAGCAGGCTGAGAGTGCCCTGCGTGACGGGGACTTGGCCACTGGGCGTACCCGCCTGAAACGGGCGCTCAGCGTCAATCCTGCCTGCGCTCGCGCCAGCCTGCGTCTGGCCGAACTCACCATGGAGGAGGGCAAGTTCGAGGAGGCCAGCAAGGATCTGTTGCGGGTGTTCGAGCAGGACATGGATTTTGCCTCCGAAGCCATGCCGAAATTATTGGTCTGCTATCAACAGATGGGGCGCAGCCAGGAGCTGATCCCGCTGCTGGAGAAGGCGGTGGAGGATCATGCCGGTGTCAGCGTGACCTTGGCCCTGGCCAATCTGGTGGAGGCGCGTGACGGCCTGAACCAGGCCCGTGCGCTGGTGCTGCGCCAGCTGCGCCGCCACCCGTCCATGAAGGGGTTCTATCAGCTGGTCGGCTTCCAGCTGGCCAGCGCCGAAGAGGGTCCCGCCAAGGAGAGCCTGGAGCTGCTGCAGCAGCTGGTTGGCGAGCAGATCAAGATAAAATCGACCCACAAGTGCCGTCAGTGTGGCTTCGCCACCCATTCGCTGTTCTGGCAGTGCCCCTCCTGCCGTCAATGGGGCACCATCAAACCCATTCGTGGCCTCGACGGCGAATAGCCGCTCATGAGCCGTGACGCTTGAATCTCGCGGGGCTCGACCGGGTGCCAGCAGGCGAAGCCCGGGGCGGGCCCTGAAATACCAACCCATAGGAAGTGACATGCAAGATCCCAAAGTACTGGTTGCGCTCGATTATCAGCACGAGGCCGATGCCTTCGCCTTCATAGAGCAGATCTCCCCGGCCCAATGCCGCCTCAAGGTGGGCAAGGAGATGTTTACCCTGTTTGGCCCCCAATTCGTGCGCCAGCTGGTGGCCAAGGGCTTCGATGTCTTCCTGGATCTGAAGTTTCACGACATCCCCAACACCGTTGCCAAGGCCGTGGCGGCCAGTGCCGAGCTCGGGGTCTGGATGGTCAACGTACACGCCAGCGGCGGCGAGCGCATGATGCGGGCCGCCAGGGAGGCGCTCGTCCCCTATGGTGACAAGGCCCCCCTGCTGATCGCCGTGACGGTGCTGACCAGCATGGAGCAATCCGACATGGCGCCGCTGGGTCTCAGCGTCGGCCCGGCCGAACAGGTGATCCGGCTGGCCAAGCTGACCAAGGAAGCGGGGTTGGATGGGGTGGTCTGCTCCGCCGAGGAGGCCCGTGAGCTCAAAGCCTTGCTTGGGACTGACTTCAAGCTGGTGACGCCGGGCATTCGTCCGACCGGCGCGGCGGCAGGGGATCAGCGCCGGGTCATGACACCGCGGGCGGCGGTGGAGGCGGGGGCAGACTATCTGGTGATCGGTCGTCCCATCACCCAGGCCGTCGATCCGGCCGCCATGCTGACCAGCATCAACACCGAGCTGAATGGCTAGCGTATAGCGCCCACATGCAACAGGCCGGATCCTGGATCCGGCCTGTTGCATTTCACGCCCTCATCGGCTTCAAGACTTGAGAGGTTGAGTCCCCAGGCTGAGGGGCAAGAGGCCGAGCAACAGGCCGGCCACCGAGCCGATGAGGTGTGATTCGATGTGTACCCTGGCGCCGATAAGCGCGGCCACCGGACTCTCTCCCGCGCTGTAAAAATCCAGCCCCAGCTTGATGACAATGCCCAGCAGCATCAGCCAGCCGGAATGGCGGCGATGGCGAATATCCTGCACCGCGCCCCACACGAACAGGCCATGCAAGGCGCCGGACAACCCCATGTACCACTGGGTCTGCGGGCACCACCACCAGATGCCGAGGCCGACGGCCGTGCTCAGCAGTAGCAGCAGAGCGGGCAAGTGCCAGCCGGTGAGATATTCACGAAACAGGCTGTAGAGCACCGCCAGCCCGCTCAGGTTGAGCAGCAGGTGCCATAAATTGGTATGGGCCAGATTGCCTGTTATGATGCGCCACCCTTCGCCCTGGGCTATCAGGGTACGATCGAAGGAGAGCAGGTGATTTGGTACTGTGAAGAAGAGCAAGGCAGTGACGAGCGAAAGCGTGATGACCCAGAGCAACCCCGATTTTTCTGACAACATGAAACGGCCCAACGACAAAGAGAGCCGTTACTGTACACGCTGCACCCGAGCCCTCAAAGCCTGCCTGTGTGATTATATTCAGCAGGTGACCCATCTTGCCCCGCTCCACATTCTGCAGCATCCGACCGAGGTGGCTCACCCCAAGGGGACGGCCGCCTTGCTGGCCGCCTCTCTCAGCCAGGCCCGCATTCATGTGGGAGAGAGCTTCGCCGAGGCCGACTGGCTCAATGCCCTGCTCGGCGACCCCGGGGTGCAATGTTGTCTGCTGTGGCCAGACGATCAGGCCCTGACACTGGCGCAGGTACGCGAGGGCTGCGGGCAAGCCAAAGAGGTGCATTTCATCCTGCTCGATGGCACCTGGCGCAAGGCCTACCGCATGTTGCACAGCAACCCGGCCTTGCTGCGGCTGCCGAGGATCAAACTCGGCGCCATTCCGGGGCAATATTCCATTCGCAAGAAGCCGTTTCCCGAGGCCCTGTCGACCCTGGAGGCGGGCTACCATCTGTTATCCCAGTGGGAGGGAGGGCCCGAGCGCTTCGCCCCGCTGATGAGCCTCTTTACCCATTTAAACCGGCAGTGGCATGACTTTGCCCAGGGCCGCCGTACTTAACACCGCGTATTTAGAGTCGAGCATTTAGAACCGCTTATTTAGAACCGAGAGAAGGAGTGAACAACGTGAAAAAAGCCGTCGTGGTATTCAGTGGAGGTCAGGACAGCACCACCTGTCTGGTGCAGGCACAGGCCCGCTATGACGAAGTGCACGCCATCACCTTCGACTACGGTCAGCGCCATCGCGAGGAGATAGACACGGCTCGCCGCCTGGCCAGTCAGTTTGGCATCAAGGCCCACAAGGTGATGGACGTGAGCATGCTGGGTGAGCTCGCCATCTCGGCCCTGACCCGTGACGAGATCCCGGTCAGCGGCGAGCTGCAGGACAACGGCCTGCCCAATACCTTCGTGCCGGGCCGCAACATCTTGTTCCTGACTCTGGCCGCCATCTATGCCTATCAGGTCGGTGCCGAGGCGGTGATCACCGGGGTGTGCGAGACCGATTTCTCCGGCTATCCCGATTGCCGCGACGAGTTCGTCAAGGCGCTCAATCAGGCAGTCTCCCTGGGCCTGGATCGCGGCATTCGTTTCGAGACCCCGCTGATGTGGCTCGACAAGGCCGAAACCTGGGCACTGGCGGATCACTATGGTCAGCTCGACACCGTGCGACAGCAGACACTCACCTGCTATAACGGCATTCAGGGCGATGGTTGCGGCACTTGCCCCGCCTGCGCGTTGCGCAGTCGTGGCCTGAACCAGTATCTGGCCGACAGGGTTGGCGTCATGGCGCGCCTGCACAAGAAAACCGGATTGTGAGTCTTGCCGCTGTTTGGGGTATAATCCGCGCCTTTTGCAACAAGTCGTGACCAGCATGCACTACCCAATCAACGAGATCTTCCAGACCATCCAGGGGGAGGGGGTCTTCACCGGCCTGCCCGCCATCTTCGTTCGCCTGCAAGGCTGCCCGGTGGGCTGTCCCTGGTGCGATACCCGCCACACCTGGGTGGTGGATCCGGCCCGTGAGGTAGACAGCAAGGAGGTGCTCGATCGTTCCAACGAGTCCGATGGCTGGAGCAAGATGAGCACGGACGAGATCCTGGGGAGCTTCGAGACCCTGGGCTACCGGGCTCGCCATGTGGTGTTAACCGGTGGCGAGCCCTGCCTCTACGATCTCACCGAGCTCTCGACGGCGCTGGTGACGGCGGGTTTCCAGGTCCAGATCGAGACCAGCGGCACCAGCGAGATCCAGACCCACGACAGCACCTGGGTCACCGTCTCGCCGAAGATCGGGATGAAAGGGGGCTTGCCGGTGCTGCGCTCGGCCCTCGAGCGGGCCAACGAGATCAAGCATCCGGTGGCGACCGAGCACCACATCGAGGAGCTCGACGTCTTGCTGGCGACGGCTGAATTACGCAAAGACGTGGTCATCGCGCTGCAACCCATCAGCCAGAAGCCCAGGGCCACCGAGCTGGCCATGGTAACCTGTATCGCCCGTAATTGGCGGCTCTCCATCCAGACCCATAAATATCTGAATATCGATTAAGATGGACAATCTATCGGATGAGCGGGTATTGCTTAGCCTGGCGGGCAAGATGCCCTACGGTAAATATCGGGGGCGACGCATCATCGATATTCCCGAGCCCTATCTGGTATGGATGGCGCGCAGCGGTTTTCCGGCTGGCGCGCTGGGCCAAACCTTGGCACTGGCGTACGAGATAAAACTCAACGGACTCGAGTCCATGATTATTCCCATTATTAACAGGATGTCAGTATGAGAATATATACCCGGCAGGGCGACAAGGGACTCACCCGACTGGCCGATGGCAGTCAGCTTGCCAAGGATGACAGGCGCGTCGAGACCTACGGTGCCATCGATGAGTTAAATTCCCAGATAGGTCTGCTGATGGCCGAAATACCGGTGCAGGAGACGGGATTATTGGCCGAGTTGATATTGTTGCAGCAGGAGCTGTTTGATTTGGGCGGTGAACTGGCCTTTTCCAGCGAGGCGCAAAATGCGGCCCTGTGGCAGGTCAATGAAAGCTGGACACTGCGACTCGAACAACAGATTGATGCCTATAGCGCCCAGTTGCCGGTATTGCGTAATTTCATCTTGCCGAGCGGCTCCCGGGCGGCGGCACAGGCTCATGTGGTGCGCACCCTGACCCGTCGCTGCGAGCGTCTGCTGCTGGGCTTGAGCCGCGTCGAGCAGGTCAACCCGGCTGTCTTGCCCTATCTGAACCGGCTGAGTGACTGGTTCTTCACGGTGGCGAGATACCTGCTGGTGTGCACCAACACCCCCGAGGTGCTCTGGGTCAAGGCCGCCGATCGGGGCTGAGCACCGTCACACGGATAATAAAAAACCTCGCCAGTGCGAGGTTTTTTATTTGGCCAACATCGGGAAATTAGATGGCAAATTCTTCCACGGATTTACCTTCGGCCACGGCCTTGGCAATGGTGGAGGGCATGCGACCCTGACCGGTCCAGGTCTTTTCCACGCCATCGTCCAGATAACGATATTTGGCGGGGCGGGGGGCGCGTTTGCCTTTGCTGGCCTTGGGGCTGTCGACGGCAACTGTGCCCACCAATTCGGACGGATCAATACCCGCAGCCTTCAGCATTTCGGCATATTCGGCAATTTTCTTCTGATGCTCTTCGCGCGCCTGACGATCGGCGGATTCATCCTGTTGGCGTTCGGTGACGATAGCGGTGAATTTTTCCAGACCCTCTTCCAGTTGTTCCAGGGTCAGCTCACGGCAGACAGCTCGCAGGCTGCGGATATTCAGCAGTACTTTCAAAAATTCGTTCATATTGGCTACCACGCGAGAAAATATTAAAGAGACAGGATGGTTTTTCGATAATTTATAGGGTGGTTCGGCATCAAGTCAAGCACGGCGAATTAATTAATTCGATGGATAAATTAAGCTTGGCGAATAATAGGTAGGGGTATATGTCGACTATTTGATGACATTCATTTCCGAATGAGTTCCTGGCAGATGAAAATATCGGCTAGATCAATTTTATCGCACCAATTGACTACCATTTCCCGTTCAGCCGCCATACAAGTATTGAAATTTAATCAAAAAACTTGCTATCACACCGTGCCTCGATAAAATGTGCGCCGAATACCTTTAAGTAGAGGCGCGCTGCCTATGAGTAACCGAGCGGAGGGTGATGCCTGCGATGTTCGGGGAAAGGAGTCGGCGCCGAAGTGACCAGGCCATCATACCGGGTTGCTGGTTCTGCATCGAACAGGTGCAGGACTGCCATAGTCATCCACTATGGAGCGCTACCTGAAGGGGCTGAGGAGTATTACCTCCCCATGGGTTTTGTTTCTTTATCCTCTCGGTAGATCTCCACCTGTTGTCTTTAGGTGCAAAGAGATCATGGACATCGTTCACTACGCCGACTCCGGTTGGTCAGTCATTCCTCCCTTGTTGGCCGTCGCTTTGGCGATCATCACCCGTCGCGTCCTGGTGTCGCTCGGGGTAGGTATCGTCGCCGGCAGCCTGCTGCTGAACCAGTTTTCGCCGCTCGACTCCCTGCATTACATGTTGAACACTGTGCTCAAGATCGTCTGGGTCGAGGGTGCGCTCAACCGTGACAACGTCAACATGATCCTGTTCATGTTGCTGCTGGGCGGCCTCATCAGTCTGATGAGCGTCTCCGGCGCCACCCGCGCCTTCGCCGAGTGGGCCGAGCGCCGCGCCAAGACCCGCAAGGGCGCCAAGGCGCTCACCGGCATGATGGTGTTTGCCTTCTTCATCGATGACTTCTTCCACAGCCTGTCGGTGGGCGCCATCTGCCGTCCGGTCACCGATCGCTTCCAGATCTCCCGCGCCAAGCTGGCCTATCTGCTCGATTCCACCGCGGCGCCGGTCTGCGTGCTGATGCCCATCTCCTCCTGGGGCGCTTACATCATCGCCCTGGTGGGCGGCATCATGGCGGCCCATGGCCTGACCGATCAGAGCCCCATCTCCGCCTTCGTCGAGATGATCCCGATGAACCTCTATGCGGTCTTCACCCTGATCATGGTGCTGGTGGTGATCGCGTTCCAGCTCGACATCGGCTCCATGCGTCAACACGAGCAGTGGGCGCTGGAAGGCAAGCTGTGGGATGAGTCCAAGGGCCGCCCCATCGGGCTGGACATGGAATCGCCGGAGGAGAGCAACGGTGGCATGATCGACATGGTGCTGCCGATCCTGACCCTGACCCTGGCGACCGTCTACTTCATGATAGATTCCGGTGCCGCCGTGCTGGAAGGCAAGGGCTTGCCGTTCAGCGTGCTCGGGTCGTTCGAGAACACCAACGTCGGCTCCTCCCTGGTCTATGGCGCCCTGTGCAGCCTGGTGGTCTCCATCGGTCTCGCCATGCGCCTCAAGCTCGGTGCCAAGAACTGGATGAAGGCCGCCCCGCAAGGGATCATGGCCATGCTGCCCGCCATCAACATACTGCTGTTCGCCTGGACCATAGGCGCCGTGGTGCGCGACGTGGAGACCGGCAAGTACCTTGCCTCCATGGCCAACGGCAACCTGCCCATCGAGGTGCTGCCAGCGGTGGTGTTCATTCTCTCCTGCGCCATGGCCTTTGCCACGGGGACCAGCTGGGGCACTTTCGGCATCATGCTGCCGCTCGCCGGTGACATGGCAGCCGCCAGCGACATCAGCCTGATGCTGCCGATGCTGGCCGCGGTGCTGGCGGGATCTGTGTTCGGTGATCACAGCTCGCCCATCTCCAGCACCAGTATCCTCTCGGCCACCGGGGCTGGTTGTCACCACATCGATCACGTGATGACCCAGCTGCCTTATGCGCTCGCCATTGCCTTCGGGGCGGCGCTCGGCTATCTGGTGATGGGGCTGATGCACTCGGTGCTGGCGGGCTTCACGGTCAGCGGGCTCTGGTTTGTGATCTTCTCCAGCTACCATCTGCGCAAGTCCCGGCAACATCGCGCGCTGGCCGTCGCATAAGCCAGGTCGTATAAATTAAACAAGGGGCCCACGGGCCCCTTGGTTTTGGCAGGGGCTTTGGTTAGCATGCGCCCCATAAATTCAGTTTCGGAACAGCATCATGGCTTCACTGCACTACAAATTTGCCACCATGAACTCGGGCAAGTCGACCCAGCTCATCCAGGCGCATTTCAACTATCTGGAGCGCGGCATGAATCCGCTGGCCATGACGCCGGTCATCGACGACCGCTTCGGGGTCGGGGTGATCCGCGCCAGAGTGGGTCTGGAGCTGAAGGTGGAGGTGTTCAGTGACAGCTGCGATCTGTTCGAGATGGTCAAGGCGCGCCACGGCGAGAAGAAGATCGATGTGTTCATCGTCGACGAGGCGCAGTTCCTGACCCGCGAGCAGGTCTATCAGCTGGCCCGCATCGTCGATGAGCTCAAGATCCCGGTCATGGCCTACGGCCTCAAGACCGATTTTCGCGGCGAGCTGTTCCCCGGCTCCTACCACCTGCTCTGTCTGGCGGACAAGTTCGAGGAGCTCAAAAGCATCTGCTGGTGCGGCAACAAGGCGCACATGAACTCCCGGGTGAACGAAGCCGGGTTGGTAATGCGTGACGGCGAGCAGGTGGAGATAGGGGGCAACGATCGCTATGTGTCCCTCTGCCGCAAACACTATCTGGAAGGGCGGGCCTTCAAGTAACGGCTGACAGGATCACAAAGGGCGCCGACAGGGCGCCCTTTCTTGTGGTGCATGGCGAGAGTGTAGCGGGGCCTAGTCTATCTCGATATCCACCGGCGTTATGATGGGATCGGCCACCGGCAGGCGCTGGAACAGCTGGCGAAAATGCTGCTGTACCCGGCCGATGTCGATGAGCGACATGCCGGAGGCGAAGCCGAACCAGACGTAGAGGCCGGTGAGATCGCGAAACATGGGGGGCAGGTAGCGCGGGGCATCGATGAGCCCCTCCAGATAGTGCTGATAGAGCACAGGGATGTCATCCAGGGTCACCTTGCCGACGAACAG
Organism: Aeromonas aquatica; assembly: GCF_000764655.1. Classification (GTDB taxonomy): domain Bacteria; phylum Pseudomonadota; class Gammaproteobacteria; order Enterobacterales; family Aeromonadaceae; genus Aeromonas; species Aeromonas aquatica. The sequence continues at coordinate 82,237 of NZ_JRGL01000010.1, forward strand.
CATGGGCAGGATCTCCGGCACCCCCTCCAGCACGGCGCTGCGGATGAAGTTGACCGTCTCCACATAGCCTCTCACGTAGGAGAGATCCTTGGTGAAGCAGGCGCCTCCCTGGACCATGCCGCCCCTAAACACCCGCTGGGTGATCTTGTAGGCATCGTGCTCGCTGGCCCCCTTCTCGACGAAGTGGCGGAACACCTCGATGAAGTCGGCGCCGCGCTCGGCCATGTCGATGGCCATCACCCGATCCGAGATGCGCTTGGCCCGGTCCGGGAAGGAACTGAACGTCAGCGTCTCGATGAGCACGGCCAGCCCCTCCTGACAGGCGGTGATGCGTGGCGAGCCCGCCCCGAGCCAGGTGGCGTAGGATTGCTGGCGGCCATTGAGGGTGGTGCCCACGTGGACCCAACCCTCGTGCACCTCCAGCACCTGCAAGTCCAGCTCCGAGAAGCGGGCGTGGGAGCTGAGCTTGATGTAATCCCCGCCGGCGGCGGCATCCGAGACGATGCCATCGCTGAGCTTGACCTGCACGGTGCCGTCGCTGAAATAGTTCGACAGCTTGCCCTGCAGCTTGGCCACCGCGGCTTCCCCCTCAAACTCCTTGGGGTAGGGGCGCACCAGATGGCGGGCGCCGGGCAGGGAGAAAATGTCGCACAGGCGGGCACCCAGCTCCTTGAGGGTCTTGCGATCCCCGCGCAGGTGGTCGCTGGCCGAGCCGTACAGCAGCTGGCTGTAGCGCTGGAAATCCGGCTGCCCGCGCTGGCGCAGCATCTCGATCACCACCATGTACTGATCCACCGTCTCCTGCAGGATGCGGCCCAGATCGTCCTGGGGACCGAGCCGGCGCCTGATCCTGTCTCTGAGCTCTTTGAGCTCCAGGTATTTGTTGCGCGGATCGAACCCCAGGGGGAGGGACTGGTAGAAGTTCGCGTCGATGGCGGGCAGCTCGCGCCCGCCCTTGGCCAGAAACTCGGTTTGCAGGTGGCGTGGCCACTTGATGGCATCCAGGATGCGGATGGGTTTTTGCAGGCTCAGCAACTCATCCGAGAGGGATTTCAGGTGCAGGCGGTATTTTTCTTGGATGGTCATCGGACCTTATCTGGCGGCGGCTGAGGAGCGAGAATGGCTGAGTATATGCACAGCGCTTGCCAAAAAGAAGCGAGACAGGGGCTGATCCGGCCAGCGCACTTTTGGTTGCCGGCAAATTGGTTTAGACTGCGCCCCTTGATCCTTATCGTGTCGTGAAAATGATGAATATCCCCAGCTCTGAAATGATAATGCGTTGGTTGCAGCAGGCCCGGATCGAGCACTATGTGTGCGACCAGTGTCATGGCATCCACATGGTCTCCCTGCAGTCGGTCGACAGCATTCAGGAGAGCCGGATCTTTGTCGAAGAAGAAGGGCTGCTGTTTTCATCCGAGCTGGAGGTGCGTCCCTCATCGCTGCTGCCGCTGATGGCCGAGCTGGGTCGCCTCAACATGCAATACCCCTCCCTCAAGGTGTTCCTTGACATCATCGACGACAACCTGCCGCGCCTCATCGTGGGCCACACCGTCTTCACCAAGGCCGGGCTCACCGTGGAGCAGTTCTTGCTGTTCGTCGAGAGCACCACGGCGGCGACCCACGAGGTGGTGAGCGAGTGCGAGCGACTGGGCTTCCTGAACCTGCCGGAAATCCAGGTTGCACCGGAGTCTGTCCATTAATCTGTGCGTTAAATGTGCGAATGGAACGCGGCAGCCAAAAAGCCGTTGACGCAGGCGGACCTTTCCCCTAAATTACGCCCCGTTCCGGCGCAGTGGCGCAACGAACCGGTGTTGGCTGAACACCTTAAACAACAGACAAAAATTTGGTGATGTGCCCAAGTGGCTGCCAGCCGATGAAATCGGTAAGAAAGCACGCAACGCGTGCTCCGCAAGCCACAGGCAGATGACTAAAACAAATTGGTGAGGTGTCCGAGTGGCTGAAGGAGCACGCCTGGAAAGTGTGTATACGGCAACGTATCGAGGGTTCGAATCCCTCCCTCACCGCCAAATTGAAAAACCGACCTCAGGGTCGGTTTTTTGCATCCGGGAGCACCACATTCCCTGATGCCAATAGAGGGAGGGTGAGAACCCTCGCCCGGGTTCGAGCAGAGCAGCTTGCTGCGATGAACGGCCGTAGGCCGCCCCGAAGGGGTGAGCCACGCAGTGGCGAATCATCCCTCCCTCACCGCCAA
>NZ_JRGL01000100.1 GCF_000764655.1 Aeromonas aquatica
GTATAAGCGTATGCCGATAGAGGATGTTTACACACTGATAGTTAATGGTGATATACCGGAAGAGCATGAAATAGGGGGGAATACCCTGATGCGATTCCATAAGGCAATCAAAGACTTCTTCGAGTGGTTAGTGGATGAAGATGAGGATGCTGGTATCGCCACGAATCCAGCCATTGGATTTAGTTTCAAATTTAAAGAATCTGATACCCGCACCAAGTTCTCTAACGAAGAGGTTAGACAGTTTGAAGCTTTTGCATTGGCGCAGAAGGAACCATGGAAAAAATGGGTCATTCTTCTTGCTATCTATACAGGTGCACGACTTGGTGATATCAAAAAGATAATGTCCCATGATGCCAAGGCGGAGCTTTTGGAAGATTCAAGTGTTAAATACTACCGAATCAAGCATGGAAAGACCAAAGCTGCGATTAGAAATATCCCCATACACAAGAAGTTGTTAGATTATGGCCTTTTGAATGCTCTGGAAAAACCGATGCTCACAAGTCACGTTAGTAACTATTTCCCTCGTTGGCGCGAGAGTCTTGGTATCCCAGATTCAGATATCAATGATTACAACAGAACCTTCCACTCTTTCAGGCACTCTTTCAAATCGCAGGCAGCTACTACGATTAAGGACTCAAGAATCGAGGATGCTTTGATGGGGCACGAATCCAGCGGGAGTGCGGGTGATAAAGTGTACCTCACATATAATATATCCGTGCTGAAAGAGGCTATTGATAAGGTTCATTATGATTGATGTGGGTTTTTAAGGTGCTAAGGGTATGATTGGTTAGTTAATTTAATGAGGGATGGTTGGTATGAAGTTTGTTAGAATTTTATCGTTGCTGGTTGTGAGTTTAATTATGTCTGGTTGTGGTCCGTCAATTGATGCGTTGAGTGAGACTGTGCGCAATTCAATGCAGCAACAATTTGATACAAATGAGCAGTTTAAATCTTATGGACTGAAGGCCGAAAAGGTCACGCTGATTCACGAACAAGATAAAAAATACAAAGGAGCTGCATCGGTTGTACTTAATGGTAAGGCGCATGAAGTGATAATTTCGGTTACTGCCGATGGCAATAACGTTATCTGGGAGGCGCCTCCAGGCTCCTTCATGTTCATAGCTCAGATTGAAATGCAAAAAATATTAAATTCTTCTCAAGAAGATGTAAGCCTGACACAGGCTGAACAAGCTGAATTTGACAGGCAGGTTGCAGTTGAAATGGAGAAGATTAGGGAGCAAGCCAAAATTGAGTATGAAAAAAATATGAAAGAGCTAATGGGCAAATAATAGCCAATGCAATCCTGATTAGGGGGTTCTGATGGGCGAGGGATTTGCAGTCGTGCGGGTGGGCCGATATAGCGTTGGTGGTTGGTGGTAGCAGGCCGTTGCAGGAGGGGTAAAGAGGATAATCAAAACCATTAGCACCACTGGCAGGGCTTGGGAAAGCCAAAGTTACCTGTGGTGCGGGATGTATAGCAAACAAGTAACATCATTGTTTTTAATGAAAAGAAATCATTTAAAAACAATGATTTAATTGTACTTAATTGTTCTTTGGCCTTTTCTCGGGATTGGCTGCACGGGGAGAGGTTTGACAAGGTTTTGAAGGGATTGGGGGGTTCTGCATCGACCCAGCCCTCCTTTGCTGCTCTGGCCCCACAGGATACGCTGCTAGGGCTTTCGGCACGGCAGCCAACCCCATTTGGGTTGATTAGAAGTCGTTACAGGGGTCGTTATGAGTCGAATTATGGTTGTAATCTGGTCTGCGCTGCTGGTGGTTGGAGCTGCCGAAGCAAACGAAGGGAAAGCAAGCCACTACTGCTCTTTTGGTGAAGGGGTCGAGAAGGTTATCACCCTGAAGAACAACACCCTGACCTCTTTGGCTGCTGCGAGGGACATGTGCCCTGAGTATGTGGTGACAGAAACCAAAAGGGATGAAGAAGCTTACTGCAAATTGGAGCTGAAGAATGTTGTCAAAGTGTTCAACCACAAATATGAGTGTGTTTACAAATGACACCCTTGTGTTTTTGAATCTGCCTCCTCTTTCGGCACCTACAAGAGCAAGTCTTAGCATCGTATCTTGTTGCTGTGAAGAGCTTCAAACATATCTCACAAGGGAGCTGGTATATCATGTCAACACCCCTTGTTCAGGTGGATGTTGTACGACTCCAGAAGTTGCTTGGAGATAATGCCCTTTTCTTGGTCTGTTACATCACCCATTGTCAGACCCTTCTTTGTTAGGGCTTGCTCAAGCGACCATAAAGATACGTTGGAGTTGGCGTCACCCTTGAGGGTCACCACTTCTTCTAGTCTGGCCTTGTGAAGGTCTAGCAACTGGCCTTGGAGCTTTCCCAACTGAGATTCTTGTCGGTGAATATCTCGCAATCCTTGGTAGACGATATCTGTGAGATTCATGTCACTTCCTCTTCTTCAAATCGAAACTAACGGTTGTAATCCCCCGAACAGAGCTGTTACCTACCGAGAGGTCTACCGTGTAGGTCTTCAGGAAAGCGGGTAGATGCTGGAGCAAACTGTTCGTACTGTAGAATCTGGCAACTAATCGCTTGGCTGTTGGGATGCTTAAGTCGCTGCCCATGGGTACATCGAAGGTTTGGAATTCTTCCATATTGATATGTCCTTATTAAATAAATGTGATAAAAATTTATAAAAATAAAGAGCCCGAAGCAGGGGCTCTCTATGGAGTATAAAAGGAGTGAAATATACTGCTGTTACAATAGTGATACCGGATGGTCTCACCGAAAGGCTTAATGACTGCCTTGTAAATTCACTAGAAACTGATTAGCAGTAAACTTACAGGGGAGTATAAGTTCCTTTATCTGTTCACCCTATCTTGGTTCACTTTTTCTTTATTATAGATGCCTTGTAGGTATCTTGTAACAAGAAGTAGATAGAAGAAATGGAAGTAGGTATTTTTTAAAATACTTATAAGATTAAATAATAATATTTTAAAAGAAATACCAAAGCCCCTACCCCATGGGACTATCGTCCTATGAGGATATCTCCCATACTCAGAGCCCCTACAACTGAGTTGGTGTATAGCCAGTGATGAGGTGCAAGCCCCAACTCCAAAGCTAAACCGAGATGATACGTCGAGTGATTTAGTACAAAGAAAACAGAAATTCTCTCGGAACCCAAGAAGGTTCAAGAAAGGACTTGTGTTTTCTCTACTGTCTACACAGGTTAACACACTTAATCACAGATGTAAATAAAAATGTTTGCATTCTCTTATGGTTAGTGCTAGCAGCTAGCAATCACACATAACCCCCGATTGAGTGTCTACGTGCTTGGCATCTACGAGTATCCCCTCTGTCAATTGGTCAAAATCTCCGGCTAGGTAATTAGCCCTTTATAGATACGTAGGAAAGCTCCTGTATCATCCTGTGCGGCATTTTAATTGATTGCAAATACCAACCCAGCCAAATCAACGCGAAATGGCACATAGGGCTTCTTGTGCGATATTATGAGGGGTTTGTCACTTGGATGTATCGGAACGTTCAGAACCACTGGTAAGGTTCGGTGCTGGTGGAGAGGGAACCGCTGTAGTTCCCCCATAAACCGCTGTAGTTCCCCCATAAAAGGTATCAACCAGCGTTCTTGATGCGGGAGATAGTGCTGCGAGCTGCCCCTGTTACTTTTTGAATCTCAGTGTACGTCATACCTTTGCCAAGTAGTGTCAGAACCTTATCCCGCAGGTCTGTATCAGGTTGGCGACCTTTGAACTTGCCTTCTTGCTTCGCCTTCTCGATACCTTGCCCCTGTCTGCGGCGGCGGTCGTCGTAATCTTTGCGGGCCACTGCGGCGAGCATGTCCAACATCATGGAGTTGATTGCAGTAAACATCCGAGTAGTAAACTCATCACCTTGGTTTGTCATGATGTGGCTGGTGGGTAAGTCAAGTGCAACAACCTTGATGCCCTTCTCGGACATGATGGCGCGGAGTTTGTCCCAGTCAGAGGACGACAACCGTGAAAGCCTGTCCACCTGTTCAATCAGAAGCACATCACCGGATTGGGCCACATCTAACAGTCGGAACAGTTCGGGGCGTTGCAAGCTGGCACCGGATTCATTCTCAACAAACCAAGCGATGTTGGTCAGACCCTTGTCCTTGGCGAACTCTTCCAGCGACGCCTTGGCTCGGGTGCCGTCTTGCTCAGTAGTCGATGCCCTCAGATAACCGAAAACTCTCATGTAACTCTCACTTGGTAGCGTTTAGGTTATTCCATTTTATAGGTATCATTTAAGTTGTTCCAGTGGTGTTTTTGGTATCGTATCGGGGCAGTTTGTTTGGTAGTGATGGGGTATACGCTATTGCTACTGCGAAGGGCTCACTAGGCGATATCTCAATTGAACCCCTAATTGTGAACATAACAGCTTCTGTGTACCTGCTTGTGCCCTGTGTCACATAAATATTGCGGACATTCAATTACCCTGCATGAATCTAGTTTATGGATGTTCAGAATGGTCAGAGAAAGTTATATGAACAAATCAAGAGTCACTTGGCGTATTGTATCAACGCTTTCAATCGTTTTTTTGCTTGTATCAAATTTGCTTTCGATAACAAATGAAAAGTTTCACAATACCTTATATGACC
>NZ_JRGL01000101.1 GCF_000764655.1 Aeromonas aquatica
CTCGCCTTTTTCAATCTGCTCGACCAGCGCCAGTTTAAAAGTCAGCGAGTAATCGCGCTGTGTCCGTTTCACACCTTGTCCCATCGGGGTCTCCATTTATTGAGGGGAAAGGTGTAAACCATATTCAGGACGGGACAGCGAAATAAAAAAAGCCGGGATCTCCCGGCTTTTTTTATTTCTTGAGGATGCTCTCTATGAGCATCCAACGCTTATCACGACGTTACTGCCGATGCATCAGCACAAACTTGTCCATCAGCTGCTCTTCGGTCTCCACGTGGGCGGGATCCCAGATGATGCAGTCGATGGGACAGACGCTGATGCAGGTCGGCTTCTCATAGTGACCGACGCATTCGGTGCAGCGATCCGGGTCTATCTCGTAGATCTTGGCCCCCAGGCTGATGGCCTGGTTCGGACACTCGGGATCGCACATGTCACAGTTGATGCATTTGCTGGTGATGAGCAGCGCCATCTCAGGCCGCCGAGTGCGGCTGACGGGTGTCCTGACGATCGCCGAGGTTGCGCAGCAGTATGCCGTAGTTGATGTCGATCTCTTTGGGGACCGGCACATAGACCACGTGACCGTTGCCCGGCGCGGTGTCGATAAGCTCCCCTTTGCGGTTCTGCATCTGCTCCAGGTTGAAGCTGACGTTGCCCTGGGGCGTCATCAGCTCCAGGCTGTTACCCACCAGGAACTTGTTCTTCACTTCCACTTCCACCATGTCGCCCTGACGGCCGGTGATCTCGCCGACGAACTGCTGGGTGTCGGAGACGGAGTAGCCGTAGTCGTAGTTCTGGTACTCGCTGTGGTTGTGGCGACGCAGGAAGCCCTCGGTGTAGCCGCGGTGAGCCAGGTTCTCGAGGGTGCCCATCAGGGTCGGATCGAACGGCCGGCCGGCGACCGCATCGTCGATGGCCTTGCGATAGACCTGGGCGGTGCGGGCGCAGTAGTAGAAGGACTTGGTACGGCCTTCGATCTTGAGGGAATGCACACCCATCTTGGTCAGACGCTCCACGTGCTCGACGGCGCGCAAGTCCTTGGAGTTCATGATGTAGGTGCCGTGCTCATCCTCGAACGCCGTCATGTACTCGCCGGGACGGTTGGACTCTTCCAGCAGCACCAGGGCATCGCTCGGTTTGCCGAGCCCCAGGGTGTTGTCCGGACGCACGGCAATCGGCTCCTGACGGTGGACTATCTGGCCCACGTCATCTTCCTTGCCCTCGTGCACCTTGTACTCCCAGCGGCAGGAGTTGGTGCAGGTGCCCTGGTTGGGGTCGCGCTTGTTGATGTAACCGGACAGCAGGCAGCGGCCGGAGTAGGCCATGCACAGGGCGCCGTGGACGAAGACTTCCAGCTCCATCTCCGGCACCTGCATGCGGATCTCCTCGATTTCGTCGAGGGAGAGCTCGCGGGACAGGATGGCGCGGGTCAGGCCCATCTGATGCCAGAACTTCACCGTGGCCCAGTTGACCGCGTTGGCCTGCACCGACAGGTGGATCGGCATGTCCGGGAAGGCTTCGCGCATCATCATGATGAGACCGGGGTCGGACATGATCAACGCGTCCGGCTTCATGTCCACCACGGGGCGCATGTCGCGGATGAAGGTCTTGAGCTTGGAGTTGTGGGGCTGGATGTTGGCCACCACGTAGAACTGCTTGCCTAGCGCGTGGGCTTCGTTGATGCCGAGCTGCAGGTTCTCGTGATCGAATTCGTTGTTGCGCACCCGCAGGCTGTAGCGCGGCTGGCCCGCATAGACGGCGTCGGCGCCATAGGCATAGGCGTAACGCATATTCTTGAGGGTCCCGGCAGGGGAGAGCAATTCTGGTCTGAACATGTTGGACTCTTTCTATCTGATTGCAAATCAGGACGACGCCACCTGATGGCGTCGTATTGGTTCATCTGTGATGCACGACGGTACTCGACGCACTGGCACCCGATGGGGTACACCCTGAGTATGAAATGGCTCGATACTCCTGATATACGGGGTGCGAGATTGTACTCGTCACTGGCCCATCATGCAATTTGAGCGGGTGACACAGGAGGTTCACGGTTGTTCATTTTACGCTCAGCTTGTCGATGCTAGGGTGTCGGGGCGCCGATGGAGGGAATTGTTGAGGGCAGAATGGATCTTTTCCGCTAAAAAGCCCCCTCTTCAAGTTGAAATTTTGTCCGACTCGGGAAAGAATGCGCGCTCGGTGATTGGTCCAGGGCGCGAGTGAATCGCAGCAGGACAAACCGGGAAAAAAACAGGTCTCAGGCCCACAGGAACAGGAACAATACAGGAACTTTATGAATCCCCTTCGCATTGCCGCTTCGGCCCTTTTTTGTACTCTGACTCTGGTCAGCCAGCAGGCTTCCGCCGTTGAATACGTGCTGCCCGCCGCCAACAGCCGCCTGATCGGCGAGAATCAGGAGTACGTGGTGCCTGCGGATAATCGTCCGCTGGAGCAGATCGCCTCCGACTTCCAACTGGGCCTGACCAACATCATGGAAGCGAACCCGGGCGTTGACCCCTATCTGCCGACCCCGGGCAGCAAGCTGGTCATCCCCCATCAGCTGATCCTGCCGAATGCGCCGCGCGAGGGGATCGTCATCAACGTGGCAGAGATGCGTCTGTACTACTACCCGAAAGGCCAGAACGTGGTGCAGGTGCTGCCCATCGGCATCGGCCAGCTGGGGGTCAACACCCCGGAAAACTGGATCACCAAGGTGGAGCGCAAGCGCGCCAACCCGACCTGGACCCCGACCGAGAACATCCGTCGCCGCTATGCCGCCCAGGGCAAGACCCTGCCTGCGGTCTGGCCGGCCGGCCCGGATAACCCCATGGGCCTGCATGCGCTCTACATCGGCAACCTCTACGCCATCCACGGTACCAACGCCACCTTCGGCATCGGTCTGCGGGTGAGCAGTGGCTGCGTGCGCCTGCGTGCCGACGACATCAAGTACCTGTTTGACAAGGTGCCGGTCGGTACCCGCGTCCAGTTCGTGAACCAGCCGGTCAAGTCCACCGTCGAGCCGGATGGCGGTCGCTACATGGAAGTTCATGAGCCGCTGTCGCGTACTGAGGCGGAGTTCAATTCCAGCGAATCCGTGCCCTTGCCCATGACCCCGGCCATCACCCGCTTCATCGCCCACATGGACAGCGATTCCAATGTGGTCAAGCAGGTGCTGGAGCAGCGTAACGGCTTGCCGACCCGTCTTAACCCGCAGGCCTGATGGCCGCTGACGAGACAATGAACAACGGCGACCTCAGGTCGCCGTTGTTGTTTCTGCCGTGGCCGAGCCTTGTCTGAGTGGTTGTCAGGGTGAATGCACTCAGACGGCGGGCGGGGCATAGAGGGCGAGACGGTTGCCCTCGGTGTCTTCGATGATGACCCGGGAGCCGTGGCCGCTGCCGATGCTGTGCAGGGGTTCGAGCACCCGTCCGCCGAGTTTGGGCACCATCTGCTCGGCCTCTCTCAGGCGATCATTCAAGGCAAGGTAGATGAGGGGGCCAGTGCCGCCCGGTTGGTGGTATTCGTCCATGGGGCCGAGGCAGGCCGCCGCGTTGTTGCCATCGTGGCGCAGCATGGCGAAGCGTATCTCCTCCTGTATTGGTGTGACCGGCACGTCGAGCAGGGCCGAATAGAAGGCCATGGCACGATCCAGATCCCGGGTCGGAATGTCGGCCCAGACCAGAGTGTTGTCCATCTTCGTATTCTCCAGACGTTCCCGGCCGATGCGGCCGGTGGCTCTTAGAGGGTAGGAGTGGCCGCAGGGGGGCGCCAGCAGTGAAAAAACGGCGCCTGATGGCACCGTTTTTGAGTGGGGAAGAGAAGTGGTTTCCGCTCTGTATACAGTCACTTGCCTGCGATGTTCAGGCCACCGAAGCGGCTCTGCGCCGACGCGTCGCGACCCTCCTCATCCTGGGCGTAGTCATTTGCCGGCGATGCTCAAACCACCGAAACGGATGAGGGGGGCATAGAAGCCCTTGCCATCGTCGTGGTGCAGTTGGTCGCCGACCGCTTCCAGCTCCCCCAGCAGGCGGTAGAAGTTGCCCGCCACCGTGATGCCGCGCACCGGTTGAACGCGCACGCCATCACGGCACAGGAAGCCGGATGCCCCGAACGAGAAGTCACCGCTCACCGCATCGGCGCCCGAGTGCAGACCATCGAGCTTGACCAGCTCCAGATACTCGCCGCTCTTGACCTCGGCTTCCGAGTGAGGGCCTGTGCCAAACACCAGGTGGCGGGCCGTCACATCCAGCGCGCCGCGGGCACTGCGGGCCGCCGAGCCATTGCTGGCGATGCCGAAGTGGTGGGCGGTGGCGCTGTTGTGCAGCAGGCTCTTCAGCTCCCCCTCGCCGATCAGCAGCAGATCCCGGGTGGGGGCGCCTTCACCGTCGAACCCCTTGATGTTCATGCCACCCGGCATATAGGTCCGGCTCTCCAGGCTGAGCCAGCGGGAGGCAACCTGCTGCCCCAGCTTGTCCCGCCAGGGGTTGATCCCCTGCTGGGCCCATTTGCCGGAGAGCGCCGCCTGGAAGCAGCCGAACAGGCTGGCCAGCGCGTTGGGGGTGAAGATCGCGCCGTAGCGACCACTTGGCACCGCCTCACCGGCCAGCAGGGCATGGGCCACTGCGTGGATCTGCGTGATGAGACTCTGGCTGTCCAGCTCGTCGAAGCGGCGGACATATTGTCCCTGGGAGTGCATGGACTGGCGGCCATCGCGGGAGATCAGGGCCGAGCTGTAGCAGCCGACGCTGAACTCCTGATGCTGGCAGAGGGTGCCCCGGCTGTTGGCGAGCCAGAGCCGGCTCTCTCCCTCGAAGAAGCTGTTGTAGGGGGCGCCGGTCACATCGGGCTGCGCCAGCATGTCCGCCTCGAGGCGCAGGGCGAGGGCGATCTTCTCCTCCACCGGGGTGCCGTCAGGCTGATTGATCTCGGCGCAGTCGGTGCTGATCTGGCTGTCCTCGACCCGAATGGCCTGATCCGCATCCAGCTTGGCGAAGCGGCTGGCGTCACAGGCATCCTGCAGCATGGCGGCCAGGGCCGCCTCGTCCAGCGACTCCGAGTAGGCGATGCCGACTCGGCCCTCCTTGATCAGGCGAATGCCGATCTGCTGGCTGCTGGTGACCTTGTATTCGGCGAGTTCGCCCTTGTCGGCCTTGAGGGAGAAGGCCTTGTCCCGATTGGCGATAAGATCCGCCTCGGCACCGAGATCGGCGACCTGGTTGAGCAGACGGCTCAGCAATGCATTCATATCGAGTTGGCTCATCAGGCATTCCCCCCCACGAGGATGTTGTCTACCTTGAGTGGCGGCTGGCCGACCGAGGCCGGGATGGAAACTGAGCCCGGCAGGTTGTCAATTATGCTCATCAGACGTTCCCCCCACGAGGATGTTGTCTACCTTGAGCGGCGGCTGGCCGACCGAGGCCGGGATGGAAACTGAGCCCGGCAGGTTGTCAATTATGCTCATCAGACGTTCCCCCCCACGAGGATGTTGTCTACCTTGAGCGGCGGCTGGCCGACCGAGGTGGGCACTGAGCCCGAGACAGAGCCGCACATGCCGGCGGCCAGCGCGAGATCGCGGCCCACCATGGAGATCTCCTTGAGCACCTGTGGTCCGGTGCCGATCAGGGTTGCCGATTTGAGCGGTTTGGTGATCTTGCCGCCCTCGATGAGGTAGGCCTCCTGCACGTTGAAGTTGAACTCGCCGGTACCCGGCTGCACCGAGCCGCCCCCCATCTTCCTGGCGTAGATGCCGTGCTCCACCGTGGCCAGCATCTCATCGAGCGAATGGTTGCCCGGCTCGATAAAGGTGTTGCGCATGCGCGAGGCGGGGGCGAAGCGATAGGATTCGCGCCGGCCCGAGCCGGTGCGGGCATGGCCGGTCTTCAGCGCTCCCATGCGGTCCACCAGGAAGCCGGTCAGCACCCCATCCTTGATGAGCTGGGTGTGCTGGGTCGCCATGCCTTCGTCGTCGACGTTGATAGAGCCCCAGGCGTTGGCCTGCAGGCCTTCGTCCACCGCGCTGACCGCCGGGTTGGCAATCAGCTCCCCCATCTTGTCGTGGAACACCGAGGCTTTCTTCGCCACCGAGGTGGTTTCCAGCAGATGGCCGCAGGCCTCGTGGAAGATGACGCCGCCAAAGCCACTCTCCATGATGACCGGCAAGTTGCCGCTCGGGCAGGGGGCCGCGCCGAGTTTCACCAGCGCCTGGCGGGTGGCGGTGAGGGCGAGCTCCCGGGGATCGATGAGGGCCGCATGCTCCCAGCCCATCAGGGCCCCGGGGGCCTCGTAGCCCATGCTCTGCTCGCTGCCGTTCTGGGCTATGGTCTGGGCCATGATGCGGTTGTAGTGGCGGCGGTCGCTGACCATGAGCCCTTCGCTGTTGAAGATCTCCACCTCCTGCTCCCAGCCCAGCGCATTGGCGGAGAACTGGCTCACCTTGGCGCTCTCGGTGCGGGCTGCGGTGTCCATGGCGTACAGGTAGGCAATCTTCTGCTCCAGCTGCTTGTCCGCCGATAACGGCAGCGCCACCGGGTTTTGGTCGGTGAAGCGGATGAAATCGAAGGCGGTGGCGGTCACCACGGGGTCACGCCTGTCCTTGGCCGCCAGCAGGCTGACGATGCGCAGCAGCTCGTCGCGATCCGCCAGATTGGTGTAGCCATACAGCACCTTGTGGCCGTAGCACAGCCGCACGCCTATGCCGAAATCGAGGCCGCCGCTGATATTTTCGATCTGGCTGGAGAGCAGGCTGAGCTGGCTGCGACGCTTGCGTTCCACGAACAGCTCGGCGAAGTCGGCGCCAAGCTGCAGCGCGTGATCGAGCACATCGCGGGCAATGGTGGGGGTCAGCAGGGAGAATGGGGTCATAGCATATCCTTTTCTGGTCTGAGCCTGTTCAGGGCCGCCCCCGGCGCCGAGGGGGACTGGGGACGGTTTCATTGTTACAGACCTGTGCAAAAAAGTCGTCATGGCATCATGCGATGATACCGATTGGGGCAATCGGCTCGAGATCTGCACCCGAGCTGCCGGCGCTGCTGGCCGTCAGCCAGGATCAGAGCAGTTCGTGGATCTCGCTCAGGATTTGGTCAACCCACTGCTCGATGCGGGGCTCGGTCTGGTCGGCACATTGGCTGGCATCGTCGAGCAGGCACGATCACAACAGTTCGTGGATCTCGCCGAGGATCTGGTCAACCCACTGCTCGATGCGGGGCTCGGTCTGGTCGGCACATTGGCTGGCATCGTCGAGCAGGCACGATCAGAGCAGCTCGTGGATCTCACCGAGGATTTGGTCAACCCACTGCTCGATGCGGGGCTCGGTCTGGTCGTACTGGTTGGCATCGTCGAGGGCCAGGCCGACGAAGTGACGGCCATCGTCGATCAGCGCCTTGGAGGCGTCGAACTCGTAGCCTTCGTTCGGCCAGTAGCCCACCAGCTTGACGCCTTTTGGCACCAGCTGATCGTGCAGCAGGCCGAGGGCGTCCTGATACCATTCGCCATAGCCCAGCTGATCACCCATGCCAAACAGGGCGATGATGCGTCCTTCCAGATGGAGATCGGCGATGTCCTCCCAGCGGGATTCCCAGTCTTCTTGCAGCTCGCCGAAGTCCCAGGTGGAGATGCCCAGGATCAGGATGTCGTACTCCTGCATGCGGACGAGGGGCACATCCTTGATGTTGTGGAGATCGACCAGCTCGGGGCCGATGAGGGCGCGGATCTTCTCGGCGGCCATCTCGGTGTAACAGGTGGTAGAGCCGTAAAACAAACCAATCTTCATCTCGCTGTCCTTACCGTAAAACAGAGCCATCTCGTGTCATCCCCTGTTTTTTGCGGCAAACAGGGCATACTGGCTTCTTAAGACACGCCGGGGTGAGCATGGCGGGCCAGGTGGAGGGGCGCCAGTCTAACAGATTGCGATTCGCCCTTCACCGGGCAAGGGGTCAGAGGCCATCACTTGCCGTGCCTCGGGACCACGCTACAATGGCGCACCCTTTGTCGAAGACTCAAGCCCATGACCAAGCCCGCTCCCGCCCAGCACAACCATCCCCTGATCGAGCCCTTCCTCGATGCACTCTGGCTGGAGCGTGGCCTGTCTGACAACACGGTCAGCTCCTATCGCACCGATCTGGAGAAGTTTGCGCTCTGGCTCGATGAGCAGGGCAGCTCCTTGCTGCTGGTGGGGATGGACGAGATCCAGCACTACCTCGCCTGGCGGGTGGACAAGCAGTTTGCCGCGAGCTCCACGGCCCGCTTCCTGTCGGCCCTGCGCCGCTTCTATCAATATCTGAATCGGGAAAAATTGCGCGGCGACGACCCGACAGTGTTGCTGGAGGGCCCCAAGCTGCCCAAGAAGTTGCCCGCCGACTTGAGCGAGGCCGAGGTGGAGGCGCTGCTGGGGGCACCGTTGGTGGACGATCCGCTGGAGCTGCGGGACAGGGCCATGCTGGAGCTGCTCTACGCCACCGGGTTGCGGGTCTCCGAGCTGGTGGGGCTCACCGCCGAGCACGTCAGCCTGCGCCAGGGGCTGGTGCGGGTGGTGGGCAAGGGCAACAAGGAGCGACTGGTGCCCATGGGGGAGGAGGCCGTCCATTGGCTGGAGCGCTACTACCGGGAGGGACGTACCCTGCTGCTCGGCGGCACCAGCTCGGACGTCGTCTTTCCCTCCAAGCAGGCCAGGATGATGACCCGCCAGACCTTCTGGCATCGGATCAAGCTCTATGCCATGCGCGCCGGGATCAGGGGGGAGCTCTCCCCCCACACCCTGCGCCACGCCTTTGCCACCCATCTGCTCAACCACGGCGCCGATCTGCGGGTGGTGCAGATGCTGCTGGGTCACGCGGATCTCTCCACCACCCAGATCTACACCCATGTGGCGAACGAGCGCCTCAAGACACTGCACGGCGAGCACCATCCGAGGGCCTGAATGCCTGCCCCTGACGAAAGCTGTCGTGCTTCGCCTGGAGCTTTCGCCCATAAAAAAACCGCCTGGTGGCGGTTTTTTTGCAAGTGCCGGGCAGGCCGCGAGCTTATTTGCCCTGCTGGGATTTCAGCAGATCGCGGATCTCGCTCAGCAGTTCCTGATCCTTGGTGGGACCGGCCGGGGCAGGGGCTTCCTCTTCCTGCTTCTTCTGCAGGGTGTTGACGGCCTTGAGCCCCATGAAGATGGCAAAGGCGATGATCAGGAAGTCGATGACGGTCTGGATGAATTTGCCGTAGGCGATGACCACGGCGGGCACCTCGCCTTCGGCGGCCTTCAGGGTCACGGCGAGATCGCTGAAGTCCACGCCGCCCAGGATGAGGCCGATGGGCGGCATGATGACGTCACCTACGAAGGAGGAGACTATCTTGCCGAAGGCGGCACCTATGATGATACCGACCGCCATGTCGATGACGTTGCCTCTGGCCGCAAAGGCCTTGAACTCTTTAATCAGACTCATGTTCCCCTCCAAAAATGGGTTCTGAGCGGCCGCTACCGCTCCTTTGATTTGAATAATAAAGCATCAGGAAAACAGAGGGATGCCCTTGCTGTTGCCTGTTGTCCTGATTAGCTTGCTGGGCCTCGGCCCAATTGGCAACCTGCTGGAATGGGAATTTTTTGCATTCGCCACTATTAATCAGTCTGTAATTTATGAGTTGGGCCACCAATGTCACTGGTTTACCGTATGAAACCTCTCGTTCATACCAAGTGAGTGAAATAGTGCACTATTTACTGCTGGGAATGATGCTGTTGTGCGCCTTTGCCGCCAACGCGGGGATGGATCCTCAACAATTGAAACAGACCATAGCCCAGCGTCTCGGCGTGCGGGTCTTCCTGATCGACGAGACCCCGGTGCCTGGCCTCTTCCTGCTGGGCACGTCTCAGGGGCTGATCTACAGCGATGCCAGGGGCGACTATGTGCTGCAGGGCTCCATGCTGGATCTGGGTCACGGCATGAAAAATCTCACCATGCTGGACCAGCAACGCCAGCGCCGGCTGGCCCTGGCCCAGATCGGCGAGCAGCGGATGCAGCTCAAGGCTCCGCACGAGCGTCATCATCTCACCCTGTTTACCGAACTGGGTTGCCGCAACTGCCGGGCCACGCTGGATGAGTTGCCCATGCTGCAGGCGAGGGGGGTCAGTGTGCAGTTACTGCCGGTGCTCGGCCGCTTCGCCGATCTGGCCGATGCGCAGGCGCTCTGGTGCGATCCTGCGCTTCTGGGTGAACTCAGTCTCAGTGATCGTTTGCCTGCGGCCGGATGTAATGAGATCCTTGCCCATCATATCGGCCTGAGCCAGTGGCTCGGGATCAAGGCGTCACCGAGCTGGGTCCTGCCAAACGGGGATCTGGTGCGCGGTTACCAGCGCCCTGAACAACTGCTCAAGCTACTGGATCATATCGATGCCCCTGCAAATCCGTCGTCGTCCGCGAGTTGATGATTCCCATCTGCCCGCCACCCTGCATCCCCTGCTTCGTCAAATCTTCGCCAGCCGCGGCGTGGAGGATCCCGCCCTGCTGGAGCGCAGCGCCAGCCAGCTGTTGCCGCCCCAGCGTCTGTTCGGCATGGAGCAGGCGGTGCCGCTGCTGGCCGCCGCCCTGAGCGCCCAGAAGCGCATCCTCATCGTCGGCGACTTCGACTGTGACGGCGCCACCAGCTCGGCCCTGTGCGTGCTGGCGCTGCGGGCCATGGGGGGGAAGAGCATCGACTTTCTGGTGCCGAACCGCTTCGAATTCGGCTACGGCCTCACCCCGGAGATCGTCGAGCTGGCGGTGGTCCGGGGCGCCGAGTTCCTGATCACCGTGGATAACGGCATCTCCAGCATCGCCGGGGTGGCCGCCGCCAAGGCGGCCGGCATGCAGGTGCTGGTCACCGATCATCACCTGCCGGGTCATGAACTGCCCGCTGCCGATGCGATAGTGAACCCTAACCAGCGTGGCTGCGACTTCCCCTCCAAGTCCCTGGCCGGGGTGGGGGTCGCCTTCTACCTGATGGCGGCGCTCAACACCCATCTGCGCCAGACCGGCTGGTATGAGCGTCAGGGCATTCGCGTCCCCAATGTGGCGGACTATCTCGATCTGGTGGCCCTCGGCACAGTCGCCGACGTGGTGGCGCTGGATGGCAACAACCGCATCCTGGTCCATCAGGGGCTGCAGCGGATCCGGGCCGGTCGCTGCCGCCCCGGCATCCAGGCGCTGGTGGATGTGTCGGGCCGCGACGGTCGCCGCCTGTGCGCCGCCGATCTCGGCTTCGCGCTGGGCCCCAGGCTCAATGCGGTCGGCCGTCTCGATGACATGTCCCTCGGGGTCGCCTGCCTGCTGTGCGATGACATCAATCTGGCGCGCCAGCTGGCGGCCGAGATGGACAGCCTCAATCAGGAGCGCAAGGAGATAGAGCAGGGGATGCAGCAGGAGGCCCTCGCCACCCTGGAGCAGATCCGTTTTCGCGATGGCGAGGTGCCGTCCGGCATAGTGCTGCACAGAGACGAGTGGCATCAGGGGGTGGTGGGCTTGGTGGCCTCCAAGATCAAGGAGAAGTACTACAGACCGGTGATCGCGTTTGCCGAGAGCAGCGACACCGAGCTCAAGGGCTCCGGTCGCTCCATCCCCGGCGTGCACCTGCGCGATGCGCTGGAGCTGCTCGATACCCGCCATCCCGGCCTGATGGGCAAGTTTGGTGGCCACGCCATGGCGGCGGGGCTGACCCTGCCCAAGGCAAACATAGAGGCGTTCGGCCGGGCATTTGAAGCCGTCATCGCCGAGCTGGTGACGCCGGAGCTGCTGACCGGGGTGCTGCTCACCGACGGCGAGCTGCTGCCGGACGAGCTCAGCCTGGAGCTGGCGGAGTTGATCCGTGCCTCCGGCCCCTGGGGCCAGGCCTTCCCCGAGCCGCTGTTCGACGGCGAGTTCGTGCTGGTGCAACAGCGGCTGGTGGGGGAGAAGCACCTCAAGCTGATGCTGACCACGGATTCCGGCCACGCGGTGGATGCCATCGCCTTCGGGGTCGATCTCAAGCGCTGGCCGGATGCCTCGGTGAAGCGGGTGCGGCTGGTCTATCGGCTCGATGTCAACGAGTGGCGCGGCAACCGCAGCGTCCAGCTGCTGGTAGAGCATCTGGAGGCCGCCGGTCTCTAATATCCGCACCTCTGTCTACGTCGCTCAAGCCAACGGCCACCCTCGGGTGGCCGTTTTGTTATGGGAAATGGGACGGGGGAGTTGACCCGTCTATGGCTTCACAGTTTAAGCTCTCTTTCATAGGGTCGACTGACGACCCGCACCAAGAGTGGTTGCCATGAAAATATCCGAACTGGCGCGCCGCTGCGGCCTCGCCCGCTCCACCCTGCTCTATTACGAGAAGCTGGGGGTGATCGAGGGTGTGCGGGCTGCCAACGGCTATCGCCACTACGACGAGGCCGATCTGCAGCGGTTGCAGATGGTGCAGGCGCTACAGGCCGGTGGCCTCAGCCTCAAGCAGTGTCTAGCCTGCCTGGCGGGGGAGATCGATCAGGCTGCACTGCGGGCAAGGGTTGAGGAACTCGACATTGAGCTGGCCCGCATGCAGCGGGCCCGGGATCTGCTGGCGGATCTGGCGGGCATGAGTGCTCACTCCGGCGAGGCGTTCAAGGCCTGGCAGCTGCAACTGCGGCGAGAGGCGCCCCAGGCCTATTTCGACTGGGTGATGAGGCAGGGATTCAGCGAGAAGGATCGCTATCAGCTGCAGTGGCTCAGCAAAGACATGAACGAACACCAGCGATACATTCGCGATTTCAAACTGCTGCTGGATGGCATGAGCCACTGGGGGCCGGGAGATCGCGCCTTTACCCAGCAGCAGTTCGAGGCCCTCGCCATGACCCCCAACCGCATCCTCGACATCGGTTGCGGGCGTGGCGCCGCCACCCTGGCGCTGGCTCAGGTGTGCGACGCCCCCATCCTGGCCATCGATCTCGATGAGACGGCCCTGGCCGCCCTCGATCGTTAGGCCAGGGCGGCGGGCTATGAGCAGGTGAGCACCCTGTGCGCCAATATGGCGGCCTTGCCCTTGGAACTGGCGCCCGCCGACCTCATCTGGGCCGAAGGTAGTGCCTACCTGATGGGCGTGGCCAATGCACTGAAAGCCTGGCGTCCGCTGCTGTCCGGCCCGGATGCCTGCATCGTGCTGAGCGAGCTGGTGTGGCTGACCGATACCCCGCCAATGGAGGCGCAGGCGTTCTGGCAACAGGCCTATCCTGCGATGCAGACGCTGACCGGTCTGCTCGAGACGGTGCAGGCGGCGGGCTATCGCTGCCTCTCCCACACCCTGTTGCCGACGGCGGCCTGGCACAACTATCTGGATCCTGTAGAGGCTAATCTGGCGCGCCATCGCGGCGAGCTGGGGGAGAGTGCAGCCTATCAGGATCTGAGCCGGGAACTGGCCATGCATCGCCAATATCTGGGCAGCTATGGCTATGTGATCTGCTGCCTGCAGGCCGTCTGAACATCTCATCGAATGAACAGAGAGCCAACAGAGAAAAACAACATGAATATTCTTATTCGCCCCGAAGTGGGTACTGACCATGACGCTATCGAGGCGGTGACCGTTGCCGCCTTCCTCGAGGCACCCCATACCGACCACAACGAGCAGCAGATCATCCGCGACTTGCGGGTGGCGGGGGCACTCAGCCTGTCGCTGGTTGCCGAACGGGAAGGCCAGGTGGTCGGTCACCTCTGCTTCTCGCCGGTGACCATCACCGATGGCAGTCAGGGCTGGTTTGGCCTTGGCCCCATCGCCGTCTCCCCTGCGTTGCACGGCAAGGGGGTGGGCTCGCGTCTGATGGCGGCAGGTTTGGCCGCCCTCGAGGCAAATGGGGCGGCAGGTTGCGTGGTGCTGGGGGATCCCGGTTTCTACGGCCGCTTCGGCTTCCTGGCCGATGAGCGGCTGGTGCTGCCCGGCATACCGCCTGAGTACTTTATGGCCCGGCGGTTTAGGGATGAGCAGGCCCGCGGCGAGGTGAGCTATCACGCCGCCTTCCATCAGGGGTGAGAAGCAGGAACAGGGGAGCCATGGCTCCCCTGTTTTTTTGGGGGAGAGATGGTGAATATTCATTGCCAGCCTACGGTATCAGGCAGCGGTTTCATCTCCTGAACCTGGATTTTGGCCCGGCTGAACATGGGTTGGCGACCCGTTTTGTGATATATTCGGCTCCTTCCCCTTGCGTCCCCGAAGGAGCCTGATCCCTTGCCAGGCCTTGGTCGTTTACAGACTGGGCTGATGTCTCTTTTCATCGCCTGCATCCTGTGGCTGGCGGCCCTCGCGGCGGCCGGGCTGGATGCATCCGTGCGCATCGCCCAAGCCGAGAGGCCGGTGGCGCAGCAGCTGTACGAGGCGTCGGACAGTCGACTGACCGAGGAGATCGGCCTGCCCCCCGGCGGCCAGTGGCGGCTCAGCTTCGAGCAGGGACGACGGTTGGAAGGGGTCGATCCCGAGCGCTATCGTATGCTGCTGGCCTGGTTCCAGCACGACATTCAGGGCTGGCTCTGGGGCCTGATGTTCTTTCTGCCCCTCATCTACCTCAGGCAAGTGCCTGTTCACTTCGGCTATCTCCATCGGCGCCTGCTGGGGTGCCGCCATCTCAGATTCAGGTTCTGCCACGGCGACTGACGGCCGGCTCGCCATCCCGCGCGTGCCCGACCCAGCGTCTTCCTCATTGCATTCGGCTCTCCGAGCCATGCTGATTGCCGCCTCTGCTCGTTGCCGCGCCTTGTGATCCCTGTCCCGCCAGCATGATTGCGGCCGGGACCAGACTGTCCGTGCAACCCGTGAGCCGACCCGATGGAATATTACCTAAACCTGTTCATTCACTCGATCTTTGTCGAAAACCTGGCCCTGGCCTTCTTCCTTGGCATGTGTACCTTCCTGGCCGTATCCAAGAACATCAACACCGCCTTTGGCCTCGGCATGACGGTGCTGGTGGTGATGGTGATCGCCATTCCCCTCAACAACCTGATCTACCGCCATATACTGCGCCCAGACAGCACCTTCCTCGGCGAGTTTGATCTCAGCTTCCTCGATTTCATCGTCTACATAGGGGTGCTGGCGGCGCTGGTGCAGGTGATGGAGATGGTGCTGGACAAGTATTTCCCTACCCTTTATCACGCCCTCGGCATCTATCTGCCGCTGCTGACGGTGCACTGCGCCATCTTCGGCGGCGTCATGTTCATGGCCCAGCGGGACTACGACTTCATCGAATCCGTGGTTTATGGGGCGGGGTCGGGGCTTGGCTGGCTGCTGGCCATCGTCGCCATCGCCGGCCTGCGCCAGAAGATGAAGTACTCGGACGTGCCAAAAGGGCTGCGAGGCATCGGCATCACCTTCATAGTGACGGGGCTGATGTCGCTCGGCTTTATGTCGTTTTCCGGCATCTCGCTCTGAGCGTCGGCTCGCCATGGCATGACGGAAGAGGGTTGATGACGGGGGCCATCAAGCCAGCGTCTTGGCCATGTTGTAGCCCGTGATGTGAAAGCCGATCTCTTCGTAGAGCGCCCTGGCCCTCGGATTGTCATAGGCGACTCTCAGCTTGATCTGGCTGACGCCAAGGCACTTCAAGTCGGCCTCCAGCACCGCCATGGCGGCCTTGCCATATCCCAGTCCGCGATGGGGCGGGAGTATGTAGAAGTCATAGATAAAGGTGGTGTGGGCGGCGCTGTCGAGGCTGTGCCAGAGATAGCCGGCAATGCCCGCCGTCGGTGCGACTGAGCTCCCGACATTGTCACTCACTGGGATGATGCAAAGCAGGCTCTGGCCCGGCGTGGCGGCTCCTTGGGGCAGGTGTTGCAGCAAGGAAGCCTCGGCTTGTTGGCGGGCATAGGCCAGGGTCAGCCCGTGATTGCTGGCAAGATCCTGGGCGTAGTCGTCGATGAAGTAGTCGCGATAGGCGGGGAAAGCCGCCTCATCCATGGGGATCAGACGAACGATAGGGGTTGGCATCGGAGCTTCACTCAAGGAAAGGGAGTCGCCACCTTAACCCCGGAATCGGGAATTAGCCAAGGGGTTGGCTGGGAGTGTCGAGTCCGACATGTTCAACAAGAAGAGCGCCCTTGGGCGCTCTTCTTTTAGCAGGAGAGGTTATCTGACCCCTCTTTCGGGCGAGGTTATTTGACCTCTTCGCCCTTGGCCTGCAGATCCGCATGGTAGGAGGAGCGCACGAAGGGGCCGCAGGCGGCGTGGGAGAAGCCCAGCCCCATGGCGACATCCTTGAGCTCGTCGAACTCTGCGGGCGGCACGTAGCGCTTCACCGGCAGGTGGTGGCGGCTCGGCTGCAGATACTGGCCCAGGGTCAGCATGTTAACGCCGTGCTCGCGCAGATCGGTGAGCACCTGCACGATTTCCTCGTTGGTCTCGCCGAGGCCCATCATGACGCCGGACTTGGTCGGCACATGGGGGTGCATCTCCTTGATGCGGCGCAGCAGCTCCAGGGACCACTTGTAGTCGGCGCCGGGGCGGGCGACACGATACATGCGCGGTGCGGTTTCCAGGTTGTGGTTGAACACGTCCGGCGGGGTCTCGCGGAACACCTCCAGCGCCTGCTCCATCCGGCCACGGAAGTCCGGGGTCAGGATCTCGATGCGGGTCTGGGGGCTGTGCTCGCGGATCTGCTTGATGCAGTCGGCGAAGTGCTGGGCACCGCCGTCACGCAAGTCATCGCGGTCCACCGAGGTGATCACCACGTATTTGAGCCCCATCTCCTTGATGGTCAGCGCCAGCTTCTTCGGCTCGTCGGGATCCAGCGCCAGCGGGCGGCCGTGGGCCACGTCGCAGAAGGGGCAGCGACGAGTACAGATGGCGCCCATGATCATGAAGGTGGCCGTCCCATGGTTGAAGCACTCCGCCAGGTTGGGGCAGGAGGCTTCTTCACAGACCGAGTGCAGCTTGTTCTTGCGCAGGGTGCTCTTGATGTGCTCGATCTTCTGGCTCGACGGCGGCAGCTTGATCCGCATCCAGTCCGGCTTGCGTAGCACTTCCTCGTTGGGATCCGGCATGAATTTCACCGGGATCAGGGCCATCTTGTCGCCATCGCGCAGCTTGACGCCCGGCTCCATACGAACGGGTTTGCTCATGATTCACTCTCGGTGTTTGTTATTGTCTGATTGATAGCCACCAGGGTCATCGCTGTGCCCTCATGGCCGCGCGGCATGGACGTGCTCATGCCGCCTCTTCGGTATTGGTGATCGTTTGATAGCCGATCAGGCTGGCCAGCTCCATCACCAGGATGGATTGCGCCTCGGCCACGCTCTGCGGGCCGCCCAGGGCGCTGGTCTGGGTCATGGCCATGCCCGCATAGCCGCACGGATTGATGCGCAGGAAGGGGGTCATGTCCATGTTGATATTCAATGCCAGGCCGTGGAAGGAGCAGCCCTTGCGGATGCGCAGGCCCAGCGAGGCCAGCTTGGCCTCCATACCGAGCGCGTTCTTCACGTAGACGCCGGGGGCATCGGCCTTGGCATAAGCCTCAATACCGCTCTTTGCCAGGGTGTTGATGATGGCGGTCTCGAGGCAGGTCACCAGCTCGCGCACCGTCAGCTTGCTGCGGCGCACATCCACCAGCACGTAGAGCACCAGCTGGCCGGGACCGTGATAGGTCACCTGGCCGCCGCGATCGCTCTGCACCACGGGGATGTCGCCGGGGGCGAGCAGGTGTTCGGCCTTGCCCGCCTGCCCCTGGGTGTAGACGGGATCGTGCTCCACCACCCAGAACTCATCGGGGGTGTCGGCGCAGCGCGTGTCGGTGAAGGCCTTCATGGCATCCCATACCGGTTGGTAGGGGCGGCGGCCCAACTGTCGGACGAGCAGCTGTGGCTGGGCAGGCGTTTGGAGTGACATCTTTCCTCACTGACGGGCGCTTGAGCCGGCAAAAAACGGGATGGCAAATAATCGCTCGCCCCTGGGGCGGGGCGAGAGAGGTGACTTACAGGACGTAGCGAACCAGCTCGATCTTGCCAAGTGCGGTGTACATGGCTTCGATGTGTTCCTTGCTCTGGGCGTTGACCGTCACCCGCACCGAGTGATAGTTGCCCTTACTGCTGGGCTGAACGGTCGGGCTGTAGGTACCGGGGGCGTGCTGCTGCAATACTTCGACCACCCTGTCCGGCAGGGCCGGGTCGGCCACGCCGAGCACCTTGAACGGGAACTTGCAGGGAAACTCCAGCAGTTCATCAAACTTGGTATTCATTTACTCACCTTTTGGCGTCGTCATGAGACGACTTCATCTGTGATCTTGTATGGCCGATGAGGCATCAGGCCGCCAGTACCTGTCAATATGGGCATGACCCACGCCAGGATCAAGGTCCTGGCCGGTCGACAAGACGTGGAAGTGCTGCTTTTTACCACAAATAGACCCTCGGCGGAACCTGCAGTTTGCAGGGTTATTCGCTCGCAATGGCCTTAACTGGAGAGCGGCGCCCATTGGCGCCGCTCCTTTATCACTATTTTATGCTGTGGCTTACTTGAACCAGCTGGAGACCAGCAGCACCAGGTAATCCCACAGGCGGCTCACCAGCCCGCCTTCCTGTACCTCTTCGAGGGCGACCAGCGGAACCTGCTTGATCTCCTTGTCACCCTGTTTCAGGAATACGGTACCGACCCGTTGGCCCTTGGCCAGCGGTGCCTTCAGCTCGCTTTCGAGCTGGAAGTCGGCCTTGAGGTTGTTGCCCTGACCGCGGGTGACCAGCACGGAGACGCCTTGATCCACACCCAGCTTCACCTCGGACTTGTCACCCATCCAGATCTTCTGGGTGACCAGCACGGTGCCGGCCTTGTAGGGGGTCAGGCTCTGGAAGAAACGGAAACCGTAGGTGAGCAGCTTCTTGCTCTCGGCGGCGCGGGAACCTTCGCTGCTGGCGCCCAGCACCACGGCGATCAGGCGCATGCCCTCGTTGTTGGTGGCGGAGGAGACCAGGTTGTAGCCGACCTGGCTGACATGGCCGGTCTTGATGCCATCCACCTGCAGGGATTGATCCCACAGCAGGCGGTTACGGTTGTGCTGGGTGATGCCGTTGAACACGAAGGACTTCTGGGAGTAAACCTTGTACTCCTCCGGCAGATCGCGGATGAGCGCCTGACCCAGGCGAGCCATGTCGTGAGCGGTACTGTAGTGGCCCTCCGCATCCAGACCGTGCGGGTTCATGAAGTGGCTGTCGTTCATGCCGAGCTTGGCGGCCCAGCTGTTCATCAGGCTGGCGAAGGAGTCGGTGCTGCCCGCCAGGTGTTCGGCCATGGCGACACAGGCGTCGTTGCCGGACTGAATGATGATGCCCTTGTTCAGATCATCGACCGAGACCTGTTTGCCCACCTCGATGAACATCTTGGAGGAGTCGGAGTAGTTCTTGGACCAGGCGTTCTGGCTGATGGTCACCATGTCGGTGCGCTTGATGTTCCCCTTGGCCAGCTCCTGGCCGATGATGTAGGAGGTCATCATCTTGGTCAGACTGGCGGGCGGCAGACGCTCTTCGGCGTTCTGCTCGGCCAATACCTGACCCGAGTAGTAATCGATCAGAATGTGGGCCTTGGCGGAGATCTCCGGCGCGGCGGGCACGACCATGGGCGCGGCGTTCAGGGTCGGCACCGGCTGGGCGGTCGGCAGGGCTGAATCCGGCGTCGGCACTGGCTGATTGGCCTGGGCGGTGGCGCTTAACAGGGAGGCCAGAATAACGGAGCGGGCAAATTTGGACATCTTGAAATTCCTGGTGCCTGGATGGGGAGTACCCAAGTTAAAACAAGTTAAAAAAAGCGGGCTTCACTATACCAGATGTGCTCGTCGGTCATAGTCCGACATGCGATCTGGACGGGTTTTTATGGCTTTCGGCTCGGCGTCACGCCGGGATACGACGTGACGCCTGGACGACTGGGTGGCCCAGGCGAGTGGGCCGCCCCTATCAAGGAACGATAAAGGCCTGCTCCAGTCCACCCTGACGGATCTGCTCCAGCAGGGGGGCTTGCTGATCCGCCGCGACCGGCCCCAGCAGGACCCGGAAGATGGCGTCATGGGCCACCACCTGGTAGGGCACGCCATAGCGCTGGGTCATCACCTTGCCCATGGCCTCGGCCCTGGGTTGGGAGCCGCTCGCCAGCACCTGGATCATCTTGCCCTGGCCGGTCTGGGCCGCAGAGAGGGTGGAGGTCGCGGTGGCGGCGGCCTTGGACGGGGTGGCTGGCGCCGGCTTGGGAGCCGGTGCTGGGGTAGGGGCCGCAGGCTTGGGCTCACCCAGGAAGGCGCCCTCCTCGGCCGGGGCGGCCGGCTGCATGGGTTGCATAGGTGTCATGGGCACCATCTCGACCATCTGATCCGGGGTGTCGTTGATGAGCTCCAGCCGTACTCGCGCCTCGCCGTTCTCCACCATCTCCAGCTGCTTGGCGGCCGCATGGGAGAGATCGATCAGCCGATCGCTACCGAAGGGGCCGCGATCATTGACTCGCACTATGGTCTCCAGCCCGTTGTCCAGGTTGGTGACTCTCACATAGCTTGGCAGCGGCAGGTTGCGGTGGGCTGCGCTGAACTGGGTGCTGTCCAGCACGTCGCCATTGGCGGTCTTCTGGCCGTCCAGCTCCTGGGCAAGCCAGCTGGCGGTGCCCTCCTCGCTGTAGTGCTTGATGTCGCGCCACACCTCGTATTTCTGCTTGCCAATCCAGTAGTCCCGGTTACCGCTCGCGCTCAGGGGTTCGGGGCGCGGGATGGCGCCGGTGGCCTGGGGGATCTCGATCACCTGAGGTTTTTCTTGCGGGGCGGGTTCCTCGGGCAGGGGGAGCTGCTCCGGTTGGCTGCTACAGGCGGCCAGCAACAAGGCCAGGCTGAGGGGGAGAAGTTTGTGGCTGTAATGCATAAGCGTCCTGGATGGCTTGACTGAGTTGATGCACCGCCATCGCATAGAGAGGGCTGCGGTTATAGCGGGTGATCACATAAAAATTGTGGCGCGCGACCCAGTATTCGGGCCCGTCTGCCTGCTCCAATGCCAGCAGTTTTACCGGCGTGTCCGGTGCCAGCGGGGTGGTTATCTCTACCCCAGCAGCGGCCAGTTCGGCCCATTGCTGCTTGAGGTCCGGACTGGGCGCCAGCAGGGTATCCACTGGTACCAATCCAATCAAGGCGGGTTCGACTACCGCCTCTCCCCACCGCCAGCGATGCTCGGCGAAGTAGTTCGCCACGCTGCCGATGGCATCGACCGGATTGGCGAACAGATCCCGTCGGCCATCCCCGTCAAAATCGACCGCGTAGTGGCGGTAGCTGGAGGGCATGAATTGCCCCATACCCATGGCGCCCGCATAGGAGCCCTTGAGATGGGTGAGCGACCACTTCTCCTCCCTGGCAAGCAGCACCAGCTGGGCGAACTCCTTGGCGAAGAACTCTGCCCGCGCCGGGTAGTGGAAACCCAGGGTGTAGAGGCTGTCGAGCACGGAATGGCGGCCCATCTGGCGGCCATAGAAGGTCTCGATGCCGATGATGGCGACGATGAGGGAGGCGGGCACCCGGTAGTGCTGCTCGGCCCGCGCCAGTGTCTCGGCGTGGCGTTGCCAGAAGCCGACCCCGTCCCGGATCCGCTCGGGGGTGACGAACAACGGCCGGTAGCGATGCCAGGGTTTGGCCTCCCAGGGGCGGGCTATGGTGTCGAGGATCTCCTGGCGCAGTCGAGCCTGAGCCGTCGCCGCTTGCAGCTCGGCAAGGGGCACGGCTTGCTGCTCTGCGAGCCGGCCGAGTTGCGGCGGCTCGGGGGCGGCGCTGGCTGGCAAGGAGCCGAGCGCCAGCGCACAAAGAGTGAGCCACCGCAACCGACGCATCAGGCGAGCAATCTTCTGTGGGTCTGGATGGACATCAAGATGCCGAAGCCCGCCATCAGGGTCACCATGGAGGTGCCGCCATAGCTCACCAGGGGCAGGGGCACCCCGACCACAGGCAGTATGCCGCTCACCATGCCCATGTTGACGAACACATAGACGAAGAAGGTGAGGGTCAGGGCACCGCCGAGCAGGCGCTCGAAGCTGTTCTGGGCCTGCATGGAGATAAACAGGCAGCGGCTGATGATGTAGAGGTAGATCACCAGCAGCAGGGCCACGCCCACCAGACCGAACTCCTCGCTGAACACCGCGAAGATGAAGTCGGTGTGCCGCTCCGGCAGGAACTCCAGCTGGGACTGGGTGCCCTGCAGCCAGCCCTTGCCGAACACGCCGCCGGAGCCGATCGCTATCTTGGACTGGATGATGTGGTAGCCGCGGCCGAGGGGGTCTTTCTCGGGGTCGAGCAGCATCAGCACCCGCTGGCGCTGATAGTCGTGCATCAGGAAGAACCAGAGCACCGGCATAAAGGCGCAGATCAGTAACACTGCGAGCCCGATCAGCCACCAGCTGATCCCCGCCAGGAAGATGACGAAGAAGCCGGAGGCGGCCACCAGGATGGAGGTACCGAGATCGGGCTGGGCCGCGATCAGCAGGGTCGGCAGCAGCACCATTACCAGGGCGATCAGCACGTGGCTGAACTTGGGCGGCAGGGAGTGACGGCTGAGCCAGGCAGCCACCATGATGGGCATGGAGAGCTTCATCACCTCTGAGGGCTGGAACTTCATGAAGCCGAGATCCAGCCAGCGCTGTGCCCCCTTGCCGATGTGACCGAACACATCCACCGCGATGAGCAGCAGCACCACCACGGTGAAGGTCGGTACCGACCAGCGCGCATAGAGAGAGGGTGGCAACTGGGCCAGGCCGATCATCAGGCCGAAGGCCAGACCACCACGCACCAGCTGGCGCACGATGGAGTCGAAATCCTGCCCAGAGGCGGAATAGAGCACCACCATGGAGAGGGTCATCAGGGCCAGCAGACCGAGCAGCAGCGGCAAGTCGATGTGCAGGCGATACCAGATGCTCTGCTGGCGAGCGGAATTACTCATTGGAGACGGCCTCGCTTGGTTTCTGACCCTGGCCCGGAGTCGGGCTCAGATCTGGCGTAGGGCTCGGGGTGGATGGTTTGGGGGCCGGCGGCAGCTGCGGCTCGGGCGGCAACAGATAGGCATCCAGCATCTGGCGTGCCACGGGGGCTGCGTTCTTACTGCCCCCCCCTGCGTTTTCCAGCACCAGGGCGACCACGGCCTTGGGAGCCTCGAAGGGAGCGAATGCAACGAACAGGGCGTTGTCACGGTGCTCTACTTTGATCGCATTGGCGTTGTAGACCTGGTTCTCCTTCAGGCCGACGACCTGAGCCGTGCCCGATTTCCCCCCGGAGGTGTAGGGCGTATTGGCAAAGGCGTGGCGGCCACTGCCTTCACGTCCTTGGTTGACTCGCCACATTCCCTCTTTGGCTACCTGCCAATAGCTGTCACTCTTGGTCTTGAGTGCGATGTTGGGGTTGATAGGAGCGTTGACTACGCCATCTTGGGAAGCCGTGCTCTTGAGCAGGTGTGGCGTCACGTCGTGGCCGTTCTGGGTCAGGATGCTGATCGCCTTGGCCAGCTGGATCGGGGTGGCGCTCCAGTAACCCTGGCCGATACCGATGGAGATGGTGTCACCCTGGTACCAGGGTTGACGCCAGCGGGCCATCTTCCAGTCGCGGGACGGCATGACCCCGCGGGTTTCTTCATACAGATCCACTCCGCTGTACTGGCCGAAACCGAACTTGGTCATATAGGCGTGGATCTTGTCGATGCCGACCCGGTAGGCGAGATCGTAGAAGTAGGTATCCGCCGACACCTCGATGGCGCGATAGACATCGAGCCAGCCGTGGCCCCAACGGCGCCAGTCACGAAACTTCTTGGTGGTGCCCGGGATCGAGAAGCTGGGGCCGCCAAAATAACGGTAGTTGGGGGTGATGGCCCCTTCGTTGAGCCCCATCACCGACATCATGGGCTTGACGGTGGAGGCGGGGGCATAGATGCCCTGGGTGGTGCGGTTCACCAGCGGGCGCGCCGGATCGTTGAGCAACGCCGAATAGTTGGTGTTGGAGATGCCGGTCACGAACAGGTTGGGGTCGTAGCTTGGGCTCGACTCCATGGCCAGGATGGCACCTGTGTTGGGATCCATCATCACGATGGCGCCTCGCTGGCCGGCCAGCAGCTCCTGCGCCTTCAGCTGCATCCTGATGTCGATGTTGAGGTAGATGTCCTTGCCGGGCTCAGGCGGCTGGAACTTGAGGGTACGCACCACCCGGCCGCGGTTGTTGACCTCGACCTCCTGGTAACCCGCCACGCCGTGCAGCTGATCCTCGTAGAACTTCTCCACCCCCTGCTTGCCGATATCCTTGGTGGCGGCATAGTTGGCGAGCTTCTCTTCCTTGTCGAGGCGCTCCACGTCGCGGGTGTTGATCTTGGCCACATAGCCGATGGCATGAGTGAGGGTATTGCCAAACGGATAGTAACGCTTGAGGTAGGCCTCAATGCTGGCGCCCGGGTAGTTGTGCTGGTTGACCGAGAAGAGCGCGACCTGATACTCGGTCAGCTTCTCGAACAGGGGGACTGGCTTGAAGCGGCGTTGGCGCTTGACCTCGGCCAGGAACTTCTCCTTGGTGCCTTCCGGCAGCGCCAGCAGGGTGATCAGCTCGTCGGCGGTCTGCTCCAGATCGCCGGTCTCTTCCGGCACTATTTCCAGGCTGTAGACGGGGCGGTTCTCGGCCAGCAGCACGCCGTTGGCGTCATAGATGAGGCCCCGCGGCGGCGCCACCGGCACGACCCGGATGCGGTTGTCGTTGGAGCGGGTCTGGTAGGTATCATAAGACTCTACCTGCAGGTAGTAGAGGTTGCCCAGCAGCACCAGCATGAGTACCACCATGCCGATGTAGGCCACCAGGGTGCGCCGAAAGAACAGACGTCCCTCGGCACTGTGATCGCGCATCTCGATGCGATTCTTCAGCATGCCGCTACCTTATGGCCGACGAGGGGAAAGAGATCAACCACATGGGGCCACGCCCTGTGATCTGGCTGGGGATGTTCCAGATATTCATGGCTCATTCCCTGTGATACGGGTGATTGGTGGTGATGCTCCAGGCGCGATAGAGGCTCTCTGCTACCAGCACCCGCACCAGCGGATGGGGCAGGGTCAGCGGCGACAGGGACCAGCTCTGCTCGGCGGCGGCTTTGCACTCGGGCGACAGGCCTTCTGGCCCACCGACCAGCAGTGCGACGTCGCGGCCATCCAGCTTCCAGGCTTCCAGCTGGGTGGCGAGCTGCTCCGTGGTCCAGGGCTTGCCCGGAATATCCAGGGTGACGAGGCGGGAGCGGCCGGCGGCGGCCAGCATGGCTTCCCCTTCCTTCTGCAGGATGCGGGGAATGTCGGCATTCTTGCCCCTTTTGCCGGCACCTATCTCGACGAGCTCGAACGGCATGTCTTTTGGGAAACGGCGACGGTACTCTTCGAAGCCATGCTCTACCCAGGCAGGCATCTTGGTGCCCACTGCAATCAACTGGATCTTCATCTTTCTTTACACTTGCACCCTTGTATTACGCTTGCGCACTCTTATTGCGTTGGCACTTGGGCGCCGCCCCAGAGCTTTTCCAGTTGGTAGAAGTCGCGGTATTCATCCTGCATCACGTGGACTATGACAGATCCCATGTCCACCAGCACCCATTCACCGCTGAGCTGGCCTTCCACACTGAGCAGACTGAGCCCGGCGTGGCGTGCCTCGCTGGCCAGATTGTGGGCGATGGCACTGACATGGCGACTGGAGTTGCCGGAGCAGACGATCATGGTGTCCGTGATGGTGGATTTGCCGCGCACATCCAGAGTGATGATATCGCGGCCTTTCATGTCATCGATCTTGTCGACGATAAAGGCGAGTAATTCGTGGCCTTGCAATGTCTTCTCCTACTCTGTCCGGCGCGCTGCATAGCATCAGGGCGGCGGATTATATCATGGTCATTCCCGTTTCCCAGTCCGGCAAAGGGGAACGCATCCGGGGCTGCCTCATGGGAGGGCTAGCCCTTATTGATCACTATAGTGCGCAACCGGACCGGACAATAGTCGCCTCGTCTCCGCTGCGCCTCAGGGTGTCGGCTGGTAGAGCCTGTGCTGCGCAATGTAGCCGGCCACCGAGGCCGGCAACAGATACCTGGGATCCTGTCCCGCCGCCAGCAGGGCTCTGAGCCGGGTGGCCGACAGCTCGATGGGCAGGTTGTCGCTAAGCCAGATGTACCCCTGACGATGGCGGTGCAGATCCTGAGGATATTGCGTCTGATGGCGGGCTAGCAGCTCGGCCACCTCGGTTGGGTAATCCGGTTGCCAGCCCGGGCGCAGGCTCACCACCAGATGGGCATAGTCGAGCAGTTCCCGCCAGCGATGCCAGCTCGGCAATGAGAGCAGCGAGTCCATCCCCATCAGGAAGCAGAGCGGGGTGTCCGGCAGCGCTTGCCTCAATTCGATGAGGGTATCGATGGTATAGGAGGGCGTATCTCGCCTTATCTCCCGCTCATCCACCCGAAACCCCGGGTTCTCCGCAGCCGCCAGCCTGACCATGGCCAGGCGTTGCTCGCTCGAGCAGAACGGGCTGGCTCTATGGGGGGGGATATGATTCGGGATGAGGCGGACTTCGGCCAGTCCCAGCGCGGCCCGGGCCTCGATGGCGGGACGCAGGTGGCCGATGTGGATGGGGTCGAAGGTGCCACCCAGGATCCCGATGGGGGCCTTCAACATGCGCTTGCCCCTGTTGGCTTGGGGAGGACTCTGGGGGGGAAACTGCCCTCCTGGGTATCGATGGGGGCCTTCAGCATGATGCAGGCTCCAGCAGGGGGAGTGGGGTGGCATCGCGAAAACCCAGGGCGATAGTCTGCAACATCAGCCAGGCCTGCTCGGTGTCGAAGCGGCGCTGGGCGTCGTCGAGCCGGGCCATCAGCTGCCATAGCTGCTGTAGCTTGCCAAACGGCAGCCGGGTCAGGGCCTGTTGAATGAGCTGCTGGCGGCTCTGCCAGATGCGCAGGCGGGAGAAATGCTCCACCAGCGGTTGGCCTGCCCGGGCGGCCAGGGCCAGCTCGGTGAGCTGCTCCAGCTCGCGGCACAGGGCCCAGGCCAGCATGCCGGGCTCGGTGCCCTCGGCCCGCAGCGCCAGCAGGATGCGCTGGGCCCGGTTCACCTTGCCCTCCAGCAGGCAATCGATGAGCTGGAACGGCGTGAAGTGGGCGTGGCGAATGATGGTCTCTTGCAGATAGGCGACGCTGATGGGCTGGGGCGGCGCCAGCAGGGTCAGTTTCTCTATCTCCTGGCTCGCGGCCAGCAGGTTGCCCTCATAGGCATGACACATGAAGTTGATGGCATCCGGCATCGCCTTGAGGCCGAAGCGCTGGAAACGGGCCCCCATCCAGCGCGGAAAGAAACGGGGCTCGGGGTGATTGACCGGCACATAGGTGCCAATCTGCCCGAGCTTGTCGAACCAGGCCGCCTTCATCTGGGTTTGATTGAGGCGCGTACCCGAGAGCACCAGCAGCAGGTCGGGATGCAGCTGTTTGCCGATTTCCGTGATGCGGGTGGCGAGATCCTTGTCGACCTTGGCGGGCAGTTCCAGCTCGATGATCTGGCGGGCCGAGAACAGGCTCATGGCCTGGCAGGCATCGTAGACCTGGTTCCAGTCCAGCCCGGCGTCGACCACGAAGCTGTGGCGCTCATCGAAGCCTTGTTTGCTGGCCAGCTGACGAATGGCGTCGATGGCCTCCAGTTTGAGCAGCGGCTCGTCACCGAAGATCAGATAGCAGGGCTTGAGCCCTGCCTTGAGATGGTCCGCAAACTGCTCGGGATAGACTCTCATCGAGATACTCGCATCAGAACTTGACCTGGCTGGGTTGATGGATTGCAAGGCCGCTGGCCAGCCCTGGCATCTTGAGCAGCGGCTCGTCACCGAAGATCAGATAGCAGGGCTTGAGCCCTGCCTTGAGATGGTCCGCAAACTGCTCGGGATGGACTCTCATCAAGATACTCGCATCAGAACTTGACCTGGCTGAGCTGACGGATCACCAGGCTCGCGGCCTGTTCCTGCATCTCCTTGCCGAGCTGCTCCTGCTCGCGGGAGGAGGCGAGGGCCGCATCCGGCTTGTTCAGGAAGCTACGGTTGAAGGTGATGGGGAAGACCTGAGTCGGCTTGCCCGGCATGCTGATGCTGAACTGGGTGCTGTAGCCCAGCAGGTACTCACGTTCCTGGCCGATGGCGTCGACGGAGGCAACCTGACTGCTGCTGCTGATGCCCGCCAGGGTCATCACCGGAATGCCCTCCTTGTCGGCCAGGCTCACCCCGGCAGCCTTGAGACGAGTGGTCACCATGCGATAGAAATCGCTCTTGTTGTCACCGACCACCTTCATGGTCATCAGCTCGGGGGGGATGGCGGTTCCCCGCATCTGAAAACCGCAGGCCTGCAGCAGCAGGCCCGTCAGCATGATGGCAATCCAGCGAGTAAGGGGCATGCCCATGTGAATTCCTCTTTGAATGATTTAAAAGACGGCGGGCCAGGCCCGCCGTCGTCATCGTTGGCGAGTGTCCGTTGCGGGATCAGTTTGCAACGATGTTGAGCAATTTGCCCGGCACGTAGACCACCTTGCGCACTGTCAGGCCGTCGGTGAACTTCTGCACCGAGGCATCGTTCATGGCCAGCTTCTCGACCTCGGCCTGGCTTATTTCGGCCGGCACTGTCAGCTTGCCGCGCATCTTGCCGTTGATCTGTACCACCACCAGCTTTTCGGTCTCGACCATGGCGCTCTCGTCGGCCACCGGCCAGCCGGCCACGTCGATGTCCCCTTCCTTGCCCAGCATCTTCCACAGCTCGAAGCCGATGTGCGGGGTGATGGGGTAGAGCATGACCAGCACGGCTTCCAGCGCTTCCTGCATCAGGGCGCGGTCCTGCTCGCCGGTATCCAGCTTGGAGAGATTGTTCATCAGCTCCATGATGGCGGCGATGGCGGTGTTGAAGGTCTGGCGACGACCCACGTCATCGCTCACCTTGGCGATGGTCTTGTGCAGCTCGCGGCGAACGGCCTTCTGCTCGTTGCTGAGGGCGGCCAGGTTCAGTGCGGGGGCGGCACCTGCACTGACGTGCTCGAAGGTCAGACGCCACAGGCGACGCAGGAAGCGCTGGGCCCCCTCGACGCCGGAATCGGACCACTCCAGGGTCATGTCGGCCGGGGAGGCGAACATCATGAACAGACGCACGGTATCGGCGCCGTAACGCTCCACCATCAGCTGGGGATCGATGCCGTTGTTCTTGGACTTGGACATCTTGGTCATGCCGGAGTGGATCACCTCGCGGCCTTCATTATCCACCGCCTTGGTGATGCGACCCTTGTCGTCCCGCTCCACCTTGACCTCGGTCGGGCTGACCCAGACGTTGCCGCCCTTCTCGTCCTTGTAGTAGAAGGCGTCGGCCAGCACCATGCCCTGGCAGAGCAGGCGCTTGAACGGCTCGTCGCTGTTGACCAGGCCGGCGTCACGCAGCAGCTTGTGGAAGAAGCGGGCGTACAGCAGGTGCATACAGGCGTGCTCGATGCCGCCGATGTACTGATCCACCGGCAGCCAGTGGTTGGCGGCCGCGGGATCCAGCATGCCCTTGTCGTAGTCCGGGGAGCAGTAGCGGGCGTAGTACCAGGAGGACTCCATAAAGGTGTCGAAGGTATCGGTCTCGCGGAAGGCTTCCTGGCCGTTATAGGTGGTCTTGGCCCAGGCGGCATCGGCCTTGATCGGGCTCTGGATGCCGTCCATCACCACGTCTTCCGGCAGCAGCACCGGCAGTTGCTCTTCTGGGGTCGGTACCACTGTGCCGTCGGCCAGGGTCAACATCGGGATGGGGGCGCCCCAGTAGCGCTGACGGGAGACACCCCAGTCACGCAGGCGGAAGTTGACGGTGCGCTTGCCCTTGCCCTCGGCCTCCAGCTTGGCGGCGATGGCATCGAAGGCGGCCTGGAACTCGAGGCCGTCGAACTCGCCGGAGTTGAACAGCACACCCTTGTCGGTGTAGGCGGCGGCAACAACGTCCGGTACCTCACCCTCGGCGGGCTTGATGACGGCCTTGATCTCGAGGCCGTACTTGGTGGCGAACTCGTGATCGCGCAGGTCGTGGCCGGGCACCGCCATCACGGCGCCGGTGCCGTAGTTCATCAGCACGAAGTTGGCGACCCAGACCGGCACCTTGCGGCCATCCAGCGGGTGAATGGCATAGAGGCCGGTGGCCATGCCCTTCTTCTCCATGGTGGCGAGCTCGGCTTCGGCGACCTTGGTGTTCTTGCACTCTTCGATAAAGGCGGCAAGCGCCGGATTGTTTTCGGCGGCTTGCTGGGCCAAGGGGTGACCGGCGGCGATGCCCACATAGGTCACGCCCATGAAGGTGTCCGGACGGGTGGTGTAGACCTCCAGATGCTCGTCCTGGCCCTCGACCCGGAAGCTGATGTTGACCCCTTCGGAGCGGCCGATCCAGTTGCGCTGCATGGTCTTGACCATGTCCGGCCAACCGTCCAGGTTGTCGATATCGTTCAACAACTCCTCGGCATAGTCGGTGATCTTGATAAACCACTGAGGGATCTCTTTTTGCTCCACCGGGGTGTCACAGCGCCAGCAGCAGTTGTCGATCACCTGCTCGTTGGCCAGCACCGTCATGTCATTCGGGCACCAGTTGACGGAGGAGGTCTTCTTGTAAACCAGACCCTTCTCATACAGCTTGGTGAAGAACCACTGCTCCCAGCGGTAGTAGTCAGGCTTGCAGGTGGCCAGCTCCCGGTCCCAGT
Organism: Aeromonas aquatica; assembly: GCF_000764655.1. Lineage (GTDB taxonomy): Bacteria > Pseudomonadota > Gammaproteobacteria > Enterobacterales > Aeromonadaceae > Aeromonas > Aeromonas aquatica. The sequence continues at coordinate 30,658 of NZ_JRGL01000101.1, forward strand.
CATAGCCAAGCCCCAGCATCTTGAGCTGGTTCTTCATGTATTCGATGTTTTCGTAGGTCCAGGGGGCCGGCGCAGTGGCGTTCTTGATGGCGGCATTTTCTGCCGGCAGACCGAACGCATCCCAGCCGATGGGTTGCAGCACATTCTTGCCATTGAGCCGTTGATAACGGGAGATCACATCACCTATGGTGTAGTTACGCACGTGCCCCATGTGTAGACGACCAGACGGATAAGGGAACATGGACAGGCAGTAGAACTTCTCCTTGTCTACTTTCTCCACGGCCTTGAAGGTTTTCTTGGCATCCCAGTGCTGTTGCACTGCTGGTTCTATGGATTGGGGAACGTATTGCTCTTGCATTGGTGACATCCGGATCTGTGAAATGAATAGATAAATCAGCTGGGAAATCCCGATAGAATACCCATATCCTGCGGCGGCAACAACCGCCAGCATCCGCCGGGTCTCGGGCCGGCCATGATCAGCGAGTAGCAGAGGAGTAACGGCCATGGACAAACGTCGACAAGGGTATGAAGCCTTCATCGCCCAGCTCAAGAAGCACTGGGAGGAGACGGAAGAGTTTCAGGGAGAGCGTCTCAACCGCATGATCGCCAAGGTGCAGGCGTACCTTGAAGCGGCCGGTGACCTGACCCAGGACGAACTGGCACTGATCGCCGAATACGTGAAACGGGATCTCGGCAACTATGACGAGGGACGGGCCGAGGCGCCGGAATCGGCCTTTATGCTGGCATTGAAAGATACAGTGTGGTCCTGGCTGGCGGACGTAACCGACCGCGCCCAGGTGGAGTGGAGCGAGCTGGCGGACGAGCTGGAGCACAAGGGCGTTTACCGGGCTGGCGACTGGGTCGGGCTCGGGGTGCTGGTGTGCGACCACTGCGAATGGCGCCATACAGTACTGCACCCGGAACAGCTCGGCACCTGCCCCGAGTGTGGTGCCAACGAGTATCACCGCGAGCCGCTCTCTCCTTGAGCCGCTGGCCACGACAGCACATGAAAGAGGCGCCCATGGGCGCCTCTTTTTATCGGGTTGGGTAGCCGGTCTATGACCCCGATCAGAGGGTACGAGCCCAGGGATGGGCACGGGGGCGCAGGGCTAGCCCCAGTCCCAGCAGCAGGACGGCGATGCCATACATGGGCCAGCTGCCAAAGCGCAGGTAAGGAGTCGAGCCGTGAGCGGGGCGCACCTCGGCTCGCAGCACCCCAGCCTCGAACTGCGGAAGCTGGGCTATGATGCTGCCGTCAATCTCGGTGACGATGGTGATGCCGGTGTTGGTGTCGCGCAGCAGCGGGCGAGCCAGTTCGAGGGCGCGCATGCGGGCGATCTCCATGTGCTGCCAGGGGCCAATGCTGGTGCCAAACCAGGCGTCGTTGGAGACGGTCAGCAGGAAGTCGGTATCCGGCTGCACGTTGCGGCGTACCTCGTCCGGGAAGATGATCTCGTAGCAGATGGCGGCGGCGAACTTGAGCCCCTTGGCGAGCAGGTTCGGTTGCACCTCGTCACCCCGGCTGAAGGAGGACATGGGCAGGTTGAAGAAGGGCGCTATGGGGCGCAACAGATCTTCGAAGGGCACGAACTCGCCGATGGGCAGCAGGTGGTACTTGTAGTAGCGGTTCTTGTGCTCGTAGTGGTAGGACTCCTTGCCGTCCAGATCCTGCACCCCCATGCCGAGCACTGTGTTGAAGAAGCGCTGCTGCTGGAGATCGTAGTGAATGATGCCCGCCAGCAGGCCGGTGTCGTTCACCTTCATCGCCTTGTCCAGGCTCTCCAGATAGGTGCCCATCTCCTTCTCGATGGCCGGGATGGCGGATTCAGGCCAGACGATGATGTCGGCATCCTGATTCTCGCGACTCAAGTCCTGATAGGTTCGTACCGTGGGGATCAGCGCCTCCGGATCCCACTTGAGGGACTGGGCGATGTTGCCCTGCACCAGCGCTACTTTTACCGGCTCGCCCCGGGTCACCCAGTTCAGTTGCATCAGCCCCTGGGCGGTGCCCACCAGGGCAACGGGGACCAGCAGCCAGGCCGGCTTGCGGCTCTGCCAGGTCAGCCAGAGCGCGGAGGTACACAGCAGCAGCGCCAGTGTGATGCCCTGCACCCCGAGGATGGGGGCGAAGCCCTTGAGGGGGCCGTCGATCTGGGTGTAGCCGAACCAGAGCCAGGGGTAGCCGGTCATCACCCAGCCCCGCAGCCAGTCGGCCCCGAGCCAGAGCGCCGGGAAGGCGAGCAGCCAGCGACTCCAGTGACGACCGCTGAAGAAGCGGGCGAACAGCCAGCAGGCCAGGGTCGGGTAGAGTGCGAGGTAGGCGCAGAGCCCGGCCAGCAGCACGAAGGCGACCGGCAACGGTATGCCACCGAACTCCGTCATGCTGACATGGATCCACCACTGTCCCGGCAGGAACAGCCCCATGGCGTAACCAAAACCACGCCAGGCGGCTTGCTTGGGGTTGGCCTTGTCCAGCAGGGCGTAGAGGCCGAGCAGAGACGGGATCACCAGAGGCCAATAGCCGAAGGGGGAGAAGGCAAGTACGGCGATGGCGCCAGAGGCCAGGGCAAACAGGCTGATCAGGGGTTTCGATTTCACTGGGGCTAGGGGCTCGATTGGACTGAATGAAAGTTGAATGGCCGACATCTTAACCGCAAACCGCGCCAACGGCGAGCCTCCCGATTTGGCACTGAATCCTGAGGGAATATGGAGGGGATGGTCTGGGTCAGAATGACAAACGCCCCTCAAGAGGGGCGTTGATAGACAGGACAAAAGCGGGGCGGGATCAGGACTCCGGCTGGGCTGCCGCGTGATTCTCCGGGATCTTCACCTGCAGCTGTTGCAGGCGGCGTCTGTCTGCGTGCATCACCTTGAACAGGTAGCCGTCGAGCTCGATCTCCTCGCCCTTCTTCGGCAGGTGGCTGAAGGCGTGCATCACCAGGCCGCCGACGGTGTCCACCTCTTCATCGCTGAACTGGGTGCCGAAGAAGTCGTTGAAATCCTCGATCTCGGTGAGGGCGCTGACCGAGAAGACCCGCTTGCTGATGCGGCGGATCTCTTCCGGCTCGTCCTCGATGTCGTCGAACTCGTCATCGATCTCGCCGACGATGAGCTCCAGTATGTCCTCGATGGTCACCAGACCGGAGACGCCGCCGAACTCGTCCACCACGATGGCCATGTGGTAGCGCTCCTCGCGGAACTCCTTGAGCAGACGATCGACCCGCTTGCTTTCCGGCACTATCACGGTCGGGCGCAGGATCTGCTCGAGCTGCAGCGGCTCGCTGGCGTGGTGGCCACCGAAGCCGAATGGCAGCAGATCCTTGGCGAGCAGAATGCCTTCCACGTGATCCTTGTCTTCGTTGATCACCGGGAAGCGGGAGTGGCCGGATTCGATGATGACCGGCAGGAACTCGTCCACCGGTTGGGACTTCTCGATGGTTACCATCTGGGAGCGGGGGATCATGATGTCGCGCACACGCAGCTCGGCAATTTCGAGCACGCCCTCGATCATGTCCTTGGTGTCCTGATCGATGAGGTCTCGCTCCTCGGCGTCGGCTATCACTTCCACCAAATCGTTGCGGTCTTTTGGCTCGCCCTGGAAGAGTTGGCTGAGTTTGTTTAGCCAGGTTTTCTTCGGCGAGCCGGTACTAGGGTGATCGTCGGTCATTTTCTCTCTTGGTTACTCGTTTGAACACATAGGGATTCTGGTCTGGCTATATAAGGATGATCGCAGTCTGTTTCAGTCAGGTGACCATCCCGGGTGCCTTTATGCTTCGACTTCGTCGTCGAGATAGGGATCTGCAAAGCCTAGCTCCTGCATGATGTCGCGTTCTGGAACTGCACCATCTCATCGGCTTCGATTCGCCTTTATTATTCGACTTCATCGTCCTGATAGGGGTCAGGGAAGCCGAGCTCCTGCATGATGTCGCGTTCCAGCTGCTCCATCTCCTCGGCTTCCTCGTCCTCGATATGGTCATAACCTAGCAGATGCAGACTGCCGTGCACAACCATGTGAGCCCAGTGGGCCGCCAGCGGTTTGCTCTGCTCGAGGGCCTCGGCCTCGACCACCTGGCGACAGATCACCAGATCCCCGAGCAGGGGCAGTTCCATGCCGGGAGGTGCCTCGAACGGGAAGGATAGCACGTTGGTGGGCTTGTCCTTGCCGCGATAGGTGAGGTTGATCTTGCGGCTCTCTGCCTCGTCCACCAGCCGTACCGTCACCTCGGCCTCCTCCTGGAAGCCCAGAATGGTGCCGTCGAGCCAGCCTTGCAGTTGGGCTTCCGTCGGCAGTCCTTCTGCTTGGGCGCAGGCCAGTTGCAGATCCAGGGTCACGCTCATTGGGCACTCTCTTCTCTTGAATTGGCTTTATTGGATTTGTTCGAGAGGGACTCGGCCTGGGCGGCGTCGAACGCCTCGTAGGCTTGCACTATGCGGGCCACCACAGGGTGGCGCACCACGTCTTTGGATTCGAAGAAGTTGAACGACAGGCCATCGACTCCTTGCAACACCTCCAGGGCGTGGCGCAGGCCGGATTTGGTGCTGCGGGGCAAGTCCACCTGGGTGATGTCGCCGGTCACCACCGCCTTGGAGTTGAAGCCGATGCGGGTCAGGAACATCTTCATCTGCTCCGTGGTGGTGTTCTGGGCCTCGTCGAGGATGATAAAGGCGTCATTGAGGGTGCGGCCGCGCATATAGGCGAGCGGTGCCACCTCGATGATGTTGCGCTCCATCAGCTTCTCGACGCGCTCGAAGCCCAGCATCTCGAACAGGGCGTCGTAGAGCGGGCGCAGGTAGGGGTCCACCTTCTGGGAGAGATCCCCGGGCAGGAAGCCGAGCTTCTCCCCCGCTTCCACCGCCGGACGGGTCAGCAGGATGCGGCGGATTTCCTGGCGCTCCAGGGCGTCCACCGCGGCGGCCACCGCCAGATAGGTCTTGCCGGTACCGGCCGGGCCTATGCCGAAGCTGATGTCGTGGCGCACTATGTTGGCGATGTACTGCGCCTGATTCGGGCTGCGGGGCTTGATGAGGCCGCGCTTGGTCTTGACCGTCACCTCCTTGCCATAGGGCAGGGATGAGGCCTCTTCATCATCTTGCTCCAGCACCCGGGATTCTTGCACCGACAGGTGCACCATCTCCGGGGTGATGTCGGTCACCTTGCCGCCCTTGAGGGGCAGGGTTTCCACATAGAGGTGCTTGAGGATGACGGCGGCGGCATCCACCTGCGCCTGCTTGCCGAGCACTTGAAAATGGTTGTCACGGTAGCTGATCTCGACGCCGAGGCGGCGCTCCAGCTGCTTGAGATTGTCGTCGAAGGGGCCGCACAGGCTGGCGAGGCGCTGGTTGTCGGCGGGCTCCAGGTGCAGATTCAGGGTCGAGATGTGTCGGCTCAAGGTGTCCTCGTCTCAGCTGTTCCGCCATCCGGCCGTGCCGGATGGCGATGGTTGTTCAATGGGGCCTGAAGGCGGCAACGCCCAATTCATCCGGTACGTTGTCCGGGCGGCGAGCCAGGATCTCCTGGGGCGCCGTGGCGATGCGCAGATTCATTTCGTCCTCGCCGCGGATGAAGCGGCCACGCAGGGAGTAGGGGCGCACGTCGGTGATCTCCACGTCGGCGAAGCCACCAATCAGGCGGTGCGGGCCTTCGAAGTTGACCACCCGGTTGTTCTCGGTGCGGCCACTGAGCTGCATGGGATCCATCTTGGAGGGCCCCTCCACCAGGATGCGCTGCACCGAGCCCAGCATGGCACGGCCGATGAGCATCGACTGGTGATTGATCTGGTTCTGCAGCCGGGTGAGGCGGGCCTTCTTCACCTCCATGTCGACATCGTCCGGCAGATCCGCGGCCGGGGTGCCGGGGCGCGGGCTGTAGATGAAGCTGAAGCTCATGTCGAAGTTGATCTCCTCGATGAGCTTCATGGTGGCCTCGAAGTCCTCGTCCGTCTCGTTCGGGAAGCCGACGATGAAGTCCGAGCTCATGGTGATGTCGGGCCGCACGCTGCGCAGGCGGCGGATCTTGGACTTGTACTCCAGCACTGTGTGCGGGCGCTTCATCATGGTCAGGATGCGATCCGAGCCGCTTTGCACCGGCAGGTGCAGGAAGCTGACCACCTCTGGGGTGTCCCGATAGACCTCGATGATGTCATCGGTGAACTCGATGGGGTGGCTGGTGGTGTAGCGAATGCGGTCGATGCCGTCGATGGCGGCCACCAGCCTGAGCAGCTCCGCGAAGGTACAGTGATTGTCATCGAAGGTGGGGCCGCGATAGGCGTTGACGTTCTGGCCGAGCAGATTCACTTCGCGCACCCCCTGCTGGGCGAGCTGGGCGATTTCGTAGAGCACGTCGTCGAGCGGTCGGCTCACCTCCTCGCCGCGGGTGTAGGGCACCACGCAGAAGGAGCAGTATTTGGAGCAGCCTTCCATGATGGAGACGAAGGCGGTGACCCCCTCGGCACGGGGCTCCGGCAGGTTGTCGAACTTCTCGATCTCGGGGAAGGCGATGTCCACCTGGGCACCTCGCCCCTCCTGGACCTGCTTGATCATGGCGGGCAGACGATGGAGGGTTTGCGGGCCGAAGACGATGTCCACATAGGGGGCGCGCTGGCGCAAGTTTTCTCCCTCCTGAGAGGCGACGCAGCCGCCCACGCCGATCACCAGGCCTGGCTTTTTCAACTTGAGCTTCTTCCAGCGACCGAGCTGGTGGAACACCTTCTCCTGGGCCTTCTCGCGGATGGAGCAGGTGTTGAGCAGCAAGACGTCGGCCTCTGCGGGCTCCTCGGTCAGGGTGTAGCCGTTGCTGGCATCCAACAGATCCGCCATCTTTGACGAGTCGTACTCGTTCATCTGGCAGCCCCAGGTCTTGATATGAAGTTTCTTGCTCATCGCTACTCTTGACTATTTTTGCTATCGACAGGGTCAAAGGACCGGCCATTTTACTCCTCAATCCCGGTGCTGACCAGTCTGGGGCCATCGGGCCCGCCACGGGACCGGTTGCCCCGCCAGTCGCGGCCTTGCCGCTGATCCGGCAAGGCAATTCGCCGCCTCTCTCCTGATTATCCCGCGCCCTTGCGCTATCATGCCTCCATTCGATTTAGCCTCTGGCTCCTCGCCTTGGGCGATCCTCTTTCAGGAAGCACGCTATGGAACACTGTGATATCGCCATCGTCGGCGCCGGTATGGTGGGGGCCGCCACCGCCTGCCTGCTGGCGGCGCAAGGCCTCTCCATCCGGGTCATCGAGACCCAGCTGCCCGCGCCCTATGCCCCCGAGCAGCCGCTGGATCTGCGGGTCTCCGCCATCAGCCAGGCCTCGGTGGCCCTGCTGACCCAGGCCGGTGCCTGGCAAGGGCTGCAACAGATGCGGCTGTGCCCCTATCGCCGGCTGGAGACTTGGGAGCTGGACGGCTTCGCCACCCGCTTCGATGCCGCCGACCTCGGCCTGCCCCAGCTCGGCTACATCATCGAGAACCGGCTGGTGCAGCTCGCCCTGCTGAAGCGAATGGAAGATTTCCCCAACATCCAGACCCATACCCCAGCGGCGGTGACGCGGCTGCAGCAGAGCGCCGACCACGCCACCCTGCTGCTCGACGATGGTACCGAGCTGCAGGCGCGCTGGGTGCTGGCCTGCGACGGCGCCGAGTCGCTCACCCGCCGCCTCGCCGGGATCGGGGTGTCGCGCTTCGAGTATCGCCAGCACTGCATGCTGATCAACATAGATACCGACTTCGAGCAGGAAGACATCACCTGGCAGCAGTTCACCCCGAGTGGCCCGCGCGCCTTCCTGCCGCTGCCGGGCCGGCACGGCTCCCTGGTGTGGTACGACAGCCCGGCCCGCATCCGGGCCCTGTCCGCCATGAGCAATGAGGCCCTGACCGCCGAGGTGCGCCGCCACTTCCCGGCCCGGCTCGGCGGTTTCCAAGTGACCGGCAAGGGCAGCTTCCCGCTGGTGCGCCGCCATGCCAACGACTATCACGCCGGGCGGGTGCTGCTGCTCGGCGACGCCGCCCACACCATCAACCCGCTGGCGGGGCAGGGGGTCAACCTCGGCTTCAAGGATGTGGCCTGCTGGGTCGAGTTATTGCACAAGGCCGGCGGCGACTGGCACCAGCTCGCCCTGGCCGGGCGCTACGAGCGCCGGCGCCGTCCGGACAACCTGCTGATGCAGTCGGGGATGGATCTCTTCTACGGGGTGTTCAGCAACGAGATAGGGCCGCTGCGGCTGGCCCGCAATCTGGCGCTCAATCTGGCGGACAAGGCGGGCCCGCTCAAGGAGATGGCGCTACGCTACGCACTGGGATTGGTGTGAGAGGTAGCATTTTACACTGCTAGTTAATTAAGTGGTGGAGTATCAATCCACCAGTCTGATGTATCTAGTGTTTTATATTGCCCAAGGGCAGCACCTTTGGTGATGTCGGCGGGCGCAAGGGTTGAACAGAGACGGACAATCGGGGAGCAAAGGGATGAACAAGGCACTGCTGGTGATCGACTTTATCAACGATCTGGCCCACCCGGACGGGCGCATCGCCGCCTCGGCGGCCCATGTGGTGGAGCAGGATGCCATCACCCACGCGAATCAGGCGCTGGCTCATGCCCGCGCCCAGGGTTGGCTGGTGGTGCTGTTCAAGGTCGGCTTCGACGCGGGTTACAAGTTGCAGCCCAAGGGCTCCCCCATGTTTGGTCGTGCCCAGCAGTTCGGCGCCCTGTCGCTGGCCGACAGCGGCACCGACTTTCATCCCGCGCTGGACGTGCAAGCGGGCGATCTGGTGCTGACCAAGCCCAGAGTCAGCCCCTTCTATGGCACCGCGCTGGAGCCGGCGCTGCGGGCCAACCAGATCGATCACCTCTACCTGTGCGGGATCAGCACCAGCTGGGCCATTCAGGCCGCCACCCGGGATGGGCACGACAGGGATTACCGCATCACCATCCTCGAGGATGCCTGCGCCGCGGCCGATGCCATGGATCATCACGGCTCGCTGCGCATGCTCGGCCGCATCGCCGAGATCATCAAGGTGGCCCAGCTGAGCTGAAACCCTCGCTCTTATCGAGTCGCTCACATTTTGCTCATGGGCCGCTGTTGAAACCGCGTGGTTTTGGGGCAAGATGGCAGAAACAGAGCTGGCCACAAGGATGAGGGCATGCGTTATCAAGGAAACATTGCGAGCTGGAACCGGGAGCGCGGCTTTGGCTTTATCAGGCCGCAGTCGCAGCCACAGTCATATTCACAACAAGAGCAGAGAGACGCGGATCTGTTCGTGCACGTCTCTTCCCTGACCTTCGACGGCACACCGCCGGAGGCGGGGGAGCGGGTCTCCTATCAGCTGGGCACCGGCAAGGATGGCAAGCCCTGCGCCCTGCAGGTGTTCTTCCCCGACCGGCCCCTGTCGCTGGCGGATGGATTCAGCCCAGCGCTGGAGCGGCCCTCCCCCACGCGCAATGAATCCAGCCGCTTGCCACCCTCCGCCCCCTCCATGGCGCAGAGCGCGACGCCTCGGCCCCGCAGACAACCCACCTACAGGCGCAAGAGCAACTGGCGCGGCAAGCTTATTCCCTTGCTGGTGCTGGCGGGCCTGTTCTCCATTTATTCCCGTTTCTCGGCCGAGTCGGTCTCGCCGCCGCCAGCTTCCTCTTTCAGTCAGGGAGAGAGCAGCGCCTCATATAGCACATCGCAGGCCCCGGTCTTCGCCCGTCAGTGCGACGGCCGGCAGTATTGCTCCCAGATGACGTCTTGTGAGGAGGCGACCTGGTTTTTGCAAAACTGCCCAAACATGAAGATGGACGGAGAGGGGGATGGTATCCCCTGTGAAGATCAGTGGTGCGGCCACTGAGTTGCCAAGGCCATCAGGCGAAGAGGCCAGCCCGTCCGGGTTGACCTCTTCTTGCCCTGCGCCGTCGGCAGGGAATGCCCATCAATCACCCTGCATCAAGAGGAGAGGCTGGGCCTGGCCTCCACCTCTGGATGTTCCGCCCTGACCAGTGCCAGGAAGCGATCGCGAATGGGATCGGCGAAGGTCGGATTCCACACCAGGCTGATCTCCCACTCCGAGTAGGGTCCCGAGAGGGGGTAGAGGGTCACGTCCGGACCGGCGATAAAGCTGACGCTGCGGGGCAGTATGGCGTTGCCGATCCCGGCGGCGACCAGGGCCACCAGGGTCTGGATGTCTTCCGCCTCCTGGATCATGCCGGTCAGCCGGTTGGCGCCGAGGAAGTTGGCGATCTGCTGGGTGAGGCCGGGACAGCGATGGCCCACCATCTGCAACAGGGGCTGCCGGGTCAGCGCCCGCTCCACGTCGAAGGCGGCGGGGTCGGGCCCTATCAGCTGGGTCGGCACCGCCAGCACCAGCCGATCGGTCAGCAGTCGGTGCTCTTGCAGTTGCGGTGCCTGTGGCCGGCGCATAAAGCCGATTTGCAACTGCCCCGATAGCAACAGCTCGTGCTGGATGGCGGAGGGCATGTCCTGCAGGTGCACCAGCACCTCGGGCACCTGCCGTTTGAAACGGGCGACCAGGGAGGGGGCCAGCACGAAACTCGACAGTCCGAAGCCCATCTTGAGCCGCCCGGCCGCGCCGCTTGCCAGCGCCAGGGCATGGTGCTCGAAGCCCTTGCCGTGCTCGACCAGGGCGCTGGCCTGGGTGAGCAGTTGGGCGCCGATGGCGGTCAGCTCGGCGCCGTGGCGACCCCGATTGAACAGGGTGGTGCCGAGGCTCAGCTCCAGCCCCTGGATCTGCTTGGTGAGCGCCGGCTGGGTGATGAACAGCCGGTTGGCGGCCTCCCGGTAGTTGGCGGTCTCCGCCAGCGTCACGAAAGCCTGCAGCTGTCTCAGGTCGAATTTCATTCCGTTTGGTTATCCAATGTGGCGATTTAGTGATTATAAATTATCTATCTACCTTGTTCTAATGAGGTTGTCACGGACCGACAGCCGGTCTGAACTGGGAACGAGGGATCACATCATGCATACCGAACGCTATCTGTTTTTGATCAAGGGAAGCCTCATCATGGCTCAGCCGCTGGCCGCAACCGAGACGGGGGAACTGCTGACCAGCCTGTTGTCACAGGGATTCGTGGTCGCCCCCTTGCTGGTGTGGGCGAGCGACACCGAACAGGCGATGGCCTGCTATGAGGGCAGGGCTCAGCGTCAGGCACTCTCCAGCTCGCTCTCCGGGGTCGAACCCGGGTTGGCGGGAGCGGCGACATGAGTGCCATCGTCTTGCGGGCCAGGGCCCTGTTGCTGGACATGGATGGCACCCTGGTCAAGTCGACTGCGGGCGTGGAAACCGTGTGGCGAATCTGGTGCTGTCACCATGGGCTGGCGCCTGAGCCCGTGCTGGCCATGTGTCACGGGGTGCGGGCCAAGGAGGTGATCGAGGCACTGGCGCCCCAGCTGGACATAGCGCAGGAGATGGTCCGGCTGGACGAGCTGGAACTTGCGCACGCGGGAGTAGCCGAGCCCATTGAGGGGGCTAGTACCCTGCTCCATGACTTGCCTGCCGATCGCTGGGCACTGGTCACCTCCGCCAGCCAGCGAGTGGCACGGGGTCGGCTTGCCGACGCCGGGTTGCCGCAGCCGAGGCTGATGATTGGCGGAGATGACGTGGTGCGGGGCAAGCCGGATCCCGAGCCCTACCTGTTGGCGGCGAGCCGGCTCGGCCTGGACCCCGCCGACTGTCTGGTGTTTGAGGATGCACAGGCCGGCATCGCGAGCGCCCTGCAGGCCGGTTGTCAGGTGGTGCAGATTGGGGGTGAGCGTTTGCTCGATGCCGGGGTGAGCGGGTGGCTGAATGACTGGCGGCCGATGAGGGTGACCGAGGAGGAGGCGGGGCTCTTGCTCAGTCTGCCGAATCGCCTGCCTGGCTGAATTCGGGGGAAAGGGGCAGAAAAAGGCCCCCTCGGTGAGGGGGCGGGAGCGGTTAGCCGAAGACCCGGAAGCGAACCTCGTCGTCGATGAAGGTCTTGTCACCGGCCGGTTGCTTGATGCTGCCAAAGGGCATCTGGGCGCGCAGCAGCCAGCTGGCGGGCAGATCCCACTCCTTGCGAACCGCCTCGTCGATCAGCGGATTGTAGTGCTGCAGGGAGGCACCAATCCCCTCTTGGGCCAGGGCGGTCCAGACCGCGAACTGGGCGATCCCGGTGGCATGTTCGGACCAGATGGGGAAGTTGTCGGCATAGAGCGCAAATTTCTGCTGCAGATCCTGGATCACGGCCCTGTCTTCGAAGTACAGCACTGTGCCCGCACCCGCACGGAAGCTGCCATCCACCTTGGCCTCACTCTGGGGATAGGCCTCTGGCGGGACTATCTTCTTGAGCTCCGCCTTGACGATGTCCCACAGCTTGTGGTGCTCGGCCCCAAACAGGATGACGGCGCGCGAACTCTGGGAGTTGAACGATGAGGGGCTGTGCTTGATGGCATCCTTGATGAGGGCGCTCAGCTGTGCCGGTGACTGGGACACCTGGTCACCCAGGGCATAGATGGTACGACGTACTTTGATCTGTTCGATAAACGGACTGCTCATAACATCTCCTTGGTTTACTGAATCATCGTCGCCAGTCATGGGCCATGAAGGTCATCTGGCTCCGATCTTTCGAGTCATCGACTATAACACCCTCTGCACGATAAACCGTCAACACAGGGTGATGAGTGTTTCTACTTTTTATGGATATTCACATGAAGAAATCCGCAATAGCTCATCGGAGCTGATAATTCATCATTTGTCAGTAAAATGGATGTTAATGATTCCAATCAATATTTTTTCGGCGCATCCCACCATAGAATCAATCTGGCAGGATATTTTATAGAGGGTGCTATGGCAGGCGAGATAATCAAACGGCGCTACTACGTGCTGACCCCGCTCTCCTTCCTGCTCGGCGCCCTGGTATTGATCGCCACCCTGCTGCTGGCCCTGTCCAGCTACCTGCGCAGCGTAGACAAGACGATTGCCGGCTATCAGCACATGCTCGGCTCCATCGAAGCCACCCTGATCCACGAGATGGTGCTGGCCAACCAGAGGCAGCTCGCGGTGCTGGAGGCTTCCCTGGACAAGACCGCCATCGCCAGGGGGGAGTCGGCCATCAATCCCATCTGGGCCATCGCTCACCAGTTCAAGCACGACGCTCACTACCTCTATTTCTACAATGCCCGTATCAACCGGGTCGACAGCTACCCCGCCAGATCTGCGCCGCCGAGCTACCAGCCGAAGACGCGCCCCTGGTACCAGGCACTGGCCACCGACAGCGACAAGCTGATCTGGTTCGGTCCCTACCAGGACTACGACTCGACCAACCAGGCCCTGACCCTGATCAAGCGGGTCGAAGACGGCGAGGGGCTGCTGCTGGGCCTGCTGATGGTCGACATGTCGTTCGGCTCCCTGCAGGCAGCGCTGCGCAGGGCGCTTGGGGATGAGCAGGCCGCCATCCATATCACCGAGCGTCACTCCGGCCAGCTGGTGGTGGGGCACAATCAGCAATTGTTGCCGGCTGCCGGGCCTGAGGCCGGATACGGGACGAGCGGGCTGGACGTGATCCGGCATGGCAGTCACCTCAGGCTGGCGCTGGCCGACATCGACTGGGATCTCAACCTCTATCTGCCGCCGTCCCGATTTCATGACAGCCTGCGGGAGACCCTGCTGATGGTGATGCTGCCCGCGTTGGCCCTGCTCGGCATCTGGCTATGCAGCCTCATTTTCCTGGTGCGGATCTTTCGCCAGGAGCAGGCGTTGATCCAGGGCTCCCTCAACGACATCCGGCAGAGCACGGATCCGATGGCCATCCCGCACAGGCAGCACACCTGGTTCGTGCACGGCAGCCTCGGCGAGATAGACCAGGTCAGGACCCATCTGCTGCAGGGGCAGGATGCGCTGTTGCAGGATCCCCTCACCGGCATCATGAACAGGCGCGCCTTCGATCAGGACCGCATCAGGTTGGAGCAGGAACAGATCCCCCACTGGCTGGTGCTGCTGGATCTGGATTGCTTCAAGCGGATCAACGACAGCTGGGGCCATGGGGTGGGGGATGCGGTGCTGCGCCGGGTGGCGACCATACTGGCGCGATCCTTTGGCAGCACCCAGGTCTATCGCATCGGTGGCGATGAGTTCGCCGCCCTGCTGCCCTGGAATAGCCTCGATATAGGCCCCAGTCTGGATCACCTCCTCACCCGGGTGCGAGAGCTGAAATGGCGGGAATTCAAGGAGCCCATCACCCTGAGTGCGGGTGGGGCCCGTTATCCGGATGCCGCGGATACTCTGTTCGAGCAAGCGGACACCTGCCTGTACCAGAGCAAGCGACGGGGACGGGACTGTTGGCATCTGTGGTCGGAAAGAGAGGAGGCTGGCACCCTGGCTGCTCTGTCGTGACAGTATCTGTCTGAGCGCCGTGAGAGAAAATGGGGCTGCGACAAATGAGACATGGGTCACAGGGGGGATGATTTCCCCTGTGACCTTTTTTTTTAGTTTTTTTTCAGATGGTTATCTTATTTTAACGATAGCTGTCGCGAAGGAGAGACAGTTTATCTGCCGGTTGAGATCCCGTTGCCCGGGTAGCGGAGTTTTTGGCGCTTTGTATAGTGCAGGAAAATAATCAATCAGGTTTGACAGGAGTACCCCATGGAGATGAAGCAATACGGTATGAGCGCAATGGCGCTGTTGGGCGCGCTGCTGTTGGGCAGTGGCCCGGTACTGGCCTCGGAGGATCTTAACACCGTACTGGGTGGCGGCCTCGGTGGGGTGGCGGGCACCATGATCGGCAAACAGCTGGGCGGGGATACCGGCGCCCTGGTGGGCGCCGCCGTCGGTGGTGCGGCCGGTGGCGCCGCGACGGCGAACAAGGGTAACAAGAACGAAGCCGCCATTGGTGGCGCGGTCGGCGCCCTCGGCGGTGCCGCCATCGGCAAGAGCGTGGGGGGCGACACCGGTCGCTTGATCGGGGCTGGTGTGGGTGGTGCCGGTGGCGCCGCCATAGGGGCGAGAACCGGCGATGGCCACGAGTCCCGTGACAACTACAAAGGCGGCCGCCGTTACTATGATGACAACGGTTATCACCGTGGTCATCACAAGAAGCACAAGAAGCACAGATGGCACGATGACGACTGATGTCATCCTGCCCATGACAGAGGGACCTGCGGGTCGCCGATGCCGGTCAGCCAAGGCTGACCGGCATTTTTTATGAGGTTTTCGTTGCATGACGTCTGCGGTATTCGGGTCAAGGGGGGTCGGTGCTTTGCCCCGCCGCCCTCGGTGGAAAACAGAGGAAGAAAATAACAATCAAAACATCAATAAGATTAATATTTTAGAAATACAAAGGAGTTAGGTTAGCTGAACCTCTTACTCAATAAGGTTATTGTCATGCCTATTCCCACACCTCGCCTCCTGAGCGTGGTGCTCTTTGCCCCCCTGTTGCTCTCGGCCTGCAATGAGAATGAGTCGACATCCCCGCCTGACTCTACATCGCATCTGTTCCACGAGCCCAGAGCCTTCGATCTCGAGGCGCATCGTGGCGGCCTCGGTCTCGTCTCGGAGAGTACCCTGGCGACCTTTGCCAATGCCCTTGAGATGGGGGTCACCACCCTGGAGATGGATACCCAGATCACCCGGGATGGCATCGCGGTCGTGACCCATGATCGCAAGATCTCGGACAAGAAGTGCCTGGATACCGAGCCCGTTAGCCCGGGCGATCCCCAGTACCCCTACGTGGGGAAATATATCAAGGACCTGACTCTGGCTCAGGTGAAGACCCTGGATTGCGGCTCCCTGCCACTGGCCGATTTTCCGGAACAGGTGCTGGTCCCCGGCGCCACCATGCCGACCCTGCAAGAGGTGTTCGCCCTGGTGAAGTCCTATCGGGCCGATCAGGTGCTGCTCAATATCGAGACCAAGGTCGAGGCCGCCGCGCCGGAGGAGACGGCCCCCCGGGAACTCTTCGTCAAGACGGTGCTCAAGGACATCCGTGACGCGGGCCTGATGCGACAGGCGACCATACAGAGCTTCGACTGGGGTGCGCTCATGCTGGTACGGGAGCTCGAACCCAGCCTGCCCATCATCGCCCTGACCAATGGCCAGCCGTTCCTGCAGGTTGGCATGCCGGGGGCCTCTCCCTGGCTGGGCGGTATCGACATCGATGACTTCAATGGGGATCTGGTGCAGGCCGTGGTCTCCTTCGGTGCCAATGCCATCTCCCCGGTGCACGGGGATCCTCAGGGGGGTCGTTACGGGGATCCTGGCTATGTGGAGTACACCACGCCGGATCTGGTCGATGCGGCTCACGCCGAGGGCATCAAGGTGATCCCCTGGACGGTCGACGATGAGGGCACCATGAACCGTATGCTGGAGAACGGGGTCGACGGCATGATCACAGACTACCCGGATCGGCTGCGGGTGGTGATGGAGGCGCGGGGCATCCCGCTGCCACCCCCCGTCGCCCTGCGTTGAGGCGCAGAGCGGGAGACCGAGAACGATGCCAGTGAGGCACGCCAGTCAGCGACGCAGTATTCGTCGACTGGCGAAATACCAGAGGGGAGGCACTGTGCCTCCCCTTATTTTTCGCGTTCA
Organism: Aeromonas aquatica; assembly: GCF_000764655.1. Lineage (GTDB taxonomy): Bacteria > Pseudomonadota > Gammaproteobacteria > Enterobacterales > Aeromonadaceae > Aeromonas > Aeromonas aquatica. The sequence continues at coordinate 47,185 of NZ_JRGL01000101.1, forward strand.
TCCGGTCATGATGCTCGGCCGGCATCACCTGCGGGCTCCTCTTCCATGGCCAGGCGTCAGACCAGCCGATGCTGGCGTCGGCCGACGGCGAAGGCGTTGATATTGTCGATCAGCTGATCGGCGAGGCGCTGCATCGACTCCGCGCTGGCCCAGGCCACGTGCGGGGTCAGGATGAAGTTGGGGTATTGCAGCGCTCGCATCAGCGGGTGGTCGGGGGGCGGTGGCTCCTGGCTTGCCACGTCGAAACCGGCACCGCCGAGCCGGCCGTTGGCCAGCGCCTCGAGCAGGGCCTGCTCGTCCACCAGGCCGCCCCGGCCCACGTTGATGAGCAGGGCGCCCGGCTTCATCATGGCCAGCTCCCGCTCCCCGATGAGGTGGCGGGTGTAGGGGGTCAGCGGGCAGTGCAGGCTGATCACATCCGCGCTCTGCAGCAGGGCGTCCAGCGGCAGCCTGTCCTCATCACCCACGGCGCCGACCTGGCTCTGGGCATAATAGACCTCCATGCCGATGGCGCTGGCGCGTTGACCCAGGGCCTGGCCCAGGGTGCCCTTGCCGATGATGCCGAGGCGCTTGCCGTGCAGATCCGAGATGGGGTGATCGAAGAAGCAGAACTGGCCGCTCTGCTGCCAACGCCCCTCCAGCAGGGACTGACGCCAGGCGAACAGGTTGCGCGACAGGGCCAGCATCAGCGCCATGGCATGCTCGGGGACCGAGGGGCCCGAGTAGTTGCGGATGTTGCACACCGCGACATTGGCGGCGCGGCAGGCTTCCAGATCCAGGTTGTCGCTGCCGGTGGCGGCCAGGGCGATCAGGCGAAGCTCGGGTAGCTGGGCCAGCTCGGCGGCGCCGATACGGATCTTGTTGATGATGGCGATGCTGGCACATCTGAGCCGCTCTACCACCTGCTCCTGCACCGTATTGGGGTAGCTCTGCCAGTGATGGGGAAAATCGGGGCGACCCAGCTTGATGCCGGCGTCCAGGGTGTCGCTGTCGAGAAACACGATTTGCTGCATGAAGCCTCCTGCCATTGATGAGGCCATCATGCCAAAGATGGGGGCGGGCTGACCAGCCCTGCGGCCTGCTCGCGACCGTCACAACCTGGCCCGAATATGCCTATACCCCGTGACTGGGTCAGATCCAGCCGAGGTGGGTCAGCCAGCCCTGGATGCGGGCGGGTGTCTCGTCCAGTTCCATCAGGGCGTAGGGGCGGTAGTTGAGTTTGTGGCTGCGGCGGCTCTCGCTCTTGCGCGCCTCGGCCGCCAGCAAAGGCCAGCGCCCCCCTTCCTCCTGATAGAGATCAAGGGTCGGAATGCTGGCCTGAGCCACCTGTTTTGCCAGGGTCTGGTTGCTCAGCTGATTGGGGAAGAAACCGTCGAGCAGCACCAGGGCATCGGGGGCGGGGAGTTGTTCGCTGGCGATGAGGTTGGCGGCCCAGGCCGCGCTGGTGCCCTGTGCCAGCAGCAGCTTGAAGCCGCCCTCCTGCAGCTTGGCATCGCTGAGTTTGACGATGCGCTCGGCAAATTGCTGGCGAAAGGCGTCCATGGTCTTCTGTTTCTTCTCTGCGGCCGGATCCAGCTCGGTCTGCTGAGGGGAGGGCAGCAGCAACAGGATATCGAAGCCGAGTCGGCCGAGATCCCGGGTCAGCTGCCACAACTGGCCGCTGCGCTGCCAGTCCGGCAGCAGGATGGCGAGCCCCAGGTAGTTATCGCTGCTGTGCCTGGCGAACAACACCGTCTGCTTGTCGACCTGGATGCTGGCTGGCAGACCTTTCCAGTCGGCCTCCTGCCAGTGGTCGAGCGGTGCGGGAGGCGCCTGCTCGCTGGCCGACAAGCAGTGGCTTGCCAGCAGGCTCAACAACAGCAGTGGTAAGGATAATCTGGCCATATGCGCTCCCCGGTTACTCGGGTTAACGGCGGCAGATCCTTTTTCTGAAGGGCGGCGATCGTTTTGCAGTGCCTGGTAGGGGGAAGGAGCAGACCCCTTCCCCCTGAGCCTTAACGTTGTTCCAGTCTGGCCAGCTGCCGATCGTGCAGGGGAGTGAACAGCAGCAGGGCGCTGATGGCTCCGATCAGGGCGCAGAACATGTCGGACTGGGTATCCCAGGGATCCCCCTGGGTGCCGAGGAACTCATCCGCCCCCTGACCCAGCGCCACCGCGGCGCCCCATTCGATCAGCTCATAGGTGGCGCTGATGGCCAGCACCACGCAGACCACCAGAAACGCCAGCATGCGTTTGCCCTGCACATGGTGGCCGCGCAGCAGTATCTCCCGGCAGGCCAGGGCGGGCACCAAGCCCTGGAAGAAGTGGCCAATCTTGTCATAGGGGTTGCGGCTGAGCTCGAACCACTGCTGCAGGTCGAAGCCGAGCGGCACCCGGGCATAGGTGTAGGCGCCCCCCAGGATCAGCACCAGGGCGTGCAGGAAGATGCCGAGATAGAGCAAGCTGGTGAGCGGGAAGCGCTCGTGGCTCAGGATCAGCAGCGGCATGACGATGAGCACGGGGATGACTTCCAGCAGCCAGGTCACGCGGTCATAGGGTTGCCAACCAGAGACTGTCAGTGCCAGCAAGGTGAGCAACAGCAGCAGGATTTTTTGATGAGATGTCATAGGGAGCCCGTGATGAAGGAGAAGTCTGACTTCATGGTGTAGCCCCGATTGACGCGAGATGGAAGGGGGCGAGCGAATTCTCCCCCAACCTGCGGCTCACTGTCACTGACCCGGGCTGAACAGCACTGGCGCTATTGCGCGCAAAGAAAAAGCGAGCCTGGGCTCGCTTTTTCTACACTGGCATGAAGCCGTCGGATCAGTTGACGCGACGCTTGAACTCGCCGGTGCGGGTATCGATCTCGATCTTGTCGCCGATCTCTACGAAGGCGGCCACGGCCAGCTCGTAGGTGGTGCCCTTCAGACGGGCAGGCTTGGTCACTTTACCGGAGGTGTCGCCACGGGCGGCCGGCTCGGTGTACTCAACTTCGCGGACGATGGTGGTCGGCAGCTCGACGGAGATGGCTTTCTCGTTGTAGAAAGTCACTTCGCAGATGTCTTCCATGCCGTCAACCATGTAGTTCAGCGCGTCACCCAGGTTGTCTTTCTCGACGTCGTACTGGTTGTACTCGGTGTCCATGAAGACATACAGGGGGTCGGAGAAGTAAGAGTAGGTGCACTCTTTACGCTCCAGTTGAACGACTTCCAGCTTGTCGTCAGCCTTGAATACGGTCTCGGTGGCGCTGCCGTTCAGCAGGCCTTTCAGCTTCATCTTGACCACGGCGGAGTTACGGCCGGATTTGTTGAATTCGGCTTTCTGGACCACCATCGGCTCGGTACCGATCATGACGACGTTACCAGCGCGGATTTCCTGTGCGGTTTTCATGTAAAAATTCCTGTTCGTATACGGGCAGATAAAAACTGCCAGATTATATACGGCTTTCTAAAAATTTCACCAGCCGAGTGACGAGATCCCCATCGGCAAGCAACTTCTGTGACCAGCTTCGCGCATGTTGTTGCCAAATAGTGCCGAATTGTGGCCATTGGGCCCAGAGTTCGCGCACATCTTGCCCATGATTGAGGGCCTGGTTGAAGGCGCGCAGCCACTGGCCTGCTTGGGGCGGCAAGTCGGCCAGATAGTGGTCGAGAAAGTCATCCAGCTTGGCGATGTGGGCCAGATCGTCCTGGGGGTAGATGTGCCACAGGAAAGGGCGGGCCGCCCACTGGGCTCGCACGAAGGAGTCTTCGCCCCGCACCAGGTTGAGATCGCAGCTCCACAGCAGCCGATCGTAGCCGGCCTGATCCGTCATCGGCAGCAGCTTGATGGTGAGATGGCCCGAATGCAGCAGATCCCCGGCCTGGGCGGTGGGGGTGGCGTTTGCCAGTCCGGCACCGGTCAACACATCGCGGAGCGAACGGCCCAGCGGCAGCAGCAGGGTGATCGGGGTGGCGCCCTGGCACCAGCTCGCGACCAGGCTTTTCAGCGCCGGGCTCTCGTAGGTGAAGAGGCTGATCCTCAGCTCATCCTTCCCCTTGGGTGCCAATCCCAGGCCGGCCCAGTAGGCGGCAAGCCCCGCCTCGTCTTGTTGCCACTGCTCCCGCGCCGCGATCAGCCCCTGTTCGCACAGCAAGCCACCGGTTCTGGGGGTGAAGCCCGGGAAGAAGAAGTATTTATTGAGGCTCAGCTTGCCCACCCGCTGGGGGGAGGCGAGGCCGTGGCAATCCTCGACCCAGGCTTCGGCACTGAGGTATTCCAGATTGATCCAGCAGGGGGGCGGGCTCTGCTCGGCCATGGCCTGCACGAAAGGGGCGGGCAGTTCGCAGGCGAAGGCTTCGATGACGACCCTGGCCGGCACGATGTTGGGCGGCACTGTGTCATGCCAGCGCTGAACATAGATGCCCTCTATCCATTGACCATCCAGTGCAGGATCCAGCCCTGGGCAGATGCGGGCGAAGCTCACCAGATCGTCCACCCAGAGCCGGACCTGACCGTGGCCCTCCCGCTGCAACTGGCTGGCGAGTCGCCAGGTGACGCCGATGTCGCCGAAGTTGTCCACGACGCAGCAGAAGATATCCCAGTCAAACGGGGGCAGAGAAAGAGGCGCAGGGGTTGCCATGGGTGGGCACCTATATAAAAAAGAGACAAAAAAACCGGTGGGCAGGGTAGCACACCGGCTGACAGGCTTCTAACGGTCGGCATTGGGCCGAAGAGGAACTTACTCCTTGCCGTAGACGTTGTTTTCCTGCTCGCGCACCCGGATAAAGGTGGTGCGCTTGGTCAGTTCCTTGAGCTGGCTAGCGCCTACATAAGTGCAGGTTGAGCGCACGCCGCCGAGGATGTCGCGCACTGTATTTTCCACCGGGCCGCGATAGGGCAGCAGCACGGTTTTTCCCTCGGAGGCGCGGTAATCTGCGACGCCGCCGGCGTGTTTGTCCATGGCGCTGGACGAGCTCATGCCATAGAACTTCATGAAGGGGGTGCCATCCACATCCACCACTTCACCGCCGCACTCCTCGTGGGCCGCCAGCATGCCCCCCAGCATCACGAAGTCGGCGCCGCCGCCAAACGCCTTGGCCACGTCACCCGGGCAGGTGCAGCCGCCGTCACCGACGATCTGGCCACCGAGGCCGTGGGCCGCATCGGCGCACTCAATGATGGCGGAGAGCTGGGGATAGCCGACCCCGGTCTTGACCCGGGTAGTGCAGACAGAGCCCGGGCCTATGCCGACCTTGACGATGTCGGCGCCGGAGAGGATCAGCTCCTCCACCATCTCGCCGGTGACCACGTTGCCCGCCAGGATGACGTGGTGCGGGCAGGCCTCGCGGATCCTGCGCAGGAATTCGACAAAGTGCTGGGAGTAGCCGTTGGCCACGTCCACGCAGATGAAGCGCAGGGCGCCTGACATGGCGAGGATCTGGCGAGTCTTGGTGAAGTCCTCTTCGGAAGTGCCGGTAGAGACCATCACATGGCCGAGCAGGGCCGGATCGGTCTCATTGACGAAGGTTTGCCACTGCGCGAGGCTGTAGTGCTTGTGTACCGCCGTCATCATCTCGAAGCCGGCCAGGGTTCTGGCCATGGCGAAGCTGCCGACCGTGTCCATGTTGGCGGCGATGACGGGCACCCCCTGCCACTGGGTTTGGGTGTGCTTGAAGGTGAACTGACGGGTCAGGCTGACTTGGGAACGGCTCTTGAGAGTAGAGCGCTTGGGGCGGAACAGGACATCCTTGAAACCGAGCTTCAAGTCTTCTTCGATACGCATTGCGAATTCCTTATTGAGCCTTGTGTGATACGTCACTTTTGCAGTGGGCAAATTGTCGGCAGGCACAAAAAAACCGCAGGTTTTCAAGGCCTCCGGTTTACAACAGTCTAGGGAAAAATCCCGTCAGAACAAGACTGATAATTCACGAAGCCTTGTGTTAGCCTTTGGCGTCACAACCTGAGCGCGGCAGTGGGGGTCATCCAGCACCTTTTCGATGCCGACCGCTCCTCGCCTTATTCCCACCTCAACGCCTTCCTGGCCAGATGCTGTCGCGCCACTGGCCCGCGCCGCAGCCGGGTTCCCGGCTTTATCCGCTACGCGAGTTTTGCCAGTTGACAGTCGCCATGGCGCTGCCCACTCTGGCAGGGCGGGCCATTGCCGGTCCGCCCCGATGAGGAAGACAACGTGTCCGGATCACATAAATTTCGCTGGTTGCTGTTGGCCAGCCTCTGCTTGTCACCCGGCATTTGGGCCGCCCCGACCGTCTATGGCTGGATCGAGAAGGGATTGATCATGCCGGATGCGACGTCGGCGAAGCGGGTGGCGGTGAAGATGAAGCTCGATACCGGCGCCCTCACGTCGTCCCTGGATGCGCGCGCCTTGCAGCACTTTAAGCGCGATGGCAAGCCCTGGGTGCGCTTCACCCTGGTGCTGACCGATGCCAACACCGACAAGGAGGTGATGCAGACCCTAGAGCGCCCGGTGGAGCGCAGCGTGACGGTGCGCGGTGCCGGTGGCATGGAGGAGAGACCCACGGTGACCATGTCCATCTGCCTCGGTGACAAGGTTTATCAGGAGTGGTTCACCCTGCGGGATCGCAGCGACATGAACTATCCGGTGCTATTGGGGCGCCGCTTGCTGGCCGAGCTGGGGCCAGTGGACTCCAGTCGTACCTTTACCGTGCAACCCAGCTGCGATTAGCGGCCAACTTGCTGGCGTTGAGTCGCTATCTTGTCGATGTAAAAACGGCCCATGATGGGCCGTTTTTACATTCAGGAATGGGCAGAGGGCGCATCGATGTGGTGGGGAATGGGCAGCCAGATGCTGACCTCCAACCCGCCGTGGGGTCGGTTGTGCACGTCGAGATCCGCGCCATGCAACTCGGCGATACGCCGGACGATGGCCATGCCGAGCCCCACCCCATCCCCCTGCTGGGGATTGACCCGATAGAAGCGCTCACACAGGCGTGACAGCGCCGCGGTGGGAATGCCGGGGCCGCTGTCCCTGATATCCACCCTGATCCTGTTCCCCTCTGCGGCGATCATCACCGCAATTTCGCCCCCTGCCGGGGTGTAGCGCAGGGCGTTGTCGATGAGATTGCCAAACATCAGGTCCATCAGCACGGCTTGCCCCATCACCTGCAGATGCTCTTCCCCCTCCAGCGAGAGCTGTTGCTCCTTCTTGAGGGCGAGCGGCGCCAGGGTGGCGAGTGTTCCTTGCAGCAACTGGCTCAAGTCCAGCCGGTTCAGGGCCGGTGTCTGCTGGTTGTCGATGCGGGCCTGGGTCAGCAGCTGGCGGATCAGCCGATCGCTGCGATCGAGGGCCAGCAGCATCTTGCGCAGTGCCTGCTCCCGAGTGGCATCGTCCTCGGCCGCCATCAGGTTCTCGCTGTGAATGCGTAGCACCGCCAGCGGGGTGCGCAGCTCGTGGGCCGCCTCGTTGGTAAATTGCTTCTCCCGCTCTATGGTGTCGGCCAGGGTGTGCATCAGTCGGTTGATCTCGTTGACGATGGGCGTCAGCTCCTCGGCCTTGAGGCTCAGGGTGAGCGGGCTCAGGTTGGCGGGATGGCGTTCACTGATGGCCTGGGCGACCTGGCGCAACGGGGACAGGCCGGCCGAGACCAGCCACCACAGCAGGCCGAGCAGGAAGGGCAGGGTGATGAACAGCGGTAGCATGGTCAGGGTGGCCATGCTGCTGGCCAGCTCGCCGCGCTCATCGTCCCGCTCCGCGACGATGAGCCAGGTGCGCTGATCCTCGTTGTAGAGGGTGAAGGTGCGCCACTCGTGGTGATCCTTGGTCTCACTGTTGAAGCCGCGCTCCAGAGTAGTCAGTGGCTGGGCTGGCGCGCTCGGAGAGCGCAGCAGGATGGCACCCCGCTCGTCGAGCAGCTGGAAGTAGAGATTGCGTTCGAACTCATGACCGTAGGGGGTGAATTCGTTGTCCCGCCCCAGCTGGCTGAAGCTGCGCTTCTCCTGATGGGGGTCATCGGGCACGGCCTGCTCCCACTCCTGGTAGACGGCCCCGTTGCTGGGCAGCTCGCCGCGTTGCTTCAGATAACGGCTGAGCAGCTGGTTGGTGATGCGGGCGGACTGGGCGAGGCGGGCATCGAACAGCTCTTCCATCTCGTGGTTCGCTTCGAGATAGCCGATGAAGCCGCTGACGGCCAGGCTGACACTGACCAGAGCCAGTATCCCGGCAAGCAGGAAGCGGCGGATGGAGCGGACGCGAGTCATGAACGGGGCGATCCTTCGGCGCTTGAGGCATTGCGTTGCGAGTCAATCTGCGACTCGATCTGCGGCACTATATACCCCACCCCGCGGATGTTGCGGATGAGTTCGGAGTAGAACTTCTTGCGCAGGTGGTGGATGTGCACCTCCACCGCGTTGCTCTCGGCCCCTTCATCCCAGCCATAGAGACTTTGCTGCAGTTGCTCCTTGCTCAGCACCCGGCCGCATTGGCTCACCAGCTCCTGCAGCAGTTTGTATTCGTGGGGAGTGAGCCGGACGGGCTCGCCCTGATAGGTGACCTGCTGGGCATCGGGGTGGATCAGGATATCCCCGTATTCCAGGCTGGCCTGCGCCTGCCCCTTGCTGCGGCGCACCAGGGCGCGCAGGCGGGCATTGAGCTCCTGCAGGGCGAAGGGCTTGACCATGTAGTCATCGGAGCCCGCATCCAGCCCGACCACTCTATCGTCGAGGGCATCGCGGGCGGTGAGGATCAGCACGGGTAGCTGATATCCCTCCCGGCGCAGCTTGCGCAGCAAGCTGATGCCATCGATGTCCGGCAGGTTGAGATCCAGGATCATGGCGGCAAACTCGTCACTCTTGAGTGCGGCGAGGGCCGGCAAGCCCTGTTGCAACCAGTCCACGGTGTAACCGCTGTGACGAAGGGCATCCTGCATGCCATCCCCCAACATCACATCATCCTCTACCAACAGGATCCGCATCTTTGTCGTTCTCCATCCATCAAATAGTCGCCATCAGACAGGCAGACGGCTCCAGTTTACATCATCGAGGAAGCAGGATGGCACTCATCACTTGGCGTTGTGGCCGGTGATGCCGGGCTGCCCGTGGCGGGCATAGTGTTTGATGACTGCTTGCTGGCGGGCAAGCAGCCGGTCGACCAGCCAGGGACAGAGGGCGTTGAGGCGCACCATCATCGCCTGCGGCCAGCCGAGCCAGCGGCGGCGGGTCTCGTTGCACAAGGCGATGACGGCCTGCTCGGCCACCACATAGGGGCTATCGATGGGGGTGCCAAGGGCCACGTTCATGGCGTAGGCGGCCTCGGAGTCCAGCCGGGTGCGGGTGGTGCGCGGGGCGAAGTGGAGCACCCTGATGCCCGAGCCTTCCAGCTCACGGCCGAGGGCCTCGCTAAAACCGTGCAGGGCAAACTTGCTGGCGCAGTAGACGCTGTAACCGGGGTGGCCGACGGCCCCCAGATTGGCCCCCACGTTCATGATGACGGCGGGTTTGCGCATCCTCGGCAGCAGGGCGCGGGTGAGTTGGATGGGGGCCTCGATGTTGAGGCGCAGCTGGCGCTCGACCTGCTCCGCGCTCTGATCTTCCAGCCAGGCGAACTGGTTGGTGGCAGCGTTGTTGATCAGCACGTCCAGCCCTTCATCCAGCATGGGGTGTTGCAGCAGGCTGGCCCGCTCGGACGCCGAGCCGAGATCGGCGATCACTATCTGGTGCCGATCGGACTGAGTCAGATCCCTGCGCAGTCGCTCCAGTGCGACTGCCCTGCGGCCCTGCAACAGCAAGTACGCACCCTGCGCCGCCAGCTCCTGAGCCAATGCTTCGCCTATCCCGCCGCTGGCACCGGTGAGCAGCACGCGTTTTCCTTGCAGTTTCATGATGAGATGTTCATCCCTAAGAGCAGACCGAGAGAAGGCGCAATCCGGCCTGGGTTTGGGGCCATGAGGGCCGCCGACCCGCACCTGTTGCTCGCAAGAATAAGGGACCAGGCTTAAGGAACCCTTAAGGGAGGCATAACAGTCCACTACGAACGGCCGAGCAGGGGGGACAAAATCCCTTGCCAGCGACCGAGGGGGCAGGCACCCTGCCGGGCATTCGTTCAACGCGAGACTCCTTATGGCTTCCTCCCCCTGCTGCCCACTCTGCGACCATCCCAACAGTTATTCTCTGCCCGTTGCCGGCAAGCATTACCATCGCTGTCTCGGCTGTGAGCTGGTCTGGCTGGATCCGGCCTTCCATCTGGCGCCGGCGGCGGAGAAGGCGGTCTACGACGGACACGACAACCAGGTGGACGATCCCCGCTACCGCGGCTTCCTGATGCGGGCCTTCGGGGAGGTGCTCGCCCGGGTGCCACCCCCGGCCAGCGGCCTCGACTTTGGCTGTGGCCCCGGCCCTGCGCTGATCGCCATGGGACGGGAGGCGGGCTTTGAGATGGCGGGCTACGACAAGTTCTACGCCGACGAGCCCGAGTTGCTCAATCGGCAATATGACTTCATCACCAGCACCGAGGTGATCGAGCACATCGCCGATCCGCGCAGTGCGCTGGACGGGCTTTGGGATTGCCTGAGATCCGGCGGCATCCTGGTGCTGCAGACCCAGCGGGTGCTCGGTGACGAGCGCTTCAGGAGCTGGCGTTACCGCCACGATCCGACTCACATCGTGTTCTTCGCCGAGGCGTCGTTTCGTGCCCTGGCGGATCGCTGGCAGGCAGAGGTCCAGTTCCCCCATGCGGATGTGGCCGTCATCACCAAACCCTGAGTCAGCCGTTTTCATTTGGCCATGAGTTGGGCATGCTGGGAGCCTGTTACCAAGGAGCTGGTATCCCCATGTCGATCCCTCATCTCTCCCTGCAAGACGCCCGTCACCTGCAACTCGCGGCCCAGGGGCTGTTGACGCCCCCCAGGCGCAAGGCGCGACCGGCCGACGTGCTGGCCTGCATTCAACGCATGGCGCTGCTGCAGATAGACACCATCTCAGTGGTGGCGCGCAGCCCCTATCTGGTGCTGTTCAGCCGCCTTGGCCAGTACGAGCCCGCCTGGCTGGAGCAACTGCTGGCAGGAGGTGACATCTTCGAATACTGGGCCCATGAGGCCTGCTTCGTTCCCCGCGAGGACTACCGGCTGCTGCGCCATCGCATGCTGGATCCCGCCGCCATGGGCTGGAAGTTTTCGGCTAACTGGCTCGCGGCTCATCAGCAGGAGATAGGCCAGATCATCGAGCGGATCCGCGAGCATGGCCCGGTGCGCGCCGCTGACTTTGAACGCAAGGAGGGCAAGGGCAATGGCTGGTGGGACTGGAAACCGGAGAAGCGCCACCTGGAGGTGCTGTTCACCGCCGGCCAGCTGATGGTGCGCGAGCGGCGCAACTTCCAGCGGGTCTACGATCTCGCCGAGCGGGTGCGTCCGGACTGGGACGACGGCCGGGACTTGCCGAGCTCGGAGCAGGCGCAGAGGGACATGGTGCGTACCAGTTGCCGGGCGCTGGGACTGGTCAAGACCGGCTGGGTGGCCGACTACTATCGCCTGCGCCGTGGCAAGTACGATGCCCTGCTCCATCAGCTGGCGGACGAGGGGGAGCTGCTGCCGGTGCGGGTCGAGGGCTGGCAGCACGGCGCCTTCGTCCACGCCTCCCTGGCCGATGAGCTGGCGCAGGCGCAGGCGGGTTCCCTCAAGGCGACCCATACCGCAGTGCTCTCACCCTTCGATCCCCTGGTGTGGGATCGCAAGCGGGCCAAGGAGCTGTTCGACTTTGACTACCGCATCGAGTGCTACACCCCGGCTCCCAAGCGCCAGTACGGCTACTTCGTGCTGCCCCTGCTACACCGGGGCCAGCTGGTGGGCCGCCTCGATACCAAGGCCCATCGCAAGGAGGGGGTGTTCGAGGTCAAGAGCCTCTATCTGGAGGCAGGGGTCAGGGTGACCAATATACTGGCGCAGGATCTGGCCAGGGTACTGCAGAAGCTGGCGGACTGGCACCGGACGCCGATCCTGCAACTTGGTGCCATCCCCGCGCCCCTGTTGGCGCTGTGGTCCAAGGCGTCCTAGTGGACAGGCGTCATCGCTAACTCATTGCAGGCAAATAATGCAGGCAAATAAAAACCGGGCGCCTTGGTGAGAGGCGCCCGGTTTGGCGTGTCGATCTGGTAGCTGCTTGTTACTGGAGAACCAGCACCATCAGCAGGCCGACGGTGATGGCGGACACCAGGAAGGCGAAGCCATAGAACACATAGTGGTGCAGCTTGGTGGTGTGGATCCCAAGGTCGTGCAGGCCGTGGTAGATACGGTGCATGCCGTGCCAGATCGGCAGGGCGATGATCACCAGCAGGATGCAGGCACCCCACCAGGAGCTGGCGAAGGCGTGTACGCGCTCAAAGCTCATGGTCTCCACGTCCATGATGCCCATGGGCACCAGCAGACCGGTAATGAGGACAATCACCGGCAGCAGCATGGCAACCACCATGCCACCGGCACCAAAGAGTCCCCAGTAAATGGGTTCGTCAGAACGTCTCATCATTTATCTCCTCAAGCCACGATGATCAGGATCAGCAGGGATACCACCGCCAGTGCCACGTATTGGGCGATGACAATCGGCTTCTCCGGCACCAGGTCTTCACCGCGGAAGATGCGCATGGCCTTGGGCGCCAGGGCGAACCAGGTCTTGGCGTGGAACAGGCAGGCTGCCAGTGCGATGACGTGGAACAGGATGGCGATTGGGCTCTGCAGGGATTCCAGCCAGCCGTTGAACGCTTCCTGACCCTGGACCAGGCGCATCAGCCCCCACATCAGCACCACGGCGTAGATGGAGACGAAGATACTGGTGCCTTCGCGGATCATGTAACCGGTGTAGAAGGCGTTCTTCAGCCACCAGTCTTTCTTCATTTCGCGCACGTAGGGCTTACGTTTGCTATTGGTGTTGTTCATGGTCTCACTCCTGGTCTCAATCCGGCTTGAACATGGCGATCATGTAGTCCTTGGCGCTCTCGACCTTGCCAAGCTGGATGGCGGCGGCCGGATCCACGCCCTTGGGACAGACGTCGGAACAGTAGCCCACGAAGGTACAGCCCCAGACGCCTTCGTCCTGGCTGAGGATCTTCATCCGCTCTTTGGACGCGCCATCGCGGTTGTCGGCGTTGTAGCGATAGGCCAGTGCCAGTGCCGCAGGACCGGTGAACTTCTTGTTGATGCCGTACTGCGGGCAGGCGGCGTAGCACAGACCACAGTTGATGCACATGGAGAACTGGTGATACTTCGCCATGTCAGCCGGGGTCTGGATGTACTCGCCGTCGCACAGGTTACGCGGCTCAGACGGGATGATGTAGGGCTTGATGCTCTCCAGCTTCTCGATGAAGTCGGACATGTCGACCACCAGATCGCGCTCGATCGGGAAGTTGTTGAGCGGCTCGATCTTCATCTTGCCCGGCAGATAGTCCCGCAGGAAGGTCTTGCAGCCCAGCTTCGGAATGCCGTTGACCATCATGCCGCAGGAGCCGCAGATCGCCATCCGGCAGGACCAGCGGAAGCTCAGGGTGGAGTCCAGCTGATCCTTGATGTACTGCAGCGCGTCCAGCAGGGACATCTCTTTCAGGTAAGGAACCTGGAAGGTCTGCATCCAGGGCTCGTTGTCCTGCTCCGGTCGGTAGCGCAGGATCTCAATTTCGATCATCTCAGCCATTCTTCTTAGCCTCGTCTTGTTTCTCACCCTCGGAACCGTACACACGTTTTGCCGGTTGGGATTTAGTGATCTTCACATCGGAGTAATCGATGGTCGGGACGCCTTCCTGGTTGTAGAAGGAGAGGGTGTGCTTGAGGAAGTTCACGTCGTCGCGATCCTCGTAACCGTCCAGACGCTGGTGGGAACCACGAGACTCTTTGCGGTTGATGGCGGAGTGCGCCATGGCTTCGGCCACGTCCAGCATGTAGCCCAGTTCGATGGCGTACAGCAGATCGGTGTTGAAGACGGAGGACTTGTCGTTGATCTTGACCTTCTTGTAACGGGCTTTCAGCTCGTTGATCTTGTCGATGGTGCCCTGCATCAGCTCTTCGGTACGGTAGATACCGACCCCGGCTTCCATGGACATGCCCAACTCATTGCGGATATCGGCCGGGTTTTCGGTGCCGTCGATGTCGAGCAAGGAGAGGTGCTGCTTGATCAAGGCCTCGGCCTTGGCGGCCAGGGCGGCGGTGTCGCCGTGGGCCTGGGTCTTGGCGAATTCACCGGCGTGTTCACCGGCCACCTTGCCAAAGACCACGATCTCGGACAGGGAGTTGGAGCCCAGACGGTTCGCGCCGTGCAGACCGACGGAGGCACACTCGCCGAGGGCATACAGACCCGGCATGCGAGTGGCGCACTGGCCGTTGGTCTCGATGCCACCCATGGTGTAGTGGGCGGTCGGACGGACCGGGATGGGCTCCTTGACCGGATCCACACCCACGTAGGCCTTGGCCAGCTCGCAGATGAAGGGCAGACGCTCCTTGAGGTACTTCTCGCCCAGATGGCGCAGGTCGAGGTGAACCACGTCGCCCATGGGGCCCTGGATCACGCGGCCTTTCTGCTGCTCTTGCCAGAATGCCTGGGAGAGGCGATCGCGGGGACCCAGCTCCATGTGTTTGTTCTTCGGCTGGCCGACCGGGGTTTCCGGGCCCAGGCCGTAGTCTTGCAGGTAGCGGTAGCCATCCTTGTTGAGCAGGATGCCACCCTCACCACGACAACCTTCGGTCATCAGGATGCCGGTGCCCGGCAGACCGGTCGGGTGATACTGGACGAATTCCATGTCGCGCAGGGGCACGCCGTGGCGGTAGGCCAGCGCCATGCCGTCACCGGTGACGATGCCACCATTGGTGTTGTAGCGATACACGCGACCGGCGCCACCGGTGGCCAGAATGACGGACTTGGCCTGGATGAAGCGGGTGATGCCGTTCTGGATGTCGAAGGTCAGGACGCCTTGCACGCGGCCATCTTCCACGATCAAGTCCATGCAGAAGTGCTCGTCGAAGCGCTTGATGCTCGGGTACTTGATGGAGGTCTGGAACAGGGTGTGCAGGATGTGGAAACCGGATTTATCTGCGGCGAACCAGGTGCGGGGGATCTTCATCCCGCCGAAGGCGCGTACGTTGGCCTTGCCATCCGGCTTGCGGCTCCAGGGGCAACCCCAGTGCTCGAGCTGGACCATCTCCTTGGTGGCGTTGTTGACGAAGTAGTCCACCACGTCTTGCTCGCACAACCAGTCGCCACCGGACACGGTGTCGTTGAAGTGGTTTTCGAGGGAGTCATCATCACGGACGACGCCGGCGGCGCCACCTTCTGCGGCCACTGTGTGGCTGCGCATCGGGTAAACCTTGGAGATCAGGGCGATCTCCAGCTCAGGGTGGGCCTCTGCTATGGCGATAGCGGCACGCAGGCCACCACCACCGGCACCGATGATGGCGACATCGGTCTTGATAATATCCACATCTGCCTCCTTAGGGATAGATTTGCTGGGCACGATTTTGCTCGATTAAAAAAATTCAGGCTTGATGCAAGTCAAACTGGTTTGTTTTAGTGCGTGGCAATGGTGGTTTTTACTGTAACCACCCCATTCCTTGGATAAAAACGCCGTCATTATCGCCATCCATCAGTCATCCGGATCAGCCATTAACATTGCTATGGTTATTTTAACCCCAAGATTATATGTAGTTTTCTTTCAAAAAAATGAGAAATGCCTCTCTTTTTAGGTATTACCCATAAAGTTTTTAAGTTTTTTATCAAAAATATTTAATAATAATTATTCTCATGCCTTTTGCACGTAAAAAGACTTCAAAAAAGTAATGCGAATATAGTGGAGTTGAGGCACGAATAGGCTGTATGTGACCTGAATGGAGAGGGGCGTCACAAAAATGACCGGGGTGGTCATCTGGTAATAACTACTGAAACAAAAGGGTTTTTACGAAAAAAAGGGCCTGGATGGCCCCTTGGTTTGGGTGGTCTCAGATGCGGAACATGCCCACCTGATTGTTCAGCTCACCTGAAATATTTTTAAGTTGAGCCGACAGGTTGCGGGAGCTGTCGGCATCCACCGCCAGCTCGTCGGAGACGTCCTTGACCGCCTGGATGTTGCGGCTGACCTCGTCGGTCACCGCCCGCTGCTCCTCGGCGGCACTGGAGATCTGGGTCGCCATGTCGGAGATCTGATTGATGGAGGTGGTGATCTGCTCCAACGCCTGAGTGGCATCGTTCGCATCTTCCACGCTGTTCTGGGCCAGCAGTTGGCCCTCGTGCATGGTGCTGACGGCGCCCTGAGTGTTGCGTTGCAGGGTCTCTATCATGCTGCGGATCTCGACGGTGGAGCTGTGGGTACGCTGGGACAGCACCCGCACCTCGTGCCACCACCGCGAAGCCGCGGCCCTGTTCACCGGCCCGGGCGGCCTCGATGGCGGCGTTCAGCGCCAGCAGGTTGGTCTGCTCGGCGATGCCCTGGATGGTGGAGAGGATGGTGTTGATCTCCTGGGCGTTCTTCTCCAGCTCCTGGATGATGCCGGAGGCCTGCTTGACCTGGGTGGCGAGATCCGTGATGGAGCGCTGGTTGCGGGCGATCACCTGCTTGCCGTGCTCACAGCTGCTGGAGGAGCTGCGGGCCGCATCCGCGGTCTGCTCGGCGTTGCTGGCCACCTCCACCGCGGTGGCGGACATCTCGTGCACCGCTGTGGCGATCTGGGAGATCTCGTTCTGCTGGCGCGCCAGACCCTGGTTGGACTTCTCCGCCATGTCGTGGGACGACCTGGCCTGCTGGTTCAGCTGCCCGGAGGAGTTGGAGATGTCCTGTACCATCACGTGGATCCGCTCGATGAAGGTGTTGACGTGTCTGGCGACCGTGCCCACCTCGTCTTCCCGCTCGATCTTGATGCGGCGGGTCAGGTCGCCGTTGCCGCGGGAGAGATCGGCAATCGCCTCGCCGAGGGTCTTCAGCGGTGCCAGGGAGCTGTTGATGGCGACGTAGGAGAAGCCCGCCACTATGAGGATGGTGAGCAGCCCCTGCAGCAGGGCGGAGCTGACCATGCGGGACACCGACTGATAGGCAACCGCCTCGTCCACCACTATGCCGAAGTACCAGTTGGTGTTGGGGATCTCGGTGAGATCGAACACGCTGGCCTTGCCGCTGATCTCCATCTCGGAGATGGTGTTGTCATGGGCCAGTTCGTTGACCTTGGCCGCCGTCAGCTCGGGGGAGAGGGCGGTGGCGGGCTTGAGGGTCAGCGCCTTGTCCGGGTGGGCTATGATGGTGCCGTTGCTGTCCACCAGGATGGCGTAGGTGCCCTCGGAGTTCATGGCCAGCACGTCGCGCACCAGCCCCTCGATGGAGACGTCACCGGCGATCACCCCCTGGGTGTTGCCACGGCTGAAGGGCTCGGCGATGGTGATGATGAGGTTGCCCGACGCGGCATCGGCGTAGGGGGCCGTGATGGCGAGCTTGCCCGCCGCCATGGCGTCCTTGTACCATGGACGCTGGCGCGGATCATAGCCGGCCGGCAGGCTGGTCTGCTTGCTCTGGATCATCCGGCCATCCTGGGTGCCCACGTAGACCAGATCGAAGTTGCCCGCGTTCATGGACTGGGCCAGGTGGCTGATGGGCTCATCCTCCTTGGCGAAGGCCTCCTTGGTGGAGCTCACCATGCTGATGCGGGCGTCCAGCCAGCGGGAGATCCCCTTCACGTTGGAGGCCGAGCTGTCGTCGATGAAGCTCCAGATCAGCCGCTGGGTTTCGCTGCGCAGCTGGGAGGTGTTGTACCAGACCTGCAGGCCGGTGATGACCAGGATGATGGCCCCGATGGCGAGGACCAGCTTGTTCTTGATGGATAGATTCATGTGTACATCCTTGTGAGCGTCAATCTGATATCTGGGTGTGGTCTGTTATTGTTATGAGCCAATGTTGTATCGGCTTGAATTGCACTTTATGTATCCCGATGCGCACTTATTTTTCCGTTTTTTTCACCTTCTTATAGCCCGCCAGGGCGCGTCAATACTCAGCTGAATCGATCTGGCCGGTTGGTAAAGATACCATCGACACCCATGGCTGCGAGTGTGTCTCTGTCACTCGGCTCATCGACCGTATAGACCAAGACTCTCAACCCTCGCCGGTGGGCATCCGCCACCAGCCCGGCATCGACGAAGTCCACATCGCAGTTGAGTGACCAGGCCCCCAGCTGCTCGGCAAAGCGGGCATGTTGCAACGGCAGGTTGGCGGTCAGGGCGCCAAGGCGCAGCTCGGGCCGTAACCGGGCGAAGCGTGCCAGCTCGGGATGATGGAACGAAGAGATGACCCAGTGCGCCGGGGTGAAACCGAGCTCAGACTCGGCGCGCCGGGTCAGGGCCGCCACCGGCTTGGCGGTATGGGCTCCCTTGAGCTCTATGTGCAGCTCGCAGCGCCCCCCGATCAGGGCCATCACCTGCCACAGGGTCGGAATATGTTCCCCTTCGCCCGCATCCAGTCTTGCCAGATAGGCGCGAGATTGCTGGGCGAGCACGCCGTGGCCATCGGTGCAGCGCTCCAGCCGCCGATCGTGGAATACCCAGAGCTCGCCGTCTGCTTGCTGCACGTCGAGCTCGATGGCGCTGACCCCGAGTTCGATGGCCAGCGCCATCGCCTTGAGGGTGTTTTCCGGCGCCAGCCCGCTGGCGCCGCGATGGGCAATGATCTGCATGCTGTGTTCCTCTCTCATCTACCGGGGCTAGCCCCGGCTCATTCTGATATCGATCTGCTGGTGCGGCAGATGCATGCCCAGTCGATGCAGCTTCTCCAGGATCAACGAATGGACTTCATGGGTGCACGATGGACATGGGGTGATCCCGCTCATCCGCGGCTCATCCTGATATCGATCTGCTGGTGCGGCAGATGCATGCCCAGTCGATGCAGCTTCTCCAGGATCAACGAGTGGACCTCATGGGTGATCGGCATGCGGTGATCCATGTTGTTCACGTAGAGGCGGATCTCGTAGATGAGCGCCGAGTCGGTGAACTCGACCAGGAATACCTCGGGAGTCGGGGTATCCAGCACCAGGCTGGACTCCTGCACACACTGCTCCAGCAACTGCTGCACTCGCTTGGGTTCCTGAGTCAGGCCGATGCGGATGCGCAGCTTGACCCGGGTGATGGCATCGGACAGGGACCAGTTGATGAACTGCTCGGTGATGAAGGCCTTGTTGGGGACGATGATCTCCTTCCTGTCCCAGTCGACTATGGTGGTGGCGCGGGTCTTGATCTTGGTGACTGTGCCGGTCAGATCGCGGATGGTGACGGTGTCGCCGAGCCGGATCGGCTTCTCGAACAGGATGATGAGGCCGGAGACGAAGTTCGCGAAGATCTCCTGCAGGCCGAAGCCGAGGCCCACCGACAGCGCCGCCACCAGCCACTGGGTCTTGGACCAGTCGATGCCGAGCATGGAGAAGCCGGTGAGGGCGCCTATCAGGATCACCATATATTTGCTGACGGTGGTCAGGGCGAAGCCGGTACCGGGGGAGAGGCTCAGATGCTGGAGCAGGGTGAGCTCCATCAGCCCCGGCAGGCTGCGGGCGGTGACCACGGTCAGGATGAAGGCGAAGGCGGTCAGCATCAGATCCTGCAGGGTAATGGCGGAGAGCTGCTCTATGCCGGCCACCTTGCTGCTCACCTGCCACACCTCGATGCTGCTGAGGAAGCTGAAGGCCGAGTTGAGATCCGACCATTGCACCACCACCAGTATGGTGAAGCCCAGCATCAGCAGGGTGCGCACCAGCCCCAGCGACTGGGCGCTGATGGTGTCCAGATCCAGCTCGGGCTCCTCCACCACGTCCGGGATCTCTGAGCTGAGATCGTCCTCGTCCCGTTCCCGCTGGGCCAGGATCTCGGCCCGCTTGCTCTTGGCGCGATCGAAGGCGAGGCGGCGGCGCTGGATCAGCATCCAGCGATGGGCCAAGTAATAGACAAGCAGGCAGCCGAGCCCCAGTAGCAGGCTCAGCTCCAGCTGGCGCAGCAGGGTGCGGGAGGTATAGAAGTAGCCGAACAGGGAGCCCAGCACCGCCAGCAGGGGGGCCAGCATCAGGCTGTTCCAGATGAAGTGGTGCAGCAAATGGGGCTTGGTCATGTCGGCCTGGCCCCAGGTCAGCGGCAGCTTCTCCCGGTTGAGGCGGGCGAAGAACAGCAGCAGCCAGAGCGCCCCTATGATGAAGGCCAGGCGGCCGAGGGAGTCGTAGAAGGCGTGCTCCTGATAGCTGTTGGCCATGCCCTGCACGAAGAAGCTCGGGATCAGCACCAGCAGCAGGGTGCGGAACTGGCCCCACACCCGCTGCACCGGTTCTTTCGGCCAGCGAAAATGCAGGATCAGGATCCCCTTCTCCAGGGTCAGATGGCGGGCGACCAGCAGCGCCAGCAGCAGAAACCAGATCTCGCCGAGGCCACGGGCCACGGCCACCGCGAAGGGGTATTGCCAGGCGCCGTCCAGCAGGCCGCGCATCATCAGCACCATGGCGGGCAGCGGCAGGGCGGCGAGCAGGGAGCGCACCAGCAGCCGGCTGGTGAGGCTGAACTTGTCCTGGGTCACCTTGCCGATGCGCGGGGCTATGTAGTGGCTGTACTGCACCAGGTGGCGCCCCAGCTTGGCCCAGCACCAGGCCAGCACCAGCAGGCCGAGCCCGGCCAGGGTGAGGTTCATGGGGTTGTTTTCCACGATGGCCCTGGGCAGTTGCAACCAGTTGGCGGGATCGATCAGCAGGCTCAGCGCGGTGGGCACCCCGAGCAGCACGGTCGGGGTGAGCGGGCGCACATCCGGCATCCAGAACAGGTGGCTGGCGCTGATGTCCCGGATCTCGTCGATTTTGCTGTTCTGACGGCTGTAGAGCAGCTTGAGCCGGGTCTGCTCCTGGATCAGGGTGTCGGAGGCGTCGTTGAGCCGGGTCAGCAGTTGCCGTCTGGCCTTGAGCAGGTTGTCGAGCACCGCCTGCTGGGCCCTGTCCAGGGTGATGTCATCACCGCTGAGCAGGCTGTTGCGGATCTGGTCGGGATCCTTGAGGGCATCCTGCTCTGTCTCGTACTGGTACTTCGCCATGCGCGCCTTGACGATGGCGGACTCCAGCTTCTCCAGCGGGAAGTAGTTGGGCAGATCGGCCAGCTTGCTGCGCAGGTTCTCACCGTAGGCGTTGCTGATCTGCAGCCATTCCAGCTGCTCGCGCACCGAGTTGACCAGATCGTTGAGTCCTGACAGGGAGGTGTCGATGTCCCGCTGTTCGTCCTGCACCCGTTCGATCTGCTCCTCCAGGGCGCCGAGTTGCAGGGAGAGCGCCTGATTCTGCTGTTGCTGCTCCTGCAGCAGAGGCAGATCCGAGGTGAGCTGCCGGCGCAGCCGCTCGCTTTCCGCCAGCGCCTGCTCCGTCTTCTCCCGCCGCAGCAGGTTCTGTTGCGTCAGCAGGCTGTTCTGCCACTCGTCCTCATCGGTGATGGCGAGGTTGAGCTCCTGCAGCTTCAGCTTGCCGAGATCGTTGCGCTGCTGGGCGGAGAGCTGCTCCAGCTCCAGCATCTGGATCCGGTCAGACAGGCTCTGCTCCTTGAGGCGGGTGGCCAGTTGATGGGCCTCCTGCAGGCGATCCGACTCGTTGCTGAAACTCAGGCGATCGAGCTGGGCGCGGGTCTGCAGCAGCTGCTTGCGCAGCTCGTCGACCCGCAGGTGATACTCCTGGCCCGTGCTCTCCAGCTGGTTGAGACCATCCATCACCGCCTGGCGCTCCTTGCGCAGGTTGATCTGGCGGTTGCTGCTCAGGCTGATGGCCTGGCGCAGTGCCTCCTCCTTGAGGGAGGAGAGGGGCGGGCGGGACTGGGGCTGATAGTTGTGCAGGCTCTCCTTGAGGCGGGCCGACTCCTTGGGGTAGTCGATGAGGATCTGCTGGTAGACCTTGCCCTGCTCCCGGTAGCGCTGGGCATCCCGGGCGTATTGCAGCGCCTGCTGGTAGCTCTCCCGCAGTTGCTGGTTCTCCGGAATATCGGTTTTGGGCACGCTCTGCAGCAGCTCTTCAACTTGAGTGATGGCGTCATTGGCCTGAGCGAGAGAGGGGAAGAGGCTGACGAAGATCAGCAGACAGAGCAGGCGTTGCAACATGGCGCACGTTTCCGTTCATGAAAAGTCGCCTTAGCCTAAAGCAGGGGCCAGGGCGGGTAAAGCCTTCCAGGTTAATGATTCACAACATAAATGACGGGTGATCAGGGCCTTGTTTGGCTATTATCCCGCTCGTTTCTCCTGTTGCAGAGTATCTTATGTCCTCCCTCGATTTGGGCACTGCGCCCCTCTCTCGCCTCTTCCTGCGTTATGTCACCCCGACGGTGGCGGCCATGCTGGTCACCGGGGTCTATGTGACCATAGACGGTATCTTCGTCGGCCATATCCTGGGTCAGGATGGCCTGGCCGGCATGATGCTGGCCTACCCCATCTGCGCCGTGCTCTATGCGGTGGGAGCGCTGATCGGCATGGGCTCCTCGTCGCTGGCCTCCTTCTACCTCGGCAAGGGGGAGCAGGGGAAGGCGCGTCACATCGTCGGCAACGCGCTGGTGATGGTGCTCATCGCCTCGGCCGTACTCGCTTTTATCGGCATTAATTACGGCGATTCAATGCTGGCCTGGATGGGGGCCGAGGGGGAGATCTTCGACGCCGGCCTGGCCTACTTGCAGTGGTACGCCTGGCTCGGGATCTTCGCCGTGCTCTCCATGGCGTTCACCGCCCTGCTGCGCAACGATGGACGACCCGGCCTCACCACCTGGATCCTGGTGGGCGGCGGCGTGCTCAACGTGCTGCTCGATTACCTGCTGATGGTGGTGATCCCCTGGGGGCTGGCGGGGGCGGCGATTGCCACCATGCTCTCCCAGGCGGTGACCGGCGGGCTCTGTCTGTGGCACTTCTTCACCCCCCGCAGCCAGTTGCGCATCCGCTGGGACACCCTGGTGCCGGACTGGCGGCTGATGGGGGAGACGCTGCGACTCGGGGTGTCGAGCTTCCTGATGTACCTCTACCTGTCGGTGGTGCTGGCGCTGCACAACAAGGCGCTGCTGTCGGTGGGGACCTCGCTGCACGTGGCCGCCTACGGGGTGATCAGCTACAGCGAGGCCTTCTTCTACCTCATCTTCGAGGGGATCGCCATGGGTATCCAGCCCATCGCCAGCTTCAACGCCGGGGCGGGCAACTGGCAGCGGGTGCTGCGGGTACGCAATCTGGCGTTAGGAGTGACTATGGTGGTGGCACTGTGCGGCATGATCCCGCTCTATCTGTGGCCAGAAGCAGTGGTTTATCTGTTTGCAGGGGACAACGCGGCCCTGCTGCCGGTGGCGACTCTCGGCATCTGGCTCTACTTCTGGGGCCTGCCGATGGAGGGCCTGCTGCTGGTGGGGGCGACCTACTTCCAGGCCATCAACCGGGCTCGTATCGCCTCTTTGCTCACCGGCGGCAAGCTGGTACTGATCGGCGGCTTCCTGTGGGGTTTCTCTTCCCTGTGGGGGGTGGCCGGGGTCTGGCTGGCGCTGCCGACCTGCAGCACTGTGCTGGTATTGGTGATGTGGCGGGCCATGCGCAAGGAGGTGGGGCTGCATGCCGGCGCGAGCTGAATATGATTGCCACCGGACCCTGGGTGACGGATGTGAAAAAAGAAGAGGCAGCCCAGGCTGCCTCTTCTTTTTTATGACGTGAGCCAGCTCAGGGCTTGAAGGCCCCGATAAAGATGGCGGGGTCGACGCGGGCATCGTTGAGACTGACGTTCCAGTGCATGTGGGGGCCGGTGGCACGGCCGGTGGCGCCGACCCGGCCGACGATGCCGCCCCTTGGCAGGCTCTGACCCAGTTTCACGTCGACCTTCGACATGTGGCAGAACATGCTGATCAGCCCCTGACCGTGATCGACGAACACCGTATTGCCATTGAAGAAGTAGTTGCCGATCAGGATCACCTTGCCTGCGGCCGGCGCCTTGATGGGGGTGCCGGCACCGACCGCGAAGTCGAGACCCGAGTGGGGGTTGCGTTCCTCGCCATTGAAGAAGCGGCGCAAGCCGAAGGGGCTGGAGAGCGGGCCGTTGACCGGTTTGTCGAACAGCAGGTTGCTGGGCTGGGTGGGGCTGAAGGTCTGATAGGCCTGGGTCTGTTCCGCCAGCTCGCGGTTGATGCGTGTCATGTCTTCGGCCAGCGGGTTGACCTGGCGGCCGTTCTTCAACTTGATGTGTTGCTCGCGGTAGTGCTTCTCCCCGACCTGGAAGCTGAGGCGGCGGCCATCGTCCAACACCAGCTGATAGGGGCCAGCCGCACTCTTGAGCGGGATGCCGACGATGGCTATCCAGCGACGACCCTCCTCACGCACGACCAGCACCGGCTTGTCTTGATAACGTGCGCTGGGCGCCTCTGGCCCGTCCCCCAGTGCTACCACGGCGACGCCACCCGGGACGGGGTGATTGAGCAGCCGACTGATGAAACCGGGCTCGGCATAGAGATGAGTGCTACCCAGCAGCAGGACGAGAAAGAACAGTCGACGCATTACGACTCCATCGAATAACAAGGGGATGAGATAAAGGGGAAAATGATGCCACATTCCTGCCGGGCTGTCCGTCACCTTGGACAAGGACGCCGGCCAAAGATGTTGTCCGGCACTGAGCAAGCTTAACAACTCTGTGCTATTTACTAATGTGTCACTAAATGTTGGTTGTTGAATGAAACCCATTGTGACAGAAGGGATATAAGCGCTGGCAGGGAAAATGGCGGTCGCTGGCGGCACCCAGGGTAAATGGAGGTTGTGATGAAGACGAACGCTCTCTTAATGCTCGCACTCGCCATGGGCGGGCTGGTATCGGTCCCCGTTGCCGCCTTCAACGGCACCATTACCATCAATGGGGAAGTGACTGCCGGCACCTGTGCCATCGCCGTCAATGGCGGCACCGCATCGGCCACCGTGACCCTGCCCACCGTCAGCACCAATGCGTTGACCAGCATAGGCCAGACCGCGGGGGCAACGGGTTTCAATCTGGCGCTGACCGGCTGCCCAGTAACGGGATCGGTGCGGGCCTACTTCGAGAATGTCGGGGTGGCCCAGGCCACGGGCAACCTGACCAACAAGGCCGTGGCCGCGGGTGGCAAAAATCCGGCCCAGAATGTGGAGGTACAGATCCTCTCGGCCAACAGCAGTCCCATCGACCTTCGCACCAACACCAACAACTCCCTGGTCAATTTCAGCGGCACCGGGACGGCCACCCTCTACTACAGCGCCCAGTATGTCGCCACGGGAGCCGTCGGTGCCGGTCTGGTCTCGGCGGATCTTATCTATTCGCTGGATTATCACTGAGAGCCGTCCCATGAGGCGGCTCGGTAGTTGGAAAGGAAAGGGAATTGTGTTGGGTCGTCTGCTCTGGTGCTTGGCTCTCTTGTTTCCGTGGCAGGCCTGGAGTTATGTCCAGATTTCCGGCACCAGGGTTATCTATCCTGCCAGTGCCAGAGAAGTCACGCTGGAGCTGATCAACAAGGGCAATACGCCCTCGCTGGTACAGGTGTGGATCGATTCCGGTGATCGCCGTATCCGCCCGGGCGCCGAAGCGGTTCCCTTCCTTATCACTCCCCCCATCACCCGCATCGAGGCTCAGCGTGGGCAGTCGCTGCGCCTCGCCTATGTGGGGCAGGGGCTGCCCCAGGATCGCGAGTCGGTATTCTGGCTGAATGTGCTGGAGGTACCGCCGAGCGCCAAGTCCACCCAAGCGGGCCAGAATCTGGTTCAGCTTGCCTTTCGCTCCAGGATCAAGCTGTTTTACCGACCCGAAGGGTTGGCAGGCGACATGGAGCACTCCGCCCATCACCTGAGCTGGAGTCTCGTCAGGCAAGGGAACGGCTATGCGCTGCGAGCCAGCAACCCGAGCCTCTACCACGTCAGCATCAGCAATCTGGAACTGCAAACAGCCCAGACGACGCGCTACAACAACCTCAGCGGTGGCATGGTGGCACCGGGGAGCAGCTTCGATTTCCCGGTCGATCGTCTCTCTGGCACCGTGCATGCCAAGGCGGTGACCTTCTATTGGCTCAATGACTATGGCGCCCGCGAGGTGGGCCAATTCGTCTTCAACTGAACCCTTGGTGTGGGAGCCGGATGGCCAGGCCGCCTCTCCCTGCACCTCTGCTGGCTCTGAGAGGGGAGGTATGCCGTGATTGCCAGCGTTCTCCCGTTATCCATGTCCTTCCCCCGTATCCATGCCTGGCGCCATCTTCGCGAATGCTGGTGGCTGCCCTTGCTTTGCTGGGGCTCCCTGACCATGGCGGATGAGACCGCACCCGGCCCGGCGGCGACCGGGGTTGATACCACCGCCACGGATGTCGAGTTTGACAGCCGGTTGCTCGACAGCCTGGGGGTGAACATCGATCTTGCCCGCTTCGCCCGCGCCGATTTCGTCCCTCTTGGCCTCTATCAACTCGAGATCACCATCAACGGCAAGGAGCGGATGAGCCAGCAAGTAGAGGTACGAGCGGGGACCGATCCCAAGGTGCCCCGATTTTGCTTCAAACCGGGCCAAGTGACGCAGTGGGGCCTGCTCGTCGACAAATTGCCCAATCAACCATCGGCAAAACAACAGCTTGAAAGTGACTGCATCGAAGTGGCTTCCCTGGTGCCAGGGGCCAGTTTCGTCTTCGATCTGGCGAGCCTCAGCGGGGCACTCAGCCTGCCACAGGCGTATGTGGGTCAGGTCAGACGCGATTATGTCGGCCCGGATCAGTGGGTACAGGGGATCGATGCGGCCTTCGTCGGCTATAACGCCAACCTCTATTACAGTGAGCAGGACGGGGTCGACGAGCCGTTCAGCAACAGCGTCAACCTCAATACCGGTATCAACCTGGGGGCCTGGCGCCTGCGTCACAATGGCTCTTATCAGGGCAATGACGGCGGCAGTTATCAGCCCCTCAACAGCTATGTCCAGCGCGATGTCACAGGGCAGACAGCCCAGCTAAGTCTGGGGGAGTATTTCACCCCGGGGGACAGCTTCGACAGCGTGCCCTTTACCGGCGTGCAGCTGGCCAGCGACGATGCCATGCTGCCCGATTTTGAGCGGGGCTTTGCCCCCGTGGTGCGTGGCGTCGCCCAGAGCAATGCCAGAGTCAGCATTCGCCAGGGCAGTGCCCTCATCTATGAGACCCAGGTCGCCCCCGGCGCCTTTGCCATCGACGATCTCTATGCCACCAGCTTCGCCGGGGATCTGGATGTGACCATCACGGAGGCGGATGGCAGTGCCCGCAGCTTCACCCTGCCATTTTCTTCCGTGGTACAGATGCTGCGAGACGACACCTCCCGCTTCAGTCTGACCCTTGGCCGTTATCGAAACGAGTCTGGTCCCGATGGCCCGGATTTTCTGCAAGGCACCTATCGCCGCGGCTTCTCCAACACCCTGACCCTGTATGGCGGCACCATAGCCGCCGAAGATTATGCAGCCCTGCTGGGCGGCGCCGCAGTGGGCTCGGACTACGGCGCCCTGGCCCTCGACATCACCGGCTCCTGGGCGCGGGATCTGCCCGCCATGTCCGACCTGCCCTCGTCACTCTCCGGGCAGAGCTACCGCCTCACTTACAGCAAGCAGATGGATGTGACCCAGACCTACTTCACCCTGGCAGCCTACCGTTTCTCCAGCGAGGGCTACCTGGATTTGAGCGATGTGGCCGCCGTGCAGTCGCAGACCTTCGATCAGTTGCAGCGCGAGCGCAATCGCTTCCAGCTCAACATCAACCAGCCCATAGGGGAGTGGGGGGATATCTACTTCAACGGCATCAGCCGCGACTATTGGGGTGGCCAGACCGAGAGCAGCAGTTTCCAGCTCGGATACAACCGGGGCTTTGACTGGGGCAGCCTGACGCTCTCGGCCAGCCACTCTCTCGACGACGGGGTCGGCGATCAATACATGTTGAGTCTCAGCATTCCCATCGGGAACCGGCTCGGAGCCCCACGGCTGAGCAGTACTCTCTCCTATCAGGAAGGACAGGGATACAGCGCCAGACTGGATCTCAACGGGGGGGCCCGGGATGGCCGCTTCTATTACGGGCTCTATGGCAGTCAGAGCCGGGGCGGTGGTATGGGTTATCAGGGCTATGGTGCCAACCTGCAGTATCAGACGGCGGCCACCCAGCTCGGCCTGTCAACCAGTCAGGGAGACGGCTACTCCCAGTATGTGGCCTCGGCCAAGGGCACCCTGCTGGTGCATGAAGACGGCTGGGTGCTGGGGCAGACACAAGGTGAGACGATGGCGCTGGTGGAGGCCAAGGGCGCCCAGGGGGCCAGGGTCAGCCACGGCATCGGCAGCGAGGTGGACGGGGATGGTTACGCCGTGCTGGCCGGTCTCAACCCCTATCGCACCAACGTGATCGGCCTGGATCCGAGCGGCTTGCCGCTGGACGTGGAGATAGACGGCAGCGCCCAGATGGTGGCCCCCCGTCGGGGAGCCATCGTCAAGCTGGCGTACGAGACCCACATCGGCCAGCCGTTGCTGCTCAAGGTGCAGCGTTCCGATGGCAGCGCTCCGCCTTTTGGTGCCGAGGTGATGGATGGTACGGGCGATTCGGTGGCCGTGGTCGGGCAGGGGGGGCTCATCTTCGTGCGTGGCGAGCAGTCCGTACTGCATGTTCAGTGGGGCAAGGAGCCCGATCAACAGTGTCGGCTGGACTATCGGGTGCCGAAGCCTGATCCGGCCGTGCCTTATCAGCAGGTGTCCGCACGTTGTGTCACGACGGGGGGAGGATCATGAGAGGTTGCTGGTGCTGTGGTCTTGTCCTGGGTGCCTTGCTGTGGGGGCAGAACACGGAGGCCGCGCTCAACCTGCTGCGTACCCGGTTGATCTATGAGGGGGGTGGGGAGGCGAGCCTGATGGTTCACAACGGAGGGGCCGAGCCCAGCTTGTTGCAGGCCTGGGTCGATGGGGGGAACGAACACCAGGGGCCGGCCGAGGTCTCGACCCCCTTTCTGGTGGTGCCGCCCATGATCCGGCTCGGGCCGGACAAGGGGCAGACGCTGCGTATCCTGGGGGCGGATTTGAACCAACTGCCCAAGGACAGGGAATCCCTGTTCTGGCTCAATGTGCTCGGGCTCCCCCCCAAGGCGAGCAGCTCAGAGGCCAGCGTGCAGCTCGCCTACCGTACCCGCATCAAGCTGTTTTACCGCCCGGCCGGCTTGCAGGGGGCGGTGGCGGAGGCGGTGACCCGACTTCGCTGGCAGGCACAGGCACAAGGGCTGAGCGTCAGCAACCCGAGCCCCTTTCATATCAGCCTGAGCGAAGTGCTGCTCGAGGCGGGGACAAAGAAGGTCAGCTGGCAACAGGGGGGGCTTATCCCACCCTATGGCATGCTGCAAATACCCATCCAGGTGGTCGAAACGACTGGTGGAAAGGGGAGGATGCGCTGGATAGATGATGATGGTAACTATCACGAGCAGGGGTTTGTGCTTGGCAAGCAGGGAGGCAACACCCATGACTGAACAAACGGGGCATTATTGGCCGGGTAGGCCGATCCTCTGGGTGCTGGGAGTCTTGCTGCTGAGTTATCTGCTGTGGCAGCCCGGCGCCCATGCCGTCAATGGCCAATGCACCAGCCCCTTCGTGGCGACCGGGCCCATTACCGCCACCAGTACCCTCTATCAGCCCGGTGCGACCAGCGGTCCCACCGCCTTCTCGACTACCAGCTCGGCTACCTGTGATTGTGTCGGGATTTCGGTGGGGTTGTTGGTGACTGTCTATTATCAGGGCTCCACCAGCCTGCCTACCGTCGCGGATCCTTCGGGGACCCTCATCAAGCTCAACTCCTATTTTGGCCTCAAGGCCGAATTCAATGCGGCTGGCAGTTATCAGACGGTACCGTTCAATGCGACCTCGAGCGGGTTGCTGAGCCTCTGCATCGGTAACGTGGTGAATCTGGCGTTGGGTGGGATCAACGTGACTGGCGGCCGCTATACCCTGAAACTGCTCAAGGGGGTGACGGGCACCCAAACCTTCAACGGTACCGTCGCCTATCTGTTCGTAAGACGTTCCAACCTGCCCGACACCAGCCCGGCCAATGCCTTCAGCACATTGGCGATGAACATCAGCGTTACTTCGACCCCGACTTGCCAGTTTCCGGCCGGTACCAGCATTCCCATCGATCTCGGGGCCGTGGCCCAGAGTGCTTTCGTCGAGGGAGAGGTACCCAGAGGCTATGCTCCGCGTAGCGTCAATGTGAGCGTCACTTGCAGCCAGATCCCGAGTGACTACGTGGTGCCGCTCAGCTATAGCTTCGGGGGGGCGCTCAGCAGCCAGAATCGTTTCATCACCACCAGTCTGGCCGGGGTCGGGGTCGGAATGCTCGAGCAGGACACCCAGACCGCTATTCCATTTGATACTGCCATCGCGGTACCCTATTTAGCCGCCACCAATAACACCAACTACAAGGTGAGGCTCTATCCGACCCGGTTGCCGGGTCAGGTGGTGCGCACCGGCGCTTACACTGGCACCATCATGGTCACGGTGAGCGTGCCCTGATCGCGTGCCTTCCTGCTTTTTTTCAACGAGGTCGATGATGAACAGTGACAACATCCTGCGTAGCGAACCCAGGCGCCACCCCATAGGGCGAGGCTGGGCCTGGGTCCGCACGGGATTCGATATCTTCAACAAGGGCATGGGTGTCAGTGTGGCCATGATAGTGCTCTGGTTCCTGGTGGGACTGGTGCTGGAACAGTTACCGGCGGGCGGTTTCATCTCCCAGCTGCTGTACATGGTGTGGGGCGCCGGCTGGGTGGCGGTGGCGGCGCGGGGCTACGGGGGCAACGCTCTGCAATTCTCCGATTTCTTCTCCGGTTTCCGTCACCGATTGACGCCTCTGATGCTGGGCGGGCTGATGGTGCTCTGCCTGTTCACGCTGATCCTGTTGATCTGCTTTGGCCTGCTGCATCTGTGGGATCTGACCGGCTTGCTGTCTCAGGATCCGGAAACCCTGACGGTGACACCCGAGCAGGCGCAGAGATTCCTGCTCTGCCTTTTGTTGGGGCTGGCATTGCTGGTGCCCGTGCTGATGGCCATCACCTTCGCCCCCGCCCTCATCTTCTTCCACGGTGTCGGGATCTGGCAGGCAGCCAGGCTGAGTTTCAAGGGCTGCCTGAGCAACATGTGGCCCTTCCTCTGGTGGGGGCTGCTGGGAGCCGTCCTGATACTGTTCGGTGCCCTCCTGTTTCTGGTCGGTCTGCTGGTGGTGCTGCCGGCCATCAACTACTCCATCTACGCGGCCTATCGCGACATCTATCTGGAAGAGCAGGAGTGCACAGACGCGCCGCCACCAGTCAAGGCGTTCGGCTTCGAGGCGTAAGCCAGCACAGCATAAAAAGGGGCCCTCGGGCCCCTTTTTATTGCGCGCCTATTCGGTTTGCCACAGGGGATCGTCCGCCATGCGGGCGATGAGGAAGTCGAGGAAACTGCGCAGCAGGGGGGACATCTGCTTGCGGGTGCCGTAGACGGCATAGACACCGAGCCGCTTGGGCCGCCACTGGGTCAGCAAGGGCACCAGGGCGCCGCTCTCCAGTTCCGCCTGCACCGAGTAGCGTGGTTGCAGGCTGATCCCCGCCCCATCCAGGGTCGCCGCCAGCAGCAGGTTGGAGATGTTGGCGCTGAGGTTGCCGCTCACCGGCACGGACTCGGGCCCATCAAGCCCCTGAAATTCCCACAGGCTCTTGCCGAAATAGGTGTAGGTGAGGCAGTTGTGCAGGGCCAGATCCTGCACCCGTTGCGGCGTCCCATGACGAGCGAGATAGGCCGGGCTGGCACAGACCACGGAGTGGCAGGTGCCGAGACGGCGCGCCACCAGATTGGGATCCAGATCGTTGGTGATGCGCACCGCGAGATCGATCCGCTCCTCCACCAGGTTGACGGTTCTGTCCAGCAGCAGGATGTCGATGGCGGTGCCGGGGTAATGGGCCAGATAGTCGTTCGCGGCCTTGACCAGCAAGGCTTCCGAGAGGGAGTAGCTGCTGGTGATGCGCAATTGCCCCTTGGGGGCCTCGTCACTGCGGATGGCGAGCTGCTCCATCTCCTCCCCCAAAACCAGCATGGATCTTGCCCGGTTCAGCGCCTCTTCCCCCGGTCCGGTGAGGCTCAGCCGGCGGGTGGTGCGGTGCAGCAGGCGGGCGCCCATCCAGCGCTCCAGCTCCGCCAGATAGCGCGACACCATGGCGCGGGACATCTCCAGCTTGTCCCCGGCACCGCTCAGACTGCCCTGCTCGACCACAGCGACAAAGACCCGCAGTGCCGTCAGTCGATCCATGTTCCGCCCTCCAATATGCTCGATTTGTGCAACAGTGATGCGCTCATTATGCGGTATTTGCGCTCATAAAGTTCCAATAAACTGTGTTCATTCGATGACAAGCGACCTTATGAGGAATACCCGATGAACACAGCACTTCGTACCCTGACCCTGGCCATCACCCTGCTCAGTGGCGCCGCCCTGGCGGGCCCGCTGACCGTGACCGTCTACAATCCCGGCGACAAGGCCATCTTCCCCGTATCCTCCGAGCTGGTGACCGGCGACAAGGAGGCCATCCTGATCGACGCCCAGTTCGGGGTCAATGACGGCAAGGCCCTGGTGGATCTGATCAAGCAGAGCGGCAAGAAGCTGACCACCGTCTACATCAGCGGCGGGGATCCTGACTTCTACTTCGGGCTTGAGCCCATCAAGGCCGCCTTCCCCGAGGTCAAGATCCTGGCCAGCCAGCACGTGGTCGATCACATCAAGCAGACCAAGGATGCCAAACTGGCCTACTGGGGCCCCATCCTCGCCGAGCAGGCGCCCAAACAGTTGATAGTGCCAGAGGTAATGACAGCTTCCCAGCTGACCCTGGAAGGGAAGACGATCGAGATCAAGGCGATGAACACCCCGACTGCCTACCTCTGGGTTCCCTCCATCAAGACGGCGTTTGGCGGCGTGCCGGTATACAGCGGTACTCACGTGTGGATGGCCGACAGCCAGACCAAGGCGGCGCGAGCGCTCTGGGTGCAGACCCTCAATGAGCTGCTGGCCCTGAAACCGGAGCGGGTCGTGCCGGGTCACTTCCTCGGGGCTGAACCCAAGGGTGCCGAGGCAGTCACCTTCACCCGCGACTATGTGCAGCGCTTCGAGCAGGTGCTGGCCAAGTCCAAGGGGTCGGCCGAGCTTATCGACGGCTTGAAGCAGGCCTTCCCGGCCCTGCCGGTCGACGACGGCCTAGCCATCGGTGCCAAGGTCAATACCGGCGAGATGAAGTGGTAATGGCCTGAGTCCAATTTCCTGTGTTTTTTACCGGGCAGTCGCTGCCCGGTTTTTTCAATTGATGGCGCCCGGAGCGAACCTATGAACGAAACCACCTTGCATTATGTGTACGACCCCCTCTGTGGCTGGTGCTATGGCGCGGCACCTCTGCTCGCGGCCGCGGCCGGGATCCCCGGCCTTGGGATCGCGCTGCATGCCGGCGGCCTCTGGCTGGGCCCGCGTCGCCAGCCGATGGGAGAGGCGCTGCGCGACTATGTGCGACCCCACGACGAGCGGATCCAGGCCCTGACCGGCCAGCCGTTTGGGACACGCTACTTCGACGAGCTGCTGCTGAGCGAGGGCCTGTCCCTCGATTCCGAGCCGCCCATTCGCGCCATCCTGGCGATCGACGAGCTGGGGGGAGATGGCCTGACGCTGCTGCACCGCATCCAGCAGTGCCACTATCGCGATGGCCGTTGGGTGGGCTCCCTGGACAACCTGGGCGAACTCGCGGCGGAGCAGGGCATCACGAGAGGCGCGTTCGAGCTGGCCTGCCAGAGGGTGGATCTGGCCGGGCACCTAGCGGAGAGCCAGCGCTGGTTGCGCCGCCTCGGCGGTCAGGGGTTCCCGACCCTGGGGTTGATGCAAGGTGAGCGGATCACCCCGTTGCCGACCGCCTCCTTCCTCGGGGATCCGGCCGCCTTCGCCGCTCATCTCGCTCAGGCGATTGGGCAGGGGCACGCCTCGGCATGAGGGATCTGGTCTGAACAGTGCCTTTCAGAGCCATATTTGCTCATGCTTGGAGCCGTGCCGATGATATAGGATGACGCAGCTAAAAATATCCATTTATGGATAGTCATCTTGTCGGGCGCCAATGTCCCGAATGTATCTCTTGTCGGCAAGGATCTTCACCATGTTCAACAACATGTCTATTAGCCAGAAACTGAGCGGTGGATTCGCCGTCTTGGGCGTCCTGATCGTCGCCCTTGCCTGGTTCTCCGTGTCCCAGTTGTCGGGCCTGTATCGTGACAGCACCGAGATCACCGGCAACCTGATCCCGAGCATGCAGGCCGCCAACCAGATGGAGATCGCCCTGCTGGATGCGCGGCGGGCCGAGCTGAACATGGTGATAGCGGCGCGGGAAGATCAGCAGGAAATCGCGTTGCACGACAAGACCTACCTGGCGGCCAGGCAGGAGTTCGACGCCGCGGCCCAGGCCTATGGCGCCATGCCGTTCACCTCGAGGCAGGAAGAGCAGGAGTTCATGGCCCTCAAGGCGGCGGCCAGCCAGTACTTCACCTCCCATGAGCAGCTGATGGCGGCCCTGCATAAGGGGGATCTGGAACGGGTCATGTCCCTGCGCAAGGGGGAGACCCTGGTCGCGCTGGAGGCGGTCAGCAAGCAGGCACTGCTGCTGCGCAGCATCAACGACAACGCCGCCCGTGACATGACCACCACCATCAAGGGGGTGTACGAAGATTCCCGGCTGCTCAACATCCTGGTCGGCTCGATCGCCGTGCTGTTCGTGGTGGTGGTGGCCTGGCTGCTGACCCGGCTCATCCGCAACCCTGTCATGCTGTTGCTGGCCCAGACCCAGAAGGTCTCGGCGGGGGATCTGGCGACCGAGCTGAGCCTGGCCCAGTTCAACTATGATGAGCTGGGGCAGCTGGCCAGGGGCTTTGGCGAGATGCAGGGGCGTCTGCGGGATCTGGTCAGCGAGGTGTCCGGCTCCGTGGTGCAGCTCAGCTCGGCCGCCGAGGAGATCAGTGTGGTCGCCAGGCAGTCGGCATCCAGCATGAACAACCAGCAACATGAGCTGAATCAGCTTGCTACCGCCATGAATGAGATGCAGGCCACGGTGCAGGAGGTCTCCCGCAACACCAACGACGCGGCGGGGGCGGCCACCCTGGCCAGCAGCACGGCCGAGCAGGGCGCCCATACCGTCAACGACTCCATAGTGCGGATCGAGCAGGTCGCGACCGCCATCGAGAGCACGGCCGAGGTGATCCGCCAGCTCGGCGATGACAGCCGCAACATCGGCATGGTGCTGGAGGTGATCCGCGGCATCGCCGAGCAGACCAACCTGCTGGCCCTGAACGCCGCCATCGAGGCGGCCCGGGCGGGTGAACAGGGGCGTGGGTTTGCGGTGGTGGCCGATGAGGTGCGTACCCTGGCGAAACGGACCCAGGATTCCACCGCCCAGATCAACACCATCATCTCCGAGCTGCAGCAGCGGGCGGAGCAGGCCGGCAGCACCATGGCGCAGAGCCAGGCGCTGATGCAGGCGACCGTCGGCACGGCGCGGGAGGCGGGGGCCTCCATCACCGAGATCAGCGGCTCGGTCGAGAGCATCTCCCAAATGAACATCCAGATAGCGACGGCGACCGAGGAGCAGGGGGCGGTGAGCGAAGAGCTCAACCGCAACGTGGTCAACATCAGCCATGCTTCGGAGGAGGTGGTGGCCGGGGCGACCCAGATGGCAAATGCCTGTCAGGATCTCAATCTGCTGGCGACGCAGTTGCAGGAGATGGTGCGTCGTTTCAGGGTGTGAGCACCCGCTGACGATGGCCCTTAGCACGGGCCCGGATCTCGTATCCGGGCCCGTTTTGTTTTGCTGTGCCGGGCCGGCTCTTCCCGTTTGATGCTCATCCCTTGTCCCCCCGCCCGTTCTTGGGCATCCTAATGGCCCCATTGATTGGCCGGATTCTGGATGTATGAACCTTCGCGATCTCGAGTATTTGGTAGCGCTGGAAGAGGAGAAACACTTTCGCAAGGCGGCGGAGCGCTGCTTCGTCAGTCAGCCGACCCTGAGTGGCCAGCTGCGCAAGCTGGAAGATGAGCTGGGGGTGATCCTGATCGAGCGCACCTCCCGCAAGGTGCTGTTCACCCCCGCCGGCGACGCCATGGCCCTGCAGGCCCGCAAGGTGCTCAAGGAGGTGCGCGAGCTGAAAAGCATCGGCCAGCACTTTGCCGAACCCATGTCCGGCGAGATCCACATCGGCTTCATTCCCACCGTGGGCCCCTATCTCTTGCCCCACATCATTCAGGATCTGCGGGAACATTTCCCCAAGTTGGAGTTCTACCTCTACGAGGAGCAGACCCAGGCGTTGCTCAAGCGGCTGGAGGAGGGGACCCTGGATTGCATCATACTGGCCGAGCTGGAAGGGATGGAGGGATTTGGCTCTATACCGCTGTATCAGGAGCCCATGTGGCTCGCCGTGCCTCAGCAGCATCCCGAGGCGCACGCCAAGGCGGTGCCACTGCACAACCTTAAGGGCAAGAAGCTGCTGATGCTGGCCGACGGCCACTGCCTGCGGGAGCAGGCTCTGGGCTTCTGCTTCGCCGCCGGCATTGGTGAGGATCAGCGTTTCAAGGGCACCAGTCTCGAGACCCTGCGCAACATGGTGGCGGCGGGCAGTGGCCTGACCCTGATCCCCCGACTTGCCGTGCCGGCCAATCCCGAGGAGGGCGGTGTCAGCTACCGGCCCGTGGTGGATCCGGTGCCGGGCCGCGCCATCTCGCTGCTTTACCGCCATTATTCGGTGCGAAGGCCCTGTTTCAATGAGCTGGCCGCTCGCATCTCACTGCTGATGAGACCATTACTGGGATAATGCTCGGCATGCCAAATAAAAAACCGGCGCCAAGGGCGCCGGTTTTTTTACATGTCGGGGTTCTGCTTAGAAGATATCGTCGGTCGAGACGGGACCATCGCTGCTGGAGCCATCGCCACCGTAGACCTGATTGCCGTCGGAGAGCTGGCTCGCGTAGCGGGTAGGCTCAGTCCCTTCCTTGAAGAACTCCTCGGTGGTGCTGCCGTCGGTGCGATTGGTCAACAGACCGGTTTCGCGATCGATGCGCACCTGCATGACCCCCTCCGGCACCGGCATCTTGCGCTCCGGTACCTGTTGCAGCGCGGTCTTCATGAAGTCGATCCAGATGGGCTGAGCGGCGCCGCCACCGAACTCGGCCCGTCCCAGACCACGCTGGTGGTTGTCAAAACCGATCCAGGAGGTGGCGACCAGATTCGGGGTGTAGCCGGAGAACCAGGCATCCCGCGATTCGTTGGTGGTCCCGGTCTTGCCCGAGATATCGTGACGCTTGAGATCACGGGCCGCGCGCCAGCCGGTACCACGCCAGCCGTTGCCACCCCAGATGGCGGTGGTCAGGGTGTCGGTCACCAGGAAGGCGCTCTGGGCACTGATGGTCTGCGGTGCCATGTTGTTGGGCACCACGGGGTCTATCGGGCACTGAGCCTTCCAGTCGCCAACCGTATTGGCATAAGCATCGGCACTGTCGAGGCCGGCGGCGGCGAGCACGCCACAATCGCGGCAGGCGGCGGCCGGATTGGCCTGATACAGCGGCGTGCCGAAGCTGTCGGTCACTTCGGTGATGAAGTAAGGGGTGACCTGGAAGCCGCCGTTGGCCAGCACCGAGTAACCGCGCACCACTTCCAGCGGGGTGAACTCGGCGGCGCCCAGCGCCAGGGATTCGTTGGCGGAGATATGATCCCGTGCGAAGCCGAAACGGGTCAGGCCGTCGATGTAGGTATCCAGCCCGATGGCGCGCATCAGCCGCACCGACATCACGTTCTTGGACTTGGCGAGCCCCAGACGCAGGGTGGTGGGGCCTTCATAGATGGCCGGGGAGTTCTTGGGCTGCCACATGGGGCCCTTGGCGGGATCCCACTGGTTGATCGGCGCATCGTTGATCAGGGAGGCCAGGGTGTAGCCTTGCTCCAGCGCGGTGGCATAGAGGAAGGGCTTGATGTTGGAGCCGACCTGGCGACGGGCCTGATCGACCCGGTTGAATTTGGACAGCTCGAAGCTGAAGCCGCCGACCAGCGCCTCTATGGCCCCGTCCTGCGGGTTCATGGCGACCAGGGCGGCGTTGACGTCGGGGATCTGGGACAGCAGCAGCTCTTCCCCTTTCTCCCGTACCCAGATCTGGGCGCCGACTTTGAGCACATCCCGCGCCGATTTCGGTGCATAACTCTGGCGATCATCGGTGATGAAGGCGCGTGCCCACTTGATGCCGTTCCAGCCGAGCTCGGCCTGCTTGCCGTTCTTGAGGGTCAGGGTGGCACTCTTGTCACCCAGCTTGGTGACCACGGCCGCCATCAGCGGCTGGTAAGTGGGTTGCTTGGCCAGATGGGCCATGATCTGTTCGTAATCCCAGGCGGGCTCCCCCGCCTTCCACAGCAAGGCGGTCGGGCCGCGATAGCCATGGCGGGTGTCGTAATCGAATACCCCGTCCAGCAGTGCTTGGTGGGCGGCGCGCTGACGCTTGGCGGTGACGGTGGTGTAGACGTGCAGCCCCATGGTGTAGGCGTCTTCGCCAAACTGCTCCACCATCTTCTGGCGCACCATCTCGCTCAGGTAAGGGGCATCGAGGGTCGTTTCGGCGCCGTGATAGCGGGCCTTGATCGGCATCTTGGAGGCTTCATCAAACTGGGCCTGGGTGATCTTGCCGGTCTCCAGCATGCGCCCCAGCACCACGTTGCGGCGCGCAAAGGCGCGCTCGGGGGAGCGAATGGGGTTGAGCATGGAAGGCGCCTTGGGCAAGCCGGCGATGATGGCAATCTCGTCTAGGGTCAGATCCTTGACCTCCTTGCCAAAATAGACCTGCGCGGCGGCGCCGACCCCGAATGCCCGATAGCCGAGCGGGATCTTGTTGAGATAGAGCGTCAGGATCTCGTCCTTGGAGAGATTCTGCTCGATGCGCCAGGCCAGGAACACTTCCTTGACCTTGCGCACAATGGTCTTCTCGTTGCTCAGGAAGAAGTTGCGGGCCACCTGCTGGGTGATGGTACTGGCGCCCTGACGGGCCTGGCCGGAGACGGCCCAGACGGTGGCGGCACGGATGATGCCGATGGGATCGATACCCGGGTGCTCATAGAAACGGGCATCCTCGGTGGCGAGCACCGCATCGATCATGGGCTGGGGAATCTCGTCCAGCCGCAACGGGATGCGACGAATTTCGCCAAATTGGGAGATCAGTTCCCCATCCCGGCTGTACACCTTCATCGGGGTGGCCAGCTTGACGTCGCGCAGTGCGCTCACATCCGGCAACTGGGGCTTGATGTAGAAATAGATGCCGATGAGGCTGGCAACACCCAGCGCTGCACCCAGCATCATGACAATAAACAGGCGAACGAGCCATTTCAGCATGGAAGAACTACCAATCGTCTTAAAATTAGCCAACGGGCGCAGAGTATAGCCTTTTTACCCCCGCAGATTCGAGATTTTCCTGTCCACAGACCCTGACCTCGAGAAGAGGCGCGAGGGTAGCATTCCATGGCGCAATTACCAAGGGGGCGGCGGCCATGGCCGAAAGGAGAGCCGCGTCAATTTTTGACATAAACTTTATGACATTGATAGATAGAGCATTATATTGAGGTAAGTCATCACCTCGTGATGAGCTGTCCTACAATAAGTCCTAAAACCCAATAACGCATGGATGTGTATATGTTTGGGCTATTCAGCAAAGGATCCCTCCTCTCCTTGGCGGGTATTGATTTTGGCAGTCAAACCATCAAGGCCGTCACCCTCAGCGGACGTCCCGGCAAGGTGCATCTCGAATCGGTCGCCGAGATAGCCACGCCCAAGGGCACGTTGGTCGATTACCAATTGCAGGATATCGAACGGGTCAGCCAATCCCTCAAGTCACTCAAGCGCCTCATTCAGGGGGAGTGCGAGCACGTGGCCACCGCGGTGACTGGCTCCAACGTCATCACCAAGGTCATCCAGGT
This sequence comes from Aeromonas aquatica, assembly GCF_000764655.1. Taxonomy (GTDB): domain Bacteria; phylum Pseudomonadota; class Gammaproteobacteria; order Enterobacterales; family Aeromonadaceae; genus Aeromonas; species Aeromonas aquatica. The sequence continues at coordinate 87,095 of NZ_JRGL01000101.1, forward strand.
CGATGCCAAGATCAGCGACAGCGAACTGGAGAGTCAAGTCCAGCTGGAAGCGGAGCAAATCATCCCTTTCCCCCTCGATGAGGTCAGCCTGGATTTCGAGATCCTCGGCATGACGACCGACGAGGCCCGCCAGGAGGTGCTGCTCAGCGCGGCCCGTACCGAAAGCGTCAGCGGCCGGGTCAGTGCGCTCACCGAGGCGGGCATGATCACCAAGGTGGTGGACGTGGGGGCTCATGCGCTCGGACGCGCTGTGCTGGCCTGTCTGCCCGAGTTGCAGACAGCGGATAAGCCGATCGGCATCATCGATATCGGTGCCAGTGCCATGACCTTTGCCGCCCTGCTCAGAGGCCAGATCATCTACTCCCGCTTGCAGAACTTCGGGGGCGATCAATACAGCCAGGCCCTAGCGTCTTTTTACAGCATGAGTCTGGAGGAGGCCGAGCTTGCCAAGATCAAGGGCAACTTGCCTGCGGATCATGAAGTCGATGTGCTCTCACCCCATCTCAGTTCGCTTGTGCTTCAGGTAAGGCGCAATGTGCAGCTGTTTTGCAGCTCGTCGGGCAACAAGGAACTATCCAGACTGGTGCTGACAGGAGGTGGCAGCTTGTTGCCGGGCCTGGCTCAGCAGATAGGTCGCGAGCTTAATTGCGATGTCTTGCATCCCGATCCCTTCGTGTTGTTTGGCAAACCCAAGGGAGATGGGGGGGAAACTCATGGGGCCAAGTACATGGCTGCGTTGGGTCTGGCACTGCGGAGCTTCACACCATGTCAAATATAAACCTCCTGCCCTGGCGAGTGGCCAGGGCCCAGCACCAGAAGAAGCAGTTTGGCGCCATGATCGGGATTTTTCTGGCGGCGACAGCATCCTTGGCGTTTGCCATCGACTGGTTGGTGATGCAGCAGATTGGTTATCAGCAACAGCGCAATCAACGGCTGCAACAGGAGATGGCCATACTCGATGCCCAACTCGGGGAGATACGGTTGCTCAAGGATCGACGCAAGGAGCTGATCGATCGCATGCAACTCATCGAGCAATTACAGACGCAGCGCAACATACCGGTGCGCCTGTTCAACCAGTTACCCGTGCTGGTGCCCAACGGGGTCTACCTCAATACCCTTGCACTGCAAAACAACCGGATCGATGTCAACGGCAAGGCCGAAGCCTATGGACGGGTTGCCAGCATGATGAGGCGCATCGACAGTTCGGGTTGGCTGGGGCAATCACAAATCAGCACCATCTTCACGGCAGACGTGGCTCCCGTTGCACTCAGCCAGTTCTCCATGATGTTCCAGATTGCTGGCACGACCCTGAATGTCGCTAAGGGGCAAGAATGAACCTGCAACAGCTCAATGATCTGGATCTCAATGACATAGCCCGCTGGCCCAAGGTGGCAAAGGGGGTCTTCATTTTGTTCTGTTGTGCCTTGCTTGGCGGTGCCATCTATTACTACGTGATTGCCAATTCTCTGACGGCACTGCGCCAGGAGGCGGGTAAAGAGAATGAGTTGAAGGCCCAGTTCGAGAGCAAGGCCATGCTGGCCGCCAATCTGGGAGCATACAAGAAACAAATGGTGCAGCTTGAACAGTTGGTGGATACCCAGCTCAAGCAGTTGCCCAATACCCATGAAGTGGCGGGGCTGCTGGATGACATCAGCTTCATTGCCACCGACAACGGTCTCAAACTGAACAGGATCAACTGGGAGGCCGAGATCCAGCACGAGTTTTCAACCGAGCTTCCCATGCGTATCGAGGTGGTGGGTACCTATCACGAGCTCGGTAAATTCACGGCCGACATGGCCGCCTTGCCGCGTATCGTGATCCTGGAGTCCTTCCTGCTCAATCAAAGCAAGGAGCAAGGAGAGATGATTGGCATGTCCATGCAGGCCAAAACTTACAAATACAACGGTAAAACCGTGGAGCAGAAGCCATGAGCATGAGAGTGATCGGCCTCCTCTTGCCGGTGCTGTTGTTAACGGCTTGTGGCGGACAGGAAGACATGGATGAATATGTGCAGCAAACCAAGGCAAGGCAGCCCATTCCTATCGAGCCTTTGCCGGAAATAAAGCCATTTACTCCAATGGCCTATCAGCGAAGTGATCAACGCAGCCCGTTCATTGAGCCTCAGCCAGAGACCAGCTCCAGGATCGATGCCAAGGCCAAACCGGATTGCGCCCAGATAGTGGCCAATCGAGACAAGGAGGTATTGGAGCGCTATTCGCTGGCCAGCCTGAGCATGAAGGGCTCGATTGGTAAACAAGGACAGTTGTGGGCCTTGATCAATACGCCAGACGGACAGGCGGTACGGGTCGGGCTGAATCAATACATAGGGCTGGATCAGGGAAGAGTCATCAAGATCACGAACACCCATGTTGACTTGATGGAGACGGTACCGGATGGCAAAGGATGCTGGGTCACCCGAGAAACTCAGCTGGCCATGGCCAATCTCGACGCAAAACTATGATCAGGGATGAGCAGAGATGAGAACAACAATAAGCAGGATGACCGGCGTGGCGCTGCTGTGTCTTGGTGTATGTGGTCAGGTGTGGGCAGTACCAACGTTGCAGGAGGTCAAGGTGAATCCACTGTTGGCCGATCAGCTCTTGTTGGAACTGAGTTTCAGCGAGCCGGTGAGCAGCTTTACCGACAGACTCTCTTATGAACCCAATCAGCTACTGCTGCATGTGCCAGGTGCAGTAGGAGCGTTGACGGTCAATCCGTTGCCCATCAAACAACAAGGGGTGGACAGCCTCAAGGTAGAGGGCAAGGGAGAGGGGCTCGATATCAAGATAGCGCTCGATCAGTTGACGCCCTATCAGGTCCATCAACAAGGCAATAAACTGCTGGTGTCATTGGGAGAAAAGGTCAGTCAATCGACTGTGACCGCTGCAGCGTCTCCCACGACGACTTCATCGGCGCTTGTCAGGAGCCAGCCGGTGACGCAGTCGGCCTTGGTTGATACCCAGCGGATCGCCCAGAACCAATCTCAGTACCAGCCCGCGGCTGTCTCCTCTCCCGTGGCGGCTCCCGCCCCTGTTGCCGCCAGTAAACCTGTGTTGTCCGTCTCGCAGGCGAATACAGACGGTGCTTATTTCAACTCAGTCAAGGGGGTGGATTTTCGCCGTGGCAAGGAGGGACAGGGGGAGTTTCTCGTTACCCTGGACAACAGCTCGGCGGCGGTAGACGTCAGCAGCCGTGGTCAGAAGGTATTGGCGAAGTTCCATGGGACCCGGATACCGGACGATCAGCTCAATCTCATCAACGTGCAGGATTTCGCAACCCCGGTTTCCCAGGTGGAGGTCTTCCGCCAGGGCAACGACACCCTGTTTGAGATCTCGGTCAATGGTCAGTTTGATTATCGCTACGATCAGGCCGACAAGATGTTCATCATAGAGGTGAAGAAGCGTGTCGCCACGACCGCGGCTAAGCAGTATCAGGGCAAGCCTATTTCCTTGAACTTCCAGGATATTCCTGTGAGAACCGTGCTGCAGATCATCGCCGACTTCAATAATCTCAACCTGGTGACCACGGATTCCGTCTCCGGCAACATCACCCTGCGTCTCGACGGCGTGCCCTGGGAGCAGGCGCTGGACATCATTCTCAAGGTCAGGGGGCTGGATAAGCGGTTGGATAACAACATTCTGCTGGTGGCGCCGGCGGATGAGATTGCCGCCCGTGAGAAGCAACAGCTGGAGAGTCGCAATCAGGTGGCCGATCTGGCGCCGCTGTATACCGAATATCTGCAGATCAACTATGCCAAGGCGGCCGAGGTTGCGGCCTTGCTCTCCTCCGAGAGTACCAAGCTGCTCTCTGTCAGGGGGGCGGTGAGTGTAGACGAGCGGACCAACGTACTGGTGGTCAAGGACACGGCGGATGTCATTGGCAACGTCAAGCGGATGCTGGATATCCTCGATATCCCGGTCAAGCAGGTGGTGATCGAAGCGCGCATGGTGACCATAGATGACGGCTTCGATGAGGCGCTGGGGGTGCGTTGGGGGGTGACCAAGACCGATGGTCATGGCAATGGCACCTCGGGCACCATAGAGGGCAACGACGGGTCGGGCAACAATGCCAGTACCTCCGCCATTACCCGGCCAGATGTCGAGGACAGGTTGAACGTCAATCTGCCGGTGACCAATGCCGCCGGTACCCTGGCATTCCAGGTGGCGCGCCTGGCGAACGGTACCTTGCTGGATCTCGAGCTCTCGGCACTGGAAAAAGAGAGCAAGGCCGAGATCATCGCGAGCCCGCGTGTCACTACCGCGAACCAGAAGCCGGCCCTGATTGAGCAGGGTACCGAGATCCCCTATGTGGAGTCTTCCTCCAGCGGGGCAACCTCGGTCACCTTCAAGAAGGCGGTGCTGAGCCTCAAGGTGACGCCGCAGATCACCCCGGACAACAGGGTGATTCTGGATCTTACCGTGACCCAGGATACCAAGGGGGAAACAGTCCCGACCGGTACCGGGGATGCCGTTTCCATCAACGCCCAGTCGATCACCACTCAGGTGCTGGTCAACAACGGCGAGACCCTGGTGCTCGGTGGCATCTATCAGCAGACCATCAAGAGCGATGTCAGCAAGGTGCCATTATTGGGCGATATTCCCGGCCTTGGCTATCTGTTCAAGAAAACCACCAGTGAGAACAAGAAGCGGGAATTGCTGATCTTCGTGACCCCGCGGATAGTCACCGACGCCCTCTGAAAACTTTACATATGAGGGTAAAACACATATAACCTTACGCCCCAATGAAGCTGGGGCGTAAGGGCTGCGGTTGCCAGTCCTGATTTCTATTGAGATAATCCCCCTCCTGATCCATCGCAAGATAAGGTTCATAGGTACCCCGGTCGAGTGTTTACCGGGGCCATACAGTTTGTAATTACTAACGAAAAGACATGGCTGAGAAACGCAATATTTTCCTGATAGGTCCCATGGGTGCGGGCAAGAGCACCATAGGTAGACATCTGGCAGAACAACTGCACATGGAGTTTTTCGACTCGGATCATGAGATTGAGCGCCGCAGTGGTGCCGATATCGGCTGGGTGTTCGATGTTGAAGGCGAAGAGGGTTTCCGGATCCGCGAAGAGAAGGTCATCGGTGATCTTGCTGAACAGCAAGGCATCGTGCTGGCCACGGGAGGCGGCGCTATCAAGAGTCGCGAAACCCGTAACAAGCTCTCTGCGCGTGGCATAGTGGTCTACCTCGAAACCACCATTGAAAAGCAGCTGGCACGTACCCAGAGAGACAAGCGTCGCCCCCTGCTGCAAACCGAAGAGCCGCCGCGTGAAGTGCTTGAGCGTCTGGCGCAAGAACGCAATGCCCTGTATGAAGAAGTGGCTGACTTTGTCATCCAGACCGATGATCAAAGTGCAAAAATTGTTGCTAATCAAATTGTTAAGTTGATTGGCATGTAATCAATAGAGGACGTCCATGGAAAGGTTGAAGGTCGAATTGGGTGAACGCAGCTACCCGATTGAGATAGCTGCTGGTCTGTTGCAACGCCCCGAGGTGCTGACGCAGACCATCAAGGGCAAGCGGGTCATGATAGTGACTAACACCATCGTTGCCCCCTTGTATCTTGAGCAGATCATTCAGTTGCTGTCCGGTTTTCAGGTGGAACACCTGATCCTGCCGGATGGCGAGGCCCATAAAACCCTGGCAACCTTCGAGCGGATCATGTCTGCTCTGCTGGAAACCAACCATGGTCGTGACACCACCCTCATCGCTCTGGGAGGTGGCGTGATAGGTGACGTTGTCGGCTTTGCTGCGGCAAGCTACCAACGTGGCATTCCGTTCATTCAAGTGCCTACCACGCTGCTCTCCCAGGTTGACTCCTCCGTCGGCGGCAAGACCGCCGTCAATCACCCCCTCGGCAAGAACATGGTGGGCGCTTTCTATCAGCCCAAACATGTCGTCATCGATACCGAATGCCTCAAGACCCTGCCTGCCCGCGAATTCGCAGCCGGCATGGCCGAGGTGATCAAATACGGCATCATTTGGGATGCTGAATTCTTCTCCTGGCTCGAAGCCAACATGGTGCGTCTGCAGCGACTCGATACGGATGCGCTCTCCTATGCCATTCGCCGCTGCTGCGAAATCAAGGCCGATGTGGTCGCGCAGGATGAGACCGAACACGGCGTGCGTGCCTTGCTGAATCTGGGTCACACCTTCGGCCATGCCATCGAAGCTGAGAAGGGCTATGGCAACTGGCTGCACGGCGAGGCGGTGGCGGCGGGCATGATGCTGGCGGCGGACACGGCCCTGGCCCGTGGCGATGTGACCGAACAACAGGTTGCACGGATCCGCGCCCTGCTGCTGGCGGCAGATTTGCCTGTTCAGGCGCCGCCCGAGATGGATTTCAACGCCTTCATTCGCCATATGCGCCGCGACAAGAAGATGCTGGAAGGCAAATTGAGACTGGTGTTGCCGGTCGGGATCGGCCAGGCCCAGGTGGTGGGTGATGTCACGGATGCACAATTGATGGCGGTGATCGAGTCTGGTCGTGACGAATAAACTGCTTAAACTCCCTTCCCAGCGGCAGCTGGTTGACCGGCTGCTGCACCTGATTGAGTTCAATCACCCTTTTATTTTTCTCTGTGGCAAACCCGGCAGCGGGCGTGGCACCCTGTGTGAATCCCTGCTGGGAAGACTGCCCGATACCGTACGGGTGGTGAGCCTCATCGGCAGCGCGGCCATGAAGATGGCCGACGTGCGCCAACTGTTGCTCCAGCAGGTGGTGGCACGCCCCCTGTTCAATGCGCAGGATGCGCTGGCAGACAGTTTCTTCCGCATGCTGGAGGGCCAATCCTCGGCCCTGCTGCTGCTCATTGAGCGCGCCGACGAATTGCCTGCCGAGCTGGCCGGGGAGCTGTGGGCGCTCTGTCGCCACAATGACACCCTCGAACATCCCCACAAGCTGGCGATCGTGCTCTCTGGCGGTGACGTCTGGTGTCGCAACCAGAAGGCTGGGCTCAAGGGGCGGGCCATGCCCGCACTCGAGCTGGAAGTCGCGCCACTGAGCGCGCCGGAGCAGCGTATCTTCTTGTATGAGAAGGCCAAAGAGCTCAAGATCCCGACAGCCCTCTTGCCCAAGCTGAAAGTGGAAGAGATCCTGAATGGAGCAAACGGACACCCGTCCGCCATCATGCAGTCATTGGAGGATATCATGACCGACAGAAGGCCCAAGAAACGTCAGGCCGAGTTGCCCGTCAAGAAGATAGCGACCGTGCTGGCACTGGCCGCCGCCGGCCTGCTGGCCCTGAGTTATCTTCCCCTGTTTGATGATAAGGGCAAGGAGGATTCCCAGGTGTCATCCGAGGGCACAGCTTTGCCCAATCCCGTTGTGGTCGATCCGCTCAATGCGGGGGGGGTGAGCGGGGCCCAGGCCAGTGCCACCTCGCCCGGCGAACCGGGTAACAATCAGGTCGCCCGGGACTGGCAGCCCGATGCCAAGACCTTGCCCAAGAAGGTCGAGAGCGAGACGGTCACCACGGAGTCGACCAATTACGAGGGGCGCCGGATCGTCATCTCCGACGAGGTGGTCGAGAAATTGATGAAGCAGCCCAACGTCAGCGGCGCCCTGCCCACCGCTGTGGTGGACGAGCTGACCGGCGCTGAGCCTGTGCCGACACCGGCGATGCAGCAATCTGCCGTCAAGGCTCAGGGCAGCGCGCCCGTAGCCAAGCCCGTTGTGGCGGCCGAACCCGTCGCCGCGCCGGCACCCAAGGTAGCGCTGACGCCGGTCGCCACGCTCAACAAGAAGGCCCGAAATCACTACAGCATCCAGCTGATGGGGGCGAGTAACACCCAGGCGGTTGATAGCTTCGTGGCCGAGCATGGGTTGGCGGGCAAGGTGTGGGTTTACAAGACCCGCTTCCGTGGCAGCCCCTGGTATGTGGTGGTGCAGGGGGATTACGTCAACAGCACCCAGGCCAAGGCGGCGATCCGCAAGCTGTCCCCGGCCCTGCTCAAGGGACAACCCTGGCCCAAGTCGTTTGCCCAGATACAAAAAGAGTTGAAGCAATAGCCATTCGCCCTGCGAAGGGGGTAGAATCGTCCCCCTTTTTTGAGCGTTGCCTTCTTAACACCGGATTTCCATGAAAAAAACACGCGCATTTTTAAAATGGGCCGGGGGAAAATACTCCCTGGTTGAAGAGATAGCCGAGCGGTTGCCGGCCGGGCGTGTGTTGCTGGAGCCCTTCGTCGGGGCGGGCTCGGTGTTTCTCAACACCGATTACGATGCCTACGTGCTCAACGACATCAATCCGGATCTGATCGGTCTCTACAATCACCTCAAGCAGCAGCCGGACAGCTTCATCGGCGAGGCGCGCAAGCTGTTTGTGGCCGAGTACAACCACAAGACCGCTTACTATCGACTGCGTACCCAGTTCAACCAGACCGAAGCCGGTTTTGAGCGGGCCCAGCTGTTCCTGTTCCTGAATCGTCACGGCTTCAACGGCCTGTGTCGGTACAACAAGAAGGGCGGTTTCAACGTACCGTTCGGTTCTTACAAGAAGCCCTATTTCCCGGAGAAGGAGCTGTGGGCCTTCGCCGAGAAGGCACAGAAGGCGACCTTCATCTGCGAGAGCTATGCCGATGCCATGGCCAGGGCAGAGGAAGACTGGGTGATCTACTGCGATCCCCCTTACGCGCCGCTCTCCACCACGGCCAGCTTCACCAGCTATTCGGCCGGTGGTTTCACCCTGGACGATCAGGCCCTGCTGGCCCGGTTGGCACGCCACACCGCCGCCCACAAGGGGGTGCCTGTGCTCATCAGTAATCACGACCTCGAGTTGACGCGGGAGCTGTATCGCGGTGCCCGGCTGGATGAAATCCTGGTCAAGCGCACCATCAGCCGCAATGGCGGCAGTCGCAACAAGGTGGCCGAGCTGCTGGCACTTTACCCGCCGGGCATAGCGCCGGAACAAGGTTACTATCCGAGCGAGACCGAGCTGGTTCCTCTGGGTTGATCCTCTGGCGGCACCTTCGGGTGCCGCTAGCGTTTTCGGGCCCAGAGACCGGTTTCGGTGGCTAGCTGCTGGCCTCTGCGGTTTCTTCCCCGCACTTGAGTCGTTTTCATCGGATATTGGCGGTAACGCTGGCGGTTCACTTTTTCTTCTCCCGGTTCGGACTGTTTTCGGTGGATATGGGCGGTAAAGCCGGTGGCTTGCGCTTCCTCCCCGTGTTCGGGTCGTTTTCATCGGATATTGGCGGTAACGCTGGCGGTCCACTTTTTCTTCCCCCTGTTCGGGCTGTTTTTGGTGGATATGGGCGGTAAAGCCAGTGGCTTGCGCTTCCTCCCCCTGTTCGGGTTGTTTTCGGTAGATATGGGCGGTAAAGCCAGTGGCTTGTGCTTCCTTCCCGTGTTCGGGTCGTTTTCATCGGATATTTGCGGTAAAATTGCGCCGCTTTTTCTGCCACGCTGCCAATGGATGACGCTGATGAAAGACTTTCTGATTGCCCCCTCGATCCTCTCCGCCGACTTCGCCCGTCTGGGTGAGGATGTCGCCAAGGTGCTTTCCGCCGGCGCCGATGTGGTGCACTTCGACGTGATGGACAACCACTATGTCCCCAACCTGACCATAGGCCCCATGGTCTGCCAGGCCTTGCGTGACTACGGCATCGAGGCGCTCATTGATGTGCACCTGATGGTCAAGCCGGTGGATCGCATCGTCCCCGATTTCGCCAAGGCGGGCGCCAACCTGATCACCTTCCATCCGGAAGCGTCCGATCACGTGGATCGCACCCTGGGTCTCATCAAGGAGCAGGGTTGCCAGGCTGGCCTGGTGCTGAACCCGGCCACCCCGCTCTCCTGCCTCGAGTATGTGATGGACAAGCTGGACGTGATCCTGCTGATGTCGGTCAACCCGGGCTTCGGTGGTCAGAGCTTCATCCCCGGTACCCTCGACAAGCTGCGTCAGGTGCGTCGCCTAATCGACGAGAGCGGCCGCGATATCCGTCTCGAGATCGACGGTGGGGTCAAGGTGGATAACATCCGCGAGATCGCCGCGGCCGGGGCGGACATGTTCGTGGCCGGTTCCGCCATCTTCGGCAAGCCGGACTACAAGGCGGTGATCGATCAGATGCGGGCGGAGCTGGCTCATGTCCGTTGAACGTCCCTTCGATCTGGTGCTGTTCGATCTGGATGGCACCCTGATCGACAGTGCCTCCCAGTTGGCGCTGGCGGTCAACCGTACCCTCTCCGATCTCGGGTTGGCCGAGGCCGACGAGGCAGTGGTGCGCACCTGGGTCGGTAACGGGGCCGACAAGCTGATCCAGCGTGCGCTGGATTACCGCGAGGCCCCCGAGTTGTTCCCCAGGGCGCGCCCGCTGTTCGACCAGCACTATCAGGCCTGCCTGCTGGAAGGCCTGGGCATGTATGAGGGGGTCGAACGGAGCCTGCGTCGCCTGCAACGGCTCGGTTACCGCCAGGCGGTAGTGACCAACAAGCCGAGCCACTTCGTGCAGCCCATTCTGGATGCCCTCGGCATCGCCGATTGCTTCGCGCTCTGGCTGGGGGGCAACTGCGTGCCCGAGAAGAAGCCGAGCCCGTCGCCCTTGCTGCACGCCTGCCACGAGCTGGGTGTCAGCCCGTCCCGTACCCTGATGGTAGGGGACTCCGAAAATGACGTGCTGGCCGCCCAGGCCGCCGGCATGAAGGTGGCGGGGCTCACCTATGGCTACAACTATGGCCGCCCCATCGCCGATTCCCGCCCGGATTGGGTATGCGAGCAATTTGTCCAGCTCGATGCCCTGCTGGCCGAGTAATGCCGCTGGCTGAACAACAAGGATTCACACTCTCATGACTAAACCAATCGTATTGAGCGGGGCCCAGCCCTCGGGCCAGCTGACCATCGGCAACTACCTGGGGGCCTTGCGTCAGTGGGTCAACATGCAAGATGACTTCGACTGCCTCTACTGCATCGTCGATCTGCATGCCATCACCACCCGCCAGGAGCCCGCTGCCCTGCGCAAGGCCTGCCTGGATGCCGCCGCCCTCTATCTGGCGGTGGGGATCGATCCGGCCAAGAGCACCGTCTTCATCCAGTCTCATGTGCCGCAACACGCCGAGCTCGGCTGGATCCTGAACTGCTACACCCAGATGGGCGAGCTGTCGCGCATGACCCAGTTTAAGGACAAGTCCGCCCGCTTCGAGAACAACGTCAACGTCGGCCTGTTCGGTTATCCGGTGCTGATGGCGGCGGATATCCTGCTGTATCAGGCCAATCAGGTGCCGGTCGGCAACGATCAGAAGCAGCATCTGGAGCTGACTCGCGACATCTGCACCCGCTTCAACAACCTGCACGGCGAGGTGTTCACCCTGCCGGAGCCCTTTATCCCGGCCGACGGCGCCCGGGTGATGAGCCTGCAGGATCCGACCAAGAAGATGTCCAAGTCTGATGACAACGAGGCAAACTTCATCGGCTTGCTGGAAGATCCCAAGCAGATCATCAAGAAGATCAAGCGGGCGATGACCGACTCTGACGAGCCGGCAGTGGTGCGCTTCGATCCTGAGAACAAGCCGGGGGTCTCCAACCTGCTGACCCTGATGTCCGGGGTGACGGGTCGCTCCATCCCCGAGCTCGAACAGCACTTTGAAGGCAAGATGTATGGCCACCTCAAGACCGAGACCGCCGAGGCCGTGGTCGCCCTGCTGGAGCCCATCCAGGCCCGCTTCCACGCGCTGCGTCAGGATGAGACTCATCTGCAGGCAATTTTGGCGGCTGGAGCACAAAAGGCGCGGGAAAGGGCTGAAAAAACCCTGACCAGCGTATATGATGTAGTCGGCTTCGTTCCTCGAGCCTGACATACTGGGAAGGTGTAGTAGGAGAGAGCTGGGTATCTGCCTGGCTTTCTTTGTTTTACCCGACCCTTATTCACGATTCCTTCTTCCAATGTCAAACGCGGGTATTTGCCCCAAGAGAAAGCATGTCTGTCGAATCAAATTCCGTGATTGAAGAACTGGGTGACAAGGGTCACTGGCTGCGCAAGTTTCGCAAGGCCAAGAACCTCAACACCCTGCAACTGATGGTCTCCAACGCCATCGACAAATACCACAAGACCCCGGCCATCGCCGCCGCCATCTACCTGGCCGAATGCCAGCGCGAGCGTGAAATGGAACAGGGCCGCTATCTGGATCGTTGATCCTTTGCCTTCGGTTATCCCATGCTGTTGTTGATCGATAACTACGACTCCTTTACCTGGAACCTGGTGCAATATTTTGGCGCCCTGGGCCAGGAGGTGGTAGTGAAGCGCAACGACGAGCTGAGCCTGGATGACATCATCCGGCTCGCCCCCCGCTATCTGGTGATCTCCCCCGGTCCCTGCACGCCGAACGAGGCGGGCATCTCTCTTGCCGCTATCCGCCAGTTCGCGGGCCAGATCCCCATCCTCGGCGTCTGCCTCGGCCATCAATCCCTGGCCCAGGCGTTTGGCGCCCGTGTGGTCCGTGCCCGCCGGGTGATGCATGGCAAGACGTCCCTCATTCGCCATAGGGGAGAAGGTGTGTTCAAGGGATTGAAGGATCCGCTGCGGGTCACCCGCTACCATTCGCTGGTGGTGGAGCGCGAGAGCCTGCCCGACTGTTTCGAGGTGACCGCCTGGAGCGAGCACACCGATGGCAGCGTCGACGAGATCATGGGATTGCGGCATAAAACACTGGCGCTGGAAGGTGTTCAGTTCCATCCGGAGAGTATTCTGAGCGAGCAGGGCCACCAGTTGCTGGACAATTTTTTAGCCGCCTCCTGAAAAAATCGTGATGCCCATCCCAGAATCGGAATGAGGCCAAAAATATTTTCTCTGACACTTTATTCACCCCTCTTCCTGCCCAAATTATCTCTTGCCAACCCCCCCTGAGCCGTTATGCAATGTGGCTGCCTAAAATCTCACAGGCAATCGAACATTGTTCCCTGTAACTCGACTTGTTGCAGACTTTTAGCTTTTTTTCTGTGACAATGCCGATGTGTTTACATGGATTTAACTTTTAAGCGGTGGATTATTCTGTCGCCAGCTAGCAGGAGAGCGATATGTCAGAGTTGTTGGCAGTGACACGTGAAGTGTTTGATGAAGTGATGGTTCCCAACTATGCGCCCGCCAAGATCATTCCGGTGCGCGGCGAGGGATCACGTGTCTGGGATCAGGAAGGCCGCGAGTATGTCGACTTCGCGGGCGGGATCGCGGTCAATGGCCTCGGTCATTGCCATCCCAAGCTGGTCGAGGCCCTGAAAACCCAGGGTGAGAAGCTGTGGCACCTCTCCAACGTGATGACCAACGAGCCGGCCCTGCGCCTGGCCAAGAAGCTGGTCGACGCCACCTTCGCCGAGAAGATCTATTTCTGCAACTCCGGTGCCGAAGCGAACGAGGCCGCCCTCAAGCTGGCCCGTCGCTACGCCATCGACAAGTTCGGTGCCCACAAGACCCAGATCATCGCCTTCCATCAGGGCTTCCACGGTCGTACCTTCTTCACCGTCAGCGTCGGCGGCCAGGCTGCCTACTCGGACGGCTTCGGCCCGAAACCTGCCGACATCACCCATGTCACCTACAACAATCTGGCCGAGCTGGCTGCCGCCATCTCCGATAACACCTGTGCCGTGGTGATGGAGCCGCTGCAGGGGGAGGGTGGCATCATTCGTCCCACCGACGAGTTTGCCAAGGGGGTGCGCGAGCTGTGCACCAAGCACAATGCCCTGCTGATCTATGACGAAGTGCAATCCGGCGTCGGTCGTACCGGCGATCTGTACGCCTACATGGGTCTGGGCGTTACCCCGGACATCCTCACCAGCGCCAAGGCGCTCGGCGGCGGCTTCCCCATCGGCGCCATGCTGACCACCAGCGAGATCGCGGCTCATCTGAAAGTGGGCACTCACGGCTCCACCTACGGCGGCAACCCGTTGGCGTGCGCCGTGGCGGAAGCCGTGCTGGATGTGGTCAACACCCCCGAAGTGCTCAACGGCATCAAGCAGCGCGAGCAGCTGTTCCGTGACGGCATTGAGGCCATCAACGCCAAGTACCACTGCTTCAGCGAAGTGCGTGGTCAGGGGCTGCTGCTGGGAGCCGTGCTCAACGATGATTTCAAGGGCCGCTCCCGTGACTTCCTGCTGGCCTCCATCGACCAGGGGCTGATGGCGCTGGTAGCGGGCACTAACGTGGTGCGCTTCGCACCCTCACTGGTTATCCCGGAAGCGGACATCAAGGAAGGTCTGGCCCGGTTCGAGAAAGCGGTCGCTCAGGTTATCAACGCCTGATCAGGAATTGAGGTGGGGAGCCCTCCCGGCAGGAGCCGGGACCCCACCTGTCGTCAATGAAAGGGAGTTGTCATTTATGTTGGTTATCCGTCCTATCGAGCAGCGCGACTTCGCCGGTCTCAAAACCTGTGCCATCGAATCCGGCACCGGCATGACTTCATTGCCCGTCAACGACGAGCTGCTGCAACGCAAGATCGATGCCTCGACCCAGACCTTCCTGGACAAGCCTGCCGGCAAGGGAGACTGCCTCTATTTCTTCGTGGCCGAGGATCTGGAGACCGGCGAAATGGTCGGCACCTGTGCCATCGATGCGGCCGTCGGCCTGTCCCAGCCGTTCTACAACTATCACATCGGCAAGGTGGTGCACTCGTCCCCCAAGCTCGGCATCTACAACGTGGTCGAGACGCTCACCCTGTCGAACGACTACACCGGCAACTCCGAGCTGTGCACCCTGTTCCTGCGTGAATGCGCCCGCGAGGGGCTCAATGGCCGACTGCTCTCCAAGCACCGTTTCCTGTTTATGGCCGAGCACCCGGAATTATTCGATGAAACCGTCTTTGCCGAGATGCGCGGCGTCTCCGATGGCGACGGTCACAGCCCCTTCTATGAGTGGCTGCAGACGCATTTCTTCTCGATGGACTTTCCCACCGTCGACTATCTCACCGGTATCGGCAAGAAGCGCTTCATCGCCGAGCTGATGCCCAAGTACCCGATCTACGTCAACCTGCTGAGCAACGAGGCGCGGGCCGTCATCGGCCAGACCCACGAGAAGACCCGCCCGGCCATCAAGATGCTGCAGGACGAGGGTTTCGTGAACCGCGGCTACGTCGACATCTTCGATGCGGGCCCCACCGTCGAGTGCGACGTGAAACACATTCGCAGTGTGCGCCGCAGCCAGAAGCTGCGGGTGCTGGTCGGTGAGCCCATTGGCGGTCATACCTATCTGCTGTGCAATACCCGTTTCGATCAGTACCGCGCCTGTTACGGTAACATCCGGGTCGATCTGGACAAGCACGAGGCCATCATTCCGCCCAAGATGGCGACCGCCCTCAAGGTGGAGAATGGCGACATGGTGCGGGTCGTCGATCTGGAGTGACGGCTCGGCGAGGCCCCATAACATCTGAAGCAGGCAGCCACGGCTGCCTGTGAACCACAGGGAGTGAATATGTCTTTAGTGCAACTTATCGATGGGCAGTGGCTGGCCGGTGCAGGCAAGCCGTTCGAGTCAAAGGATCCGGCCAAGAATGAAGTGATCTGGCAAGGGGGGGCAGCCAGCGCCGCCCAGGTCGATGCCGCCGTCAGTGCCGCTCGCCATGCCTTCTACCATTGGTCCGATCTGGCCCTCGAGGATCGTCTGGCCATAGTGCGCCGATACGCCGACTTGCTCGGCGAGCACAAGGAGGCGCTGGCCCTGACCATCGCCCGTGAAACCGGCAAACCGCTGTGGGAGACCCGCACCGAGGTCGCCGCCATGCAGGGCAAGATCGCCATCTCCATCCGCGCCCATGACGAGCGCACCGGCACCATTGAGAATCCTATGCCGGGTGCCAAGGCGTTCGTGCGCCACAAGCCTCACGGCGTGGTCGCGGTGTTCGGCCCCTACAACTTCCCAGGCCACCTGCCGAACGGCCACATAGTGCCTGCGCTGATCGCCGGCAATGCGGTGGTGTTCAAGCCCTCCGAGCTGACCCCCATGGTGGCCGAGGCCATGCTGAAGATCTGGCAGGAGGCGGGGCTGCCCAAGGGCGTGCTGAATCTGGTGCAGGGCGAAGTGGAGACCGGCAAGGCGCTGGCCGGCAACCCGGACATAGACGGCCTCTTCTTCACCGGCTCGTCCCGTACCGGTCACTTCCTGCATCAGCAGTTTGCCGGCCAGCCGGGCAAGATCCTGGCGCTGGAGATGGGGGGAAACAACCCGCTGATCGTCAAAGACGTGAGCGATGTGGACGGCGCCGTCCACGCCATAGTCCAGTCCGCCTTCATCACCTCGGGTCAGCGCTGCACCTGCTCGCGCCGCCTGTTTGTCGAGCGCGGCACCAGGGGCGATGCCCTGGTCAAGCGGCTGGTGGACGTGGTCGGTCAGATCAAGGTTGGCCTCTATGACGCCGCCGATCAACCCTTCATGGGCGCCATGATCAGCGAGCGAGCGGCGCTCGGCATGGTGGAGGCGCAGGCCAAGCTGCAGCGCCTCGGTGGCGAGAGCCTGCTGGTGCTCAAGCATCTTGAAGCGGGCACCGGTTTCGTCTCCCCCGGCATCATAGACGTGACCGCGGTGAGCGCACTGCCGGATGAAGAGTACTTCGGCCCGCTGCTGCAACTCATCCGTTACGACGACTTCGATGCCGCCATCGATCAGGGCAACGCCACCAGCTTCGGCCTGTCGGCCGGCCTGCTCGGCGACAACGAGGCAGACTGGCAGCACTTCTTCAAGCGCATCCGTGCCGGCATAGTCAACTGGAACAAGCCCATCACAGGCGCCTCCAGTGCCGCGCCCTTCGGCGGCATCGGTGCCTCCGGCAACCACAGGGCGAGCGCCTACTACGCCGCAGACTACTGTGCGTACCCGGTCGCCTCGGTGGAAGACAGCAAAGCCGCCATGCCGGATCAGCTGTCGCCTGGCCTGACGTTCTAGGAAAGAGGCCGATATGAACAGGCAGGTGCTGGCCGACTACTGTACCCATTGCCCGGTCGCCTCCGTCGAGGACAGCAAAGCCGCCATGCCGGATCAGTTGTCCCCCGGCCTGACCTTCTGATAACAAGAAAATAAAGAGGGGCACTCAGAGGTGCCCTTGTCTGTACCCGCAATCAAAGGAAAGAGAGATGCAAAAGGATATCGAGACCCTGTTTGGCCATCTGTGGGACAACTACATTCAGGTCACCCCGAGCGCCCATCAGGTTCATCAGCTGCTGGGGGGCGGCGCCCCCATCATCAACGATCACGTGGCGTTTCGTACCTACAACCTGCCCAAGCTGGGGCTGGAGAAACTGGCTGCCCACTTCCGTGCCCTGGGGTACGAGGAGAAGGGCGAGTATGTGTTCAAGGCCAAGAAGCTCTACGCCAAGCACTTCGAACACGCCGATCCAGACGCCCCCAAGGTGTTCATCAGCGAGCTGAAGGTGGAAGAGCTCTCCGAGACGGCTCAGGCCATCATTCACAAGCTGGTGGATCAGGTGCCCGATCACCTGACCGATACCCCGGCCTTCCTCTATACGGGCGCCCCCTGGCAGGTCTCCTGGAGCGATTACCAGACCCTGCTGGCCGAGAGCGAGTATGCGGCCTGGATGGCAGCCTGGGGCTATCGCGCCAACCACTTCACGGTCAACATCAACCGGCTGGCCGATTTTGAGACCATAGAAGAGGTCAACTCAGCCCTGAAGGCGGCGGGCTTTGTGCTCAATACCGTGGGCGGCGAGGTGAAGGGGGAGCCTCAGGTTATGCTGGAGCAGTCCTCCACCATGGCCGACAAGGCGGACGTGCCCTTCAGCGATGGCGTGCGCGCCATCCCGAGCTGCTTCTACGAGTTTGCCCGGCGCTATCCCCAGGCCGACGGCGTGCTCTACCCGGGCTTCGTCGAGGCCTCGGCGGACAAGATCTTCGAATCCACCAACGCCATGTGATGGCCCAGAACGCTAAAAACGCCCCGCATGGGGCGTTTTTTATGGTGCTGGCACAGGCCGGCATCGTCTCTGCCCCACCTTTTCGGATGGATCCGTTCACGTGCCTGCGCGCTCATGGGCGCAGAGAGCGGCATATGGGGTTATTTCGCGTCATGGCGTGGAATATTTGTTGTCAGATGCATCCGAGTGGTCTCCAGCGGATACGATTCATGGGCGGGCGGCTTATTCTATCGCCTTGAAATAATACGGAAGACACTAATAAGTTTGCGGCCTTGTGAACGTAATATATCGGCTTGGATCACCCATTCATTATACAGAGTAGTTCAGGTCCGCTTTCCAAACGGCTTGTCAAATATGTGATCCAGCCCTTGACCCATCCCAATAAACATATCTTTAAATCCAGAATTGACATGTTATTGTAGTTTTGGGCGACATAGTATGTAAAGCATACTGATATGCAGTCGATGTAATTCAGCTGTTTATGAAGTGAATCGGACTCACGAAATAACACTCTAGAGTCAATATATGGAAAACCAACACAAATATCAGATCCTGGTGCCATTTATAGAGCCTGTTGGAAACCAGTCTGTGCCTTCGGTCAACTATTCCAAGACGCTGGGAACGAGCGATAGCTGGATTGGCTGTGGATATATAAACCGGAATGGAAAATCGAAGGTGCTTGCCAATGTCAGCTTCCCTTATTTTTCATTGGTACTGGTGCTGGATGGCAGGGGAAATTATATCGATGAGCAAGGCCAGCAATATTCCCTTGGCAAGGGCAGCGTCTTCTTGCGCAGACCCGGCCAGCGCCATTCCAGCCATTGCGAGAACCTGCCCGCCTGGAAAGAGGTCTATCTGGATTGCGACCGGGCTCTGTATGAACACCTGGCCTCATTCCTGATCCCGGAGCACGGCGCCGTCGTCTTTCAAACGGCCAGCCCGCTGGAGGCCATCGATCACTTCTCCAGTTTCATGGAGTTTGTGAAGAACGCCAGCGAGCTGGATATGCCCAGCGTTTATATCAAATTCATCGAGCTGCTCGGCGCCCTCTTTAATGGCTCGATGAATCATCCTGAGCACCATGAAAACAACATGGTCAATCAGGTAAAATTGGCACTGGATGAACTCTGTCATCAGCGCATAGATTTAAAACTGTATTGTGATGAGCTGGGGCTGAACTATGAGGTATTTCGCAAGGAGTTCAAGGAGCAGACCGGACTGTCGCTGATGAAATATATCGTCAGGTGTCGCCTGGATAAAGCATGCACCCTGCTGAGAACGACCAATCTGCGGATATCCGAGATCTCCAATGAACTGGGCTATTCATCGCAATACGAATTTTCGAATCAATTCAAGCGTTATTTCAATCTATCTCCAAGGCAATACAAACAAGGCATTAATTAAATCCTGTCGGTTGGGTTGTGATTGCTGCCTTCACCATGATTTATTCTGTTAAATGAGAGAGCTGTCCATGATTGCTTATATGGCTGTGCCCATCGTTTTTATAACGATGTATATGATCATAAAGAACTATCAGACTCATACCACCTTGACGATTTCCGGCTTGCTGATGCTGACCGTGGGCGTCGTATTCACCCAGGGCGGCATTGCCGACTTTATGGGGGCACAATATAAATTCAGTTCGACGGGATCCACCTTCTTCGATCTGTTCGGGGCCTTCAGCGCCATCATGTCGGAGCGCACCGCGACCATCGGCATGATCGCCATGACCTCGGCCGGCTTCGCCTCCTACATGAGCAAGATTGGTGCCGCCGACAGTCTGGTCAAGGCCTGCGCCAAGCCACTGCAGCTCATCAACAAGCCTTATCTGATCCTGGCCCTGGCGTTCATCATAGGGCAGGCCCTGAACCTGGTGATCCCGAGCCCGGCCGGGCTGGCCATGCTGCTGCTCATCTCTTTCTACCCGATCCTGCTGCAAGCCGGGGTCAGCCCGCTCTCGGCCGCCGTGGTGATCGGCACCTGCGGCTCTCTCGATCTGGGCCCGGGCTCCGGCAACTCCAACGTCGCGGCCGAGCTGCTGGACATGTCGATCACCGAATACTTTGCCAGCACCGAGATTCTGGTGGCCATACCGGTCACCCTGACGGTGGCGGTCACCCATTTCTTCGTGCAGAAGTGGTTTGACAAGCGTGATGGCCACAAGCGCTCGCAGACCGAGGTCAAGGTCGCCGGCGAGCAGGACGTTCGGCAGGGCGCTCCTTACTCCAGGCTCTATGCCATGCTGCCCTTCCTCCCCCTGGCGCTGCTGCTCATCTTCTCCGACATTGGCATCGCCAGCGTCAAGATCAACGCGCCCATCGCCATGTTTGCCTCCTTGATCATGATCGTGGTGATCGATGCCTTCAGGGTGAAGAGTCTGCAGCTGGCGCTCGATCACTCCTTCGAGTTCTTCAAAGGCATGGCGGGGGCGTTCAGCACCGTGGTCGTCCTGATCGTGGCCGCCACCATGTTCACGCTGGGGCTGGATGCCATCGGTGCCGTCAACGCGATGAAGTCGATGATCCTGGCGGGTGATGTCCACTATCTGCTGATCACCCTGTTCGGCATGCTGATCATCGCCTTTACCGCCATGTTGACCGGATCAGGCAGTGCCGCCTTCGTCAGCTTCTCCAACCTGGGCTCAGAGTTGTCGGCCGCGGCCGGCGTGAAATCGGTGCTCATGCTGGTGCCCATGCAACACGCCGCCGGTTTTGGCCGCTCCCTGTCCCCCGTCGCGGCCGTGGTGATTGCGGTGGCGGTGGCGGCCAATGTCAGCCCGTTCGAGGTGCTGAAGCGGGCGTTGATCCCTTGCATCGTCGGTATCTTCTCCACCCTGTTCTACACCCAGCTTATTTTCTCTTAATGGTGCCATTAAATGACCACATGCTACGATCCGACGAGCTATACCCTGAACCGCAATGGGTTCGAGAATATCTACGAAGATACTCATATTTATCAGACCTGGCTGGACATTGAGGCCATTCTGGCGAAGGTACAGATTGAGCTCGGTATTATCCCAAAGGCAGAGGGGGAGGTGATCATCCAGCACTGTGATATCGGACTGCTCGATCGGGAAAATATCATCCAGGGCTATATCAAGACCAAGCATCCGCTGGTGCCGGTTCTCAATGAATTGGGGCGCATAGTGGGTGATGAGGCCGCCAAATATATTCACTACGGCATCACCACCCAGAATATTCAGCAGACGGCCGAGCTGTATCTCTGCAAACGATTCAATCAGGAATTTATTGCCCTCATCGACAAGATGGTGGTCAATATAGGTGAGCTGAAACGGCGGAATAAAGACGTCGTCATCGCGGCGAGGACCCATTCCCGGCATGCGCTGCCCATACTGTTGAATACCAAGTTCGCCGTGTGGGAAGACGAACTGCTGAGGTGCAAGGATATTCTGGTCGGCTCGGCGCCAGGCATCTTCCAGGTCATGATGGGGGGGGCCGTGGGGGGCTTCCATACCCTGCCAGAGGTGGGGCCCGGCATGCAGGCGCGGATTGCAGAGCTGCTGGAGATGGGGGAGATGAAGATCCCCAGCCGCTCTATCCGGGTGCATATGTGCCAGTACGTCAACAACTTGACCCTGATTGCCCAGAGCTGCGCCAAGATCGCCGAGGAGGTCTACATCAGCTCATCCGAGGAGTACTCGGAGATGAGCGAGGGCTTCTCCGAGGGCCAGATAGGGAGCAGCACCATGCCCCAGAAGATCAACCCGGCCCTCTGCTACGGCATCATCGGCAACGCGCGCATCCTGTTCAACCTGCCCAGCACCATGCTGAACATGGCCGTTCGCCCCTTCGAAGCCGATGGCTGCAGCAACCTGATCATCGACAATTCACTGCGGGAGGCGAATCTGCTGACCCATGAAATCATGCTGAAGACGGAGGCGCTGTTGCAGGATCTCTTTATTGACCGTGCGGCCATGCAGCGCAACCTCGATATTACCCAGGGCATGATCAGCGCCGAGAATGTGATGATGGCGCTGTCGAAAAAAGGATTGGGGAAGGCGAAGGCCCATGAGGCCGTATATGACATCATCATGCGGGCCAAGAAAGAGGCCATCTCTTTCAGCGAAGCTTATATTCGCCAACCTGAGTTGCATGCTTTTCTGTCAGTCGATGAATTTGAAAAGGCGACAGCCCCGCGATCCTATGTCGGACTGGAATATTTCTGATAGCCATTTCCCGCTAATTAAATAACCGATTTTATATTCCCCCTTCTTCCTGACATTTCCGGCAGGAGGGGCATTCATATACATTTTTACGCAGAACAGTTGGAGTAAATAATGAAACTTGCTGTAAAACTGAGTGTGGTCGCACTGACATTGGCCTCCGCGGGCGCGCAGGCCCTGACCCTGGATTATCGCCATGAATACAAGGCCGATAGCGAGACCCAGGCCAATCGCCTCAAGCTCTCCCATGCCACGGAGGATGGCCTGTTCTTCAGCGTCGAGGGCAAGATGGCGGAGGGCTCAGACGTACAGGCGGACGGCTTCAAGGACGGTAACGGCAACTGGAGCGGCAGCGGCAGCGAGTGGGAAGTGGGCAAGAAGTTTCAGGTCACCGACAAGCTGGCGCTGGCGCCGGCCATCAACCTGGATGTGGGGGATTCCTATATCGGCTATCGCGTCCAGGTGAAGTCGTTCTACACCATCACCGACAACTGGTTCACCACCCTGCGCTGGCGTGGTGGTATCCAGAAGGATGAGAAGCCGACCGCCGCCGACAAGAATTACAACCAGCTCAACTGGGAGCTCGGTTATAAGGGGGAGGGCTTCACCATCACCGGGGACTACGAATACAAGTTCACCAATTACGAGGACTACAAGGGCGATCACAGCAATTGGCTGTATAACGTCGTCGTCGCCGTGCCCATCAACAAGCAGTGGGTGCCCTACACGGAAATTGGCTATGTGCCGCGTTATAACAGCGAGCACGACAACGACGAGATGGAAATGCGTTACCGCCTCGGCATCAAATACAACTTCTAAGCCAGGCTGAAGGTTTGAGTCACCGGCTTTCTGTTGCCGCAGACCTCATAGGGGGTCGGGCACGGAAAGCCGGTTCATCTATTTCCCCTCCACTTGCCACCTGGTCTCCATCAGGTTTCATATCATGACGAAACGGGCGGCCGGCATGGGGCCGCGTGCCTATTCGCGAGCCCCATCGCGCTATCTCCTGTTTACACCAGCTGCAGTTCACCCTCGGTGGCGAGCACAGTTGCCATGCCGGCGGCCTTGCCGGCCTGGATGCCGATCCGGGTGTCTTCGAACACCAGGCAGTTGGCCGGATTGGCGCCGAGCCGTTCGGCCACTCGCAGGAAGGTATCGGGATGGGGCTTGTGGTTGGTCACGTCGTCGGCGCTCACCAGCACCGAGATATAGGCATCGAGACCGGTACTTCGCAAGATACGCTCGGCCTGATTGCGCGGTGAGCCGGTGCCTATGCCCATGGGGACCTTGCCGTGGTGCTGCCTGACCAGCTCCCACATCTGGGGGAAGACGCCGGCCTTGTCGATCTGCTCCATGTAGAGCGCTATCTTGCGGCGGGCGAAGGCCTCGATGTCGATACTCAGCCCGTGCTGCTCGGCCAGGATGGCGACGATCTTGCGGGTGGGAATGCCGCCATATTCATTGAGTTGCGCCCGATCGAACAGCAGGCCGAACTCGGCACTGGTCAGCTCCCAGGCATCCAGATGCAGGGGCATGGAATCCACCAGGGTGCCATCCATATCGAAGATCAGGGCGTCGTAGCGATCAAACTGGAACTGCTCGGTCATGGGGCTGCTTCCTCTTGGGCAAAAGAGCACAGTACCAGATCCGCCGGCCGGATGCCGCGACCGGGCTCATGCCTGGCGGCAGGGGCAGTGGTTTTCGCCATCGGCAGGCGATCTATGAGACAATAATGAGCCCTGCAGCCCAGTGCTTGGCATTTTATAGTAGCGAGATCTCGATATGTCCCCCAAAACCATCTTCGCGAGCGTGGCCCTGGTGATCGCCCTGGGATCGCTGGAAAAGAGCATTGTCACCACCCCCTTGCCCATCATTGGCGCCGAGCTGAACGCCGGGGCCACCCTCACCTGGGTGGTGACCGCCTACCTGCTGGCCGCCACCGCCGCCCTGCCGGTCTACGGCAAGCTGAGCGATCTCTTTGGCCGGGTGCGGATGCTCAATATCGGTATCGGCTTCTTTCTGGCGGGATCCGTGGCCTGCGCCCTCGCCCAGGATCTGCCGACCCTGCTAGGGGCCCGGGTGCTGCAAGGGCTGGGGGGCGGGGGGCTTATCGCCCTGGCCTTCACCGTGATCGCCGACAGCATACCGCCGCGGGAGGTGGGCAAGTATCAGGGCTACATCTCGGCGGTGTATGCGGTCTCCAGCATCGCCGGGCCCCTGCTCGGCGGCTACTTCAGCGAGCAACTGAGCTGGCGCTGGATCTTCTGGATCAACCTGCCGCTCGGGGCGCTCGCGCTCTGGCTGGTGAATCGTAACCTCGGCCACCTCAATGTGCGTCGCCACAGCCGCTTCGACTGGAAGGGGGCAGGGCTGCTCATTACCGTCACCACCCTCACCTTGCTGCTGCTCTCGCCGGACACCACGCTGTCCGCCCTCTGGCTGGCGGCGGCCCTGTTGCTGCTGATCCTGGTGGAGCGGCGCGCCCAGGATCCCATCTTGCCGGCCCATCTGGTGCGGCTGCCCGGCTATCTGGTGAGCGTGCTGCTGGCGCTGGCCTCCCAGCTGCTGATGTTCGCCGTGCTGGTCTATCTGCCGTTGCAGATGCAGTGGCAGAAGGGGATGGGGGCCAGCGAGAGCGGGCTTTACATGGTGATCTTCATGGTCTGCATCACGGCGGGTGCCTTCATCGGCGGCAAGCTGATCGGCCGCACCGGTCACTACCGGCGCTTCGTGGTGACGGGCTTTGCCCTGGCGGCGCTGGCACTGTGGCAAATTCATTTCGATCTCTGGGCCAATCTGGGGCTGGGGCTCGCCGGTCTGGGCCTCGGACTGGTGCTGCCGGCGCTCTCCGTGGTGGTGCAAAATGCCCTGCCACGGGAGGATCGCGGCATCGGCATGTCCCTGTTCAACTTCGGCCGTGAGCTGGGGGGCGCGGTCGGGGTCGCCATCTGCGCCATGCTGTTCCACTCCGCCCTGCCGGCGGGTAGCAGCCGGGATCTGGCGAGCCTGAGCCCGGCCGAGCTGGCACCTGGTTTCGGCGCCACCTACGTCGGCATGGCGTTGATTGCCAGCGCCGCCTTGCTCATCACCCTGCTGGCCCTGAAGCGCCACGAGCTGGCCAGCATGCCCGCCTGATGGCCGGTATCGCAGAGAGAAAGAGGGCTCCCCATGGGGAGCCCTCTTCATTTAGCTAGCGTCTCACGGCCTGGATGTCACTCACTCCTGCGCCGGGGCCTCCTTGCCGGCGAGCTGGCTCAGCCAGGCGAAGCGGCGGTTCGCATCCAGCTCCGCCTCCCGGTAGAGCTGGGTGGCGATCTCCGGCAGCTGGCGCTCCAGCCGCTTGAAGCGGGGCTCCTGTTGCAGGGTCTCGGCCAGGGAGGCAGTAGGAGCGCGTGAGTCCAGTGCCAGTGGCGCCTTGCCCTCCTCGCTGCGGCGCGGATCGTAGCGGTAGAGCGGCCAGAAGCCGGTGGCGGTCAGCTGCTTCATCTGTTCGTGGCTCTGGGCCAGATCGTAGCCGTGCTCCTCGCAGGGGCTGTAGGCGATGATCAGCGACGGCCCCGGATAGGCTTCCGCCTCCTGAATGGCCTTCACCGTCTGGTTCATCTGGGCGCCGAGGGAGATCTGCGCCACATAGACGTGGCCATACATCATGACGCTGGCACCGAGATCCTTGCGCCCCTTGCGTTTGCCCTGCTCGCCAAACTTGGTGATGGCGCCGAGCGGCGTCGCCTTGGACTGCTGGCCGCCGGTGTTGGAGTAGCACTGGGTGTCGAGCACCAGCACGTTGATGTTCTCCCCCAGACTCAGCACGTGGTCGAGCCCGCCGAAGCCGATGTCATAGGCCCAGCCATCGCCGCCGATGAGCCAGACCGACTTGTCCACCAGGTGATCCGCATCCCGCGCGAGCTCAGCGGCGCCCGGCTCGGTGCGGCCCTGCAGCAGGCTGCGCAGCTGCGCTATATGGGCCCGCTGCTCGGAGACCGGCAGGCTGGCGTCTTGCAGCCCCTGTTGCAGCTCGGCCGGGACGACATCACCCAGCCCGGTCAGCAGGCGGCGTACCCGATCGCGATGCTGATCGACGGTGAGCCTGAAGCCCAAGCCAAATTCGGCGTTGTCTTCGAACAAGGAGTTCGCCCAGGCCGGGCCACGCCCCTCGGCGTTGGTGGTGTAGGGGGTGGTGGGCAGGTTGCCGCCATAGATGGAGGAGCAGCCGGTGGCGTTGGCAATCAGCAGCCTGTCCCCGTAGAGCTGGGTCAGCAGCTTGATGTAGGGGGTCTCGCCACAGCCGGAGCAGGCGCCTGAGTATTCGAACAGCGGCGAGATGAGCTGGGAGGTGCGGATGTCGATGCGCTCCAGCTGCTCCGCGGTGCGCTCAGGCAGGTCCAGGAAGAAGTCGTAGTTCGCCTTCTGGGCATCGAGGTGGTCGAGCCTGGACGCCATGTTGATCGCCTTGCGGCTCGGATCGGTGCGATCCTTGGCCGGGCACACCTCGACGCAGAGGTTGCAGCCGGTGCAATCCTCAGGCGCCACCTGCAGCACGTATTGCTGGCCGCGCATGTCGCGGGCCTTCACGTCGAGGGCGTCCAGGGTCGCGGGGGCACCCTCGAGCGCGTCCTTGTCCACCACCTTGGCGCGGATGGCCGAGTGGGGGCAGGCCGCCACGCAGTAGTTGCACTGGGTGCAGAGATCCGCCTGCCAGATCGGCACCTCCTTGGCGATGTTGCGCTTCTCCCAGCGGGTGGTGCCCACCGGCCAGGTGCCATCCGGCGGGAAGGCGGAGACCGGCAGGCTGTCGCCGAGCCCCGCCAGCATGGCGGCGGTGACGGTCTGGACGAAGTCGGGGGCCTTGGCCGACACCACGGGGGGGCGTTGGTGGCTGGACTGATCAAGCACCTGCAGCGGCACCGGGATCAGTGCCTCGCAGGTGGCGGCCAGGGCCTGCCAGTTACGCTCGACCAGCTCGGCGCTCTTGTTGCCATAGCTCGATGCGATGGCCTGCTTGAGCAACTCGGTGGCCTCTGCTGGCGGGATGATGGCGGTCAGCTGAAAGAAGGCCATCTGCATCACGGTATTGATGCGGCTGCCGAGCTGGCACTCCCGGGCAATCTTGGCGGCGTTGATGGTGTAGAGGTGGGCTCGCTTCTCCCGCAGCACCTGTTGCACCTCCTGGGGCAGCCGCTGCCAGATCTGATCGGCGTCGTAGGGGCTGTTGAGCAGGAAGATCCCCTCCGGCTTGAGCCGCTCCGCCATCTGGTACAGGTCGATGAACTGCCACTGGTGGCAGCCGATGAAGTCCGCCTCGTCCACCAGGTAGGCCGATTGCACCGGCCGTTCATTCACCCTCAGGTGGGAGACGGTGAGGCCGCCCGCCTTCTTGGAGTCGTAGACGAAATAGCCCTGGGGATAGAGCGGGGTGTGGTTGCCGAGGATCTTGATGCTGTTCTTGGCCGCCGAGACGGTGCCGTCGCTGCCAAGGCCGTAGAAGAGCGCCTCCAGCTTGCTCTGGCTCGGATAATCCAACGTCGGCAGCGGCAGGGAGAGGCCGGTGACGTCGTCGAAGATGCCGACGGTGAAGCGCGGCCTTGGGTTGTCCAGCATCAGCTCGTCGAAGATGGCCTGCACGCAGGCCGGATTGAACTCCTTGGAGGAGAGGCCGTAGCGACCGCCGATGACCCGCGGCAGGCTGGCACGCTCGCCCCGGCTGACCGCCTCGGCCAGCGCGCTCATCACGTCCAGATAAAGCGGCTCGGCCTGGGCGCCCGGCTCCTTGGTGCGATCCAGCACCGCAATCTTGCGGGCACTCTCGGGAATGACCGCCAGCAGATGCTCTGCCCTGAAGGGGCGATAGAGGCGCACCTTCACCAGTCCCACCTTCTCTCCTTGCTCGATCAGCCGCGCGATCACCTCCTCACAGGTGCCGATGGCGGAACCCATCAGCACCAGCACCCGCTCGGCCTCTGGGTGACCCAGATATTCGAACGGCCGGTAGTGGCGCCCGGTCTGTTCGCCGAAGGCTTGCATCGCCTCGCTCACGTGGCGGTAGGCGTCGTCATACCAGGGATTGGTGGCCTCCCGGCACTGGAAATAGGTGTCCGGGTTGGCTGCGGTGCCGCGCACGACGGGGTGATCCGGGCTCAGGGCACGATCCCGGTGGGCACGGATGGCCGCCTCCGGCAGCAGGGCACGCAGGGTGTCGTCCGCCAGCGGCACTATCTTGGTGATCTCGTGGGAGGTACGGAAACCGTCGAAGAAGTGGATAAAGGGCAGCCGGCTGTTGAGGCTGGCCACCTGGGAGATCAGGGCGAAGTCCTGCGCCTCCTGCACGTTGCTGGCGCAGAGCATGGCGCAGCCGGTCTGGCGCACCGCCATCACGTCCGAGTGATCGCCGAAGATGGACAGGGCATGGGTCGCGACGGTGCGCGCCGCCACGTGGAGTACGAAGGGAATGAGCTGACCCGCCAACTTGTAGAGGTTGGGGATCATCAGCAGCAGGCCCTGGGACGAGGTAAAGGAAGTCGCCAGCGCGCCGGTCTGCAAGGCGCCGTGGACGGTGGCGATGGCCCCACCCTCCGACTGCATCTCGACCACCCTGGGCACGTCGCCCCACAGGTTCAGGCCCCGATCGCTCGACCAGGCCGACGCCTGCTCCGCCATGCTGGAGCTGGGGGTGATGGGGTAGATGGCGATGACTTCGCTGGTGCGGTAGGCCACTGAGGCGACCGCGTTATTACCGTCTGTGGTGATCATGAGTTGCCCACTTGCTATGCCAGTGTAAAGGCCGGCGATGGAGTGCCAGCCATGGATAGGTCATGAACATCATAAGGGGGGGGAACAGCCGGCATCAAACGGGATAAATAATCAGTAGCCGCTTGCGCCTCTTTCCCTCAGGTCAGCAGCCAGACGGCGGTCTGGTAAGGGGCAAACAGGGCGCTGGCGGGGGCTGTGGGGTAGTTGCCGATGAGCAGCCTGTCCGCCCCTGGCGCCTGGTCGAAATGGGGCATGGGCAAGGTGTCTGCAGTGAGATTGGCGAGCAGCAACAGGACGTGAGTCTGGCCGCAGGCGGGATCCCGGTAGCGGCGCCGGTAGCCGATGCGCTGCGGGTCGTCCGGATCCAGCAGCTCGAAGATGCCGTGGCGAATGACCGGCTGGGCCTTGCGCAGGGCGATCAGCTGGCGATAACAGTGAAACAGCGAATCGGGGCGGGCCAGCTGTTCGGCAGCGTTGATCTCCTTGTAGTTTTCGTTGAGGACTATCCAGGGCTCGGCCGTACTGAAACCGGCGTGAGGGCCGGCATCCCACTGCATCGGGGTTCTGGCGTTGTCGCGACCCATGGCATCGAGGCGCCGCGTCAGCTCGGTGGGGGCGAGCCCCTGCGCCTGCTGGCCGGTGCGATAGTTGATGGCCTCCACATCCCGCAGCTCATGGGGCTGCCAGTGACGGTTGGTCATGCCGAGCTCCTCCCCCTGATAGATGAAGGGGGTGCCCTGCATCAGGTGCAGCACCATGGCCCACTGCTTGGCGCTGAGCTCTCGCCACTGTGGCTCGTCGTTGCCAAAGCGGGAGATGGCGCGCGGCAGGTCGTGGTTGCCGAGAAACAGGCTGTTCCAGCCCTGGCGGTGCAACCCCTGCTGGTGGCGAGCCATGGCCTGCTTGAAGCGCAAGAGCTCAAAGTGCGATGACCACTTGTCCGGCCCCAGCCCCAGGTGCTCGAAGTTGAACACCATGCTGAACTCGCTGCCGTCCGGGTTGGAGTAGCTGCGCATATGGGGGAGATCCGCCCCCCAGGTCTCTCCCACCGTGATGATCCCTTTGCCGCCGAAGCTGGCGTCATTGAGTTCGCGAATATAGCGGTGCAGCTGCGGCCCGTTGCTCATGGCGAGGCGTGACCAGTCCTTGCTCACCATGTCGATCACATCGAAACGAAAGCCCCGGATCCCTTTGTCCAGCCAGAAGTTGATCACCTCGGCCATGGCGTCGCGCACAGCCGGGTTGTCCCAGTCCAGATCGGCCTGGCCGGGATCGAAGTTGTGCAGGTAGTAAAGATCCAGGGCGGGCAGGTATTGCCAGGCGTCGCCGCCGAAGATGGACTGGAGCGGATGGGCATCGACGAAGGCCTGGTCGCGAAACACATAGAAGGCCTGATAGTGGGGAGCCCCGGCGAGGGCGCGCTGGAACCACAGGTGATCGGTGGAGGTGTGGTTGGCGACGATATCCATCATGATGCCGATGCCGTGTGCCCCGGCTTCCTGGATCAGATGCTCCATCTCGGTCAGGGTGCCAAACGCGGGATCGATGTCGCGATAATCTGCCACGTCGTAGCCGTTGTCGCACTTGGGGGAGCGGTAGACTGGGGTGAGCCAGAGCATGTCGACGCCGAGCTCGGCCAGATAATCGAGACGCTGACGAATGCCGTTGATGTCCCCCATGCCATCGCCGTCGCTGTCTTGAAAACTCATGGGGTAGATCTGGTAAATCACGCCGCTGTCGAGAGGGGTCATGGGGATGGCCGGGCCGGGAAAGGGAAGCCCCATTCTAGGTGGTCGCGGCGGCGTGGGGCAGGGGCGGGCACGTCTTGAAAAGGGTTCCAGCGTCGGCCAGTTGTCAAAAGTGCGGATCGGGTCACGGCGCCGCCTCGGCTTGTCGGGGACAAGGCACCAGAGTGGCGCTGCGATAGCATCTTTATCTGGCTGGGGGCGACTCTGCCAGTCGATCCTGCTGGCGTTCGCTCTGGGCTTCCAGCTCCTTGCCGAGGAAGTAGTTCAGGAAGGTGCGGATCACCGCGATGATGGCGAGTCGGATCAGCTCCTCCTTGCTCGGCGCCACCGTGGTCGCCAGTATGTCGGCGGCGAGCTGGAACTCCAGCGCCAGAATGAGCCAGCTGCCGAAGCAGAGCCGGATGCGGGGGAAGCCCGGGGCGTGATCCCGCACCCGCGCCGCCAGCCAAAGGGTCTTGCCGAGCCCGATCACCACGCAGGCGATGGAGATGATCTCCAGCAGCAGCTGGAACAGCTCGACCCCGTGCATCATGGCCTCTCGCAGGCTGGTTATCTCAAGCACCTTCGACTCCTTATCGATTCAAAGGAGACACTATTAACACAATGCTCGCGCAAGACCAACTCAGAGGGCCCGGATGATGGCCACCACCTGGCCAATGGCCGAGCGGGCCGCCGGGCTTATCCCCGCCAGCTGGAAGAAGCCGTGGATGACGCCGAGCTGGCGCTGGCAGCTGGCCTCGACACCGGCTTCGAGCAGGGCCCGATAGAGTGCCTCCCCCTCATCGCGTAGAGGGTCGTATTCGGCCGTGAGGATGTGGGTGCGTGGCAGACCGGCAAGACCTGGATGGTGAAGTGGGCTGGCCTCGGGATGGCGGGTCGGCAGCACGCCCAGATAGGCATGATAGCCGCTTAGCAGCATGTCAGCGGTGATGAGGTAATCCTCGCCATAGTCGCGATAGCTTTGGCTCTCGCCACCGGCATCCAGCATGGGATAGATCAGGATCTGGACGGCGGGGAGGGGGGCGCCCATGGCCTTGAGCCGCAAGCAGGTGACCAGCGTGAGATGGCCGCCAGCGCTGTCACCGGCCAGTGCCAACCGGTGCGGATCTCCCTGCCATTGGTCCAGCCGCACCATGATGGCGAGGGTTGCCGCCAGGGCGTCGTCGTGGGCCGCCGGATAGACATGCTCGGGGGCGAGGCGGGTGTGCACCGCAAACTCCAGCGCATTGGCGCTATTGCACAGCATGCGCAGCTGGCGGTCGTGGGTCTCGAAATCCCCGCTGATGAAGCAGCCGCCGTGAAAGTAGATGAGGGCGGGGTGGGAAGTCTGGGCTCCTTGCGCCGGACGATAGAGGCGAACGGCATACTGGGGCTCGCACCACTCCTCGATCTGCCCGACCTCCTCTCGCTCCCCGCCCAGCACAGCCGAGGAGAGATAGCCTTCGCGCCTTGCCTGCCAGCTCAAATTACTGGCCTTGGGGCGGCCGGCGGCGACAAAGCCATCGACTATCTCGGCGATGGCGGGTTCGAGGGGGGCTTGCATGGGGTACTCCATAATAACTGTATATAAAAACAGTTATTATGGGCTTTCGGGATCCAATGGCAATGGGGCTGGCGTGAGGCGACTCACAGACTCAGCGTTCGATCAGTCTGAATTCAATCACATAGAGCGGCGGCAGGGCGGGGTAGATGTCTCGGATCACCTGTTTGAGCTCGGCCAGGGTCATGTTCTCCTGGCGGGCATGCTCCTCGCTCAGGGCATCGAAGGCCACCGGCTCGACCGACAGTACTTCGATATCGCCGAACGGCTGCTGTTCGGGGTTGGTGAAGAGGGAGAGGCGCTGGCCCGGCTGCCAGTGAGCCTCGCTCTCGTCGCGAATGGTGATGGTCTTGCGGCCCGCCAGAATGTCGTCGACGAAGCGGCTGAAGAAGGTGAACTCGGGGTATTGCGGGGATTGAGTCGACATGACATCTCCAAAAAGAGTTAAGGCACGAGACAGGCGTGCGGCCTGGTGGGCTTACCGCTGCCGACATGGGGCAGAGGGTGGCCTGCGTGGGCACATTCTAGGGGACGCTGGGAGGGGATCGCAGCACTTTTGTCCTTGTGGTGCCGAGTCGTAACAAGAAAGGGCGGAGGGATCCCTTCGTCTTTGCCATTTTTACCGGCTGCAAGCGAGCCCTGATGTGCGATGATGAGGGCTCCCCTTTCTTGACATGTAACAAGATGGGGGCGTGGAAGCTGTGGTCTGATGGACGCGGTTGCAGCCCGGCATCGGGGCGGGAAAGAACGAAAGGAGCGAGTGTGAATTCCGAGTTGATCTGGGTCCTCTGCATGCTGGTGGGCGCCATTTATCTGTTTATTACCAACAAGGTGCGCATGGACGTGGTGGCCTTGTCGATCGTCATCCTGTTTGTGCTGAGCGGCACCCTGACCCTGCCGGAGGCACTGGCGGGCTTCAGCGATCCCAACGTCATCCTGATCGCCGCCCTGTTCGTGGTGGGGGAGGGGCTGGTGCGCACCGGCATCGCCTATCAGGTGGGGGATGCGCTGGTCAAAGTCGCGGGCAGCAGCGAGACCCGCATGCTGGTGCTCTTGATGGTGGCGGTGGCGACCCTGGGGGCCGTGATGAGCAGCACAGGGGTGGTGGCCATCTTCATCCCCGTGGTGCTGAGCGTGGCGAACCGGATGGGGATCCCGGCCGGACGGCTGATGATGCCGCTCGGCTTCGCCGGTCTCATCAGCGGCATGATGACCCTGGTGGCGACCCCCCCCAACATGGTGGTCAACAGCGAATTGATGCGTCACGGCATCCACGGCTTCGGCTTCTTCAGCTTCACCCCCATGGGGGTGCTGATCCTGGGGCTAGGGATCCTCTACATGCTGCTGATGCGCAATTCCCTGGTGCGCGAGGGGGAGGAGGGCAAGGGCAAGCAGGCGAGGCGCAGCACCCTGCGCGACCTCATCCGCGACTACCGGCTGGCCGGCCGGGCTCGCCGGCTGGCGATCCGCCCAGACTCTCCCCTGATTGGCCAAACCCTGGACGAGCTGCAGCTGCGTGCCCGTTACGGCGCCAACGTCATCGGGCTGGAGCGCTGGCGCAAGTTCAGGCGGGTGATGGTGACCGTCTCCGGCGTCACCGAGTTCCAGGCCAAGGACGTGCTGCTCATCGACATGTCCGATCCCGAGGTGGATGTGCGTGAGTTCTGCAGCGAGGCGCGGCTCGAGCCCATGATCTTGCGCGGGGAGTACTTCTCCGATCAGGCGCGGGAGGTGGGCATGGCCGAGGTGTCGCTCATTCCCGAATCCCGCCTGCTCGGCAAGAGCATCCGCGAGGTGGCGTTTCGTACCCACTATGGCCTGAGCGTGGTGGGCATTCGCCGCGGCGGGGAGGCGCTCACCGGCAAGCTGGTGGACGAGCCGCTGCAGATGGGGGATAGCCTGCTGGTGGTGGGTAACTGGAGTCTTATTCGCCAGTTGCAGGCTAAAGTACGGGATTTCCTGCTGCTGGGGTTGCCGGCAGAAGTAGACGAAATGGCGCCGGCCCGCAGTCAGGCCATCCACGCCCTGATCTGCCTCGGGGTCATGATAGTGCTGATGGTGACAGACCCCGTGCCCAACGTCATAGCGGCGCTTATCGCCTGCCTGCTGATGGGCAAGTTCCGCTGCATTGACATGGAGAGCGCCTACAAGTCCATCCACTGGCCGACCCTGATCCTGATCGTCGGCATGCTGCCCTTCGCCCTGGCGTTGCAAAAGACCGGCGGGGTGGATCTCATCGTCGGTGGTCTGATCTCTGCGGTGGGGGATATGGGTCCTCGTGTGATGCTGGCCAGCCTGTTCGCCCTGTGCGCCCTGATCGGGCTCTTTATCTCCAACACCGCCACCGCCGTGCTGATGGCGCCCATTGCGCTGGGCACGGCCCAGCAGATGGGGATCTCTCCCTATCCCTTCGCCATGACCATCGCCATCGCCGCCTCGGCGGCCTTCATGACGCCGGTCTCGTCACCGGTCAATACCCTGGTGCTGGGCCCGGGCAACTACAAGTTCGTGGACTTCGTGCGGATCGGGGTGCCCTTCACCCTGCTGGTGATGGTGGTGAGCGTCATCGCCATTCCCTGGTTCTTCCCGTTCTGAGCGCGCTTGAGGGGGACAAGGAGTGCAAGCGGCCTGCGGGCCGCTTTTTATTGGCCATAGATCTCGACGCTGTGAGATGAAATATTGGGCTGACAAGCCAGTGAGCAGGGAGAGCGGCAGGGAAGGAGAGGGGACAAGGGCTGAAACTCAGGCACAAAAAAACCAGCCTGAGCTGGTCTGTTTGGTACTGCTATTAATGGTGCGGAAGGAGAGACTCGAACTCTCACGCCTAGGGCGCCAGAACCTAAATCTGGTGCGTCTACCAATTTCGCCACTTCCGCAATATTAATGGTGGCTATGACGGGATTCGAACCTGTGACCCCCGCATTATGAGTGCGATGCTCTAACCAACTGAGCTACATAGCCATCTGTCATCGACCACTGTGGTGGAAGAAAACAAGATAATGACTGTGGTACTAGGATACGAACCTAGGAACGTTGACGAGATCAAAACCTCTTACGTTTACCACAGCTATCACCGACAAGGTCGATGAAAGGCAATAATGGCTGGGGTACTAGGATTCGAACCTAGGGATGGCGAGATCAAAACCCGCTGCCTTACCGCTTGGCGATACCCCAACAACGCTCTTCAACAGCATGACATGCCGGCAAAGAACTTTAAAAATGGCTGGGGTACTAGGATTCGAACCTAGGGATGGCGAGATCAAAACCCGCTGCCTTACCGCTTGGCGATACCCCAACTGAACTAATTTATGGTGGCTATGACGGGATTCGAACCTGTGACCCTCGCATTATGAGTGCGATGCTCTAACCAACTGAGCTACATAGCCATCTGTCATCAACCACGAGGTGGAAGAGAACGAGATAATGGCTGGGGTACTAGGATTCGAACCTAGGGATGGCGAGATCAAAACCCGCTGCCTTACCGCTTGGCGATACCCCAACAGCGCTCTTCAACAGCACGGAATGCTGGCAAAGAACTTCAAAAATGGCTGGGGCACTAGGATTTGTACCTAGGCACATTGACGAGATCAAAGCCCCTCAATGTTTTCCTCAGCTTGCTACCGACAGATGAACATCGATAACCAAAAATAATGGCTGGGGTACTAGGATTCGAACCTAGGGATGGCGAGATCAAAACCCGCTGCCTTACCGCTTGGCGATACCCCAACTGAACTGATTTATGGTGGCTATGACGGGATTCGAACCTGTGACCCTCGCATTATGAGTGCGATGCTCTAACCAACTGAGCTACATAGCCAACCGTGCTTCCAGTGAGTCGTTGCCTCGTCACTGTGCGGCCGGAATTATGCGTATCTGGCTCTGGGGCGTCAACCCTTTTTTTGCCAGAAAAACCGAATTTGGGTGCGTTTGGCGAGTTATTGGACGCTATCGTGCAAAAGCCCAACAATCTGGTTTTTTTTGCGACATTTGCCAGTAGATCCGCAACCGGAGCACTTAGCAAAGAGGCCAGCAAATGCTGGCCTCTCATGGGATTAGACGTTGAACAGGAAGTTCATAATATCGCCATCCTTGACGATGTAGTCTTTCCCTTCGGCGCGCATCTTGCCTGCTTCCTTGGCACCTTGCTCACCCTTGTAGGTGATAAAGTCGTCGAAGGCGATGGTCTGGGCGCGAATAAAGCCTTTTTCAAAGTCGGTGTGGATCTTGCCAGCCGCTTGCGGGGCGGTGGCACCGACCGGAATGGTCCAGGCACGCACTTCCTTCACGCCGGCGGTGAAGTAGGTCTGCAGGTTCAGCAGCTCGTAACCGGAGCGGATCACCCGGTTCAGGCCCGGCTCTTCGATACCGAGGTCTGCCATGAATTCGGCGCGATCGGCGTCGTCCAGCTCGGCGATGTCTGACTCGATGGCACAGCAGACCACGACCACGACCGCGTTCTCGGCGGCGGCGATTTCACGCACCTTGTCGAGGAAGGGGTTGTTCTCGAAGCCGTCTTCCGCCACGTTGGCGATGTACATGGTGGGCTTCAAGGTCAGGAAGTTGAGGTGGCTGACGGCGGCCAGCTCTTCCTTGTCCAGCTTCATGCCACGGATCATCTGGCCGTTTTCCAGCACGGCGCGAATTTTTTCCAGGGTCTCCACTTCCAGCTTGGCATCCTTGTCGCCACCCTTGGCGCGCTTGGACTGACGGTGGATGGCGCGCTCGCAGGCGTCCAAGTCAGACAGGGCCAATTCGGTATTGATCACCTCGATGTCATCGGCCGGGGAGACCTTGCCCGCGACGTGGATGATGTTCTCGTCTTCGAAGCAGCGCACCACGTGGCCGATGGCTTCGGTCTCGCGGATGTTGGCCAGGAACTGGTTGCCCAGACCCTCACCCTTGGAGGCGCCCGCCACCAGGCCGGCGATGTCCACGAATTCCATGGTGGTCGGCACCACGCGCTGGGGATTGATGATGGCCGCCAGGGCATCGAGACGGGGATCCGGCATGGGGACCACACCCGTGTTCGGCTCAATGGTGCAGAACGGGAAGTTGGCGGCTTCGATGCCGGCCTTGGTCAGCGCATTGAACAGGGTGGATTTGCCTACATTGGGCAGGCCCACGATACCGCATTTAAAACCCATGGATTGTTACCTTACTTGATGGATGCTGTGAGGGACGCCCTTGGGCGACCCATGTCATGCTTGCTCGGGCCCTGAGGCGGCAAAACCGCTCATGACCCGGGTCATCTCTTATGTGAGCCGGTGCCGACTGCGCACCGGCGCTCTATACCTTCTCGGCCTTGAAGCTGTGCAGCCGGTTCATGGCCTTGGTCATGTCCTGCTTGAACAGGATGTCGGTAGCGTGTACATCGGAATTCGTCCAGTGCACCACCGACTAAAATCGGTTCAAACCTTCTCGGCCTTGAAGCTGTGCAGCCGGTTCATGGCCTTGGTCATGTCCTGTTTGAACAGGATGTCGGTGGCGCGCAGGGATTCGTCCAATGCGGCCTCGATCAGGCTCTGTTCACTGCTGGGGGCCTTGGTCAGCACGAAGCCGGCCACCAGCTCCTTGGCGCCGGGATGGCCTATCCCCAGACGCAGCCGGAAGAAGTTATTGTTGTTGCCCATCCTGGCGATGATGTCCTTGAGGCCATTGTGGCCGCCGTGACCGCCACCCTGCTTGAACTTGGCGATGCCGGGGGGCAGATCGAGCTCATCATGGGCCACCAGCATCTCTTCCGGGGCTATCTGGTAGAAGCGCGCCAGCGCTGCCACGGCCTTGCCGGAGAGATTCATGAAGGTATTGGGGATGAGCAGTCGCACATCCTGCCCTTCCACCAACATGCGGGCGGTATGGCCAAAGAACTTGGGCTCTTCGCGCAGGCTGACGTTGTGCCAGCGGGCCAGTTGCTCCACATACCAGGCCCCCGCGTTGTGGCGGGTCTTGGCATATTCGGGGCCGGGATTACCCAGACCGACAATCAGTTTGATTTGATTCGTCACGCTTGATGTCTTCACTCGCTGCTTGCCCGGGACGGATGGTCCGGGGCAATGGGACGCAATATTCTAGCCGCCGACTGGCGATCACTCAACCAAAGCTCGGCAACTGCCGGGAATAAGGGCGGAACTGGTGGTCAACGACGGCAAAACGGGCCCTGTCAGGGCCCGTTTTACGCGCTGTCTGCCTGGGGTATTGGGGTCAGTCGGCCCGCTGCAGGGTGACCGTCTCCTCGGTCAGTGCCGTCAGGGTCGGGCGCTGCTCCTTCACATACTGCACGAAGGAGGCGGCATCGGTGCCGCAGTCGACGGTCTCGGCCTTGCAGTCCAATGCCTGGCCGTCGCCGTAGCGGGCGCTCAGTTGGTCGCCGTTTTGCACCACCTGCAGCACGGGGAAGGCGGTCAGCTTGCCATCCACCCAGGCGAGATCCACCCGCTCGGCCTGCTGTACCTGGGCGCGGGCCAGCGCCTGCCAGCCGTCGTTGCCGTTGGCGCTGTAGGCGTTCATCACCACTTTGTAGCGCTGGCCATCCACCAGATCCTGCCACTGCCCATCGGCCGCCTGCCATTGCAACTGGGTCAGGGAGCCCTTTTTACCCGCCAGGGTTTCGGTGAAGCGGTAGCGCAGATGGCCGCTGTAGGGGAACTTGCCGGCGTGGGCGCTGGGGGCCAGGGTGGCGCTGATGGTTTCGGTCAGCAGGGCGCGTACCTCGGCGCCGGTCAGGGTCAGCACGGCGAGCGGGTTCTTGAACGGCAGCAGGGTGAGGGCGGGATCCCCTTGGCGCAGCTCGCCGGCGGGCAGATCGGCGCGCACGCCCCCCACCGCCAGCAGGGCGAAATCGACAGGGCCGCCGGTCAGCGCCTGCACCGCCGGGGTGTTGGCCCAATAGTACTGGCCTTCGGCCACCAGGGGGGCGACGTCCGAGCCGTGGCTGTCGCTGCCGTTGTCCCCCGGGCGGCGGGCGTTTTGCAGCGCCGCAGGCAGGGTGGCGATGACGGGGCCAAAGGCCTGCTCCAGCGCCGGTTTGAAGTGGCTGTCGATGATACCGCGCAGGCGGGGATCCTCATCCACCGTCACCAGGTTGGGCTGGGCGTCGATAAACTTGTTCGCCTGCTGGCTGCGGGCTTGGTCGAGGGGTTGCTGGCGGGCCGGATCGGCGAAGAAGTCACCGCTGGCCAGCAGCCGGTTCTGACCGTTGCAGGCGATGACGCGGCCCTGGCCGTCGAAGCTGACACGGGCCAGGCCTATAGCCTCGGCATAGGAGCCCGCCTGCACCACGCAGGTGAGGCCGACCCCGTCCGGGTTGGTGACCAGCGCCGCGTATTCCCCGATGTTGCCCCAGCCGATGTTGCTGAAGTCGCCGAGCAGGCTGTGGGAGTGGCCGCCGACGATGGCGTCCAGCCCGTTGACCTCGGCCGCGAGCGCCAGATCCCGGGCGTTGCCGATGTGGGTCAGGGCGATGATGTGGTTGATGCCCTTGGCTTGCAGCAGATCCACCGTGGCCTGGGCCGTCTCGACTTCCTTGCGAAAATGGAGCTGGCCGACGTTGGGGGAGATGTTGGCCATGTCTTCCAGTACCAGCCCCATGACGGCGACCAGCTGCTTGCCTTGCGGCAGATGGTTGAGATCCGGGACCGGGGTCTTCTGGTTACCCTCGAAGGCGTAGACCACGAAGGGCTTGAGGTTGCGGGCCTGGCTCAGATCCGGGTCGGCACCGACCTCCAGGTTGGCGGCCAGCACCGGGAAGTTCACCCCCTCGATGAAGCGGGCCAGCTTGTGGTTGTCGAGATCGAACTCGTGGTTGCCAAGGGCCATGGCATCGAGCCCGAACTGGCTGAGCAGCTCGGCGTTGGCCATCCCCTCGTTGAGCTTGAAGTAGCCGCTCCCCTGCCAGGCGTCACCACCGTGCAGCAGAAGCAAGGGCTCATTCTTGGCGAGCGCGTCCGCTTGGTAGGCCTTGGCCATGGTCAGCAACCGGGGGTAGCCGCCGAGGCGGGTGTAGAGGGTATCTTTCTCTCCCGTGTTGCCGAAGATGGCGCCCTTGAACTCGGCGTTGACCGGATCGAACTGGGAGTGGGTGTCGTTCATGTGCGCCAGGGTCAGGGTGAAAGGCGCATGGTCCTGACCGGGCAGGCAGGCGGAAAGCAGGGCACAGAGCGGGAGGAGGAGCAGGGGACGCAAGCACTTCATGGGACATCCTTAACCTGCCGGGGCAGGGCAATACCGGGTCTGGCTAGAAAAACAAAAACCGCCAGTCGGCGGTTTTTGTCACAACGGGGCTATCAATGCTCAAACATGGCAGAGATGGACTCTTCGTTGCTGATACGGCGGATGGCTTCGGCCAGCACGGTAGAAAGGGTCAGCTGCTTGACCTTGTCAACGGCTTTCATCTCGGCAGTGAGCGGGATGGAGTCGGTGATGATCAGCTCGTCGATGACCGAATTCTTGATGTTTTCCACGGCGGAGCCGGAGAAGACAGGGTGAGTCGCATAGGCGAACACGCGCTTGGCGCCGCGCTCTTTCAAGGCTTCTGCGGCCTTGCACAGGGTGCCACCGGTGTCGATCATGTCATCGACGATGATGCAGTCACGGCCAGCCACGTCACCGATCAGGTGCATGACCTGGGAGACGTTCGGGCGGGGACGACGCTTGTCGATGATGGCGATGTCGGTGTCGTCCAGCAGTTTGGCGATGGCACGGGCACGGACCACGCCGCCGATGTCCGGCGAGACGACCACGGGGGATTCGAGGTTCTTGGACTGCATGTCTTCCAGCAGCACTGGGCTACCGAACACGTTGTCGACGGGGACGTCGAAGAAGCCCTGGATCTGCTCGGCATGGAGGTCAACGGTCAGCACGCGATCCACACCCACGCTGGACAGGAAGTCGGCGACAACCTTGGCGGTGATGGGCACACGGGCGGAGCGGACGCGGCGATCCTGACGGGCATAGCCGAAGTAGGGGATGACGGCAGTAATACGGCCAGCTGAAGCACGACGCAGTGCATCCACCATGACGATCAATTCCATCAAATTGTCGTTGGTCGGGGCACAGGTGGATTGAATGATGAAGATATCGCCACCACGTACATTCTCATTGATCTGTACGCTGATCTCGCCGTCGCTAAAGCGACCTACGGCAGCATTGCCGAGTTTGATAAACAGGCGATCTGCGATCTTCTGGGCTAGTTCCGGCGTTGCGTTACCAGCAAACAGCTTCATGTCAGGCACGGTTTGAAACCTCGGGGTTGCATCCAGTATGTGGAGAGTCTGATTTCAGACCCGTATCGTTCTCGGGCAAACGATTCATAGCATTGACGAGCGGAGTTACCGCAGGCTGTCGCCGGCCTGGGTTGTAGTCAGCTATCGGCGATCCAAGGACATCGAGGAGAAACCGGGCAGATTGACGAGAATGCTCTCTTCACACTTCCCGGACCGTCATCGATTGCCTATCTCAATCACCAAGAGAATGGCTGGGGTACTAGGATTCGAACCTAGGAATGGCGAGATCAAAACCCGCTGCCTTACCGCTTGGCGATACCCCAATCACTGACTTGTTGCAAAGTGACGAACAGTGGTGATATGTTCTCGCCCTTGGCGACAAACCCATCCCAACCTTCCGGCACTCTTGCCAACACCTTCCGAGCAGCCACTTCGTCTTCAAATTGAGCAAAGACGCAAGCTCCAGTGCCCGTCATTCTTGACGGCGCGTATTCTAGCAACCAGCCGAGCGCATTGGCAACCTCGGGGTGGCGCTTTTTCACCAGCAATTCGCAATCGTTTTTCCACCCCCCCTCCCGCAACTGCTTTTTAGCCAGCAGATCGGACAAGGCCATCTTGGGCGTGTCTCTTGGCAGGTCAGGATCCTGGAACACGGCGGCGGTAGCCACATGGCAATCGGGCTTGAGCACCAGATACCAGGCGCTTGGCAGCTCGACCGGTTGCAGCTTCTCACCGACCCCTTCCGCAAAGGCGGCGCGGCCGCGCACAAACACCGGCACGTCGGCACCCAGCTGGACGCCAAGCTGGGCCAGCTCATCCTGGCTGAGCCCCGCCTGCCAGAGGTGATTGAGGGCGACCAGCGTGGTGGCCGCATCCGAGGAGCCGCCGCCGATACCGCCCCCCATGGGCAGGTTTTTTTCCAGCCGGATATGGGCCCCCTGTGGGTTGGCCAGTTTGCTCTGTAATAACCGCGCGGCGCGGATGATCAGGTTCTGCTCATCGGGCACGCCGGGGATGGCGGGGCTCAGGGTGAGCGAGTCTGTATCCGGCAGCGGCTCGAATTCGAGCCAATCCCCGTGGTCGAGGAAGATGAACAGGGTCTGCAACTCGTGATAACCATCCGGGCGGCGGCCGTTGACGTGCAGGAAGAGGTTCAACTT
Organism: Aeromonas aquatica; assembly: GCF_000764655.1. GTDB lineage: Bacteria > Pseudomonadota > Gammaproteobacteria > Enterobacterales > Aeromonadaceae > Aeromonas > Aeromonas aquatica. The sequence continues at coordinate 129,548 of NZ_JRGL01000101.1, forward strand.
GGCCGGTGCGGGCCAGCGGATTAGCGCCATCGACGGTGCCTGGTCTGGGGAGCTCATCATGGGGCCAGGGTCCACTGGTTGATCTGCAGCTTGAGGCGGCTGCCCTGGCCCGTCATGGTCAGCAGGTGGGGCAGGCGATAGCCTTCCTGGTCCCGGTAGTCGCCATAGACAATCTGCCACTGGCCGTCGCGCACCGAGGCCAGGCTGCGTCGGGGTTGAGCTCGAACTCGGCCTGACCCGGCAGCCCCTTGATCCATTCTGGCAGCCCCTGCACCGGGATATTCCAGCCGGTGAGCTGGTAGACCAGGGCTTCGGCGTCCTGGCTGTGGTGCAGCTTGCCGTCGTTGTCGATCAGCGTCACCTCGCCCTTGTTGCGGGAGAGCTCCAGGATGTGGGTGCCAACGATGCTGCTGAGATTGAGGCGATAGTCATCGCCATCTTGCTGCCAGTTGAGACGGGCGCTGCCCTTCTGTTGGGGAGTGATGATGGCCATCTTGCCCGACAGTTGCCAGTGATCGAGCCGCTCGAGACGGGCGCGCTCCTGCTGCCAGTTGACCTGATCCCGCTGGGGTTGAGTAGTGGTACAGCCGGCCAGTACCAGCAGGCAGGCGAGGGAGAAAATACGCAAGAACAAGGTCATGCTCCAGAAAGGTGATTTGCAACAGTATAAGGGGCGGCCGTATTGCTTTTAAAGACTTACCCTTTCTCGTACAATTGTCGGCCTCATACCCTGTGCACGAAACGATCATCATCCACTCATGAGTCTGCTCGCCCTCGGAATCAACCATAACACCGCCAGTGTCGCCTTGCGGGAACGGGTCGCTTTTGGCCCGGACTGCATCGATCGCGCCTTGCGTGAGCTGGTGAAGCAGCCCGGTGTCAGCGAGGCGGTGATCGTCTCCACCTGCAACCGCACCGAGCTGTATTGCAGCCTGGAGCAGGGGAACTCGGAACAGGTGTTGCGCTGGCTGCAAGCCTTCCACAAGCTGGATGCGAGCGAAGTGATCTCCGCCATCTATCAGCATCAGGACGAAGAGGCGGTACGCCACCTGATGCGGGTCGCCTGTGGCCTCGACTCCCTGGTGTTGGGGGAGCCGCAGATCCTGGGGCAGATCAAGCAGTCTTACGCCCATGCCCAGCAGGCCGAGGCGGTGAAGGGGGCCCTAGAGCGGCTGTTCCAGAAGTCCTTCTCGGTGGCGAAACGGGTGCGTACCGACACCGAGATCGGCGCCAGCGCCGTGTCGGTGGCCTTCGCCGCCGTGAGTCTCGCGCGCCGGATCTTCTCCGATCTCTCCCAGACCAAGGTGTTGCTGGTCGGCGCCGGGGAGACCATCGAACTGGTGGCCCGCCACCTGCGCGAGCAGAACGTGACCCAGATGATGGTCGCGAACCGCACCCTGCAGCGCGCCCAGCTGCTGGCCGAGGAGTTTGGCGCCCAGGTGATGACCCTGGAAGAGATCCCGGACTACCTGCACGAGGCGGACATCGTCATCAGCTCCACTGCGAGCCCGCTGCCCATCATCGGCAAGGGCATGGTGGAGCGCGCCCTCAAGGCGCGGCGCTTCAAGCCGATGTTCCTGGTGGACATCGCCGTGCCGCGGGACATCGAGGCCGAGGTGGATGAGCTGTCCGACGCCTATCTCTACACGGTGGACGATCTGCAGGGCATCATCGAGCAGAACCTCGAGACCCGCAAGAAGGCCGCCGCCGAGGCGGAGCTCATCGTGCATGAGGAGCGCGACGACTTCATGGGCTGGTATCGCAGCCAGCACTCGGTCGATCTCATCCGCGACTATCGCCACCAATCCCAACAGGTGGCGGACGAAGAGCTGCAACGTGCCTTGCTGGCCCTGGCACAGGGCGAGAACGCCGAGCAGGCGCTCAAGGCCATGGCCCATCGTCTCACCAACAAGTTGATCCACGCCCCGACCCAGGCCCTGCGCCAGGCCGCCGCACAGGGGGATAACCACAAGCTGTCCCAACTGCGCCAGGTGCTGGGGCTGTCACAAGAGTCATAATTTTCGGGCAACCTGCCGGTTGTCCCGTCCTCCATTGAGAACACAAGATTTATGAATCCGTCATTGATCAGAAAGCTGGAAGGCCTCATCGAGCGCCACGAAGAAGTACAGGCCCTGCTCGGCGAGCCCGGGGTCGCCTCGGATCAGGACAGATACCGTGCCCTGACCCGGGAATATGCCCAGCTCGAAGATATCGTTCACGCCTTCCAGCGCTTCCGTCAGGCCGAGGAGGATCTGGCGACCACCAAGCTGATGCTGGAGGACACCGACACCGACCTGCGCGAGATGGCGCAGGAGGAGTTGCCGCTGGTCAAGGCCGCGCTGGAGGAGCAGGAGCAGGCGTTGCAGGTGATGCTGCTGCCGCGGGATCCCAAGGATGACAACAACTGCTATCTGGAGATCCGCGCCGGTGCCGGCGGCGACGAGGCGGCGATCTTCGCCGGCGATCTGTTCCGCATGTATTCACGCTACGCCGAGCGTCAGGGCTGGCGCGTCTCCATCGTCAGCTGCAACGACGGTGAGCACGGTGGCTATAAAGAGGTGATCGCCAAGGTGGACGGCGAGCGCGTCTACGGTCGCCTCAAGTTTGAGTCCGGCGGTCACCGGGTGCAGCGGGTGCCCGAGACCGAATCCCAGGGGCGGGTGCACACCTCCGCCTGTACCGTGGCGGTACTGCCGGAAGTGCCGGAAGCCGAGCAGATCGAGATCAATGCGAACGACCTGAAGATAGACACCTTCCGCGCCTCCGGGGCCGGCGGTCAGCACGTCAACAAGACCGACTCCGCTATCCGCATTACCCACCTGCCGACCGGCCTGGTGGTGGAGTGTCAGGATGAGCGCTCCCAGCACAAGAACCGCGCCAAGGCGATGTCGGTGCTCTCCGCCCGCCTGCAGGCGGCCGAGGACGAGCGCCACCGCGCCGCCGAGCAGAGCACCCGCCGCAACCTGGTGGGCTCTGGCGATCGCTCCGAGCGCATCCGCACCTACAACTACCCCCAGGGGCGCCTGTCCGAGCACCGCATCAATCTCACGCTCTATCGCCTCGGCGAGATCCTGGAAGGGGATCTGGACTGCGTGATCACCCCGCTGGTGCAGGAATACCAGGCCGATCAGCTTGCCTCTCTGGCAGATAACGGCTGATGCAGATCCAGCAGGCTCGAGCCCACATCATGACGGTATTGGCACAGGGGGAATCCCCCCGTGCCGACGCCGATGCGCTGCTCTGCCATCTGCTGGGGTGCCGGCGCGGCTACCTGATGACCTGGCCGGAGCGCGAGCTCGATGCCGCCCAGCAGGCGACCCTGATGGGCTGGCTCGAGCGTCGCCTCCATGGCGAACCCATCGCTCACCTCATCGGTGAGCGGGAGTTCTGGTCGCTGCCCCTCAGGGTGAGCCCGGCGACCCTGATCCCGCGCCCGGACACCGAGGTGTTGGTGGAGCAGGCGCTGGTCCGGTTGCCGGAGCCGGCCCAAGCGAGTCAGGCGCCCCTGGCCCTGCTGGATCTGGGCACCGGCACCGGCGCCATCGCGCTGGCGCTCAAATCCGAGCGACCCAACCTCGACGTATGGGCCGTTGACCGGATGCCGGAGGCCGCGGCGCTGGCCCGTGCCAACAGCGCGGCCCTGGGGTTGCCCATAGAGGTGCGCGACGGCAGCTGGTTTGAGCCGCTATCGGGCGCGCCGTGTTTTGCCATGATCGTCTCCAACCCGCCCTATATCGACGGGACGGATCCGCACCTCGAGGAGGGGGACGTGCGCTTCGAGCCGCGCTCCGCCCTGGTGGCTGACGAGCAGGGGCTGGCGGACATCCGCCTGATCGTGGCCGAGGCACCGGCCCATCTGACGGCGGGTGGCTGGCTGCTGCTGGAGCACGGCTGGAACCAGGGTGAGCCGGTGCGTCAACTTTTGCTGCAACGGGGCTACCGCCAGGTAGAAACCGTGCGCGATTACGGGGATAACGAACGAGTGACCCTGGGACAATGGCCTCTGTATGAGGAACCCGGGCCACATTCGAGTGAGGACAACTGATGTATGTTGCTATCAAGCATCTGCATGTGCTGCTGATTGCGGCGGCTGTGCTGGTGTTTATGCTGCGTTTTTACTGGGCACAGACCGGCTCTGAGCGGGCCAGCGGTCGGGTGCTGCAAGCCAGCGGCTGGCTCAATGGGCTGGTGGTGCTCTCCGGCGTCCTGCTGTGCATGGTGCTGGATCTCAATCCGTTCAACAACGCCACCCCCTGGCTCAGCGAGAAACTGACGGCCATCCTGGTGGTGGCCTTCCTGGGCCTGATGGCGCTGCGCCTCGCGCGCAGCAACGCCATCCGCTGGTTCGCCTTCCTCGGCGTGCTGGGGTGGGTCTATTTTATCGCCAAGCTCGCGGTGCAGAAGCAGGCCAGTCTGTTCGGTTAGGAATGACGAAGATGATACGTGTGGACGAATGGACCGATTTCGAGGCTCATGATCTGGCCGAACTGGCGTTGTCGGTGAGCGACGAGATCCTGGGCCGCAGCGGCGCCGGTGAGACCGAGCTGGCCCGGCTCGATGCCTGGCTGGACGAGGCCATCGCCGAGGGCAACTGTGACGAGGTGCGCCGCCAGCTGCTCGCCGGCTTCTACCAGACCCTGGGGTTTCGTGGCGACTGGCAGGATTACTTCTCGGCCGCCAACTGCGATCTGGCCCAGGTGCTGGAGCGCAGGCAGGGCATTCCGGTGAGCCTCGGCATCCTCATCATCCAGCTCGGCCGCAAGATAGGCCTGGATGTAGAGGGGATCTGCTTCCCCGGTCACTTCCTGGTGAGCTTCGCCGGCAGTGAGGGCGAGGTCTATGTGGACCCCTTCAACGGCGATGAGCTGAGCCTGCATCGCGTCGAGCTGCTGCTGCGCGGCGCCCTCGGCAACCTGGCTACCCTGAGCGATGACCATCTGCAGCCTTCGGGGCAGTGGGAGATCATCGAGCGGCTGCTCAACGTCAGCAAGGGTGCCCTGCTGCGGGAGGAGCGCATGACGGAGGCGCTGCGCTGCAGCGAGCTGTTGCTGCGCATGAAGCCCGGCGATCCGCTGGAGACGCGGGATCGGGGCTTCATCTACGAGCAGCTCGACTGCCCCCGCTTCGCCGCCGACGATTTTGAATACTTTATTGAACAATGCCCGGACGATCCGGTGGCCGACGTGCTGAAGTCGCAGCTGGCCGCACTGGATCTGAGCCCCAAGCCCCTTCACTGAGGATGCCTGGGAAATGAAAGAATATCGTGGTCAGCTGTGCTGAGGTACGGCGAACCAACTTGGATTCAAACCCCAAGCCCCTTCAATTAAGGATGCTGAGATGGAACAGAAGAATATCAAGATCAACCAGATCGATGTGGCCAACGACAAGCCGTTCGTCCTGTTTGGTGGCATGAACGTGCTGGAGTCCCGCGACATGGCGATGGCGGTGTGCGAGAAGTACGTGGAAGTGACCACCAAGCTTGGCATCCCCTTCGTGTTCAAGGCGAGCTGGGACAAGGCCAACCGTTCCTCCATCCACTCCTACCGGGGCCCGGGTCTGGAAGAGGGGATGAAGATCTTCCAGGAGCTAAAGGCGACCTTCGGCATGCCGGTCATCTCCGATCTGCATGAGGTGCATCAGGCCAAGCCGGTCGCCGAGGTGGTAGACGTGATCCAGCTGCCCGCCTTCCTGGCGCGCCAGACCGATCTGGTGGAGGCCATGGCCCGTACCGGCAACGTCATCAACATCAAGAAGCCGCAGTTCCTGAGCCCAAGCCAGATGAAGAACATCACCGACAAGTTCGAGGAGTGCGGCAACGATCGCCTGATCCTGTGCGAGCGGGGTGCCAACTTCGGTTACGACAACCTGGTGGTGGACATGCTGGGTCTGGGCGTGATGAAGAAGAGCACCGGCGGTTATCCGGTGATCTTCGACGTGACCCACTCCCTGCAGTGCCGCGATCCGCTGGGGGCCGCCTCCGGTGGTCGTCGGGATCAGGTGACCGAGCTGGCCCGTGCCGGCATGGCGGTCGGCCTGGCCGGCCTGTTTATCGAGTCACATCCGGATCCGAAAGTGGCCCGTTGCGACGGCCCGAGCGCCCTGCCGCTGGACAAGCTGGAAGGCTTCCTGAAGCAGATGAAGGCGATCGACGATCTCATCAAAGGCTTCGAGCCGCTGGATACCTCCGCCTGATATAGGAGGCGGATCGCTTGCTGAAAAATGCCCCGCCACGCGGGGCATTTTTTATGTCCGCTATATTCTCATTAAGGTCTTAAATAAATCACCGACCAACTATATCATGGTTGCCGTGGTGTTAATGATGTTAAATATGTTGTGTGATTGATGTCGCTAAATTGATTCTTATAACGTGTGAAAGTGCTGCCGTTGGAATGGCGAAATAGCATGAACCGGGTGAAATAGGGTTATATTTCGCCGCGGATCACTGCACAGTTTTTTTGCCATCGCCCATGTCAATTAATTAACAGGACGTTGAGCATGCACAAGAAAATATTAAGCAGCCTCTATTTTCAGGTGATATTGGCCATCACCATAGGGGTATTACTGGGGCACTTCTATCCAAGCCTTGGCGCCGATATGAAACCGCTCGGTGATGGTTTTGTGAAATTAATCAAGATGATCATTGCCCCCGTGATTTTCTGCACAGTCGTGACCGGCATCGCGGGGATGGAGAGCATGAAGGCGGTGGGCAAGACAGGCGCCATTGCGCTTATCTATTTTGAGGTGGTCAGCACCCTGGCACTGGTCATCGGCCTGTGCGTGGTGAACCTGCTGCAACCGGGGGTGGGCATGAACGTGGACCCGACCACCCTGGATGCCAGCGCCATCTCTGTCTACACCGAGCAGGCCAAATCACAGGGCATCATCGCCTTCCTGCTCGACGTGATCCCGGGCAGCGTGATCGGCGCCTTTGCCAGCGGCAATATTCTGCAGGTGTTGTTGTTTGCGGTGCTGTTTGGCTTCTCCCTGCATCATATCGGCGAGAAGGGAAAACTCATCTTCAATATGGTGGACAGTTTCTCCCAGGTTATTTTCGGCATCATCAACATGATCATGAAGTTGGCGCCGGTTGGGGCATTTGGCGCCATGGCCTTCACCATCGGAAAATATGGCATCGGCTCGCTGGTTCAGCTCGGACAATTAATCGCCAGCTTCTATCTGACCTGTCTGCTGTTTATTTTCCTGGTGCTTGGCAGCATCGCCAAGGCCAATGGTTTCAGCATCCTGCGCTTTATTTCCTATATCAAGGAAGAGCTGCTAATCGTGCTGGGAACCTCCTCTTCCGAATCCGTCTTGCCGCGCATGCTGGTCAAGATGGAGGCGCTCGGCTGCAAGAAATCCGTGGTGGGTCTGGTGATCCCGACCGGTTACTCCTTTAACCTGGACGGCACTTCCATCTACCTGACCATGGCCGCCGTTTTCATCGCCCAGGCGACCAACACGCCGCTTGACCTGTTCCATCAGATCACCCTGCTGGTGGTGTTGCTCATCTCCTCCAAGGGGGCGGCAGGGGTGACCGGCAGCGGCTTTATCGTGCTGGCAGCGACTATCTCGGCGGTGGGGCACCTGCCGCTCGCCGGGCTGGCGCTGATCCTGGGGATAGATCGCTTCATGTCGGAGGCCCGCGCCCTGACCAACCTCATCGGCAACGGGGTCGCGACCCTGGTGGTGGCCCGCTACTGCGATCAGCTCGACGAGCAGCAGATGCACGAGGTGCTCGCCAAGCCGGCCGCCGTGCAGCGCGTCGATCAACATGGCTAAGTGCCGAAGGCCTTGCATCAGTGCAGTGACGAGAGATAGTCACCCATAAAAAAACGGCCCGAGAGGGCCGTTTTTCGTGGAAGCTGTTATCGCCGGGCGAATTACAGGCTCTTGGTGAAGGTGCGGGTGATCACGTCACGCTGCTGTTCCGGGGTCAGGGCGTTGAAACGCACGGCGTAGCCGGAGACACGGATGGTGAGCTGCGGATACTTCTCCGGATTGGCGATGGCCTCTTCCAGGGTCTCACGGCTCAGCACGTTGACGTTCAGGTGTTGACCACCCTCGACCACCGGCTCGGTTTGTACCGGCAGTTCGCGATATTCGAACTGGCCCAGATCGGACAGCGCCACTTCCTGGTCGGCGGCGAAGCTGTCGCCCTTGGCGCAGATGCAACGAGCCTGTTGCTTCTCTTCGTCCAGCAGCCAGAAAGAGTTCAGCAGTGCGGCGTTGTTGGACTGGGTGATTTGGATGCCCTTGATCATGGTATGACTCCTCATAGGAAAGCGGGTTCAATGGTAAGGACATCTCCCCGATGTTGTTTAACTACCTCGCTCGCGGAGCAGTTAAAGGGGGCTTGCCTTACACCTTTACTTCGTTGGGGTCATATATACCACGATGGTAATAATACGAAAATTGATCCAAATCAAAAAATGCGCACATAGCGCGTAGCTCAAGATATTAAATTATTGAGTTTAATCAAAATTCTCTCATTTTTATGATTTTTTAAGATATATGAATTATGCATTTTATATTTATCAAATCTAGTAATTTAACTACATCTTTAGGTCTTTTAGGTTTCCGAGATCCCTGTCCGCACCGACTGGGCGCAGAGCAAAACCGGATCCGGCTGGAATACAGGGGCAGGTATGGCGCCAGAGGTATCGGTAAAAAGAATAAATAAATGACTAAAGCATCGTTTTATCAGATGGTCGCAGAGAGGAAAGCGCGCTTGTCACCGGCCTCGCCTGGGAAGAGATGGCTGAGCCACGGTTGCGTCCGATGGCCTTGGCCCCTATTCTGGGCGCCTCGTTGCTTCGCGCGCAGCACAGCGGTGCGCCGATGGGCGAATGCGGGTGAAGCAAACGGCGAGAAGAGAGATGGGTATTTTTTGAGGAGAGTGGTGTGGTGACCTGGACTGATGTACCTGATGCGGAGAAAGCGGTAGAAGGGCAAGGAGCGCAGGACTCTCATTCTACGCCTTCGGCTAAGGAGATTGAGATGCGGACCTGGACTGACGTGATTGGATCGGAGAAAGAGCAGGACTATTTCAAGGCAACCCTGGCGACCGTCAGGAGTGAGCGGGAAGCGGGCAAGGTGATCTATCCCCCCGCCACCGAGGTGTTCAATGCCTTCAAGCTGACCGAACTGGATCAGATCAAGGTGGTGATCCTGGGGCAAGACCCCTATCACGGCCCGAACCAGGCCCATGGCCTCTGCTTCTCCGTCCTGCCCGGGGTGCGCACGCCTCCCTCTCTGGTCAACATCTATAAGGAGATGCAGCGGGACCTGCCGGGCTTCGTCACCCCCAGCCACGGCTTCCTGGAATCCTGGGCCAAACAGGGGGTGCTGCTGCTCAATACCGTGCTGACGGTGCAGGCGGGCATGGCTCACTCCCATGCGCATCTGGGCTGGGAGACCTTCACCGACAGGGTCATCGAGCAGATCAATGCCAGCTGCCAGGGGGTCGTCTTCCTGTTGTGGGGCGCCCATGCCCAGAAGAAGGGGCGTTTCATCGACCGCCAGCGCCACCACGTGCTGAGTGCTCCCCATCCCAGCCCGCTCTCCGCCCATCGCGGCTTCATCGGCTGTGGTCACTTCTCCGAGACCAACCGCCTGCTGGCCCAGCAGGGCATGACCCCCATCGACTGGCTCTCGGTCTGCGAATTGCCGGTCAAGACCAGCCTGATCTGACCCCCACAGTGCGAGCCCGAGAGGGCTCGCACTGTTTCTGGTCGCCTGTGTCGTTGGCAGGAGGCGGCAATTTCGGTCATTTGAAGGAAGGTGCATGAGCCGGGATTGTCTGCGCCAGATTTGATTGAGTGCAAAGTTAGCGCAATAAATGACCGTATACTCGAGGTAGGATCTTTCTCAAATCAGTGCAAGGAGTGCCCATGTTATCCAGTCTGCATAAGGACCACCTCAACATCGCCAAGCTGCTGCAATTGCTCAAGAGCAAGCTTGCCGCCATCCGCAGCGAGCAGCGGATCAGCTACTTCCTGATCCGGGACGTGGTGGATTACCTGCGGGAGATCTCCGACAAGTACCACCATCCCAAGGAGGACCTCATCTATGACTACTACCTGAAATACCGGGTGGTGGAGGGGGAGGTGGCGAACCGGTTGCACGAGGAGCATGCCCGTCTGCTGGAAGCAGGCACCGAGCTCAAGGAGATGGTGGAGATGATACTGATGGATGCGGTCATTCCGCTTGAGCAGTTCACCGCCAAGCTCGAGCAGTTCATCGATCAGCAGGAGGCGCACATGAACTATGAAGAGGGGGTGATCTTCCCCCATCTGCGCGATTCCCTGACCGAGGACGACTGGCGTCAGCTCGAACAGCTCTGGCAGAACAGGGCCATCAGCGATCCCCTGTTCGGAATAGAGGTGAGCCAGCACTTCCAGGCGCTGGCCAAGCAGCTGTCGTTGCCGCACACGCCCTGATTACCAGCCCTCCAACAAAACGCCCCGGCTTGAGCGGGGCGTTTTAGTTTATCGAACCTGTATGTCGGCGGCTCGCTGCCGGAGGGCCTGCCGCGCTACAGTTGCAGCTCGTCGGAGCCTTCGTAGGCGATGTCGATGGATTGCAGCTCCTTCTGCAGGCGATGCTTGTCTTTGAGTGCCTCAATCTCGCGCCATTTACGTTTCTTGCCCGTAGTCCCGCGGCTACGTGGACCCAGCTCAACGACCTCGTCAAAATCGAAGTTGAATATGTCCATGACTCCCTCCTTGGTTTTATGGTTTTCACCACCCGTATAACACGATGCACTTGAAAATAAAACGTTTTTGTGACGAGGTTGTGACAATTGGGGAGGGGGCATAAAAAAACCGGGCTTCCCTCACGGGAGCCCGGTTTTTATCGGGGTCGGCAGCCTGTCAGAGACTGCCGGTCAGCGTATCGCCAGATGCCTTCGTTTAGAGGCGACTGGCCAGCATGGTTTCCAGCTTGCCCTGATCGACGGCGAACATGCGGATGCCTTCGGCCAGCTTCTCGACCGCCATGGCGTCCTGGTTCAGCTCCCAGCGGAACTCGGCTTCGCTCATCGGGGCCGGTTTGGCCTTGCGCTCGCCGGTGTAGTTCAGCTTGCGCACCACGGCGCCTTCGCTCTTGCTCAGCTCTTCCAGCAGGGCAGGGCCAATGGTCAGGCGATCGCAACCGGCCAGCTCCAGGATCTCGCCGGTGTTGCGGAAGCTCGCCCCCATCACCACTGTCTGATAGTCGTGCTGCTTGTAGTAGTCGTAGATGGCGGTAACGGAGACCACGCCCGGATCTTCGCTCGCGCTGTAGTCACGGTTGTGCTTGGCCTTGTACCAGTCGAGGATGCGGCCCACGAAGGGGGAGATCAGGAAGGCGCCGGCCTCGGCACAGGCGCGGGCCTGGGCGAAGGAGAACAGCAGGGTCAGGTTGCACTGAATGCCTTCTTTCTCCAGCACCTCGGCGGCACGGATCCCTTCCCAGGTGGAGGCCAGCTTGATCAGGATGCGATCGTTGGTGATGCCGGCTTCGTTGTAGAGACGGATCAGCTTGCGCGCCTTGGCGATGCTGGCGTCGGTATCGAAGGAGAGACGGGCATCCACCTCGGTGGAGATGCGGCCCGGAACGATTTTCAGCACTTCCAGACCGATGTTGACCGCCAGCTTGTCGCCGGCGTCGATGATTTGCTGTGCCTTGTCCTGGCTCTGGGCCTTGGCCCAGCTGATGGCGTCGTCGATCAGCGCCGCGTATTCGGGGATCTCGGATGCCTTCAACACCAGGGAAGGGTTGGTGGTGGCATCGATGGGCTGGTAGCGCTTGATGGCTTCGATGTCACCGGTATCGGCAACAACGGTGGTCAGGGCTTTCAGCTGGGTTAATTTATCGGCCATAGCAAATATCATCTCTTTATGAGGGAGCAATCCCAAGGGTTGCGGGCGTGAGAGGACAGTTCTGAAATAAAATTACAAGATCCCGGCGACTCAGGCTCAGAAAATCAGGATGGGAGCGGCCCATCACCATTGCCTGCCTAATTAATACGGATGTGGTGCATCCTGCAATAGGGGGGCTTGTATACGAATCATCCAGCCCTCGGCGGCAACGGGCGGAAGAGGGTAAAAGTATTTGATAAAGAAAGACTTTTATTGATTACTTGCGATCCGGCTCCGGCCTGAATAAAAGCAACTTTTTTAGTTGATTCTCCATTGTGTGCGATGGGTCACATAAATAGTCTCGTCAGCTACTTGAAATTTTATTACGTGTAAAACGTTTTGCGTCCTGAGCCTCGTGGCTGGCGAAATCCGAAGCAAACGCTTGTCTCCGTGCCCACTCCTTTTTCGCCTTCTTCACCACGGTGATAAAAACCCAAAATGGTTTTCTATTGAATCTTATTTGTCAATTGATTGATAATTCATCAACTTTTGTTGAAACTTTGCGTGCTAAATGAAGATTAATTGCATCAAATCGCTCGTTTTTTGTCTCTTCGGCAAGGTTAGTCACTATTATGAGCCCCCTCGCTATGCTAGATTTCGCCCCTTTAGCGCATTGCTAATTCGGAAACGGACAGAGAGCGGCCAGCGCAGACTGGCCATGGATGTGATAACAACGAGAGAATTATGGACACCTTGATCGCAATGATTAACGACCTGATGTGGGGAGCTGTGCTCATTTACCTGCTGATTGGGGTCGGTATCTTTTTCACCTTCCGCCTGGGGTTTATCCAGGTCCGCCACTTCGGCCACATGTTCTCGGTATTGCGCAATAGCCGCAAATCCGACAAGGCCGGCATCTCCTCCTTCCAGGCCCTGTGCACCAGTCTGGCTGCCCGGGTCGGCACCGGCAACCTGGCCGGTGTGGCCGTCGCCATCTACCTCGGTGGCCCTGGCGCCATCTTCTGGATGTGGCTGATCGCCTTCATCGGCATGGCCACCGCCTTCGTGGAAAGCACCCTGGCCCAGCTCTACAAGGTCAAGGACGAGGACGGCAACTACCGAGGCGGCCCGGCCTATTACATGGAGCGCGGTCTCGGCATGCGCTGGATGGGGGTGGTGTTCTCCCTCTGTCTGCTGCTGGCCTTCGGTCTGGTGTTCAACGCGGTACAGGCCAACTCCATCAGCCTGGCCATGAAAGTTGCCTTCGGCATCCCCGACTGGGCCAGCGGCCTGGCGCTGGTGACCCTCTCCGGCCTCATCATCTTCGGCGGTATTCGCGGCATCGCCCGTTTCGCCGAGGTGGTGGTGCCCTTCATGGCGCTGGCCTACATCCTGATGGCGCTGTTCGTGGTCGCCATGAACATCAGCGAGTTGCCAGGGGTGTTCACTCTGATCATCAAGTCCGCCTTCGGTATCGAGCAGGCGGGTTCCGGTGCCATGGGTTACGCCATCTCCCAGGCGATGATCAACGGCATCAAGCGCGGTCTGTTCTCCAACGAGGCGGGCATGGGCTCGGCGCCGAACGCCGCCGCTACTGCCACACCCTATCCGCCGCACCCGGCCTCCCAGGGCTATGTGCAGATGCTGGGGGTGTTTCTGGATACCATCGTCATCTGCAGCTGTACCGCCGCCATTATCCTGATGTCCGGCCAGTTTGAAACGGGCTCAGGGGTGACCGGGGTCGAGTTGACTCAGCGTGCGCTCTCCTCCCAGATCGGTGGTGGTGGCAACATCTTCATCGCGGCGGCGATCTTCTTCTTCGCCTTCACCTCCATCGTCGCGAACTACTCCTACGCCGAGACCAACCTGGTGTTCCTGGAACACAACCACAAAGGCGGTCTGATGCTGTTCCGTATGTTCGTGCTGGGCATGGTGATGTTCGGTTCTGTGGGCGAGCTGCCTACCGTGTGGGCGCTGGCGGATGTCTCCATGGGGATGATGGCCATCGTCAACCTGGTGGCCATGCTGCTGCTCTCCGGCGTCGCCATCAAGCTGGCCAAGGATTACAACGACCAGCTCAAGCTGGGCCGGGTACCCACCTTCGATGCCAACAAGTACCCCGAGCTGCGCAGTCAGCTCGAAGAGGGGATCTGGGACAACCCGCCCAAGAGCAAGCAGGCGTAAGCGCCGCGCTCGACGAGTGGATAGGCCAAGAGGGGAACCGCAGGTTCCCCTCTCTCATTGGTGGGGTGGGGACGCGGCAAGCGGTGGGACTTCACCTGGACTTCACACAGCCTCATCGCCAGCACATGGAGACGGGCTATGCTGGCGTCACTTCTTCGTCGCGAGTGCGGCAATCCAGACAGACAAGAGGATAAAACGATGCAACAACGACAGGGAATGAACTGGTTGGCGATGACGACGCTGCTGTGGGCCGGCCTGACGCAAGCCGGCAGCGAGCCCGCGGGGCTGCGCCAACTGGTGGATGAGACCATCAAGCCGGTGATGGCACAGCATCGGATCCCGGGGATGGCGGTCGCCCTGCTCAAGGATGGTGAGGCTCACTATTTCCACTACGGCCTGGCCAATCGGGAAACGGGTGCCAAGGTCGATGATCAGACCCTGTTCGAGATAGGCTCGGTCAGCAAGACCCTGACCGCCACGCTCGGGGCCTATGCCGTGGCCGAGGGGCATCTTGGCCTCGGTGACAGGGTGAGTCAGCACTATCCCGCCCTCAAGGGCAGCGCCTTTGACCAGGTCACCATGGGGCAGCTCGCCACCTACAGCGCCGGTGGCTTGCCGCTGCAGTTCCCGGATGAGGTGGATAGCGCCGACAAGATGCAGGCTTACTACCGCACGTGGTCACCCGCCTATCCGGCCGGTACCCATCGCCAGTATTCGAATCCGAGTATTGGCCTGTTCGGCCATCTGGCGGCGCGCAGCCGGGGGGAGTCTTTCGAACAGATGATGGAGCAGACCCTGCTGCCCAAGCTCGGCCTGCAACACACATACCTCAGCGTGCCTGCGAGCGCCATGGGCCAATATGCCTACGGCTATGACAAGAGTGACAAGCCCATCAGGGTCAACCCCGGCATGCTGGCCGCCGAGGCGTACGGCATCAAAACCTCTGCGCCGGATCTGCTCGCCTTTGTCGAGGCAAATATGGTCGAGGCGAATATGACCACACCAAAGGATGCGAAGCTTGCGGCGGCGATCGCGCTGACCCACACCGGCGCCTATTCGGTGGGGCCTATGACCCAGGGGCTGGGCTGGGAGATGTATGAGTATCCCACCCCTCTCGCGACCCTGCTGAGCGGCAACAGCACCGACATGGCGCTCAACCCCCAGAAGGTGACTCCCCTGAGCAACCCTGCCCCGGCCAAGGCCAGCACCCTGTTTAACAAGACGGGCTCGACCAATGGCTTCGGGGCTTATGTCCTCTTCGTGCCAGCCAGGGGGATCGGCATCGTCATGCTGGCCAATCGCAACTATCCCAATGCGGCCCGCATCGAGGCTGCACACCGGATACTGCAGCAGTTGGATCGTTGATACAGGCCTGAGCCGTGTTGCTAAGCTGTCAGCCAGTATCGTTGATGAGGTGAAGGGGGGAGCCATTGGCTCCCCTTTTTGTTGGTGCCGAGCGCTCGTGGTCTCTCCGCAATCCGCCGCGATGAGGGTCAGTTTCCAGAATGGAATGTGCCGATCGCCTTCTGTTCACTAGGGCGGCGCTGGCCCGGCCAATATAGTGCTCCCGTCAGCAGACCTCATCTTTGCTGCGCAATGGCCGTCCAGGCCATTGCGACTGCGTCAGCCCGCCACGGAGTATCCATGCGAACCTTTCTGCTCTGCAGTTTTCTGATGATCATCCTCTATCCGGTCGGGGTCGATCTCTATCTGGTCGCCATCCCCCAGATAGCCAGCAGCCTGAGGGCCAGCGAGGCCCAGATCCACACCGCGTTTTCCCTTTACCTGTTTGGCATGGCGGCCACCGTGCTGCTGGGGGGACTGATCGCCGATCGTCACGGCCGTCGCCCCGTGGTATTGGGTGGCGCCCTGATCTTCGCCATCGCGTCGCTGGCGGCGGCCGATGCCGGCCAGATAAACCAGTTCTATCTGGGCCGTTTTGGCCAGGGGATCGGAGCCGGTGCACTCTACATCATGACCTTTGCCGTGTTGCGGGATGTGCTGAGCCAGGAGCGGCTGGCGATGGCGTTATCGATGATCAATGGGGTCATCTGCGTGATCCCGGTGCTGGCGCCGGTGATCGGTTATCTCATTCTCTCCCGCTATCATTGGCAGGGGATCTTCATCACCATGGCACTGATTGCGACCTGCAGCGGCCTGGTCAACCTGCTGTTGCTCGAGGAGACGTGCCCACCCGCCAGCGGGCAGCGGCTCTCCTTCGCCTTGTTGGGTTCCCGCCGGTTCATGTTGCTTTCCCTGCAGACCAGCGCCAGCGTCACCGCCATCCTGGTCTATGTCAGCGTGTCGCCCCTGATCCTGATGCAAGAGCTTGGCTTCAGCGCCGAGCACTACTCCCTCTGCATGATGGTGATGGCGGCCGTCAGCATGATCACGTCGTTCCTGACACCGCTGCTGCTGCGCCGCCATGGCAAGCAACGGGTACTGGCCGGTGCCCACCTGGCCTATCTGCTGGCGGCGCTGGCGTTGCTCGGGGCCTGGCAAGGGGGAGGGAACATGCCGCTGCTGATGCTGGGGTTCGCTCTGGTGTGCATCGGTTTCTCCTGTGGCTTCGGGGTGGCGATGGGGGCGGTGCTGGACGGTTGCCAGCATAACGTCGCCTTTGCCAGTGCGCTGCTCTGCATCATGCAGATCAGTCTCTCCGGCCTCTTCATCTGGATGGCGGGCTGGCTCGGGGTCAAGCCGGTGGTGATGCTGCTCTGTGCGCTGCTGTTGACCCTGCTCAGTTACCTGGCCACCAGGAGGCTGTTACCATGGCCGACTGCTCGAGTAGTCGAGTCCAAGTGAACCGGGGAAGAGAGTCATGCGTCGTCTGAGTGAACTCGATCTGAATCTGCTGGTGGTCTTCAAGCACCTGATGCAGACGCGCAGCGTGGCGGGGGCGGCGCAGAAGCTGTGCGTCACCCCCTCGACGGTGAGCAAGGCGCTGGCCAAGTTGCGGGACTGGTTTGACGACCCACTGTTCATCAGGGTCCGGCAGGGATTGCAGCCCACCCAGCTTTCCCTGACCCTGGAGGAGGAGCTCAAGGCCTGGTTCCAGCTGACCGACAGCATCGTTGCCCTCAACAGCGAGGCCATCCCCGATGGCGCCCGTTTCAACCTGGTACTGGAGTCCCCCTTCTACATCAGCTTCCTGAGCGAGCTGCCCATGACGATCTACCAGAAGTACCCCCATTCCGTGGTCAAGGTGCTGGATTGGGATCACCACTCCCTCAACGACATCGTCAATGGTGATGCGGATCTTGGTTTCTGTGCCCGGGAGACCCATGGCCGCTCGCGGGCCAAGGTGAACCGGCTACCCTATTACCTCGACCATGAGGTGCTCTTCACCGATAGGCCCGTGGTCTTCCTGCGGCGGGATCATCCCTTGCTCGCCCAGCGCTGGTCGCTGGACAATTTTCTGGCCTGCCCCCAGGTCAGCATGGTGTGGGAGGCCAGTGACAGTTGGGCGCTCGACAGCCTGCTGGAAGATGAGGGGCTGTGTCGGCAGGTGCCCATCATGGTCGCCAGCTTCGAGCAGGCGCTGCACATCGCCTCCCAGACCAGTCATGAGCTGATTGCGGTCGCGCCCTCCTATTGCGCCGATTATGCCGCCAGGCACCATGCCAACCTGATCGCCATGCCATTGCCGCTGACCGAGGCGCTCTACCAACAACTGGAGATCGCTTTCATCTTGCTGTGGCATAAACGCCATAACCACGATGCCAAGGTGATGTGGCTGCGCAATGAGATCAGAAGGCTCTATGGCGAGGCATCGATGGGGACATATCGGGCGGAGCATCAGCCATGACGACGGGCGTTCGTCAGGTGTAGTGGCCGGGAAGGGGCAGGCCGGGGGCCTTGAGCAAAGCGGGGGGAGTCGAGGCCAGAGGATAGCTGGCCTCGTGCGGCATCAGCCGTATTGTTCTTCCATCCAAGCTTCGACGATGAGCTGAGCCGAGACCCCGTCCACGCTGCCCTTGTCCAGCGCCCTGTAGCCGCCGCGCTCGAACAGCCGGGCGCGGGCATCCGTGGTGGTGAGCCGCTCATCCTTGAACTCCACCGGCTTGCCGAAGCGGCCGTGCAGGCGGTTGCCAAACTTGCGGGCCCGCACCGTGATCTCCTGATCGGTGCCGTCCATGTTGAGCGGCAGGCCCACCACCAGCAGATCCGGCTGCCACTCCTTGAGCAGCTTCTCTATCTCGTCCCAGTTGGGGATGCCGTCGTTGGCCTTGAGGGAACGAAGGGGACTGGCCGTGCCGGTGAGCTCCTGACCGATGGCGACGCCGATACTCTTGGTGCCGTAGTCAAAGCCCATGATGCTGCGTGATGACATGAAAGTCCTTGAAACTGGGATACATGAAAAGGAGCCCTGACTTCCCTTTGCCACTGGGGACAAAGGGAAATGCAAGACGACTTGGGGTCTTAGCTATGCCCCACCTGGCTGGAGAGATGCAGGGGGTTGACGCCGATACTGGCGGCGGCCTGCTGCCAGCGCTGATGGATAGGTGTGTCGAATACCAGCTTGGCATTGGGCGGGATCACCAGCCAGGCGCCGTCCACCAGCTCCTGCTCGAGCTGACCCGCGCTCCAGCCTGCGTAGCCGAGCGCCACCAGCCAGTGACTCGGCGCCTCATCGGTGCCGAGCGTCTCCAGGATGTCCTTGGAGGTGGTGACCATCATCTCGTCGCTCACCTGCAGGGTGGAGTTGAAGCCGGGGCGGAAGCTGTGCAGCACAAAACCGCGATCCCCGTGGACGGGTCCGCCTTGCAGCACAGGCTGCTTCATCTCGGCCGTGTCGGGCGGGCTCAGGTTGAGCTTGGTCAGCATCTCATCCAGCGCCATGTCGACCGGGATATTGACCACCAACCCCATGGCGCCCTCGCTGCTGTGTTCACACAGATAGACCAGGGAGCGTTCGAAGTAGGCGTCAGAGAGGCTCGGCATGGCGAGCAGAAAATGGTTTTGCAGTGTTTGCATAGTGGCCAAATAGTGCAAAGGTGTTTGGGGTGATTATGGCAGTAAGGGGCGGCGGGCAAAACCGCTTTTTGCGGCCGTGGCACGAAGTTGGGTACTGATCCGCAAAGGGAATAGCGGGGGCCGCGAGGGCCCCCGATGGGAATGACTTGCCCTGCCGAGGCTCCACTGAGACGTCCATCAGCATGCCGGTTTCGGCAAATGGAACGACAGTTGGAGTACCCTGCATCATTAACGTCCCAGACGGCGTTCGATGGCGTCCATCAGCATGCCGGTGATGGAGACGTCAAAAGCCGCCTCGATCTCGCGGATGCAGGTCGGGCTGGTGACGTTAATCTCGGTCAGCCGATCGCCGATGATGTCGAGCCCGACGAAGATCAGGCCCTTGGCCTTGAGGGTCGGCCCGACCGCACGGGCGATGGCCCAGTCCGCCTCGCTCAAGGGACGCGCCTCGCCGCGGCCGCCGGCCGCCAGGTTGCCACGGGTCTCTCCCTGGGCCGGAATGCGGGCCAGGCAGTAGGGAACCGGCTCGCCGTCCACCACCAGCACCCGCTTGTCGCCATCCTTGATGGCGGGCAGGAAGGTCTGGGCCATGCAGTACTGGCTGCCGTGGGCAGTGAGGGTCTCGATGATGACCCCCACGTTGGCGTCATCTTCCTTCATGCGGAAGATGGAGGCGCCGCCCATGCCGTCCAGCGGCTTCAAGATCACGTCTTTGTGCTCGGCGTGGAAGGCCCGCAGCTTGTCGGCGCGACGAGTGACCAGCGTGGTCGGGGTGTGCTCGGCAAACCAGGCGGTGTAGAGCTTCTCGTTGGCGTCGCGCAGGCTTTGGGGCTTGTTGACGATGAGGCAGCCCTCATCCTCGGCCCGCTCCAGCATGTAGGTGGCGTAGATGAATTCGGTGTCGAACGGCGGATCCTTGCGCATCAGGATCACGTCCAGGGTGGAGAGCGGCTGATCGACAACCTCACCCAGTTCGAACCAGTTGGCATGGTCGTACTTCACCTTGAGCGGGCGCATGGTGCCAAAGGCGCGGCCCGCCTCCATGTAGAGATCCGACATCTCCAGGTAGAAGAGCTCATAGCCGCGCTGTTGCGCCTCTTCGAGCATGGCGAAGCTGGAGTCCTTCTTGATGTTGATGGCCGAGATGGGGTCCATCACTATGCCGAGTTTGATGGTCATCCGAGATTCCTTCTTGTGGCTCGATTGGGTGTTGAGATTATCAGAACCTGTTCAAGGTCTGTCGCGAGAGGTCGTCAGCAAGGTAAAGAGCAGCGCAGGAACCGGAGTGTGTAAGCACACATGAGGATTCCGAGCAGCACATGAGCCTTGATCACGACCTCGCAGCAAGATATTGAGCAGGTTTTAGGCCAGATCGCCAAAGCGGCACTGCAACGCCGAGATGGCGGTCAGGGCGGCGGTTTCGGTGCGCAGCACTCGCGGCCCCAGCAGCATTTCCTTGAATTCTTCCTGCACAGTACGGGCGATCTCGTCGCTGGACAAGCCGCCTTCCGGGCCAATCAGCAGACGTACCCCGTGCTCGGGCACCGGCAGGGTGTTGATGCTGTAGGGCGCGCGGGGATGCAGGTTGAGCTTGAGCTCCTGGGTCTCTTCCGCCAGCCAGGCGTCCAGCTCCATCGGCATGCGCACCTCTGGCACCACATTGCGGCCGCACTGCTCGCAGGCGCTGATCACCACCTTCTGCCACTGCTCGCGCTTCTTCTCCAGCCGATCCGCCGGCAGCTTGACGCCGCAGCGCTCGGAGAACAGGGGGGTGATGCAGGTGACGCCGAGCTCCACGGATTTCTGGATGGTGAAATCCATCTTGTCGCCGCGGCTGATCACCTGGCCCAGGTGGATGGCCAGCGGCGACTCGACGGATTGTTCGTCGCAACCGTCGATCCGCACCTCCACCGACTTCTTGCCGACGCTGACAATGGTGGCGGGATACTGGTTGCCGTCGCCGTTGAACAGCTCGAGGGGCTGACCCGGCTGCATGCGCAGCACCCGGCCGATGTGGTTGGCACCGTCTTCCGACAGGGCGAGAGTCTGGCCAACCTGCAGGGGGGCCGGTTCATAGATACGTGGAGTGCGCATGCGTTATATCTGTCTCTTGAATGACGATTAAGCGGTTAAATATGATGCCAGGGTGCCGTTTAATAGCTTATGCACTGCGTAAAATCGTTATTTATTGGTATTAAATAGGGATTTGACGCAGTCGATGAGCCCGCTGGCAGCCTGTCGTGTCGAGATAGCACCGCTTCTCATATGGGAGGGATCTGTTATCCCTCCCTGTCAAATGGGGTCATTGACACTGCTTTTCAATAAAGGGGTTGGTATTGCCCTGCAGCTTGCCGATGCGACGATTGCGCTCGCACTCCCAGCGATCCGCCGGGTATTGCCTGTCCCAGGCCTCGAACAGTTTACGCTGTTGCGCAGCCAGACGCAGCCCATACTGCTCCCCCATGTAGAGGTAGGCGCGGGCTATCTGGCCGCGCACCGGCCCCTTGGGCGGCTGTACTCGCTGCTCCTTGAAGTCCACCAGCATCTGGCACTTGCCGTACTGATCCGGCTTGCCGTTCCAGTCGGAGAAACGGTAGTTGGCGCGATCGCCGTTCACCTCGCCGATGGCGGGGAAGAGGTTGTGCATGTCCCCCTCCATCTTGTTGAACTCGTCGCTCTTGCCGCAGTTCTTGCGGCCCCCCTCCTGCCAACACTGCAACTGGTGGCCGAACTCCCAGGCAGGCACCACGTGCTCCCACTCGATGCGGGCGGCGCGGGCGGCCTGCTTGCGCGGCAGATAGCCGCAGCTCTCCCAGTCCGGCGCCATCTTCTTGCCGCTGAACTTGATGTTGCAGCCGCAGTAGAAGCTGGTGGGGTGGCTCTGATAGAGCTTGACCAGATCCTGCTTGGCGGCGCGGAAGGTCTGGGCCTGAAGTGGCGAGCTGAGAAGCGGCAGGCTGATGAGCAGGCCGAGGCCAAGAGAGAGCAGGGAGCGAGACATGAAGATCCTTGAAAATGAGAGATAAAACGACGCGATTGCGCACCCTAATACAGGGGCGCGACACGGGTTGACTCAATCCGCTGGCGAGCCCGGCTGCAACACCAATGGCTGGCGACAGCGGCGGCAGTGGTAGCGGGCCTCGCCGCGCAGCACCTTGTTGTGACGGCGGACGGAGAGCCGATGCTGCTGGCAGGCGCACGCATAGGCATGGGTGCGCTGGCCGAGCACCGCGAGATCGAAGCTGTGGGTGGTGCGGGGCTCGAGGTTGAATACCTCCCGCATCACCGACTGCCACTGGCGGCCGTGGGGCAGCACCCGGCTCTTGCCACGGCCTTCCCCCCAGAGCGCATGGACCAGCAGGTGGGCCACCTCGTGGGGCACCACCTCGTCCATAAACGCCTGCTGGTTGGCCTCATAGAGCGCCGGGTTGAAGCGCAGCTCCCAGGTCTGCAGCCGCGCCGATCCCGCCGCCCGGCCACGCATGTTCAAGTGAATTTGCGGGCGCGGGAAGGGGCGGCCGAGGCGAGCCTCTGCCTGCAAGAAGCAGGCGTCGACCCGCGCGGCGAGCAGGGCATCGGGGGAGGGGAGGGCAGACATGGGCAATCCTGTCGGTCGGCGGATAAGCAAAAGGGGAGCCAGGCTCCCCTTTTATCACAGGCTCGTGGCCGGGCGAAACTTACAGACCGGCGACGTCCCGCAGCAGAGCGGCCTTGTCGGTCTTCTCCCAGGGGAACTCTTCGCGACCGAAGTGACCGTAGGCGGCGGTGGCCTGGTAGATCGGGCGCTTGAGGTCCAGCATCTCGATGAGGCCGTAGGGGCGCAGCTCGAAGTGCTCGCGTACCAGCTTGACCAGCAGCTCCTCGGCGACCTTGCCGGTGCCGAAGGTCTCGACGCTGATGGAGGTCGGCTCGGCCACGCCGATGGCGTAGGAAACCTGCACTTCACAGCGATCCGCCAGGCCCGCGGCGACGATGTTCTTGGCCACGTAGCGGGCGGCGTAGGCGGCGGAGCGATCCACCTTGGACGGATCCTTGCCGGAGAAGGCGCCACCACCGTGACGGGCCATGCCGCCGTAGGTATCGACGATGATCTTGCGACCGGTCAGACCGCAGTCACCCATGGGGCCGCCGATGACGAAACGGCCGGTCGGGTTGATGAAGAACTTGGTGTCCCTGGTGATCCACTCGGTCGGCAGCACCGGCTTGATGATCTCCTCGCGCACCGCTTCCACCAGATCTTTGTGACTGATGGAGTCGCAATGCTGGGTGGAGAGCACCACGGCATCCACACCCAGGATCTTGCCCGCGTCGTCGTAGGCGAAGGTCAGCTGGCTCTTGGCATCCGGGCGCAGCCACGGCAGGGTGCCGTTCTTGCGCACTTCGGCCTGGCGTTTCACCAGCAGGTGGGAGTAGGTGATGGGGGCCGGCATCAGCACGTCGGTTTCGTTGGTGGCGTAGCCGAACATCAGGCCCTGGTCACCGGCGCCTTGCTCGTACGGATCGGTACGGTCAACACCCTGGTTGATGTCGGGGGACTGCTTGCCGATGGCGTTCAGCACGGCGCAGGAGTCGGCGTCGAAGCCCATGTCGGAGTGGGTGTAACCGATCTCGCGCACGGTATCGCGCACGATCTGCTCGATGTCGACCCAGGCAGAGGTGGTTACTTCACCGGCGACCATCACCATACCGGTCTTGACCAGGGTCTCGCAGGCGACGCGAGCCTTGGTGTCTTGCACCAGGATGGCGTCCAGCACCGCATCGGAGATCTGGTCGGCGATTTTATCGGGATGGCCTTCGGAGACCGACTCGGAAGTAAACAACTTTGCCATGATAGGTTCTCGATTCGTTGGGGTTATCGCCTCGGCCATAACCGGAAAATGACAGGATGACTGTAGAGGTATCTACATCTGGACGTCTATTTTAATTAGGCCATAGGGTGATTGCCAGCACTATTTTGGCCTGGAGCCGCCCGGGCCGGCCTTGTCCGGCCAATCACCCCATTTGGGGTAGACAAGGGGTTGGATTGAATCGTTTGCCTGGCCAAGAAAAGCGATTGTGCTCCCAAAGCGGCTTTATTCGGCCAGATAATATTTGCACGCCGCGCGCCCTGCTGGGACAATGACGCGCCTTAATCTTGGCCACCAAAATGAAGCAATCGCAGGAGATACAGATGCCTTCTCGTAAAGAGCTTGCCAATGCCATTCGCGCATTGAGTATGGATGCCGTTCAAAAAGCCAACTCCGGTCACCCGGGCGCCCCCATGGGAATGGCAGATATCGCCGAAGTGTTGTGGCGTGGCCACCTCAAGCACAACCCGAACAACCCCAAGTGGGCCGACCGCGACCGTTTCGTACTGTCCAATGGCCACGGCTCCATGCTGCTGTACTCTCTGCTGCACCTCTCCGGTTACGATCTCTCCATCGATGATCTGAAGAACTTCCGTCAACTGCACTCTCGCACCCCGGGTCACCCGGAGTACGGTTATGCCCCTGGCATCGAAACCACCACTGGCCCGCTGGGTCAGGGCATCACCAATGCCGTGGGCATGGCGATCGCCGAGAAGGCCATGAGCGAACAGTTCAACCAGCCGGGTCACGACATCGTTGACCATTACACCTACGCCTTCATGGGCGACGGCTGCCTGATGGAAGGGATCTCCCACGAGGCTTGCTCCCTGGCCGGTACCCTGCAGCTGGGTAAACTGATTGCCTTCTGGGATGACAACGGCATCTCCATCGACGGTCACGTCGAAGGCTGGTTCACCGATGACACTCCCAAGCGCTTCGAAGCCTACGGCTGGCACGTCATCCCGGCCGTTGACGGTCACAGCCCGGAAGCCATCAATGCCGCCATCGAAGCCGCCAAGGCCGAGACCGGCAAGCCGACCCTGATCTGCTGCCGCACCATCATCGGTTACGGTTCACCGAACAAATCCGGCTCCCACGATTGCCACGGTTCACCGCTGGGTAACGACGAGATCGCCGCCGCCCGCGCCTTCCTGAAATGGGACCACGCGCCGTTCGTTATTCCGTCCGACATCGCTGCCGAGTGGAATGCCCAGGAGAAAGGCACCAAGCTCGAATCCGACTGGGCTGCCAAATTTGCCGCCTATGAAGCCGCGCACCCGACCCTGGCTGCCGAGTTCAAGCGCCGCACCGTTGGCGAGCTGCCGGCCAACTGGGCCGCTGAATCCGCCAAGATCATCGAAACCCTGCAAGCCAACCCGGCCAAGATTGCGACCCGTAAAGCGTCCCAGAACTCTCTGGAAGCCTTCGGCAAGCTGCTGCCCGAGTTCATGGGTGGCTCTGCGGATCTGGCGCCGTCCAACCTGACCATGTGGTCCGGCTCCAAGTCTCTGACTCCCGAGAGTGCAGCGGGCAACTACATCCACTACGGTGTGCGTGAGTTCGCCATGTCCGCCATCATGAACGGCATCGCCCTGCACGGGGGTTTCATCCCCTACGGCGCGACCTTCCTGATGTTCATGGAATACGCCCGCAACGCACTGCGCATGGCCGCCCTGATGAAGCAGCGCGCCATCTTCGTTTACACCCACGACTCCATCGGTCTGGGTGAAGATGGCCCGACTCACCAGCCGGTGGAGCAGATCGCCTCCCTGCGTCTGACCCCGAACATGAGCACCTGGCGTCCCTGTGACCAGGTGGAATCCGCCATCGCCTGGAAGCACGCCATCGAGCGTCATGACGGCCCGACTGCGCTGATCTTCTCTCGTCAGAACCTGCCCCAGATGGACCGCACCGCCCAGCAACTGGCCGACGTGGCCAAGGGTGGCTATGTGCTGAAAGACTGCGCCGGTACTCCTGAGCTGATCCTGATCGCCACCGGTTCCGAAGTGGAGCTGGCCGTGGCCGCCTATGAGCAGCTGACCGCCAAGGGCCGTGCCGTGCGCGTGGTCTCCCTGCCGGCCACCGACGTGTTCGATGCCCAGTCTGCCGAGTACAAGGAGTCCGTCCTGCCGATGAGCGTGACCAAGCGTGTCGCCATCGAAGCGGGTATCGCCGACTACTGGTACAAGTACGTGGGCTTCGGCGGCAAGATCATCGGCATGACCACCTTCGGTGAGTCCGCTCCGGCCGAGCTCTTGTTCAAGGAATTCGGCTTTACCGTGGAAAACGTGGTCGCGACCGCCGAATCCCTGTAATCGCTGAACGTTGGGCCACCCTGGTCCAATAGCCGGAACGATAAAATGCCCTCCATCGCAAGATGGGGGGCGTTTTTTTATGGGCAGCCCAGGGCCCGCTCGCCGGCACAAGGCAGTTCCGCACCAGCTGGTGGCTGGATCCGGGTCGGCTGATCGCGTATCAATGGAGTTTGCAGGGCTGATCGTCGTCACAGGCGCCCCTGAAACCTCCAGCAGGGTGCTGGCACGATATGAGAGAAGGAGAAGCGCAGGGATGGATATTGGCATCGACAACCTCGAGGGGCCGGAAATCGCCGCGTTCCTGGCGTGTCACCTGGATGACATGAGGGCCAGCTCGCCGCCGGAAAGCAAGCATGCACTCGATCTCGAGGGGCTCAAGGCGGCGGAGATCACCTTCTGGTCGGCCTATGAGGGGGGCGAGCTCGTCGGTTGTGGCGCCATCAAGGAGCTGGATCGACACAGCGGGGAGATCAAATCCATGCGGGTGCATGACGCCGTCAGGGGTAGGGGTGTGGGCTCCCGCCTGCTGAGCCACCTCATCACGACCGCCCAAGCGCGGGGCTATCGCTCGCTGAAGCTGGAGACCGGTTCAATGGCCTTCTTCAAGCCGGCACACGCCCTCTACCGCAAGCATGGCTTTCGCGAGTGCGAGCCCTTCGGCAGCTACGAGGCAGACCCGAACAGCCTGTTTATGGAGCTGATCATCTGCCGATGATGATAATTTCATCCTTTATCTTCTGTTATCTGGCACAAGAGCAGCGTGTTTAGCTGCCTTCCGGCCCGATCTCCGGTGACATGGACAGCATGATCCTCTATCGAATCATCTGGCTGCTGGTGTTGCTGCCGACTTTCGTGGTGAGCGCCTTCTTCATGTTGATGGGGGTGGCCGCCTTGATGGGGATGGCGACAGAGGGGCTAGCACTCGGCCACTGGCCGCTGGCACTCCTGCTGCTGTGCGGTGGCGTCGGGCTGCTGACGCTCTCTCGCCTCGACAACCATTTTCGCAACGGCGCCCCTCTCGGTGACCTCAGGCTGCACCTCGTCGGACTGGCGAGTGGCGCCCTGGTTGCGATCACCCTGCTGTTTCTGGTCCCGGGGCAATGGCTGTCACTCTGGCCACTGCTCGCGGCCGGCTATTTTCTGGTGCGTATCCGCAGGTTGCGAGCAGGGGGCTAGCCAGTCGTCATGATGGATGCCGGGCTCGGGCGGCTATTGTCCGCTCCTGATGGCAGCGGCACCCTGCTGGCCTTCCGGGCTCTTCTGTCCCAACAAAGACTCTTCTGGGCGGTGGCTGTCATGGCTGACGGGGGATAAGCGCCTATGGTCAATCTCATGCTGTGAGAAGGTGATCTGCCTCGCTTTTTATCCTTATTTTGCTGCGCACTATAGCGCCATACGATACCATTCACGGCGACCATTCCCCCTGCCAGCGGCAAGCCCTTGTCCGGCAGCCCCATGGTGCAAGTCAAGCCGGCAATCAGCGTATCGGGCCTGGGTGAGGGAGTCAGTAATGAGGCATGCAGGGGGTGATCAGCTCCCGCACGAATGCCGGTTAATTATAAAAATGTCATGTGATGCATATTTAAAATGGAGTGTTACGATGCCTTGTTCCATTGTCATCAACCAGTCAGCAAGCAAGTTGCAAGTCAATAAAGATAGCTATGATCTGGATAAAATATCCAATGTACAAGTCAAGGTTCTTTCCTGGAAAGATAAAGTACTCAATATGATGATGCTGGGTGCCATTGCCTCCAGCTTATTGTTTATATTTGTCCCAACGGATGAAAACGGTCAGGTCATCACGTGGCTGCTGCCTGCCGTTGCATTTGTGGTGGGGGCATGCTTGGCGCTGGTGATAAGCATGAAATATGAATTCAGACTGGAGTTCAGACATGCTGACGAGGTGGGTGTGCAGTGGTTCACCGCCGCAAAGAGCAGAGCCGCCGGTGATTATCAGATGTTCAAGGCGCGGGAAGCGGAGCTTAAGCGTTACATTCAATAAAAAGGTTGCTATTTAAAATAAAGAAAACTTAATTCTTTATTTTATCGAGCCTACAGGCAACGATTTATTCCAGATTAGGTTGAATACAACAGGGCCCTGAAATAGTTATTTCAGGGCCCTGTTTTTTAATTAACTAATCAGCACTGAGGCGGGGTGCTTTCCGCGTTGGACATCACCGCATCCATCTGCACCAGGGCGCCAGCGGGCAGCTCGCTAACACCGATCAGGGTGCGGGCGGGATGGTAGCTCGGGAAGTACTGGGTGTAGATGGCGTTGACCGCCTCCAGATCCTCGATGTTCTTCACCTGGATATTGACCTTGACGATATCGTCCATCACATGGCCGATGCTCTCCACAATCGTCTTGATATGGCTCAGGCACTGGGCGGTCTGCTCCTTGACGCAACCGGTCAGGATCTTGCCGGTGGCCATATCGAGCGGCAGCTGGCCGGCGATATGGTTGTAGTGGGAGAAGGCGACGGTCTGGCAATGGAGCGGGCTGCGTGGCGCCTTGTCGGTATTGCGGGCCAGGATCACCAGATTGTGTCTGTCTTCCACCAGCTGCGGCGGGGTGCCGTCACCGTGGGAGATCACCGCATCCATCTGCACCAGGGCACCCATCGGCAGGGCAGAGGCACAGATCACGGAGCGGGCCGGCAGATAGGCGACGGCGCGGGCGATGGCGGAGTCCGGGAAGAAGGTGGTGTAGACCTCGTTGACGGCGTCGATATCCGCCAGATTGGTCAGATAGACAGTCACCTTGACGATGTCGTCAAAGGGCACGTCGACGCTTTCCAGAACGGCCTTGATGTTGCTCAGGCACTGGGCCGCCTGCTCCTTGATACCGCCGGCAACCAGTTTGCCCGATGCCCCGTCGACGGGCAGCTGGGCCCCGATGTTGTTGTAGTGGGAGAAGGCCACGGTATGGGTCGAGAGCGGGCTCTGCGGCGCCTTGTCGCTATTGCGGGCCAGCTTGATGAGTGCGCAAGGTGCCTGCGGGAAGGTGCCTTCACCATTGGAGATGATGGCATCGATTTGCACCTTGGCATTCATCGGCAAGGCGGCCACGGCGAGCACGGTGCGGGTCGGCACATAGCCCGGGAAGAATTCGGTATAGACGGCGTTGACCGCATCCAGATCTGAAATGTCTTGGAGGAAGATGGTGGCTTTCACCATGTCGTCCATCACATGGCCGATGCTTTCGACGATGGCCTTGATGTTGCTCAGGCATTGTCTGGCCTGCGCTGCGACATCACCCTCGATCATCTTGCCGGTTTTGGGATCGACAGGGAGTTGAGCGGAAATATTGTTGTAATGAGAGAACGCCACGCTCTGGGTATAGGGGCCCAGATCCTGGGGGGCATTAGGGGTATTTCTGGCAGACTTGATGATAATTCCACTCATATCTATGTTCCTCATTCAGTATTAACGCAGAGTACGGTTTGACCCTATCTGAGCGCGAGCCAGCCTCGGTGCCATAAATTGGGCAGCCGAGATCTTTTGTGTGACGAATAGCTGGCCATGGCAGGCGGCTGAGCGGCACGCAACAGGAAGCCGGATCCGCGTCCTCGGTTATTATTGTCAATCCATTCAAATGAGGGATTGGATAAGAGAGGCATGGATGGGGTTGATTATTTCAGACAGGGCGATTCTATGAGTGGCCGAGGGGGGATGCAAACCGGGATCTCATTTCTATGAAGTGGCTCAATGGTCTGAAAAATAGCCATTTTGCTATTCAATTCATGGTGAATATCACCAATTGGTAGTTGAACATGCTGCTTTTACCCGACAAAGGCAGTGCGGAAAAGGCTCGGTCCCGCGCAGGGTAGCGGCTGTCGCTGTGAATGAAGCGTTAATAATATGCAGCATCTTGCAGCTAATGAGCGTTATTGTGCATGGATATGTAATTTTTGATTTTTTGGCGGGCTATCTCGGCAGCCAAAAGTATGCTAGCCAAAGGGCATCTTAATAAGACTAAAGATGTGTCTGGAATATAATGCATTCATTCTGCATGGCGCTCCCTTCTGCTCTCGCCGATATAAAGCTTGAATGCTGATATCAGTGAATTATTTCCTGACAAAGAGCTGGCGTTATATGCCATTAAATTTCAATCGTGAATTGAAGGGGAAAAGGTCAAGGGCGAGCAATATCAGGCTCAGGATAAAAAGGAGGAGAGAAAAGAAAGGGGGATGGGAAGGATGAGAGCGCCGATGATCTCGCGGCATAAGCGGCGCTGGTGCAGGCAGCATTGCTCGACAGACGACATAACCCAGTGGACAACATGGCTTGACGGAGGGGAGGCCGAACAGGTGCAGATCGGGTGGTGCCCGACCTGCGCTCGCGGTTATCCGGCGGGATACAGTTGGATGGCTGAGCAAGGAGGCTGGTTTTCCTCCTTGCTCAGCTTTGGTCGATACAGAGGTCGTGACCCGGCTATCGCTCAGGCGGGATAGAGGGCGCCCAATATCGCCGGGCGACTGGCACCTGTGACCGCAGGCAGGTTGCCCGGTTGACGGTGGATAAAGCGCTGTGCCAGCCAGGCAAATGCCGCGCCCTCCATCCAGTCGGGGGCGATCCCCAGCGCGGTCGTGCTGGCGATGCGCCAGCCGGGCAGCAGGCTGGCCAGTTCGCTCAGCAGGGGGGTGTTATGGGCGCCTCCGCCGCAGACAAACAGCTCGGGCTGGCTTTGCGCCTCGTCCAGTGCAGGCAACTGGCGGGCGATACTGTGGCAGGTGAGCGCCTGCAGGGTGCGCTGCACATCCACCGGCGCGTAGCCACTGCCTGCCAGCTCATCATCGAGCCAAGCGAGGGTGAACATCTCTCGACCGGTACTCTTGGGGGCGGGGGCGGCGAAGTAGGGGTGAGCCAGCAGCTTGGCTAGCAGCGATGGGATAAGTTGGCCGCTGGCGGCCCAGCGACCACCGGCATCATAGTCGCCGCCTTGCGGGTTGTGGCGGCGATACCAGCCATCGAGCAGGGTGTTGGCGGGGCCGGTATCGAAGCCATAGACGTTTAAACCAGAGCCGTTTAAACCAGCGCCCTCAGCGCCATCGGCATGACCCGGCAGCACCGAGATATTGGCGATGCCGCCGAGGTTCAGTACCACCCGCAGGGCGCCGGGCTTGGCGAACAGGGCCTGATGGAAGGCGGGCACCAGGGGCGCGCCTTGGCCGCCGAGGGCCATGTCCATGGTGCGAAAGTCGCTAATCACGTCGATGCCGGTGAGCACCGCCAACAGGGCGGCGTTGCCGATCTGCAGGGTAAAGCCGAGGGCCGGGCGATGGCGCACCGTCTGGCCGTGGGAGCCGATGGCGCGAATATCACAAGGTGCGAGCCCGGCCTTGGCGAGCAGGGCCCGAGTGGCGGCGGCAAATTCTCGCGCTATCAGGTTATCGGCTACCCCCAAGCGATCTATCTCGTTCTCCCCCGGGGTGCAGAGGGCGTGCAGCTCGCGGGCGGTGTCGCTCGGCCAGGGGTGGCAGAGGGCCGCCTCGACCCGCAACTGATCACCATCCGCTTCGATCAGCACGGCGTCTATGCCATCCATGCTGGTACCCGACATCAACCCGATATAGCGTTCAGTCATGATGTACCCCTGCGTGTTGAGAAGATGCGTGCAAAACGAGTGACAGAGGCGGGGCGTCCGCATCTATGCCGTTCAGGCCGGTACCCGACATCAACCCGATATAGCGTTCAGTCATGATGTGCCCCTGCTTGTTGAGAAGATGCGTGCAAAACGAGTGACAGAGGCAGGACGCCTGCATCTATGCCGTTCAGGTCAGTACCCGACATCAACCCGATATAGCGTTCAGTCATGATGTACCCCTGCGTGTTGAGAAGATGCGTGCAAAACGAGTGACAGAGGCGGGGCGTCCGCATCTATGCCGGTACATATTCCGGTACCCCACATCAGCCCGATATGGCGCTCACTCATGGCCTTCTCCTTATGGTCTTCCGGTTCGCCCGCACATAACAAGCGGGGCTATGGGCGAATTAGCTGCCGCTATTGTCCCGTTTATTCTGGGCCAGCTGCAGCTCGCTGCTGTCGAGTTTTGCCAGCTGTGGCATCGCTTGGGCCTTGAAACTGGCCAGCTCTCGTCCGCTCAGGGTCTCCGCCTGAGGCAGGTCCAGGGTGCGCGGGTTCTTGTGCACGCCCCCCACCACGAATTCATAGTGCAGGTGCGGGCCCGTGACCCGTCCCGTGCCTCCCAAGAGGCCAATGGTCTGGCCCTGCTTGACTCGCTGGCCCTTGTTGACGCTGAGCTTGGAGAGGTGCAGGTACTTGGTCACATAGTTGCCGGCGTGCTTGATGAAGACATAGTTGCCGTTGAACTGGTTGTAACCGGCGGCCACCACGCTGCCTGAGCCCGCCGCCATGATGGGGGTACCCACCGGTGCCACATAGTCGATGCCGTTATGGGGGCGGACCTTGCCGGTGACCGGGTGCAGGCGACGCGGGTTGAAGTTGGAGCTGATGTATTTGAAGTTGACCGGCGCACGCAGGAAGCTCTTGCGCATCGCCTTGCCCTCCGGCGTGTAGTAGTTGCCATCCTCGTTCAGCACGGCGCGGTAGATGGCGCCCTGGTTGATGAATTCGGCGGCCAGGATGTCGCCGGAGGCGACCCGCTCGTCATCCTGATACTTGTCCTGATAGACCACCCGAAAGCTGTCCCCCGGTTGCAGGTCCTGGGCAAAGTCGATGTCCCAGCCGAAGATGGCGGCCAAGTCCATGATCTGATCCTCGGTCATGCCCGCTTCGGCGGCGGCGCCCCAGAAGCTGGAGCGGATCTCGCCCCTGGCCACCTGCTCGCGGGTGTCGAGCTCCAGCTTGACCGGTTTGGCGACGAAGCCCTCGGCCTTGCGGCTGACCTTCAGCGCCTGCTCCAGACTGTGGGGGTAGTAGAGGCTGTGCAGATCGCCGCCCTTGGTGAGCTTGAAGGTGAGTTCCTGGCCCGGCTGCAGGGTGCGCAAGGGATTGGTGGTCTCCAGCTGGGCGATGAGGTAGAGATCGTTGGCACTGAGGCCGAGGCGCTGGAAGATGACCTGCATGTTGTCGCCGGCGCGCACCTTCACCTGCTTGGTGACGTAGCTGGGCTTGGCGGCCCTCTGTGCCAGGGCCTGGGGCTGGGCCTCACCTTCATCAAGAGGCGAGGCATCGGCGAGGGGCTCGTCATCGTTGACCCGGGTGGCCACCGCCTGTTCGCTGGGCCAGGCCGCCAGCATCATCACCATGATGCTCAGGATCAGCACCATCTTGCGGTGCCAGGTGGGAAGAGAGTTGAAGGCGTTCCAAATAATCATCGAGGCGGACGGGTCGAGAGAGAAAGAGCGTCGGATTTTACAGCCTTTCCAATTGGCCCGCCATTCCAGTAATATGTCTGGCCCTGTGGAATCGTGATTGGAGAGTCAAAAAATGTCCCAGCTCGAGGTGGCGCTAGCCGAGATCAAGCGCGGAGCGGAAGAAATTCTGGTGGAAGAAGAACTTGTCGCCAAGTTGAAGGAAGGGCGCCCGCTGCGCATCAAGCTGGGCATGGACCCGACGGCTCCCGACATTCACCTCGGCCACACCGTGATCCTCAACAAGCTGAAGACCTTCCAGGATCTGGGCCACGAGATCATCCTGCTGATCGGCGACTTCACCGCCATGGTGGGCGACCCGTCCGGCAAGAACAGCACCCGCCCGCCGCTCTCCGAAGAGGCCATCAAGCACAACGCCCTCACCTATGCGGAGCAGGCGTTCAAGATCCTGGATCCTGCCAAGACCCGCATCGAGTACAACTCCAGCTGGCTGGGTGAGCTGGGCGCGACCGGCATGATCAAGCTGGCGGCCAAGCAGACTGTGGCCCGCATGATGGAGCGCGACGACTTCAAGAAGCGCTACTCCGGCGGCCAGTCCATCGCCATTCACGAATTCCTCTATCCGCTGCTGCAAGGCTATGACTCGGTCGCGCTGAAGGCGGACGTGGAGCTCGGCGGTACCGATCAGAAGTTCAACCTGCTGATGGGCCGCGAGCTGCAAAAAGATGCCGGCATGGCCGCCCAGTGCGTGCTGATGATGCCACTGCTGGTGGGTCTGGACGGCGTCAAGAAGATGTCCAAGTCCGCCGCCAACTACATAGGCGTGCACGATGCCCCGGGGGAGATGTTCGGCAAGATCATGTCCATCACCGACACCCTGATGTGGAACTACTACGAGCTGCTCTCCTCCCGCCCGCTGGCGGACATCGAAGGTTTCAAGGCCGGCATCGAAGCCGGTACCCTGAACCCGCGGGATGTGAAGATCTGGCTGGCGAAAGAGATCATCACCCGCTATCACGACGAGGCGGCGGCCGAAGCGGCCCACGAAGACTTCACCCAGCGCTTCTCCAAGAACGCCATCCCGGACGAGATGCCGGAAGTCGAACTGGCGCTGGAAGGGGAAGGGCTGGCCATCGCCAACCTGCTGAAAGATGCCGGTCTGGTGGAGACCACCTCCGAAGCGCTGCGGATGATCAAGCAGGGCGCGGTCAAGGTGGATGGCGACAAGCTGGACGATGGCAAGGCGCTGATTGCTGCCGGCACCGCCGTCTATCAGGTCGGCAAGCGCAAGTTTGCCCGGGTGACCGTCAAGTAAGCGCGATTCCCTGATTGAAAGAAGGCCTCCATCTGGAGGCCTTCTTGTTGCGTCATTTACCGAGTCAGCGGGGATTACCCCTCTTTTTTCAGGAAGTTGCGATAGAGCATGTAGAGGTGGGCCGAGCTCCAGCTGAAGTTGCTGGCCCCCTGCATGGCGCCGGTCTCCGGGTTGTAGTTCTCGCGGATGGGGCCGCTGCCCGCCAGCCCTTCGGCGTTGCTGAACAGCTTGTTGACCAGCATCTGGGCATCGTCGCGATAGCCGTAGTTCTCCAGCCCCTTCACCCCGAAGTAGAACTGATCCAGCCAGACCCGGCCGCGCCAGTAGATGTTGGGGTCATAGGCCGGGTTGGTCAGCGCCGCCGTGCCGAGCGGCACCTTGGTGTTGAACTCTTGGGCGTTGAGCATCACCTCGCGCACCCGGGCGGCCTTCTCCTTGTCGGCGACCTCGGCCCAGAGCGGGCTCCAGCCTTCCGGGCCGCGGCCACGGGCGGTCAGCAGCTTGCCGACGCAGCCGTTGCCGTCCGCCACATCGCCTTGGCTTATCTGGCGATCGTAATAGAAACCGGAGGCCTCATCGAACAGGCAGCCGTTGATGTAGCCAGCCAGCTGGGTCGCGCCGTCGCGGTAGCGGATCCCTTCGTCCGGCTTGCCGAGCAGATCTGCCATGTCCGCCAGGATGCGCTTCTCCTTGGCGAGGAAGGCGTTGAGCTCCACCGACTCCTGATCGATGGAGAAACCGATCAGTTCACCGCTCCCCTCGTGGTTCTCGAAGAAGGCGACGTTCCAGTCCTGGCGGGCTTTGTCGATGTCACCGCCATAGGCCTTGTCGGCGTAACGCTTGAGCTGATCCTGCTCGATGAAGCCGAAACGGGCGGCGTTGTCCATGCCGGACTCCCAGCCGGCGCCGTGCTGGGCACCTATGTCCATCTCGTCGTAACCGCCTGTGCTCAGCACCTGCTGGTAGAGCGGCATGCCGGCGCAGCCGTACCAGCCATCCCCCTCGTCGGTGCAGCGCGCGAGATCCAGCACGGCCGGTACGCCGCTCCCATATCGCACCTTGAAGGTGATATTGCCGAACTCGTCGTTGTGCTCGACGTGGCGGGTGGCGCCGTACTCTATGATGCCGTTGTGGTTGTTGTCCCGCGCCCTGTACCACCAGTCGTGATAGGCCTGGATCTTCGGATACATCTCGGCGATGAAGGCCTTGTCCTGGGTGGCACTGTAGATCTCCCAGATGGCCCAGGCGGAGAGGGGCGGCTTGGTGTCCCGCTCGTTCCAGTTGCCGCCATCGCCGCCGCGATCGGCGAGCTTGTTGTAGAAGACGGCGTCGATCACCATGCCGGCGTCTTGCGGGCGCACCGGATCATCGGGCTGGACCTGGTAGTCATACATGGCACGCACATTGTTCTTGGCCACCTCTGGGTTGAAGTGAGCCATGGCGTAGGCGTGCTTCCAGCTGTCCCAGGCCCAGACGCCGTCGAACCAGCGCGCCGTGTTGGAGGGAGTCACGCCGTCGTGGAGGATGGCGCCTGCCGGCGAGCGCCAGTTGCCGTTGAGAGTCTCCATCGCCTTGACCGCGATGCGCCGCTCCGACTCGGCGATGCCCTGGTTGGAGAGGCCGCGCTCGAGGTAGCCCTCCCAGCGGCGGATGGAGGCATCGAAGGCGTCGGCCGGGTTGGCCAGCAGGGCCTGGCGGCTCTGCTGGTAGTGGCTCGCCTCCTCGGCGGAGTGGACATAGCTCTGCAGGGTGTAGATATCCTGCTGACCCTTGGCGGCCAGGGTGAGGCTGGCCTCGCTCACATAGCCGAGCCCCTTCTCATCCAGGGTGGTACGGCTGGGCAGGGTGCGGTCGATGCGATAGCGGGCGCTGCCGCTTTGCATGATGTTCCAGGTGCTGCGCAGTTCGCCGAACTGGAACTCGATCCCCTGCTCGCTCTGGCGGAGGGTGCGGGTCCAGTCGGGATACTGCTCGGCGACCGTCTTCTTGGCATCCCACTGCTGGAGCAGCTCACCCTGCCAGTTGAGGGTCAGGGTGAGGGGCGCATCCTGATTGTTCACCAGACGGGTGCGGACAAGGGCGGTGCGGGCATCGCCGTAGCGCAGCTCCAGCTCCAGGGTGAAGGGCTCGAACTCGAAGCGCTGTACCAGGGCGCCGGGGATGGCGTAAATCTCATGCTTGCTGGCGCTGGTGAGGGGGTACTGGCGGCCGCTCTCGTCCCCCAGACTGAGCCTGTCCAGCTCCCTTGCGAAGAAGAGGCTGTACTCTTCGGCGATCACCATGGGACCGGTGAAGCCCCCCCACTCGCTGTCGTTTTTGGGCAGCAGGAAACCGTGCCAGGCCCCGAGATCGAGCAGGGGGTTGTATTTGAGGTTGGAGTAGCTGTCAAAGTCACGGAACTGGAGCGGGGTACCGGTGCGATCGATCACGTTCCTGTACTGGTTCGCCAGGGTGGCGTCGGGCTGGGTCGGTGCGCTTGAGTCATTGCCGTTGCAGGCGGCCAGTCCAAACAGGGCGACGCCGAGGGCGACGGAAAGTAAATTTTTACGAAACATATCTCGCTCCAATGACGATTTTGTAGGTTGAGGTAGGTGTTTTTTTATCTTGTTTTTAGTGAAAGCGTTTGCAGATGCCATTGTATGGCAAGAAATAGGGAAAGATTGGAGCTATGTCACAGTGTGGGGACGGTGACTTGTGAGCGGGATCACCGGGTTACACGAGGTTACATGAGGGTTAATTTTAGTAACTATTTACTTTGTGGTGATCTGAAGGGCGAGTAAGCGGCAGTCAGGTATAAAAAAACCGGCCTCCATGAGGCCGGTTTCGAGACTGTGTCGGTAGCGGATCGCGCTGCTTAGCGCAGGATCATCTGATCGCGGCCCGGGCCGACGGAGACCATGGGCACAGGAACACCCAGCAAGGCTTCGATACGCAGCACATAGTGCTGGGCAGCCTTGGGCAAGTCTTCGAACTTGCGGATGTGGGAGATGTCTTCGCTCCAGGCTTCCATGGACTCGTACACCGGCTTGAGACCGGCGGTCTGCGGCCAGATCGGGTTCTCGGTGTTGGCACCTTCGTAGGCGATGCAGATCTTCAGATCCGGCATGCCGGAGAGGCAGTCCAGCTTGGTCAGGGCGATCTCGTTGGCGGCCTGAATTTCCAAGCCTTGCTTGGTGGCGACCGCGTCGAAGTAGCCGATGTCACGGGGACGGCCGGTGGTGGCGCCGAACTCGTTGGCGAACTTGCGGAACTCGTCCTGGTTCTCCATGGCGGTGATCAGGGTGCCGGTACCGACCGAGGTACTGAACGCCTTGGCCACGGCGATGACGCGCTCCGGGCGCAGGGCCGGCAGACCGCCACCGATCCCGGCGTAGGCGCCGGAGACGTGGGAGGAGGTCACCCAGGGGTACTCACCGTAGATCAGGTCACGGCCGGCGCCGAGCTGGGCTTCGAACAGCAGGGTGCCGTTCTGTGCCTGGATCGCCTTGAGCGGCTCGCTGACGTTGCAGATGGCATCGCGCCAGGGGGTGGACACTTCCAGCAACCAGTCGGCCATCTCCTGGGCGGTCTGGCTGAATTCGAAGCTCGGGTAGAGGGCCTTGAGCTGTGGCAGTTTCCAGTCGAGGAAGAATTGAATACGCTCGACCAGCACGTCCGGCTGTTTCAGCCAGCCCACCAGGATCGCTTTTTTCATGACCCGATCACCGTAAGCCGGGGCAATGCCCTGACGGGTGGAGCCGTAGGCGCCGTCACCCAGACGCACTTCTTCCAGGGTGTCTTCCAGCGCGTGGATCGGCAGGCAGAAGGTGGCGCGATCGGAGATGGCGAGCTTGGGAGTCACGCCGGCGGCCTTCACTTCGGCCAGCTCTTTGGTCAGGGGCTCCGGGCTGATGACCATGCCAGGGCCGAGGACAACCAGGCAATCCGGGTTGAAGACACCGCTCGGCAGCTGGTGCAGCTTGAAGGTGCCGAGATCGTTGACCACGGTGTGGCCGGCGTTGTTGCCGCCCTGGAAGCGGATGCTGGCGGCGGATTCACCTGCCAGATAATCGACGATGCGGCCTTTGCCTTCATCACCCCAGTTAGCACCTACGACTACGATAGACGACATGACTCTTTCTCCTAAGACGTTAGGCGTTCATCCTAGGAGCCTGGGGTGGATTAGAAAAATTAATTATCTTTATAATTCCAATAAGGAAGTCATATAATTGTGGCCAATTTATCGGCACACAACGTGCCATGGTGCGCCAAGCCGCGCCAGTGCTGGATGAGAACGTCTTCATGCTGGATATTCACTGGTTAAATACCTTCGTCACCCTGGCCCGTTTGCAACACTTCGGCCAGACCGCCACCGAACTGCACATGACCCAGCCCAATGTCAGCCTGCACCTCAAGAATCTGGAGCAGGCCACCCGGGTCAAGCTGATAGAGCGCAGCCCGTTTCGGCTCACCCAGGCCGGTGAGCGGCTGCTGCAAAGCGCCGAGCGCGCCATCAACGAGCTGCAACTGTGTCAGTCCGATCTCAACGCTCTCAATCAGCACAGCCAGGGCACGCTCGCCATCGCCGCCAGCGACATCCTTTCGCGCCTCTTGCTGATCCAGCCGTTCCAACGCTTCAAGCAGGCCTTTCCGGGCATCGATCTCACCCTGTTCAACACCACCTCGGATCAGGCGGCGGAGCTGGTCAAGACGGGCAGGGCGGATCTGGGTTTCGTGATGGCGCAAAAGCGCAGCGAGCCGCTTTCCTACACCGAGTTGCAGCAGGTGACCTGGTGCGCCCTCGGCCACGGGCTGGCGCGCTGGCAGGGCAGGGCGAGAGTCGGGGTGGATGAGCGCAAGAGCGATCCCCAGGACGAGCCCACGCTCATCCTGCTGGGGCACGACACCCGCACCCGGGCGTTGATCGATCCCTCCTTGCCGCTCTTGGGGTTGCCCCCCTGCCGCATCATGGAGGTGGGCAGCGTGGACGCCCAGCTCGATTGGGCCGAGGCGGGGTTCGGGGTCGCCATAGTGCCGGACTTCTCCTTGCACCCCCGCCTCAAGCTGACTGCTCCCGTGACCCGGCTGACCGACTTCCCCGCCACCAGCTTAGGGTACGTGGTGCGCCAGAATCAGGTGTTGTCGCGGGCCATCAAGCAGTTGCTGCACTGGGTGGAGGAGGAGATCCAGCGCCCCGAGCCGTTGCCGGGCGCCACGCCGTGAGCTCAGGCGCAGATTAGAAAAATACTGTGTATCGAGATGAAGAGAGGCCACCCTTGGGTGGCCTCTCTCGTTGCGGGCTCGCGTGCATCATTGTGCAGGAGCGATATCCCCGGTCGGTGCGGCGCTGCTCGGCGCAGGCTCCGCTGGTGGGATCGTCTGAGCGGGTTGCTCCCCGCTCGTCAGGGCTGAGGGGCTGGGGGCGGCGGTGCCCGTCAGCTTGCCGCCCTGCTCCACGGCGGCCCCTTCGAGCACGGGGCTCGCGGCCGGCTCGGTTGCCGTGGCTGCCGAGCTGGTCGGCAAGGTCGCGCCAGGGGTATGTTCGGATTGAGTGGCGGGGGCGCCTTCCGGGGAGGGAGCCCCCATCTCGCCGGCAGACTCGT
The DNA here is from genome assembly GCF_000764655.1 of Aeromonas aquatica. GTDB lineage: Bacteria > Pseudomonadota > Gammaproteobacteria > Enterobacterales > Aeromonadaceae > Aeromonas > Aeromonas aquatica. Next base: position 169,907 of record NZ_JRGL01000101.1, read on the forward strand.
CCACCGCGGTGGGCTGCGTGTCCGAGGTGGCCACCGCCTCTGAAGGGCTGAGGGACTCGGGCAGCAGGCTGGGTTGCGCATCCTGCATCCCCGGGTGAGGCGGTATGATGTCATCCGCCTGCATGGATTCCAGGGTGAGGGTGGTCAGGGCCGGGTGCAAGCGGGTGAACTGCTTGAGGTTGTTGGTGAGCACGTCGCGCACCGTGCGCACAGTCTCCTCGGGCAGGCTCGCCAGCGCCACCAGCTCGGCGGTGACGGCGAAGGTGTTGACGCCACCGGTCTGACCCGGGTAGAGGTTGGCGCCGATGCGGCTGCGCTGGTAATAGGGGTGCTGCTTGAGCAGCTTGTCTATCTGCTCTCCCTCAATGGGGATGAGGCGCGCCTTGCAGCGGCCGGTCAGATCCCCTATCCCCTGATTGGGGTGGCCGGCGACCAGGAAGGCTGCATCCAGAGTGCCGTTGCAGAGCCCCTCCAGCCGGTTGCCGGGGGAGGCTACCGGCGGCACCGCGAAGCTGCTCTCCTGCCAGCCCATGGCCTCGAGCAGCGCCTGGCTGGCGGCTCTGTCCCCGGAATCCGGGCTACCCAGATCGACCCGCTTGCCCTCGATGTCGGCCAGGGTGGTGATGTTGCTGGTGGCGCTGGCGAGCAGGGTCAGCGACTCCTGATGGAGCCGGAACAGACTGCGCAGCTGATCATTGGGGGCCTGGCCTGCGAAGGGGCCGCTGCCGTGGGCCGCCTGGTACAGGACATCCGACTGGATCAGCGCGAGCTGGATGTCGCCCTTGGCCAGCGCCACCAGGTTGGCGAGGGAGCCCGCAGTGCTCTGCACAGTGCAGTGCAGCCGATTCTGGCTGTTGTCTTCGTTGAGCAGGCGGCAGATGGCGCCACCGGTCGGGTAGTAGACGCCGTTGAGCGCACCCGTGCCTATGGTGACATAGACGGGAGCGGCCGACAGCGGCAGTACCAGCACGCTGGCCAGCAAGGCGGCCAGCCAGGGCAGAGTTGTGTTTGGGAGCGACAGGTGGCGCAGGGCTCGTGGGTGCATAGTGAACCGGATCAATGGCTGAAAAAATGGGATGAGCCAGGCTCATCCCGTCATGAGTCACATCTATATCAGATGTTAGCCCGAATGGCTTGCTCCATACGGGTAAGGGCCTCGGTGAGCAGTGCCCCGGTGCAGCCGGCGTTTGATCGCACGACCTTGGTCAGACGCAGCGCTGAAAGATGGCCTTCTCCATGCGGGCCAGCGCCTCGACCAGCCGGGCCCTGGTGCAGCCGGCGTTTGACCGCACGACCTTGGTCAGACGCAGCGCTGAAAGATGGCTTTCTCCATGCGGGCCAGCGCCTCGACCAGCCGCGCCCTGGTGCAGCCGAAGTTGAGCCGCACGAACTGGCCATCGCCGAATTGGGCGCCGGGAGAGAGCCCCACCCCGGCCTGCTCGAAGAAGGCGACGGGATCGTCCAGCCCGAGCACGCTCACATCGATCCAGGCGAGGTAGGTGGCCTGGTTGTTGGCCAGCTTGACGCCGGGCCAGCGGGCGACCGCCTGCTCGATCAGGGCCAGGTTGGCGGACAGATAGTCGAGCTGCTCGGTGAGCCACTGCTCGCCGCCCTCGTAGGCCGCCTCCGCCGCCACGAAGCCCAGCAGGTTGACGTCGGCGCTGATGCCGCGCATCGCCTGTTGCAACTTGAGTCGCAGACGCGCGTTGGGCACCACGGCGAAGGAGCAGCACAGGCCCGCGATGTTGAAGGTCTTGCTCGGTGCCATCATCACGGCGCTGCGCTCGGCCGCCGCCGGGCTGAGGGCGCCGTAGGGGATGTGGCGGGCATCTTTATCCAGCAGCAGATCGCAGTGGATCTCGTCCGAGCAGATCACCAGATTGTGGCGCTCGGCGATGGCGTCGATGGCCTCCAGCTCCTCGCGGGTGAACACGGTACCGCCCGGATTGTGCGGGTTGCACAGCAGCAGCAGATCCGCTGAAGGGGCCTGGCGCTCGAGCTCGATCAGATCCAGCACCCAGCGTCCGGCCTCCTCGATCATGGGGACGGTCAGCAGGGGGCGATCGTTGAAGCCCGGCGCCTGCAGGAAGGGGTAGTAGACCGGCTTGGGGGTGATGATGCCGCGGCCATGCTGGCTCCAGGCCTTACAGGCCAGGTTCAGTCCGGGTACCACGCCCGGCAGGAAGACCAGCCACTCCGACTGGATGGCCCAGTCATAGCGCTGCTGCAGACGGGTCACGATGAGTTCGATCAGGCGGGGGGAGGGGCGGGAGTAGCCGAAGATGCCGTGGGCAACCCGCTGGGTGAGCGCCTCGATCACCGCAGGGGGGGAGCAAAAATCGGTGTCGGCCACCCACATGGGCAGCACGTCCTGAGTCTTGTACTTGTCCCATTTCAGGCTCATGGTATGGCGGCGATCTATCTCCCGATCAAAATCAAACATGTGAAATCCTTGTGCTGGCCAGAGGGTTTACCAATGTACGGACTTGGACGTGGCCTCGCAAGCCTTGAGGTGGCTCTTGATAGTGACATAAAATGAGCGCCGTCATTTTATACAGCTGCCGGTTTCTGGCTCCTTTTTCTCTCCCTTATCGATGGTATCTCTATGAGTTTATTGACCGCAGCCCGCAAGAGGCCGGATCCCGTTTCCCTCTCTTTCCTGGCCGTCACCTTCATGACCGGGGTGGCGGTGGCACTGCAGGTGCCCACCCTGAGCCTGTTCCTGGCCGAGGAGGTGCAGGTTCGCCCCTTCCTGGTGGGGCTGTTCTACACGGTCAACGCCGTGATCGGCATCCTCATCAGCCAGTGGCTCGGCCATAGATCCGATAGCAAGGGGGATCGCAAGCAACTGATCCTGCGCTGCTGTTTCGCCGGCATAGTGCTCTCCCTGTTGTTTGCCTGGAACCGCCAATACTGGCTGCTGGTGAGCCTGGGGGTGGTGCTGGCGAGCCTGACCGCCACCGCCAGCCCTCAGCTGTTTGCCCTGGCGCGGGAGTATGCCGACAGTCGCAACAAGCGCGCCGACATGTTCAGCTCGGTGCTGCGGGCCCAGTTCTCCCTGGCCTGGGTGATAGGGCCGCCGGCCGCTTTTGCACTCGCCATCGGCTATGGCTTCGAGGTGATGTACCTGGCCTCGGCCTTCGCCTATCTCGTCTGCGCCTTCGTGGTCTGGCGCTGGTTGCCTTCCCTGCCCTTGCCCAAGTCCAACGGGGAAGGGGAGCGGGTCAGCAGTTGGAAGGATCCCTCGGTGCGGGCGTTGTTCATCGCCTCCACCCTGATGTGGACCTGCAACAGCATGTACCTCATCAACATGCCGCTCTACATCACCCGCGAGCTGGGGCTGGAGGAGAAGCTCGCCGGGATCTTGATGGGCACGGCGGCGGCCCTCGAGATCCCCTTCATGCTGCTGGCGGGTTACTACACCCGGCGCTTTGGCAAGCGGCCCATGATGTTGCTGGCGGTGCTGGCCGGGGTCGGTTTCTACGTGGGGCTGGTGACCCTGTCGAGCCAGCAGGCGCTGATCGGGCTGCAACTGCTCAACGCCATCTTCATCGGTATCGTCGCGGGGATCGGCATGTCCTACTTCCAGGATCTGATGCCGGGCCGCGCCGGGGTGGCGACCACCCTGTTTGCCAACAGCATCCGTACCGGCTCCATCATGGCGGGCGCGATCGCGGGGACTGTGGCGGAGATCTGGAGTTTTCACGGGGTCTTCATGGTGGCCACAGGGCTGGCGCTGGCGGCGCTGGCCGCCTGCTGGCGTGTGCCCAATGTGTGAGGCTGGCTGGGCTGGCGCCGAGATCCGATAGGCAGGGGCAAGCAGGGGGCAAATAGGGAGTAATCAGGCTGAGGGGCCGGTCTGCCCTGTGCCCCGGCTAGCGGGCGTGAGCAGGGCTGGCAGCAGGGCTTACTTGACGCTCTCGGCCTGGTATTCGTTGCGCAGGCAACGCAGCAGCAGCTCGGCCGCCGGTCCCAGCGCATCGGTCGAGGGGGTGAGCAGGTAGGTGTAGAGGTAGCGCTCGCTGCCCCCCTCCAGATTGAGCTGCACCAGGTTGCCGTTGGCGAGCTCCTCCTGCACCAGGTGGCGCGGCAACCAGGCATAGCCGAGGCCGAGCCGCAACATGGTGAACACCTCATGGTAATGGGTCGCCTTCCAGCCGGTGTCGTCCGCATCGTTCCAGTCCACCGAGCGGTGAATGGGGGGATGCAGGCTTATCTGGTTATGGCTGGCGAGCAGCTCTGAGGTGATGGGCTCGGCCTGGCTGGCGAGGGGATAGGTCGCCGCACACAGGGGCAGCAGGCACACCTCGTCCAGCGGCAGGCCGGTGCGATCGAGAGGCAGGTGCTCGGAGAGCATCAGATCCCCCACCTGCAGCGCATTGAAGTGACAGTGGATCCGTTCGTGCAGGTTGATGCGACAACCCCGACTGCGGGGATAGAAGTTGGCCAGCGCCCGATAGAGCCGCTCCCTGGGTTGCAGCACGGAGACATACAGATTGATCTGCGGCTCCCACTGTCGCTCCAGGTTGTTGGCCAGATTCTCCAGCTCCTCCACCTGCTGGCTGAGCTGGCGAGCCCGCTTGAGGAAGATCTCCCCCGCCGGCGTCAGCACCGCCTTGCGGCCCCGCACCTCCAGCAGGGCCACCCCCAGACTCTGTTGCAGCTTGGCCACCGCATGATTGAGGGAGGATTGGCTCTTGTTCAGCGCCTCGGCGGCCTGGGCGTAACCGCCACAGTCCACCACGGCCTGAAAGATCCGCCATTGCTCAAACGTGCTCTTGGGACGAAACATAGTTCAACCTGTCAGGGTGCCGATGGGATTCAACAGGGTGCCACTGACACCCCTCTTCAATTTAACCCTATCTGGTTATTTTTGTTGATTTATTTGGGCTGGGCCGCTTTCGGTTGGGCAACAAAGGTCTGGCCGGTCTGGCCGCGGCTGTCGGCCCCCATCAGATAGAGATAGAGCGGCATCAGCTCGGCCGGGGTCTTCAGAGTCTGCGGATCTTCTCCCGGGAAGGCGCTGGCCCGCATCCTGGTGCGGGTGCCGCCGGGGTTGAGGGTGTTGACCCGCACCCGGGTATTTTCCAGCTCGTCTGCCAACACCTCCATCATGCCCTCGATGGCGAACTTGGAGATGGCATAGGTGCCCCAGTAGGCGCGACCCTTGCGACCCACGCTGGAGGAGGTGTAGACGATGGAGGCGTCGCCGTGCTCCTTGGCGGTCTGACGGATGAGCGGCAGCAGCGCCTGGGTCAGCAGGAATTCGGATTTGACGTTGACCTGCATCACCTCGTCCCACTCCTTCTCCTGGATGTGCTCGAACGGTGACAGGGTGCCGAGCAGACCGGCGTTGAACAGCACGCCGTCGAGGCGGCCAAACTGCTGAGCGAAAGTCTCTGCCATGCCAAGGTAGTGACTCCTGGTCGCGCCTTTCAGGTCGACCGGTACTATGGCGGGCAGGGGATGACCGGCGGCCTCGATCTGGTCGTAAACAGCCTCGAGCTTGGCACTGGTGCGGCCGAGCAGTATCACGGTGGCGCCGTGGGCCGCATAGGTGAGCGCCGCCTCGCGGCCAATGCCGTCACCGGCACCCGTCACCAGAATGACCTTGTCCTTGAGCAGTGCCCGGGGGGCCTGATAATCGAGCATGTGGACTCCTGTTAACAAATTCGTGACAGATGGACGGTACCAACAAGGGGGCAAGTGTACTGAGCCGGCACCGCCTTTGACCAGTATGAGACGGCAAAAATGTGAATAAAACAGGACGGTAGGGCCGATGGGGGGCGAGATCCCGAGGGGAATGGCAGAGGTTTTGCACGATCCCGTCAAACTCCTTACTATGTGAAAAAACCGACTCATCGTGGAGCTTCAAGTGGCATTTTTGACCGAGTACGGCCTGTTTCTGGCCAAAACCCTCACCTTCTTGCTGGCCATAGGCGCCATCGTCCTGATGGTGATCAGCAGCCGCCACCCCAAGGCCCGCAAGGGGGAGCTGGTGGTGACCGATCTCTCCGACGAGCTGGAGCAGGGGCGTCATCAGCTGCAGGCTGCGCTGGCCGGCAAGGCGCAGCGCAAGCAGCTCGAGAAGCAGCGCAAGGAGCAGCACAAGCAGCGCGCCAAGGCGACGGATGAGCGCAGCCGACTGTTTGTGCTCGATTTTCACGGCAGCATGGATGCCAAGGAAGTGAGCTCCTTGCGGGAAGAGGTGAGCGCCGTGATAGGGGTGGCCCAGCCCGGCGACGAGGTGCTGCTGCGTCTCGAGTCCGGTGGCGGCGTGGTACACGGCTATGGCCTCGCGGCCTCCCAGCTGCAGCGCCTGCGGGACAGAGATATCAAGCTCACCGTGGCCATCGACAAGGTGGCGGCGAGCGGTGGCTACATGATGGCTTGTGTGGCAGACCAGATCCTAGCGGCGCCCTTCGCCATCGTCGGCTCCATCGGGGTGATAGCTCAGCTGCCGAACTTCAACAAGCTCCTGAAAAAACACGACATCGAATTTGAGATGCACACCGCGGGCCAGTACAAGCGCACCATCACCATGTTCGGTGAGAACGATGATCTGGGGCGGGAGAAGTTCCGTGAGGAGCTGGGTGCCATCCACGATCGCTTCAAGGCATTCGTGGCCGAGCACAGACCCAGCCTCGACATCGACAAGGTCACCACCGGGGAGCATTGGCTGGCGAGCCAGGCCAAGCAGCTCGGGCTGGTGGATACCCTCAGCACCAGTGATGACTACCTGCTGGCTCAGTCCAGCCATCACAAGGTGATCGGCATCAGCTACCGCAGGCCCAAGAGCCTGACCCAGAGGCTGGGGCAGCAGGGCGCCCAGGCGCTGGAGGCGGCTATCGGTCGCCTGTGGCAACAGAGCCCTTGGCGCTAAGTCGCCGTTCAATGAGTTGAAACAAGAGAGCCGGGCAATCGCCCGGCTCTTCGTTTATGGCTTTGTTGCGGCTTGGAACCTGTCTAGGAGCTGTCGCGAGAGGTCGTCAGCAAGGTAAAGAGCGGCGCAGGAACCGGAGCGTATAGGCATACGTGAGCACTCTTGGTTACAAACAAGCGAGCAGCGCATGAGCCTTGAGCACGGCCTCGCAGTAAGATCGTGACCAGGTTCTCAGCGCTGGAAGGGATAGACGGAGCCGAGTTTGAGGATCTGAGTCAGCTCGTCCAGGGCGGTGCGGGTCTCCAGCACCAGGGCCGGATCGCGCAGATCGTCGAGCGCCAGGCTGTCGCGGTAGTGGCGCTCCACCCACTGATCCAGGCGGGCAAACTGACCGTCGTCGATGAGGCAGGCCGGGTTGACCGCGGCCAGCTCGGCGTCGTTCATGGCGACCCGCAGTCGCAGGCAGGCGGGGCCACCGCCGTTGCGCATGCTCTGCTTCACGTCCATGAAGTGCACCCCCTTGATGGGGGTGCCCATGGCCGTCAGCTTGCTCAGATAGGCGGAGACCGCCGGGTTGTCACGGCACTCGGTGGGGGCGATGATCGCCATCTCGCCGGAGGGCAGGGTCAGGATCTGGGTGTTGAACAGGTAGGATTTCACCGCATCCTGCACCGACACCTCATTGGTCGGCACCTCGATGAAGTGCAGCTCCCCCTCGCCGAACTTGCTGCGCACCTCGGCCAGTGCGGTGGCGGTGTTGAGGAAGGCCTGCTGGTGGAAGAACAGCACGTTCTGGTTGCCTACCGCGATCACGTCGTTGTGGAACACCCCCTGATCGATCACCTCGGGATTTTGCTGGATGAAGACGGCGCTCTCGTCGCCGAGGCCGTGCAGGCGGGCGATGGCCTGGCTCGCCTCCAGAGTCTGGCGGGCCGGGTAGCGCTTGGGGGCGGGCTGGGAGACGTCGAAGGCGCTGCGGCCATAGACGAACAGCTCGACCCCGGCCTCACCGTAGGCGTGGCACAGCCGGGTGTGGTTGGCGGCGCCCTCGTCGCCGAAGTGATCGTTTTCCGGCAGGTGCTGGTGGTGGCAGAAGTGGCGATCGTTGTTGAACACGGCGCGCAGGATGCGGCCGGTCACCTCCGGCTCGAGGGAGCGGTGGAACTTGTTGGTCAGGTTGGCGGGGGTGAAGTGAATGCGGCCATCCTGGGTGTCGGCGCTCGGCGAGACGGTGGCGGCGTTGGCGGTCCACATGCTGGAGGCCGAGTAACAGGCGGCCAGCACGGCGGGGGCCTGTTTGGCGGCCTGGGCCAGCACGCTGGCATCCGAGCCGCTGAAGCCGAGGCGGCGCAGGGTGGCGAGATCGGGTCGCTCCTGGGGCGCCAGCACCCCCTGCACCATGCCGAGCTCGGTCAGTGCCTTCATCTTGCGCAGACCCTGCTTGGCCGCCTCCCTGGGATTGGAGGCTTCCTTGGCATTGCTCTGGGAGGCCACGTTGCCATAGGAGAGGCCGGCATAGTTGTGGGTGGGGCCGACCAGTCCGTCGAAGTTGACCTCGAAGTGCTTCATCACGATATCCTTTCGATTTTTATAGGGGGAACGGTTCCTTCCGCGCACAAAGCTGCGGTATGCGGCCATTATAAAGAGATTTCATCCTTTGTAACAAGCTGATAACCAAGCTGGTTTTTTATGTGACGAGGGCGGCTGGTTATGTCATTTCCACGCTAAAAAAGGGGGTGATATAGCATAAAAACAAAAAAGCGGTTGCTTCCCGCGTCCTGGCTTCGCATTAATAAATAAAGAGAGAGTGCGGTATGGGCTGGTCAAGCAAATTTGCCTCCATGATTGCTTTTTTGCGTCAAATCTCTTATACAGCCCCACAAAACCGCACGCCAACCCTGTCGGGTGCAACGAGGATAATAGTTACAGCATGGGCAAATCACTGGTCATAGTGGAGTCTCCGGCCAAGGCCAAGACCATCAACAAATATTTGGGCAAGGACTACGTGGTGAAATCCAGCGTCGGTCATATTCGTGATCTGCCGACCAGCGGCAGCGCCAGTAACGAGCCCAAAAAACCTGTCATTCGCGGCATCAAGCTCAGCGAATCCGAGAAGGCGGCCAAGGATCGCAACGCCCTGTTCTCCAGGATGGGGATCAATCCGACCGCGGGCTGGCAGGCCAACTACCAGATTTTGCCCGGCAAGGAAAAAGTGGTCAGCGAGTTGCAAAGTCTGGCCGCCAAGGCAGACACCATCTATCTCGCAACCGACTTGGATAGAGAAGGGGAAGCGATCGCCTGGCATTTGCGCGAGATCATCGGCGGTGACGACAGCCGCTACAAGCGGGTGGTGTTCAACGAGATCACCAAGACTGCGATCCAGGAGGCGTTCGCCCAGCCGTCCGAGCTGAACATCCATCGCGTCAACGCCCAGCAGGCCCGTCGTTTCCTCGACCGGGTGGTGGGCTACATGGTCTCCCCACTGCTGTGGAAGAAGCTGGCCCGTGGTCTCTCCGCCGGTCGGGTGCAGTCTGTCGCGGTGCGCCTCATCGTCGATAAAGAGCGCGAGATCAAGGCCTTCGTGCCGGTGGAGTTCTGGGATCTCAACGCCGATCTGCTGACTGGCGACAAGAGTGCCCTGCGCATGGAAGTGGTCAGCCGTAACGGCGCCGATTTCAAGCCGGTCACCCAGGCCGAGACCTTCGCCGCCGTGGCCGCCCTGGAAGGGGTCGACTACAAGGTGGTGAACCGGGAAGATAAGCCGACCGGCTCCAAGCCGTCTGCGCCCTTCATTACCTCCACCCTGCAACAGGCGGCCTCGACCCGTCTGAGCTTCGGGGTGAAGAAGACCATGATGATGGCTCAGCGCCTGTATGAAGCGGGTTACATCACCTACATGCGTACCGACTCCACCAACCTCAGCAAAGAGGCGGTCGAGGCGGTGCGTGAATACATCGGCGAGCAATATGGCGCGGCTTACCTGCCCGCCGAACCGATACTCTATGGCTCCAAGGCCGGTGCCCAGGAAGCGCACGAGGCGATCCGTCCCTCCAGCGTGCTGGTCACCGCCGAGATGCTGGAAGGGATGGAGCCGGATGCCATGCGGCTCTATGACCTCATCTGGCGTCAGTTCGTCGCCTGTCAGATGACCCCGGCTCAGTACGACTCCTCCACCCTGACCGTCAAGGCCGGTGAGTTCGAGCTCAAAGCCCGTGGTCGCACCCTGCGCTTCGCCGGTTGGACCAAGGCGCTGCCACCCATGGGTCGCAAGGGCGAAGACAACCAGCTGCCGGCGGTGACCGTCGGCGAGATCCTGAAATTGGTCAAGCTGGATCCCCGTCAGCACTTCACCAAGCCGCCCGCCCGCTTCACCGAAGCGGCGCTGGTGCGCGAGCTGGAGAAGCGCGGCATCGGCCGCCCGTCTACCTATGCCTCCATCATCTCCACCATCGTCGATCGCGGTTATGTGCGGGTCGAGAGCCGCCGCTTCTTCGCCGAGAAGATGGGTGAGATCGTCACCGATCGACTGGTGGAGAACTTCGTCGAGCTGATGAACTACGAGTTCACCGCCAAGATGGAAGATAAGCTCGATGCCGTCGCCGAAGGCAGCCTGGAGTGGAAGAAGGTGCTCGACGCCTTCTACGCCGAGTTTACCCAGGAGCTGGCGCAGGCCGACAAGCCGGCGGAAGAGGGCGGCATGCGCGCCAATCAGATGGTGCAGACCGACATCGACTGCCCGGATTGCGGCCGCAAGATGGGCATTCGCACCGCCACCACCGGGGTCTTCCTCGGCTGCTCCGGCTATGCGCTGCCACCGAAGGAGCGCTGCAAGAAGACCATCAACCTGGTCAGTGCCGACGAGTTCGTCTCCGCCAGCGATGACGGTGACGAGGCCGAAACCGAGGCGCTGCGCGCCAAGCACCGTTGCACCATTTGTGGCACCGCCATGGATGCCTACATCATCGACGACAGCCGCAAGCTGCACGTCTGTGGCCGCAACCCGGATTGTGACGGCTACGAGATCGAGCAGGGTCAGTTCAAGCTCAAGGGCTACGAAGGGCCCAGCATCGACTGCGATCGCTGCGGAGCTGAGATGCAGCTGAAGAACGGCCGCTTCGGCAAGTACATGGGCTGCACCAACGAGAGCTGCAAGAACACCCGCAAGATCCTCAAAAACGGTGACATAGCGCCGCCGAAGGAAGATCCGGTGCCGTTGCCAGAGCTCAAATGCACCCAGTCTGATGCCCACTTCGTGCTCCGTGACGGCGCCGCCGGCCTGTTCCTCGCCGCCAGCAACTTCCCGAAATCCCGTGAGACTCGTGCGCCACTGGTTGAAGAGCTCAAGCGCTTCCGCGACCGGCTCTCGCCCAAGCATCAGTACCTGGCCGATGCACCGGCGTCAGATCCTGACGGTAACGCCTCCGTGGTGCGCTTCAGTCGCAAGACCAAGGAGCAGTACGTGATGACCGAGGTCAACGGCAAGGCGACGGGCTGGACGGCCCACTACGACAACGGAAAATGGCAGGAGAGCCTGGCCAAGGCCAAGAAATCCTGATCGGTCGTTGTTCACACAATGACGAAAGAGGCCCCGCACAGGGGCCTTTTTATTGGGAGATGGCGGTATACTGAAGAGGCTGCATGGATGGCAGCGCAAGACACGGAGGTTGTCATGGAGATACATGAAATCCGGCCAGGCATGACCTGCCTGACCAGGGAGGGAACGGCCTACGTGCTGGAAGTGGACAAGCAGAGTCTGCTGGTGCTGCTGCAGCGGGAAGATGAAACCATCCCGGTGCAGGTGCGCAGCGACGAGATCCTGGGCCCGCTTCTCAGTGACTAGCGCGGCAACCCCTAGAACGGGATCAGAAACAGCAGCTCGGCCAGGTCGGGCTGCCACTGCCACTCCCGCATCCTGACTCGACCGCCGATCACCGGCACTCCCTCCTCCTGCAATAACCCCGTCTGTTTATCAAAGCCCGCCGAGCCCTTGGGCAGGGAGATGGTGCCGCCGGCCCCCAGCACCCTGTGCCAGGGCAGCACCTTGTCGGTCTCTCGCAGCACCTTGCCCACCAGCCGGGCGCGGCCGGGCAGGCCAGCCAGATCGGCGACCTGGCCATAGCTCACCACCCGGCCCGGCGGGATCAGGGCCAGGATCGCCTCGATGCGCGCCACCTTGTTCAGGCCGGTCTTGGGGGGATCGATCATCATGACTCGGGTCGTCTCTTAAAAAACAGAAGCGCCATTGTGGCGCTTCTGTTGTCTTCTGGGCAAGGTGTCAGCCAAAGGTCTGGCTCAGCCCCCTGAGCTCGCTTGCACGCTTTAGCAACTCCTGACTGGAGTCGTCCACCGCCTGCATCTTCTGGCTGTTGGCGCGGGAGTACTGGGAGATCTGGTGAATGTTGCGGCTGATCTCCTCCACCACCGCCTGCTGCTGCTCGGCCGCCGCCGCTATCTGGGTGGAGAACTCGGTGACCTGCTCTATCTCCCCCAGCACCAGATGCAGGTTGCCTGAGCCCTGACGGGTCATCTCGGCGCATTCCCGGGTCTGTGCCAGGTTGTCCTGCATCATCCCCTGCCAGCGGCCCAGGGTCTGCTGGATCTGATGGATGCTGCCCTGGATCTGCTCGGTCGCCTTGTGGGTACGGGTCGACAGGGTGCGCACCTCGTCTGCTACCACCGCAAAGCCACGGCCCTGCTCGCCCGCCCGCGCCGCCTCGATGGCGGCGTTCAGCGCCAGCAGGTTGGTCTGCTCGGCGATGCCCTGGATTTCCCCCATGACGCTGCCGATCCGCTCCGACTCGCTGGCAAGCTCCACCGCGGAGTGGAAGGCCTGCTCGGCCTGCTTGGCCAACAGCTCCATCTGTTGTCCGGTCTGATCCAGCTGCTGCACCGTGTGTTCACAGCTGCTGCGCGCCTCCGTCACCTGGCCGTTGGTGTCCTGGATGTTGCGCGCTATCTCGTGGGCCGTGCTGGCCATCTGGGTCATGGCGGCGGCCATCTGCTGGGTCTGGGCATCCTGTTCGTTGATGTCGAGGAAGGCCTGATGGGAGGAGTCCTTCAAGTCGCTCGCCAGGGTCTGCAAGGGGTGGGTGGCATCGTTGACCCGCCCCAGCACGGTGCGGATGCGGGCCTGCAGCATCTTCAAGTGAAAATCGGCGATGGCGCCGGGTGCATTCCCCGAATAGACCAGCCGGGTCAGGCTGTCATATTGCTGGCCGAGCTGCTTGAGATAGCGTGGCAGAGAGATGAGCTCGCGCCAGTAGGCACCGGTGACCAGCAGCAGGGGCAGCAGCATCAGCAGCGCCGTCATGGCGCCGTGGGAGTGGAGCGCCCAACCGAGCAGCCCCAGCATCAGCACCGCGAGCAGCGCGGGCCGCAGCGGCCGCAGGGAGGGCAGCTTGCTGGCGCCTTCTCGCTCGGCCTTGAGCAGGGCCTGATAGGTCTGGTTGGCGACCTGCTTGATCTGGGGCTCCGGCTTGCAGCGCACCGACTGGTAGCCGCTGATCTTGCCCTGTTCATAGATGGGGGTCACATAGGCATCGACCCAGTAGTGGCGGCCATCCTTGCAGCGATTCTTCACTATGCCGCGCCAGGGCTTGCCCTCTTTGAGGCGATCCCAGAGATCGGCGAAGGCGGCCTTGGGCATGTCGGGGTGGCGCACCAGGTTGTGGTTCTGGCCGACCAGTTCATCGGCCTGGTAGCCGGCGATGCGGCAGAAGGCGGGATTGGCGTAGGTGATGACGCCGCGCAGGTCCGTGGTCGACACGAGTTGTACGTCGGCAGGAAACTCCACTTCGCTGTCCAGCGCCTGGACGTCTCTGCGGGCCATAAGGATAAGCTCCGATGTTCATGCTGATTGTTATTGTGATTGGGAGGATGAAAACCTGACCTGATGCCTTGTCGGCTTCATCTCGGGCCCTATTTTGCCAACAAAGGCAGATGAAAAGTAGGGCTTAGGTTGGGTTTTTGTTGATTGGTGGTAAAAAAAAGGCGACCAAAAGGTCGCCAAAAAGAGAAAGATAACACTACCTCTGCGGCACCCGATAACGCACCTGCAACTGATCGAGGATCTGCAGCTGACCGGGCAGACGGGCAGCGAAGTGCACCCACTCCTTGCGGACGGGGGCGCTCCAGGCCACCTCGGCCGTGGCCAGCATGCGCGGGAACAACATGTAGTCGAGACGGTCACGAGAGATCACCAGTTCCGACCATAAGGGGCTCAGCACCCCCAGGATGTTATCGTTGGCATGGAAATCGAGGGGGGCCGGATCGCAGGCATAGACCTGCTCCAGGCTGACCGGTCCGGCCCAGTAGAGACCTGGCTCGTGAATGTCCTGGTTATAGGCCTGATCCAGATAGAGCTGCTGGGCCGGCGCCATCACCACGGGGTAGCCCTGGCTCGCGGCATCCAGCCCGGCCTGGAAGCTGGTCCAGGCGACGATGGCCGCATCCCGGCTCACCTTGTCACCGTGCAGTATCTCCTCCCAACCCAGCATCTGCTTGCCCCTGGCGGCCAGGTACTGCTGGCAGTGGCGCAGCAGGTGCCCCTGCAGCTCGCGGCAATCCTGATACCCCTCTCGCTGCATCAGCTGCTGGCAGGCGGGGCTGTCGGTCCAGACGCCGGTGGGGACCTCGTCTCCCCCCATGTGGATCTGCGGCCCGGGGAAGAGCGCGCACACCTCACCCATCACCGCCTCGAGGAACTCATAGGTGCCGGGCAGGGCGGGGTTGAGCACGTTGTCGTCGAAATATTGCACCGACAGGTAGCGGGAGTGATCCGCCTCTTCCCGCAGCAGCTCGGGCAGCGCCTTGATGGCCGCGTGGCAGTGGCCCGGGATGTCGATCTCCGGGATGACGCTGATGCCGAGCCCGGCGGCGTAGGCCACCAGCTCGCGCACCTCGCTCTGGGTGTAGTAACCGCCGTAAGGCTCGGCCCCGCCGCTGAGCTGGGGGTCCACCGCCAGTCCGTGGCCGCGCCAGGCGCCCACCTCGGTCAGCTGTGGGAAGGCCTTTATCTCGAGGCGCCAGCCCTCGTCATCGGTCAGGTGCCAGTGGAAGCGGTTGAACTTGTAGAGGCTCATCTGCTTGAGCAGGCGCTTGATGGTGGCGATGGAGTGGAAGTGGCGGGCGCAGTCGAGGAAGATGCCGCGAAAACCGAAGCGCGGCCCATCGTGCAGCTCGAGGCAGGGCAGGCTCTCCCCGTGTTGCAGCGCCCACTGGGCCAGGCTTATCAGGCCGTGACGCCAGCCGGCCTCGCCCGCCGCCTGGATGCGGATCTCCGTCGGGGTGATGGAGAGCTTGTAGGCCTCGGAGGTGAGGGGGGCCTCGATGAGATGGATCTCGGCGTCGTGATCCTGGCTGAGCGCCAGCCCCGTCAGCTCGTTGAAGTGGGCCAGCAGGCCGGTCAGGGAGCCGGGGCCGCTGACATGGGCGCGCTCCGCCAGCCGGAAGTTGCCCTCGGGCAACTGCAGATGAGCGGGGTGGGGCACTATGCCGTTGGCCGGCTCCACCTCGGGCAGCTCAGGGCCTGCGGGGGCAAGAGATGGCAGGTTGAGCGCCTGCTCGACCAGGCTCACCGGCAGCAGCTGGGGAGTGCCGCTGCTCTCGGTCAGGCTCAGGAAGAAACCCTGGGGCAGATCGGAGAGGCGCTTGATGGGGGTGTTGCGGCAGCAGAAATGCAGCTCGCTGGCGCCATCCAGGGGGACAAGCACCTTGTAGCTGCCGCTCTGGCGCTCCAGCTCGCCCCCCTCGACCGAGGCCGGGTCTATGTGACGAGCCAGGCAGAAGTGCAGTTTCCAGGGGCTGGCCGGCAGCTGGCTCAGGGTGAAGCGGAACCAGATATCATCACCGTCACGTCGGTCAACTTGGGTGTGGATCAGGGGTGCAGACATGGGTATTCCTCTGATTGAGTGAACGGAGCGGAGTCCCTCCCGGCGTGCCGTGCAGGCAGGGCAAGGCTCAGGAGTGCAGACATGGGTGCTCCTCGGATTGAGCGAACAGAATGGCGCCTTCAAGGGCATCGGCCCTGGGGGGAACCAGGTTGAGGTGGGCGAGGCGGGGAGCCAGGCGCGTGCCGACCCCGCCCAGCAGGGCAATCTGTCTGGCCCCCAGTTGCTGCATCCCCGCCAGCAGGGTCTGCAACTGGGCACTGGTTTCATCCAGCAGCTGGCAGGCGAGCTCGTCACCGTCGCTGGCGGCGTCGAACACCCAGGGGGCGAAGCGGCCATAGTCGGCCGGAATGGCCTTGGCTGCCCACCGTACCACCTCGGCCTGATCCCCCTTGAAGTGATCGAGCAAGCGGATGGCCAGGGTGCTGGGGGGCAGGATGCCGTCGTGGCAGAGCAGCGCCTGCTGGAGGGCACGCAGGCCGAGCCAGGCGCCGCTGCCGAGATCCGAGATGGGGAAGCCGCGCCCGGAGCAGCTGCGCAGCCGGCCATCCTGGTAGATGAGCCCGGCCGAGCCGGTGCCGGCGATGAGGATGGCACCCTCCCGGCCACCGAAGGCGCCGAGACAGGCACCGAAGGCATCCGAGGTGAGCCGCACGCTCGCGAAGGGGAAGGGCATGGCCAGCAGGGCCTGATAGCAATCGGCGAGCTCGGCGGAGGCGAGTGCCAGCCCGACCCCCATCTGCTGCTCGCACTCTTTGGGCAAGCCCGCCGCGGTGCGGGCCAGATCGATGGCGGCCAGCACGTTGCCATGGGCCAGTGCGATGCCGAGCTCCAGGTTGGATCCCGCCGCCCGGCCTTCTCCCAGCAGTTTCCCGGCCCTGTCGCGAATGCGGGCGCGGCTGTGGGTGCCGCCCCCATCCACCCCGACCCAGTACTCAATCATGGGAGCCTCCGGAGGTGCTCTGCCAGCAGATGGCCAGGGCGAACCAGGCTGCGTGGGGGATCCACTGTTCCCCCCAACGCCAGTTCTGATCCAGCCGATCCTTGTACTCTTCCGGGATAAAGGCCAGATCCGCCTCGTCATCGAAACTGGCGGTGATGCCGTTGCAGATCCCCCCCAGTGCATTGGGGTAGCCAGCGGTGTAGCTCGGGTTGTTGATGCCGTGCCCCGCCAGCATGCAGGTGTTGAAGGGATTCTGCCCCAAAATCCAGTCGAGCTGGCGCTGGCCGAAGGTGAGCAGCGACTTGTTTTGCTGCGGTCGTAGCTTGGCAGCGGAAAATGCCATGGCAGCCAGGGAGGCCAGCCGGGCGTTCTCTCCCTGCCACCAGTAACCGGATTCGTTGTGGTGGGGGATGAAGAAGCTGACCCGGGGGGCTTCATCCACCCCTTTCACATACTGGCGGGCGAGGGCGAAGGGGTTGCCCGCCCGGGCGGCGAGGGCCAGCTCGGCGGCCAGCGCCTGCTGTACCACCAGCAGCGTGCTGGTCTGGCGCGCCGGTTCCGGCTCCATGCCTAGGTATTCGATCAACGCCAGCACCGGCAGGCCCGCCTCGGCGGCATGGTAGTAGGGGCGACTGCCGTCGTCATTGGCGGCCCAGTAGTGGCCGAGATCCGGGTGCGGGCGCTGGCGGGCGCAGAGCCGGCTTGCCCTGTCCCTGGCCTCGCTCAGCCACGCATTGCCGAGAGTCCGGGTCAGCTCGACGGCGGCGAGCAGGGCGCAGTAGTCGTCGATGATGTTCTCGCGGCCGTCGTCCAGGTAGGTGAGGTTGTGCTCGCGCAGGTGCAGGTAGCCGCTGCTGGCCGCGTTGGCATAGCGGCTGGCATCGAAATCACCGGTGGTGGATTCGCGGGCGGCGCGGGCCAGGGCGGCGATGGCCAGCCCCCCTCCCTGCCGGAAACCGGCCTGCCAGTTGCTGGACTTGAGCCCCTGCTGGGTGGCGTAGGCGCACAGTTCGCGTTGCTCGGGATCCTTGCTCCATTTGTCGAACAGGGTCATGTAGAAGAAGCCCGACTCGTCCTGCATCCGGCAGAGAAAATCGGCGCCGTGCAGTGCCTCGTCATTGAGCCGCTTGCACAGGTTCAGGCTGTCGATGTCGGTGCGGGTAGAGAGCAGCTCCCGGCACTTGAGCAGGGCCCAGACCACCATGGGGGTCTGCTGGGGATTGAGGTAGTTGGCGTAGGAGAGGTGGCTCAAATACTTGCTCATGTCGCCGCTGGCGTCGAACCAGCCGCCGTGCACATCTCGCCGTTGCTCGCTGCCATAGAGGCGGGCATTGCGGTCGGCGCGATCGAAGGCGCCGCTGGCGCGCTGTCCCTTGAAGTAGTGGATCACATCGGAGAGGCAGGTGCGGCTCAGCAGTTCGGGGCCGATGGCGAAGCGGGCGGAGCGGGTCAGGGTGGGAGCCGTATCATGCTCACCGGAGCAGGTGACGGCCTCCAGCCGGTAGTGACCCGGCTCCTTGAAGGCGCTGAAGTCGGCGCGCCAGAAGGCGCGGCCCTGCCAGCCCGGCACCTGGCCTGCGGCCTGCAGCGGCGCCTCGAACAGGATCTGGCCATCGTCGAGGCGCAGCAGTCGCACCCGACCGCTGAGGTCGGCGTCGGCGGCGCTCTGCAACAGGGCCAGTTTGTGGCCGTCGCAGTCGTAACCCACCTGGTTGATCAAGAGTTCCATCGGGCGCTTGCTCCCTTATCTGGGCGAGAAGATGAACGGGCCTGGCGCCAAGGCCCGGGTGGCTTATTCGTGCAGGTAGCAGCGCACGAAGTGGTTGTCGGCGAGCTTGGTCACCGGCGGCAGGCTCTCCTTGCAGCGAGCCATGGCCTGATGGCAACGGCCGGCGAAGGGGCAGCCGCGGGATTCCGGCGTCCACAGCGGTATCTCCCCCTTGCGGCCCCCCTCCAGCTCGGCATGGATGCTTTTTTCGGGATCCGGCACCGCCGAGATGAGCAGCTGGGTATAGGGGTGCTGGGGGTGGTGCAGGATCTCGTCCACCTCGCCCCACTCCACCATGTGGCCCACGTACATGACCGCGAGATCTTCCGCCACATAGCGGGCGGTGGCGATGTCGTGGGTGATGTAGAGCATGGAGACGCCGAGCTCGTTCTTCATCTGCTCCATCAGGTTGAGGATGCCGATGCGAATGGAGACGTCGAGCATGGAGGTGGGCTCGTCCGCCAGCACCACCTCGGCCTCCACCGCTAGGTTGCGGGCGATGTTGACCCGCTGGCGCTGGCCGCCGGAGAGCTGGTGCGGGTACTTGGCCGCCGTCGCCTTGGCCGGGGTCAGCCCCACCTTCTCCAGCAGGTTGTAGACCATCTCCGGCAGGTCTTTCTTGTCGATCACCTTGCTGTGCAGCAGCAGGGGGCGGGCGATGTGGTGGTAGATGGTGTGGGTCGGGTTGAGCGAACCGAAGGGATCCTGCCACACCATCTGCACGCTCTGGCGGTAGTCAAGCAAGGCCGTGCCCTTGTTGAACTCCTCCAGATCCCGGCCGCGATAGAGGATGCGACCGTTGGAGAGCTTGTACATCTTGGCGATGATCTTGGCGATGGTGCTCTTGCCGGAGCCGGATTCCCCCACCACCGCCAGGGCGCGGCCCCGGTGCAGGTTGAAGGTGATGTCGGACAGGGCCCGCATCTTGCCACTCTTGATGGCATTGGAGTTGACGGGGAAGTCCTTGTAGAGATGCTGGACCTCGATGATGGGCGCATCGGTTTGGGCGATTTGCATGACAGACATCCTTAACAGCCAGCGGCCTTGTCCAGATAGATCGGGAGATCCGGTTGTTGCTCCGCCACCTCGTAGAGATGACAGGCGGTCTGTTGCCCAGGCCGGATCTCGGCGAGGGCGGTGTATTCCTGGCGGCAGCGCGCGTGCACCTTGGAGCAGCGGGCCTGGAAGCGGCAGCCGACCGGTACTTCCAGCAGGTTGAGCGGGGTGCCGGGGATCCCCTCCAGCACGGTTTTCGGGCCGTGCAGGGGTGGGAAGGAGTTGCCGAGCCCCTTGGTGTAGGGGTGCAGGGGCGCGGTCAGGATCGACTTGGACGGCGCCACTTCCACCAGTTCGCCGGCGTACATGATGCCGATGCGATCGCAGAACTCGACCATGAGCGACAGGTCATGGGTGATGAAGAGGATGGAGAAGTTGAACTTCTCCTTGAGCGCATAGACCTTCTGCAGGATCTCCCGCTGCACCACCACGTCCAGCGCCGTGGTCGGCTCGTCCATGATCAGCAGCTCGGGGTTGAGGGCCATGGCGATGGCGATCACCAACCGCTGGCGCATGCCGCCGGAGAACTGGTGCGGGTAATCCCGCAGCCGGCTCGGGTGAATGTCGACGATTTCCAGCAGCTCCTGGGCACGCTTGATCGCCTCGTAACGGGTCAGCCCCGGGTTGTGGGCGATCAGCACGTCGCAGAACTGCTCTTCCATGCGCAGCACGGGGTTGAGTGCGTTCATGGCGGACTGGAACACCACGCTCGCCTGACGCCAGCGGTAGCTGCGCAGCCGCTCGTCGTCGAAGTGCAGTATGTTCTCGCCCTTGAACAGGATCTCGCCACCGCTGATGTAGGCGGGCGGCTTGTGCAGCCGGGCCACCGAGAAGGCAACCGTGGACTTGCCGCAGCCGGATTCGCCGGCGAGGCCGAAGACCTCACCCGGCATGATGTCAAAGCTGACCGAGTTGACGGCGCGCACGTCGCCGCTCTCTGTGATGTAGTCGACGCAGAGCTGGCGCACCGACAGCAGGGGTTGTTGCGAGGTCATGCTGTCTTCTCCTGAGCGACGGTTACCGGGACGGGGGCGGCGAGCTGCTTCCAGCGACGTAATCCCTTGTGGGAGCGCAGCTGCGGGTTGGCTATCTCGTCGATGGCGAAGTTGAGCATGGCGAGGCCGGCGCCCAGGGTGGCGATGGCGAAGCAGGGGGCCAGGATCTCCCACCAGGCGCCCACCAGGATGGCGCTCGAGGTCTGGGCGTTGTAGAGCATGATGCCCCAGCTGACCACGGTCGGATCGCCGAGCCCCAGGAACTCCAGGGTCGCCTCGGTGACGATGGCGTAGATGATGGAGCCGATGAAGCTCACGCCGATGATGGAGATGAGGTTGGGCAGTATCTCCACCAGGATGATGCGCCAGGCTGGCTCCCCCAGCACCTCGGCGGCGATGACGAACTCTTTCTCGCGCAGGGCCAGGGTCTGGGCCCGGATCACCCGGGCGCCGTAGGCCCAGGAGGTGAAGCCTATGATGAGGGCGATCACCGTCGGTGACGCCTCCCCGATAAAGCTGGCCAGCACCAGTAGCAAGGGGAGGTTCGGGATCACCAGCACCACGTTCATCAGGAAGGTGAGGCACTCGTCCACCACGCCACCGAAATAACCGGCGGTGATGCCGATGCCGATGGCCAGGGCGCAGACCAGCAGCCCGGCCCCGAATCCCACCATCAGGGAGATGCGGGCGCCGTGGGTGAACTGGGACCAGAGATCGTGGCCCATGCGGCTGGATCCCATCACCAGCTCCACGCTGGGGGGCTGGTGCGGGCGGGCGACCCGCTTGGTGGGCTCGTTGCTGGCGAGCAGCGGGGCAAACAGGGCCATCAGCACGAAGGTGACCACGATGGCGAGACCGAAGGCGGCCTTCTTGTTGCCCAGCAAAATTTTCAAGATAGTCGGCATACGCATCTTATTTGCCTCCTGTACGCAGACGGGGATCCAGGAAGACGTAGAGCATGTCGGCCAGGAAGTTAAAACTGAGCATGGTGATGGTCATGATGAGCAGTTGCCCCTGGATCAGCGGGTAGTCGCGCGCCAGTATGCCCTGATAGAGCGTCAGCCCCAGCCCCGGGTAGTTGAAGATGACCTCGGTGATGAGGGAGCCACCGATGACGAAACCGAGCGCCATGGAGAGGGCGGTGACGCTGGGCAGCACGGCGTTGCGGGCGCCGTAGTTGAAGATCACCCTGTTGTTGGAGAGCCCCTTGGCCTTGGCCATGGTGATGTAGTCCTCCCCCAGCAAGTTGATCATGTTGTTGCGCATGGTGATGAGGAATCCCCCCACCTGCACCAGCGCCAGGGTGCCGACCGGCATGATGGCGTGCAGCATGATGCTCTTGATGTGTTCCCAGCCGAAATCGGCCTTGATCTCCGGGCTGTAGGCGTAGCCGATGGGCAACCAGCCGAGGCTGACCCCGAACAGAAAGAGGGCGAGCAGGGAGACCACCACCGGCGGTATGGCCTGCATCACCAGGGTGAGCGGCGAGAGGATGCTGTCCATGCGGCCACCCCGGTACCAGGCGGCGAAGATGCCGACGATGGAACCGATGGAGAAGCTGATGATGGTGGAGGTGCCCACCAGGAACAGGGTCCAGCCGATGGCACGGCCGAGCACATCGGCGACCGGTTGCGGGTAATAACGCACCGAGGTGCCGAGATCCCAGGTGAAGACGCTCTTCACATAGGTGAGAAACTGGGTGCCGATAGGGCCGTCAACGAAGCCGAAGGTGGCTTTGAGGGCTTCCAGGGCGGCAGGTTCCATCATGGCGCCGGCTCGGGCAAACATGACGGAGACGGGATCCCCTGGCATGGCTCTTGGCAACAGGAAGTTGATGGTGGCGGCCACCAGGAAGGCGACCAGATAGAAGGAGAAACGTCTTAATATAAATCCCATGGTAAACCCTTTTACTGCAAGCCTGCCCCGCGCCGGGCAAAGCTCCCCCAACCCCGTGCGATACGGGGGATGGAAGACATGGCGGGGAAAAGGGCCCCCCGCAGGGGGCCGAGGTGGTTAGCTGTTTGGCTTGAGTGACAACACGTGCAGCAGACGCTCCGGGGTGTCCGGGTGCAGTTGCGGCTTGGCGACCGGGTTGTCGGCACTGAACCAGCCATTGAAGCGCTTGGTGCTGTATTCGTACCAGGTCGGGTTGTTGAACACCGGGATGATGGTCTGGTTGGCCCCGACCCGCTCCTGGATGGCAAACATGATCTCTTTCTGCTTGGCCGCATCGGCGGTCTGGGTGAAGTCATCGATCAGCTTGTCCAGAGCCGGATCCTTGTAGCGAGGCGCCGCGAAGCGGTTACCGCGCTCACCCATGTTGCGGGAGTGGAAGGCGGTCTCGAAGTACTTGTGCGGGTTGGCACCGGCAAAGTAGCCCTGCAGGGCGACGTCGAAGTCACCGGTGATCAGGTTCTCGGTCCAGACGGTGGCTTCCGGAGTGGAGGTCTTGGCGTTCAGGCCCAGTGCCTGCAGGCCTTCGACCCCGATCTGGACTGTGTTGACCCAGTCGGTCCAGCCATTCGGTACCAGTACCTTGAACTCGATCTTCTTGCAGCTCGGGGTGTCGAGGAACTTGTCGCCGTCACAGTCCTTGTAGCCGGCCTGTTTCAGCAGTGCCTTGGCACCTTCCAGGTCGAACTTGTTGAACTGGCCGTATTTCTTCTCGACATCCGGGTTGTCCCAGGAGGCGAACGCCTTGCCCAGACCCGACGGGTATTCGTTGACGGTCGGGTAGCCGTAGCCCGCGATGTCCACCATGGACTGGCGATCCATCGCCATGGAGAAGGCGCGGCGGAAGTTGATGTCGTTGAAGGCTTCGTGGTTGCCCGGGTTCTTGGTCTGGAAGTTGACGTTGAATGCCACTGTGCCGGAGGCGGGGAACCAGTACTTGTTGTTCTTCGGATCGTTGCCGACGTAGAGGCGCTCGATGTCCGGTACGAAGGAGCCGAACCAGTCCACATCACCCTTCATCACCGCGGCCAGAACCTGGTCGTTGGTGGCCATCTGCGGCATGCGGATGCAGTCGATGGCGAGGCTGGCGTTGTCCCAGTAGTGCGGGTTGCGGCACTGGGTGTAAAGCTGAGCGGAGAAGTTGTCCACTTCGGTGAAGGGACCGGTACCGACCGGCTTGTCGTTGGTGAAGGCCACCGGATCCTTGACCGACTTCCACTGGTGCTCGGGCACGATGGGCACCAGTACGATGTCGTTCACCACGTTGGTGTTGACCTCGGTCAGGTCGAACTTGATCTTGTGATCACCCAGCTTCTCGACGTTCTTGATCTGAGTCCAGATGGAGCGCTCATCCAGCGCCTTGTTGGCCTTGACCAGATTGAAGGAGAAGATGACGTCGTCGGCGGTGAAGGCTTCACCATCGGACCACTTGACCCCGTCACGGAGATCGAAGGTGACGGATTTCAGATCATCGCTGAAGGCGTAGTTGGTGGCCAGACGATAGACGGGTTTGCCACCCTGCATATCGTTGAAGATCACCAGCGGTTCATAGATGAAGTGACGGGTAGTGTGCAGCAGACCGGCCTGCAGGAAGGGGTTGAAGTTCTTGACCCATGCGGTTTCCTGCTGTGCGACCAGGGTCAGCACCGTTTTGTTCTCGGCGGCCATGGCGGTACCGGCGGCACCGAGCATCAGGGTTCCCAGCATGACTGAGGTAGCGATTTTGGATACTTTGGCAAGCATATGTTTTCCTTTCTTATTGGGTCTTCCATCTTTGGAATGGAGCGCCGAGATCGCATGCTTGGATGTCGGCCCTCTATGTTGGTCAGGTTTTGCACCCTTGTAGTTGTGTCGTCCAACGCCACTAGAAAAGCAGAATTAACAGGAAAACAACAACTGTTCATTTCGTCGATATCGTAAAAACGCACGCCGTCTCGTCATTCTCGTCAATTTGTTTTTTTAAACCTTTAAAATTATATAGTTGCATTAATTCTCAGGAAACACCAAGTCACCCTTTATGACAGTTCCAAGACGATACTGTGAACTGGATCGTGCTCGATTTTTATCCTGGTAGCTGGCTTTTTTTTGTACTTGAAACAAGAAGCAGGTATTCGACCGAGGATGTGATCGGGCTCACTGAGGCGAAGCTTGTGCCGACATGGGAGGAAAAGGGCGCAGCCGCTGCTGGCCGGGCCCAAGATCCTGCCGGCGCCATGCTCCTGTCGCTTGCTTCTGGCGTCAGAAATAACAGCCATAAAAAAAGCCAGTCGGCGTGTGCCGACTGGCTTCTCGTGGGCACCGGCATGGCCGGCAGCCGGGTTGTGGCAGGGCTTAGCCTACCAGGCTGGCCCACAGATCGTATTCGTCCGCTTCATCGATGCGCACCTTGACCAGGTCGCCGGGCTTGAGGCCGGTCTCGCCGTTCAAGTAGACCAGGCCGTCGATCTCGGGGGCATCGGCGAAGGAGCGGCCGGTGGCGCCCTCTTCGTCCACGCCGTCGATCAGCACCGTCATCTCCTGGCCGACCTTGCGGGCCAGCTTGCGGATGGAGACCTGCTGTTGCAGCTCCATGAAGCGCACGAAGCGCTCTTCCTGGATATCTTCCGGTACCGGATCCGGCAGCTCGTTGGCCTTGGCGCCATCAACCGGGCTGTATTTGAAGCAGCCGACCCGGTCCAGCTCCGCCTTGTCGATGAAGTCCAGCAGCATCTGGAACTCTTCTTCGGTCTCGCCGGGGAAGCCGACGATGAAGGTGGACCGCAGGGTGATCTCGGGGCAGATCTCGCGCCACTTCTGGATGCGCTCCAGGGTGCGCTCGACGGTGCCGGGGCGCTTCATCAGCTTCAGGATGCGCGGACTGGCGTGTTGCAGCGGGATGTCGAGGTAGGGCAGTACCTTGCCATCGCGCATCAGCGGGATGACGTCGTCCACGTGCGGGTAGGGGTAGACGTAGTGCAGGCGCACCCAGATGTCGAGCTTGGCCAGCTCTTCACACAGGGCCACCATGCTGGTCTTGACCGGCATGCCGTCGTAGAAACCGGTGCGGTGCTTGACGTCCACGCCGTAGGCGGAGGTGTCCTGGGAGATCACCAGGAGTTCCTTCACGCCGGCCTCTTTCAGGCGTTTGGCCTCGGCCAGCACTTCACCGATGGGGCGGCTCACCAGATCCCCGCGCATGGAGGGGATGATACAGAAGGTGCAGCGGTGGTTGCAGCCTTCGGAAATTTTGAGATAGGCGTAGTGACGTGGGGTCAGTTTGACACCGTGGGCCGGCACTAGGCTGGTGAAGGGGTTGTGGGTCGGCTTGGCCACGTATTTGTGGACGTGACCGAGCACCTCTTCGTAGGCGTGGGGACCGGTGATCTCGAGCACCTTGGGGTGGATCTCGCGGATCTGATCTACTTTGGCGCCGAGGCAACCGGTGACTATCACCTTGCCGTTCTCGGCGAGGGCCTCGCCGATGGCTTCCAGAGACTCCTGTACCGCGCTGTCGATGAAACCGCAGGTGTTGACCACCACCAGCTCCGCATCGTCATAGCTGGGCACCACGTCGTACCCTTCGGTACGCAGCTGGGTCAGGATGCGCTCGGAATCGACCAGGTTTTTGGGGCAACCCAAGGAGACGAATCCTACTTTGGGGGCCTGTTTTATGTTGGACATCGCTCAATCACTCTTAGGTGGCTCTCTTATAAGGGCGCGGATTTTACCGGAATGGCTAACCAAAAACTATACAGCCGGTGAAACGGAGCGGAACAATCTTTGTGGTGGTCGGCGTGCTGGCGGTCGAGTGAGAGGATCCGGCCACTCATCGGGGGCGGGAATATGAAGGGGCCGCTTTTGCCTGCCGGGCGCGCGGGACGGCGGGCA
Organism: Aeromonas aquatica; assembly: GCF_000764655.1. Lineage (GTDB taxonomy): Bacteria > Pseudomonadota > Gammaproteobacteria > Enterobacterales > Aeromonadaceae > Aeromonas > Aeromonas aquatica. Next base: position 196,260 of record NZ_JRGL01000101.1, read on the forward strand.
AGGGCCTCAGGGCTGATGGCGGCGACAGGTGCAGGGGCTGGCATGGCCACGGGGGCACTGCGATCCGATGGAGTGATCCATGGCGACGCCAGACTGGCATCAGTCAACCTGGGAGAGCAGGGCTGGGGATATCCACCGGCAGAAAGCGGGGCCATAGGCCCCGCTTGTTCAGGAATGGCACGCCTCAGAAAGGGAGTAACCACTGAGTGAGGCATCCCATCAGCATGGCCATGCTCAGGATCACGGTCAGAAATGCCAGGATCATGGGGGTTCGGAACATCGACTTGAGCAGGATCACCTCGGTCAGGCTGGCGCCAGCACTGCCAATGATGAGGGACATGACGGCGCCGATGGCCATGCCTTTGTCCAGTAATACCGACGCAAGAGGGATCACCGCCTCGGCCCGGATATAGAGTGGAATGCCCACGACCGCACTGAACGGAATGGCCAGGGGATTGTCGGCCCCGGCATGGGCGGCTATCCACCCGGCAGGGATGAAGCCGTAGATAAATGACCCTATCAGCACCCCCAGCAGCAAGTAGGGCAGAACCTCTTTGAATTGCTGCCAGGCATCGGAGCGCGCCTTGGCGAATGCCGTGGGGATCACCGGCGCCTGAGTCAGGGCCGCAGTGCCGTCGGCGCAGCAGGAGATGCTCGCGGCTGCCTCTGGTTGCGGGGCGCAGCAGTATGGTGCCGCGTTGACCGGTTTGAGTGACTTGATGGGGCTGCTCGCACCGCAAGCGGCGGCCTTCATACCGGCTGACTCAGGGGTTGAGGCGCCGCCATTCGTGGCACAGCCCCCTTGCTTGGCATATTTGGGGTCTATGACATGGCGTTCGAACCCCAGGTTGTCCAGCAGCATGCTCGCGAGCACAGAGACACCGGCTGCGATGACGGCATACTGCAGCGTCACCTGCCAACCGAAGGTGGCCCACATCAGACCGACGATGATCGGATTGAGCAGCGGCGAGACAAACAAGAAGGTCAGGGTTGGCCCAAAACCGGCTTTGGCTGACAAGAGTCCGCGCAACATGGGGATGGTCGAGCAACTGCAGAAAGGGGTCAGCGCCCCCAGCGCCGCCGAAATCACATAGCCCCTGCCTCTTCGTGCCCCCAGCATGGCCTGGATCTTCTCGTCGGGGAGCCTCTGGCGTATCAGGCTGACACCAGCACTGATCACCAGGAACAGCACGGACAGCTCGACGGCCAGCAACAGAAACATCCAGGCGGACTGCGTCAGCATGGCAAACCAATCGTTCATCGCAATTTTCCTCTTCTCGTCATTAAAACTATATTTCTAAAATATTCGAAACATGGAGGTGATCAAGATATTTCTGGTATTGTCGAAATATCTGTCGAACCGGAGTGATGCGTGATGCAGTTGGAAGAGGTTGCCAAGGCGTTGAAGGAGCTGGGTCATCCCACCCGCCTGTTTATCTTCAAGCACCTGGTCAAGGCGGGTGAGCAGGGATTACCGGTGGGCGAGTTGCAAAAGCAGCTTGGGATCCCGGCCTCGACCCTGAGCCACCATGTCGCGGCGCTGGTGTCGGTGGGGTTGGTGGTGCAGATGCGGGAGAGCCGTACCCTCTACTGCGTCTCGCAATACGGGGTGCTGGAGGGGATCATCCAGTTCCTGCAGGAAGAGTGCTGCGTCAATGGTGCTCATCCGGCGACGCCGCACGCCTGATCGCGGACAGCGGCTCCTGCGGAGGAGTGATCTTGATCATTTCAATAGTTCTTGTATAGTTGAAATCATGAGTGTTGCAAGGGGATGAACATGAACGGCATGAACAAAGAGACAGCCACCAGGGTCTTCGAATCGCTCTCTTCCGGCATTCGGCTGGATGTGTGGCGTCTGCTGGTGAAGGCGGGGCTGGAGGGGCGGGTGGCAGGGGAGCTGTCAAGCGAGCTCGACATCGCCCCCAACACCCTGTCGTTTCACCTCAAGGCCATGCTCAATGCCGGGCTGCTGTCGGTGGCGCAGGAGGGGCGCTTTTTGCGCTACCGCGCCAACATTCCCCTGATGCTGGGCCTGATCGGTTATCTCACAGAGGAGTGCTGCGCCGGCCATCCCGAGGCGTGCGGCATGATGCGCGCCGAGTCCGGCTGTTCCCCCGATGTTCTGCCTGCGCAGCCCTGCTGCAACAAGGAGTAATGCCATGTCAGCCATTCAGATTTTTGATCCCGCTCTCTGCTGCTCCAGCGGTGTCTGTGGTACCCAGGTCGAGCAGGCGCTGGTCACCTTTGCCGCCGATGTGGCCTGGGCCAAGGAGCAGGGGGTTGCCATCGAGCGCTTCAATTTGGCGCAGCAGCCGATGCAGTTTGCCGAGACGCCGGCCGTCAGCGCCTTTCTGACCCACGCAGGGGAGGAGGGGCTGCCGCTGGTGCTGGTGGAAGGGCAGGTAGTGCTGACCGGCCGCTATCCGAGCCGCAGCGAGCTGGCCCGCTATGCGGGTCTGCCCGCGCCGCAGGCGGCCATCAAGGGAATCGTCAAGGGTGATTGTTGCTCCGGCAGCGGTTGCTGCTGATCCTCTGCGTCAACCCAGATAGCCCTGCCGGGCTCGCCACTCTGTCGACAGGAGTTCGTCATGTTTCAGTTTCTGACCGATCCGCCCCCCTTTCTCTTCTTTACCGGCAAGGGCGGGGTGGGCAAAACCTCGCTGGCCTGCGCCAGTGCCGTGGCACTGTGCGATGCCGGCAAGCGGGTGCTGCTGGTGAGCACGGATCCCGCCTCCAACGTGGGGCAGGTGTTTGCCACCACCATCGGCAATCACATCACCGCCATCGCGGCTGTGCCGGGATTGTCGGCGCTGGAGATAGATCCCCCCGCAGCGGCCAGGGCCTATCGGGAGCGGATCGTCGGGCCTGTGCGCGGCAAGTTGCCCGAGAGCGTGGTGCGCAGCATAGAGGAGCAACTCTCCGGCGCCTGCACCACCGAGATCGCCGCCTTTGACGAGTTCACTGCCCTGCTCACCGATCCGGCGCTGCTGGCCGAGTATGACCATATCGTGTTCGATACTGCTCCCACCGGTCACACCATCCGCCTGCTGCAACTGCCGGGGGCCTGGAGCGAATTTCTGGAGCAGGGCAAGGGGGATGCCTCCTGCCTTGGACCGCTGGCGGGGCTGGAGAAGCAGCGCAGCCAGTACGCCGAGGCGGTCGCCGCGCTGGCCGATGCTGCCCACACCCGGTTGGTGCTGGTTGCCCGCGCGCAGCACTCGACCCTGCGCGAAGTGGCCCGCACCCATGAGGAGCTGGCCGCCATCGGGCTCATGAATCAGCAGTTGGTGATCAATGGCCTCTTCCCCGAGTCTGCCATCGCCGGTGACGGGTTGGCCCAGGCCCTCTGGCAGCGCGAGCAGCAGGCCCTCTCTACCATGCCGCTGGCCCTCAGGGCCCTGGCGCAGGATCAGATCCCGCTGCTGGCCACCAATCTGGTGGGCGTTGAGAGCCTGCGTCAGTTGCTGCAACCCTGTGCATCCAAAGGGAGTCAGGTATCCGTTGCCCAGCCCCATGACAGTGTGACCCAACCCGATCTGGGGACGCTGGTGGACCAGCTGGCCGCCGATGGCCACGGCCTCATCATGCTGATGGGCAAGGGCGGGGTGGGCAAGACCACCTTGGCGGCCGCCGTGGCGGTGGAGCTGGCCAGTCGCGGCCTGCCGGTGCATCTCACCACCTCGGATCCCGCCGCTCACCTGAGCGAGACGCTGGCAGCTAGCCTGCCCCATCTCGAGGTGAGCCGCATTGACCCCCACGCCGAGACCGAGCGTTACCGCGCCCAGGTGCTGGCGACCAAGGGGGCGGCGCTGGATGAGCAGGGGCGGGCGTTGCTGGAGGAGGATCTGCGCTCCCCCTGTACCGAGGAGATCGCCGTGTTTCAGGCCTTCTCGCGCATCATCCGCGAGGCGGGCAAGCGCTTCGTGGTGATGGATACCGCCCCCACAGGCCACACCCTGCTGCTGCTCGACGCCACCGGCGCCTACCACAGGGAGATTGCCCGCCAGATGGGAAACAAGGGGCTGCACTTCACCACCCCCATGATGCAGTTGCAGGACCCCAAACAGACCAAGGTGCTGATCGTCACCCTGCCCGAGCCCACGCCGGTGCAGGAGGCGGCCAATCTGCAGGCCGATCTGCGCCGGGCCGGCATCGAGCCCTGGGCCTGGCTCATCAACCACAGTTTGCAGCAAGCCGCGGTCAGCTCGCCGCTGCTGCAACTGCGGGCCGAGCGCCAACGGCCCCATATCGAGGCGGTCGAACAGCTGCACGCCAGCCGCCATGCCGTGGTGCCGCTGCTGGCCGAAGAGCCGGTGGGGCCAGACGCCCTGCGCCGCCTCTGTCAGCACCATTGAATCGCTGCCCCGGTGCGTTGCCGGGACCGTTTGAATATGCCCTCAACTTGTGATGAACCCGTGTTTTTAACCTTGTTTTGAACCTTTTTTGAACAAATAGAAGATGCGGGATTGCGCCGCATCGGGAGCTTTTATGTCTGCAATCTGTGATGCCAAGGCAGCCCCTGCCATCGGCTTTTTTGAACGTTATCTCACCGCCTGGGTGCTGCTCTGTATTCTGGTGGGCATTGGTCTGGGCCAGGGATTGCCGGATCTGTTCAAGGCGATCGGCGCCATGGAGGTGGCCAGGGTCAACCTGCCGGTGGGGCTGCTCATCTGGGTGATGATCATCCCCATGCTGCTCAAGATCGACTTTGGGGCCCTGCATCAGGTGAAGGGCCATATGAAGGGGATAGGCGTCACCCTCTTCATCAACTGGCTGGTCAAGCCCTTCTCCATGGCCTTTCTCGGCTGGCTCTTCATCCGCGTGCTGTTTGCCGACTGGCTGCCGGCGGATCAACTCGACAGCTACGTGGCGGGCCTGATCCTGCTGGCGGCGGCGCCCTGCACCGCCATGGTGTTTGTCTGGAGTCGCCTCACCCACGGCGATCCCTACTTCACACTGTCGCAGGTGGCGGTGAACGACCTCATCATGGTGTTTGCCTTCGCCCCGCTGGTGGCGCTGCTGCTCGGGGTCTCCAGCATAGTGGTGCCCTGGGATACCCTGCTCACCTCTGTGGTGCTCTATATCGTCATCCCTGTGGTCATCGCCCAGTTGCTGCGCAAGGCGCTGCTGAAAAAGGGGCAGGCCAGTTTCGATGGTGTCATGGCCCGTATCCAGCCCTGGTCGGTGGCGGCCCTGCTGCTCACCCTGGTGCTGTTGTTCGCCTTTCAGGGCAACGCCATCATAGAGCAGCCGCTGGTCATCGCCCTGCTGGCGGTGCCTATCCTGATCCAGGTACTGTTCAACTCGGGGCTGGCCTACTGGCTCAACCGCAAGGTGGGGGAGAAGCACTCGGTCGCCGGTCCCTCCGCGCTGATCGGGGCATCGAATTTCTTCGAACTGGCGGTGGCCGCCGCCATCAGCCTGTTCGGCTTTCACTCAGGTGCGGCGCTCGCCACAGTGGTCGGCGTGCTGATCGAGGTACCTGTCATGCTGCTGGTGGTGCGCGTCGTCAATGCCAGCAAGCCCTGGTATGAAGCAGGCATCCGCCGCTAACCCTTTTATTCACTTAAGCCATGAGAGACACGCAAAATGAGTACAATCACCATCTATCACAACCCGGAATGTGGTACCTCCCGCAACACCCTCGAGCTTATTCGCAACAGCGGCGTCGAGCCCACCGTCATCCATTATCTGGAGACCCCCCCCTCCCGCGACCAACTGGTGGCGCTGATCGCCGCCATAGGCATGCCGGTGCGCGCGCTGCTGCGTCAGAACGTGCCGCCTTATGAGGCGCTGGGGCTAGCGGAGGATAGCTTCAGCGACGACGCGCTGATCGACGCCATGCTGGCTCACCCTATCCTGATCAACCGCCCCATAGTGGTGACGCCTCTTGGCACCAAACTGTGCCGCCCGTCGGAACTGGTGCTGGATATCCTGCCCGACCCCCAGCTAGGGGCCTTCGCCAAGGAGGATGGTGAGCAGGTAGTGGATGCGAGCGGCAAGCGTCTGCGCTGATGGCGGACTACCCATGAGGAGCTGTATGAGCGCGAACTATCTGCTAAGGTGGCCCTCAGCCGATGAGAGATGATAAGGAACATATTATGAAGACCCGATCCTGGATAGTTGCCGCCACCCTGGTACTGGCGTCTACCCCCAGCCATGCCGACTGGGCGAAGTTGAAGGAAGCCGCCTCCGAGCTGGGCACGGCGGTGAGCGACACCAGCAAGGAGGCCTGGCAGGGCATTACCGATTTCTCCAAGGCGACCTGGGAGTCGGTCTCCAGTTGGGGGGCCGATGCCTATAACAAGACAGGTGCCTGGACGGCAGAGAGCGCCGCCACCGGCAAGGAATGGCTGTCGGCGGCGGACAAGAAGCTCGACACCATGCTCGAGCCCAAGACGCCGGCCGAGGCCCGCACCGCCCTCGACACCATGGCCGACACCGCGCTGGTGCGGCTGTTCAACGAGCAACCTTCTGCCAAGCTGCTGTTTGACAAGGCTTATGGCTATGCGGTGTTTGACTCGCGCAAGTTCTCCCTGATGGTGCACACCAATCAGGGCTCAGGGGTGGCGGTCAATCGTTCTGGCAACAAGCATACTTATATGAAAATGTTCGGCGCTGGCATGGCGAGTGGCTTCGGCGGCAAGTTCTATCAACAGGTGATGTTGTTCGAGACCAAGCAGACCTTTGACGACTTCGTGAACAAGGGCTGGGAGGCGACCTCGGAGGCGGGCGTCGTGGCAGGCAAGGAGAGCGCCTCGCTCGATGGCGGCTACAACGGCGGCATGGCCATCTACCAGATCGGCGAGAAGGGGCTGATGTATGGCGTCAGTATCACCGGCTCCAAATACTGGATCGACGAGGATCTGACCCAGTAAGCGTCAAGATCCGCTGTTATCCTGGCCCGCCTGATGCGGGCCATTTTTATGGCTATGTCCCAATT
>NZ_JRGL01000102.1 GCF_000764655.1 Aeromonas aquatica
ATTTAGTTGACCACTACACTCCGAGCTTATCGAGCTCTGGTGGCGCTACCATGGCCAGACCCTGAAAGCAGGGGAGGCGGTACGCAAGAAACTCCACAATATCGATGCTGCGTTGCGTCACCCGTTGGCAAGACAGGTAACCCGAGCGTTGTTCTCCGAGTATCGGGCACAGCGTCTGCAGGCTGGCCGCCAGCCCAAGACGGTCAACCGTGAGCAGGAGATGCTGGGCGGGGTGTTCTCGGTGTTGATCGATCTTGGCCACTATCATCACGAACACCCGCTGAAGGAGATGAAGAAGGTTAAACTGGTGGACCGACCCATGGGGTATCTCACCCAGGATGAGATCGGCGCTATATTGGCCAAACTCGTCGGCGATAACCGGAAGGTGATCAAGTTGTGCCTGGCGACGGGCGCGCGCTGGAGCGAGGCGGCGGGTCTGCGGCGAGAGGATATGCTCGCTGGCCGGGTGACCTACATCAACACTAAGAATGGCAAGAATAGGACGGTACCGATCTCGGCGGCGTTGTCCAAGGAGGTCACCCAGGGGATTAATCGGGGGCCGCTGTTCCGGTCGATGGATTACCTGCAGGTGCGTGAGGTGATCAAAGAGGTAGCCCCTGACTTGCCAGCCGGGCAGGCGGTACACGTCTTTCGTCATACCTTCGCATCCCACTTCATGATGGCGGGTGGCAACATCCTGGCGTTGCAGAAGATCCTCGGGCATCACAATATCCAGCAGACGATGACCTATGCCCACTTCGCACCGGATTACCTGAGCGATGCGGTGCGGTTCAACCCACTGGAAAATCCTTTGGATGCGGCTTGAAATGACAGCCGTTTGGGGGAGGGAAAAATGGCAATTTGTCCACAAATTGCCCCTACTGGTGTCTCGAGAGGGGGTGTTCAGTGCCCACCAGTCATAGCTAATTCATTGATTCTTACGTAAGTTATTGTTTTTATTGGGTATGGTATGGCGGCTTAGGCCTCCTTTTTTGTTTCTGGATTGGCACGCCAAGCAAGTCTTCCACCGCTTGTCGCTGCACACATCTTAAGCACTTATCACTCCCTGTTTGTCCCTCTCATGTTCTTGGCGTGCTGTCCGCAGGCTGGCACGAATGTGATTTCGCCCCTTCTGGTTTTTCTGACCGTCATCCATGTCTACCGCTACGTCCATCACTATGGTGGCGTGCGCGCCATGTCGCTGGATATGTTCTTCGACTACCCGGCGGTGCGCCTGAACGAGCCCAAGTCCGGGATGCCAAGGCGGTGATGAACTTTGACTTCGGCGATACCGATGGCAAGTACAAGGTGGAGTTGGAGAACGGGGCGCTGAACCACACGGCGAATGCCGAGGCCAGCAACGCCGACATCACCATAAGGCTGTCACGGGAGACCCTGAACAACCTGCTCCTGAAGCAGACCACTCTGGACAAGGCCATTGCTGCGGGGGATGTGAAGGTGACTGGCAACAGCGACAAGCTCAAGGAAGTGCTGGGTTATCTCGACAACTTCGAGTGTTGGTTCAATATCGTGACCCCTGACCCCTGACC
>NZ_JRGL01000103.1 GCF_000764655.1 Aeromonas aquatica
GTACAGAAAAATCCCCGGGCGATGCCCGGGGACTTGTGTATAAGATACTGCCATAAAGTGGCATCTATTCGGACTGCTACCGCCTCAACTGACCGAATCATTACCAAAAAGGTGAGCCAACGTACTCCCCGGTCTGTATGTCATAGCCATTGGAAACAAGCCGGATCGAACTTTTTTTTCTGACTACATTACCCGCAGCCTCGTTCTTTGGTGCAGCGAGCAAGCCATAGAACATCCCTCCAATAAGAGCTCCCTGCCAAGCAAACAAGGCCACCAGCCCCCAGAAGGCAAGGCCCACCCAGTAGTTCTTGTGGAGCAGATCAAGCACGGGTTTGAGCCAGTAAACAACTGGGATGGCTAAAACGGCATAACACCAGCCAGTGACCTCAAGCATTGCCCAGCCAAGGACGACAACAGCCATCAAAAATATATTAATTAAATCTTTCATGGTGACCTCCTTTAATGTGTCACATTCATATTATCGTGATTTGATAAAATGCAATCTTAAGCAAGCAATGATTTTTGAGTTAAGGTATAGGATAATATTTATTAGTAAAGTCGGTAGTATTAGTACTCACGGCTGAAAATTTTCACATATGAAGTTATCTGAGCTGCCTTGGTTACTGCCTAAAGAGAGTGCATATTTATTGAGCGCCACAACGCTTGCAAACGAGCAAAAAGCCGCACGGAGGCGACCAGTGGTGCGATTTTTTATCAGAATGGGTAGACAAAGAGCTCTGGTTTCCCTTGTTCAAGCAGGTAGGGAAATACGATCTTGTCGCTATTATTCATTTTGACTTGTTGAGGTGCTAGGTACAGGAAGGCCCAAACTGGTAGCCTCTCACTGATCTTGCTGTATACGGCTTGTTCTGGTGCGTGGCTAGCCGCTCCATTCGTAACGTTAATAAAATTAAAATCCGTGTCATGGCCGGAAGTGAATGCATAAGCATCCCCTTGAACTCCAGTAATAAAGGCTGGTGCCTTGTCTTGATTCGGCTCTACGATTCGTACCTTAATAGAGCACATATCCGAGACCTTGCTTTTACCGTTGGTCCAGGTCGGACAATCCCATTCGTTGCTGTAAAAATGATATGTCAGATTGCCATCTTTGTCGTACAGCAGGTCGAATTTTATACCCAGTTCGGTCAGAGATGACTCGATAGAAAGCTTCACATGCGAAATCAATTTGGTCTGAGCATCGGCTGACGATGCGGCCTCATTTACAGGCATCCAGGCTATCAAGCTATTCCGGGCACCATGCTGCTTGGAGCCAAACGCCCAATTAGCCATGTTGACTACCCCACCTTGCCAGTTTGATAGGCCTCCCACACTGGGAGCGATATAGCCGGACATCACATAAGCTGCACCAAAGGTTTTGGTATCTGTCATGCGTTCCAACTGGTCACGTGGCACTGCTGCATCCTTAATTCCACTAATCAAACCACCAGCCTCGGCGATGTTGTAGGCGCGACTGTGATCTGCCTTGTACTGGTAGCTATTTGGTGTCATGGCACAACCAGAGGCAGAGGCCAACCACAGCCCGGTTGCAACGATTATGGTGGTTAGTTTTTTCATCATTAGCATGTCTCGTGTGGGACCATTTATAGTGGTGCCATGAATCCTATAAAAAGCAACGCAATGCACCTATCTGATTGAAAATATTGAGAATGTGCGCGTGGTGAACATTTTTACCGTTGCGGGATAGAACGCCTAAGCTGGGCTGCAACATTAATGACCTGAGGTGTTGTAACAACCCACAGTGAGCTACATAGGAGCTCTGGCTTGGATGTTCTACCGGTTTTTTCGATCCGCATCTTTCACCTGTGAAATTTTAAGTTTCTCTCTGTAGAGATATGCAGCAGCTACCGCAACGCCGAGAAGGAAAAGGAATAGAGTGACCAAAATTACGATGCTGTTCATAAAACGTCCTCCACATGGTATGGAAAACTATGCATGACGTAGTTGAAATTATCAATAAGTTATTGATTTATATGTAACTTTGTCTTTTCGGAACAAAGTTCAATTGCAGGCTTTTACAAAAGCGCTGCTCGGTGTTGTGGGGCCCGCCAGTTGACTAGCTTTATATTATTTTTCATATAGATAGCCCCAGGGTGCATTCCGATACCATCGTAGCCGATAGCTCATTAATCCCTCCCTGAGGCTGTACTGGAAACTACCTACACGATGGCTTGGTCAGGAACAGTGGCCGTTTTTGTAATTCGTTTGCGCTGAGAGCCGCGTCATTACAGAACGCCCATCTCATCGAGGTGCTGGATCAGTGTGCCTAGTAGACGTTGGCTGCTGCAAGAAAGCCGACGCAACTGCATCAACTGATTATTGAGTTGGCGTATCAGGGCAAAGCCCTCCTCTGTAGCCAAAATGACTCGTTTTTCCCAGTCATGTGCAGGTGTAAATGTCGCTTTGTAATACGAAAACTGACCATTGCGCGGCAGGTAATGGCTAAGAACCTTGTGCTTACCCGATCCTTTTGGCTGTTCAATGAATTGGTTGTAGTACCAGTGGCATTCCAGCTTGAATTGACGAACTCGAGCCCTGCAACCGAAATGTCCCGGATAACCGGAGGTCTGCCTGGTTCTGTGTGCTCGATTGTGTTGCCAAAAATAGTCGCACAGTCGATTCGCTAAAAACTCGTAACGTCTCTGCTCAATCTCCGCCATGTCATGGATGGCGATGAGGTACTCCCCGCACTGCTGTAGTGCCATACGGGTGGCGTTATCCCGATCTGCTTGAGTCGTCTGTTTGCGACTGATTGTTCGCCATGCCTCTGCCATGCGGGAAATGTTCTGCTGTGTCATGCATCCTCCTTCTCTTGGTGATGACACTACAGATGTTAAACAGGAGGCTGCAAAAACCTGCGCTCTGTATCTGCCCTTTTGGGGCGTTCGGAGAGATATTGCAGGTCCCAAGATGATTACTCCCGCTCCAAAGACCTATCCAATTCCTTTCCAATAGCTTATCTGATGTGGGACCCATCAATAATGAGCAATCGAGGTCAGCTACTTGGTGCTGAGACCTTTGAGCGGTCGTTCCATAAAGAATGTGAGACCTGCCCGGCGTTGTTGCCCAAATCCGTCTAGCCCAAACAGGACTTCTGACACGATGGAAGCTCTGACCACCCAAATCCCCTTTCGTGTCAGCTTTATGGACAAGTCGCTTCACCCTGTCGTCAACTGGTCGCAGTACAACCAATTCCTCATTAACCGAGGTTCCCTCACCTTCTTGGTGGATGCCGCAGCCATGAAAAACTGGTTCCATCAGGACCACCATGCCCGACCGGGACGCAGCCCGCGCTTCACCGACCAGACCATCTGCACCTTTCTGATGCTCAAAGGGATTTTCAGCCTTTCCCTGCGGGCGACCCAGGGCCTGCTCGACTCGCTGCTTACGCTGATGAATGTGCCGCTGTGTGCGCCCGATTACACTTGCGTCAGCAAGGGTGCCGGCTCGCTCAAGGTGGTCTACCGGCAGCCTCCCAAAGGCAGGATAACGGACCTGGTCATCGACCCCACCGGTTTAAAAGTCTTTGGCGAAGGGGAGTGGAAAGTGCACAAGCACGGCAAAGAGCAGGGTCGGGTCTGGCGCAAGCTTCATCTGGCGGTGGATCCGACCAGCCACGACATCGTGGAGGCCGAAGTCTCGCTGGAGAATGTCCATGATGCCGAGGTCTTGCCCACCCTACTCAATCCACTGCGCCGCACCTTGGGTACGGTGTATGCAGATGGCGCTTACGACACCAAAGCCTGCCATGCATTGATACGGCACAAAAGGGCCACAGCTTGCATTCCCCCACGCAAGAATGTGGGACTCTGGGAGGAGGGACATCCGCGTAATGATGCGGTATTGGTCATGCGCTAGGCGGGGCTCCCCACTGGAAGAGTGGCATCAGGTCATCATCGGCGCTCGTTAGCGGAAACGGCGATGTCGCGGTTCAAGCAGCTGTTGGTGGGAAAGCTGGGCTTGCGAAATTACAACACTCAGGTGGGTGAAGTGATGGCGTATGTGTGCGCCATGAACAAACTGAACGCTCTAGGTCTGCCTGTTAGAAAGCCCCAAGCGTAGCTATCCCTCGGGGCTGGGGGAATGGCGTTTCAATGACCGATTTAGGCAACAACGCCACGAAGTAGTCAAAACTTCCCCTTAATATGGTTACTTTTCTGAAGTTTTATGTTTGAGTGATATTTGTTCACTATCAAGGTCAATCAATCGCGGTACTTTTACGCCATTAGACTGCGACATTTGAGCTGCAGTGGCTCTTGCAATAGTTCCATGTTCCACGATACAAATTTCAAGGCCGACAGCGATATGTTTCATCAAAGCCTCAGACAGCTGTTTTTCTGCTTGCGCCGGTTTGCCCAGATAGTCATTGTTTAGTTCGACCCACACGACAACCGTATCTCTCTCGAGCGAATCTCGATACCGGACAAGTACAGCTTTATCGGTGCACGCCTGCCACTCAACAATATCCAGTACAAATTCTGGATATAGATTTTGACCTTTGACTTTCACTTGATGATCGACGCGTCCGATTATCGCCCCCAGTCTTGGACCATAGCGACCACAAGTGCAACGCTGCGTTGACAATTCGCTGGCAATATCTCCTGTCGCGTAACGCACCGCCGCAAATCCCCGCGGCTGGGTCAACGTGGTGACGACCACTTCGCCCGGTTCGCCCTCTTTCACAGGTCGGCCCGTCTCTGGATTAAGAAGCTCCACATGCAAGTAGTCATCATTAATGTGAAAACCGTTGTGTTGATTGCATTCGAATCCGATGGATCCGATCTCGCTGCATCCGTATTCATTGAGCATTAACTCGAAGCCCCAAACCTCCTTCACTTTTTGCGCAGCCGCGGTTAGACGGTTATTGGCATCAAAAGAAGCACAAGCTGCCAGATACGCTACCTTAGGTAATAAATCTTTGCTTGGAAAAGCGTCCCCCAGCCGCTCAGCAATCTCCAGCAGGAATAGTGGATTTCCGACGATAAATTTAGGGCGATGGTATTTCATGATATCGACCAAGCGGTTCACACG
>NZ_JRGL01000104.1 GCF_000764655.1 Aeromonas aquatica
CATACAAGAGACCCCGTCCTATATGGCACGGGGTCTTTTGTTTTCAGGCATCTCTCTTTTCGTACAAGAGACCCCGTCCGACATGGCGCGGGGTCTTTTGTTTTCAGGCATCTCTCTTTTCATACAAGAGACCCCGTCCGATATGGCGCGGGGTCTTTCGTTTGGTGCTGCAAGCAAGGTTCAAGGCTGCTGGTAGCGGGTATCGATCAGGGTGACGGGAGGGAAGCGCTGGCCACTCTTGATGGCCGCTTGCGTCTCCTGTTTCACCTGCTCGTCGATCCAGAACAGGCCGCCAACGCTGTAGCCCGAATTGGTACCATCGAGCGGCCAGTACAGCAGATCGCTCTTGGGGGTCGCCGGGATCTTGGGCAATTTCACCCAGCGCCAAGCGCCGGCCCGGGTGTAGGGCACCTGATAGGCGGGCACGAAGCTGGCGAGCTCATAGAGCCGTTGCTGGATCTGGCGAGACAGCTCGGCCTTCTTGGCAAAGTCGAATGCCTTGTCAAACTGCTCCACCAGGGCGGTGATGGCATCGTCATCGATGTTCATGATGTTGTTGGTCTGGGGCTTGTTGGCATTGACCTTGTGAAAATGCTCCCAATAGGCGGGATAGCGGCCGGAGCTCCAGCCCATCCAGGCACTCTGGTGCTTCTTCTCCAGCATGGATTTGAAACCGGCGGAGGCATCCATCAGGTTCAGCTCCAGATTGAGGCCCGCCTTCTTCGCCTCTTCCCGCAGCAGGGTCAGGCGCTGGGCATGCTCCTGGGTGGTGTAGGTGATGTTGAGCGAGAGGGGCTGCCCCTTGTCATTTTGCAAGATGCCATCGGGCCCTGTCCTGGTGAAACCCGCCTTGGCGAAATACTCCCGCGCCAGCTTGGGATCGAAGGGCCGCGCCCTGAGTTCGGTGTTGGTGAAGGCGCCCTGGCCGGAGCCATAGCTGTTGAGGCGCTGGTAATCCCCGCGCAGCAGGGTGGCGATCATCTTGTCGATGGCGAGCGCGTACTGAATGCCGAGCCGCACATTGAGATCGCTGAGCAGGGGATCGGCGGTGTTGAGGTAGAGCCCCATCGGTGACTGCGGCGTCTGGGTATAGAACCAGATCCTGTCGATATAGCCCTTGTCGAATTCGGCGGTCTTGCTCTTGTCGTGCCACCAGTTGGGCATGACGAGCGGGAAGGTATCGAGCTCGCCGCGCAGAAAGTGCTGCCAGGCAATGTTCTGATCCCGCAGCACCTTGATCTCGATCTGATCGGGATTGAAACGGTGCTGGAAGTAGCGCTCCCCATCCCCCCACCAGTCCTTGACTCTATTGAAGGTCACGGACTTGCCTTTCTTCAGCTCCCCTATCTCATAGGCGCCGGTGACCGGCAGTATCTTCCAGTTGTACTCCTTGACCCAGTTATCGGTGAGCTTGATGGCATGGCTCGGCTCCGGACTGAAGGGCAAGGATTCCAGCAGATCTTCCCGGCTCTTCTCGGTGCCGCTGGTGATGGACAGCGTGTGATCGTCGAACTTGGTCACCGCGCTTATCTGGGTGCTGTAGTAGTTGTTGTACCAGGGATCGTTGATCTCCTTGCTGCGCATCATCTTGAGGGTAAACAGCCAGTCGTCGGCGGTGACGGGCTGACCGTCCGACCAGCGGGCCTTGGGGTTGATGCGAAAGTAGAGGGTCTTGTTGTCGGTCCCGAACGCCCACTGGTTCGCCAGCATGGGCATGGGCTTGCCGGTGAGGGGATGGGTGGCGAGCAGCGGCAGGGTGCCCTCCCGGATATAGCCCGCGAAGCCGCCGTTGGAGTCAGGCCCGTATTTGCGCAAGGTGAGCGGGAAGCTCGACATGAAGTCGTGGAAGGTGCCGCCACGCCGGGCGGCGGGATCGGCGTAGACGGGGTCATTGTCGTTGCTCTCCCACACAAGATCCGCCGGCAGGGCGGCGCTCCAGCCAAAGGTGCTGAAAAACAGCGGGATCACCAGTGTCGTGAGTCGTACAAGGCGTGGAAACAGTGAAATGGTTGGTGACGAAGGGTGCAGCATGTCCTTGCTCTCCTGATGATCGGCGTCCTGCCGGGAAGGATGTCAGGCCCGGGAGGGCCTGTCTCATGATGGGAACTTTCCCTCGGTTGGTCAATGCCGCTGCTTTAGTGCTCGGCCTGGGGCTTGAACAGCCTCATGCGCCCGCCCAGCACATGCACCACGAAGCCAAGCAGCACCAGGCCGGAGCCCAGCCACTGCAGGGTGTTGGGATGCTCGTCGAGCAGGAGGGCGGCGGCCACCATGCCGACACAGGGCACTAGAAGGGAGAGCGGCGCGACCTGGGCCACCGGATAGCGCATCAGCAGGCGTCCCCAGAGCCCGTAGCCGAGCCAGGTGGCGACCAGCGACAGGTAAAGCACGCACAAGAGTCCCTGCCAGCTGAAGTGCTGCAGGCTGCTGGCGATGCGCTCCGGCCCCTCGAACAGCCAGGAGAGCGCGAGGAACGGCAAGATGGGCACCAGACCACCCCAGGCGATGAGGCTCGGCAAGCTGGTCTGATAGCGCAGGCCAATCTGGCGGTTGATGACGTTGCCAAGGCCCCAGCAGGCGGCCGCGCACAGGGTCAGCATGAAGCCGAGCAGGGTGAGATTGCCCTCACCGTTGGCGGCGATCAGATAGAGGCCGCCTCCCGCCAGCGGCAGCGCCACCCAGTGATGGGTCTGCCAGCGCTCCCCCAGCCAGATCATGGCGAACAGCAGGGTGAACAGCACCTGGGATTGCAGCACCAGAGAGGCCATGCCCGCCGGCATGCCGAACTTCATGGCGCTGAACAGGAAGGCGAACTGCCCAAGGCTGATGGCGCCGCCATAGGCCAGCAGCCAGCGCCAGGGCATGGCGGGCCTGGGCACCAGCAGGATGGCGGGGAACACCACCCCGATGAAGCGCAGGGCTCCCAGCAGCAGAGGCGGGATCCCGTCCAGCCCCCACTTGATCACCACGAAATTGAGTCCCCAGCACAGAATGACCAAGGCGGCCAGACACTTGTCCTTGGCTTGCATGATGCGTCCTTGTTGATACGGCAGTTGTGATGCGAAAGGCACTGGCCAAAGGGCGCCGGCGAGTCGACAGAGACTCGAGCATAACCGCTCAGGGGTGAGGGGTGTCAACCAGATAGCGGCAATGGAAGTGGCAATAGTGCGCCGCCAAGGGCTGGTCAGGCGGCGACGCAGTGCAGGGTCACGCTGCGGGCCGCGAGGGCGCCACGCATGGCGGCGGGCAGGGCATCATCGGTGACCAGCACGCCGATCTGTCCCAGGATGCCCAGCGGGCTGGGGTGGATGACGCCAAACTTGCTGCTGTCGGTGATGACCACGTTGGTCACCCCCTTGGCCAGCACGCTGTTGACCACGTCGGCTCGCATCATGTCGCGGCCGGTGAAGCCGACGTCGGGATGAAAGCCATCCACCCCGATGAAGGCCTTGGAGAAGTGCACCTGCTCGATGCACCGCCGGGTGAGCGGTCCCACCACGCTCTCGCTCTGCTGCTGATAGAGACCGCCGAGCAGCACGACCTGGGCCTGGGTGTCTTTGAGCAGATGGGCGATGAAGCTGCTGATGGTGATGATGGTGACGCGTTTGTGCAGGGCCAGGTGGCGGGCCAGCAGGGCATTGGCGCTGCCCCCCTCGATAAACACCGTCTCGCCATCCTCCACCAGCTGGGCGGCCCGCTCGGCGAGCCGCTCCTTGAGCGGATAGTTGATGTTCATGCGGGCATCGGGATCGTCGCTCTTCAGGACCATGGCAAAGCCGTGCACCCGCTTGAGCAGCCCCTGTTTCTCCAGCGCGGTGAGATCGCCCCGTACCGTGACCTCGGACACCCCGGTCTGTGCGGCCAGGTCGCTCACGCTCATCTTGTGGGCCTGGTGGACCAGGGTGAGGATCTGTTGGCGGCGTTGATTCATGGCAAGGGCTCGATGCGAAGGATGAAAAAAACATGGCGGCAGGGCCGCCATGAGGGTTCCCGTCAGAGGCTGTGCTCGATGCGGGCGATGATAGCATCTTGTGCATTCGGCGGTAAGGCGGTGAAAACACGATAAAATATGCGTGTTCACCTGTTACCTACCGCCGCTCGGAGGCTGTGCTCGGTGCGGGCGATGATGTCGTCCTGGGCATCCGGGGAGAGTGCGGTGAAGAAGGCGGAGTCGCCCGCCACCCGCACCACCAGATCCCGGTACTTGTCCGGCGGCTTCTTGGCCGCCAGCAGGGTTTCGCGCGAGACAATGTTGTACTGCACGTGCCAACCCTTGTGCACCCCGAAGAAGGTGCGCAGCAGGCTCATCAGCTTGGCCTGGCCCCGCGGGTTGTCGAGGCTCGCCGGGCTCAGCTTCTGGTTGAGCAGCACGCCGCCGAGGATGGCCCCGATGGGCAGCTTGCCGAGGGAATTGAACACAGCCGTCGGCTCCAATCTCTCCGAGCCCGAGCCCGAGCCCGGGCTGGTTCCTTCTGCGAGTGGCGTGCGGGCGTGGCGACCATCCGGGGTGGCCTGGGTGGCCGCACCGAAGGGCACGTTGGCGGAGATGGAGGAGGTGCCGACGTAGTAGGTGCCGCCGATGTGGCCGCGGTGTGTCGCTGGTCCAGGGTCCTGCCGCTGGCGAGGGTCACCACCAACCCGAGCATTGCCGCCGCCGGGGGCTGCCCCTGGCCAGCCTGCTGCTTGCCTTGCGGGAGCTGCTGGGGCCCAAGGCGCGGCTGTTCGCTCAGGTGATGGCAAAAACGGAGACGGGGATGGTGCGGGAGGCCATGGCCCTGCGCGAGCGGGACCCGGAGCTGGTGATCAAGATACCGTCTGCGGGGAGTGGCTGGCGGCCTCCTTTAGAACGCCGCGTCAGGCGCTGGATTGCCTGCTGGCGGGCTGCCAGTCTATCACCCTGCCGCTCTAGCCGAGTCGCTGCCCAACGTGCCGGCAGTGGATGCGGCGCTCGCCAAGTTCGACCAGGATTGGCAGCGGGCCTTCGGTTAAGGCCGGGGGAGGGGACAGGGGAGCTACACTCTGGGGAGGCCCGGCATCCTGGGCCCCTTGGCAGGAGATTCCCCATGAGCGATCACAGTCTGTTGCCCCACGGCGAGGATCTGCGCCGCGCCGTGCGCTGGCTCGGCGAGCACCACCAGCACGACTTGCGGGCCATCGAGGAGGCCAGCCAGCGTTTTTGCCTGTCCCCCCTGGATGAGGAATTTCTCATCCGCTACTGCCGTGAACAGGCGCCGGACGCCCAGAGCCGTTAGACGAAGTTGGCGAGGTTGATGCCAAATTCCTTGGGATCCACCGTGCTTTCTATACGCTCCTGTACCCCGTTTTTGGCGAGATCCAGCCACTGCACCTCGAGGTAATGACGCTGACCGGTGTGATAGATCACCTTCACCACCGGCTTGAGGGGCTCCTGGGGGTTGCGCTGCATGACGATGGCCAACCGCTGGTTGGACAGCTGCACCAGGGTGCCGACCGGATAGACCCCCATGCACTTGATGAAGCGGGTGACCAGCTCCCGATCGAAGTGGTGATCGGCCCCCTTGAGCAAGATCCGGAACGCCTGGGTCGGCTGCATACCTTGCTTGTAGACTCTGTCCGCCGTCACGGCGTCGTAGACATCGACGATGCCGCTCATGCGGGTGTAGAGGGAGAGCTGGGCACCCTTCAGCCGACGGGGGTAGCCGCTGCCATCGAGCCGCTCGTGGTGATTGGCCGCCACCTCCAGCATGATGGGAGTGATACCGGCCGTCGCCAGCAGAATGTCGTGGCTGTGCACCACGTGCAGGCGCATCACGCCAAACTCCTCGTCAGTCAGCTTGCCCGGTTTGTTGAGCACCTCGTCCGGGGTCATGATCTTGCCCACGTCGTGCAGCAGTCCCCCCAGGGTCAGCTCCTTGAGCACGCCGTGCTCCAGCCCCAGATAGCGGCCGAAGTTGGCCAAGAGGATGGCCACGTTCATGGAGTGCTCCATCAGGTAGGCGTCCTTGGCCCGGATCCGGGCGAGGCAGAGCATGGCATCGCCGTGGCTGAACATGGTGTCCACCATCTCCTCGGCAACCGCGGCGAGCGGCGTGATGTCGATGGGTTCCCCCGCCTTGAGCTGGCGGATGAACTTGCCCTGCAGCGCGCGCGCCTCCTGATACAGACGGCGGATCTTGAGTTCGCGCCCTTCGCCGTTGGCACTGGCGCCGGGACGCTGGGGGTCGGTGATGGCAGGGGAGGGCTCGGGGGAGAGGGTCTGGTCGATGCTCACCAGCTTGCTGCGGGAGAGATCCACCTGCACGGCGCTGACCCCGCGCCGGATCAGGGCCTCGATCTGTTTGGGGTTAGTGACCAGTCCCGTCTGGGCAATTTCCATGGCGCCGCTCTGGCGGGTGATGGCAACCACATACATGCCTGATTGCAGCTGGTTGACGGGGATGACGGGATGAGGCGTGCTCGACTTCATACGGCTTCCTGACATTATTGTGCGTAACGGGCGCGTTATCGAGCAATCTACCACGACACTATTGAGTCTGTGCCTATTTGTGTGGTTTTTGCCACCGAAAGCAGCTTGTATCGCTATGTAACATCAAGATTGAGGCATTGGGGGGCGGCTTTCAAGCACCGTCTTCAGGCTGGTCCCGCTCAAGCCAGTGAATGATGCTGCCGTTCGATCACGGCAGCCGGCCGTGCCACCTCAGACTGGCCATGGCTTGCAGAGGGGTATCCAGTGACTCCCATCCTTGCTTAGTGCTGGCGTTGTCCGGCCCGGCCGATATAATGACGCCCCTTTATTGATGGACTCCGAGGTTTGTGCATGCGGCTCGATAAGTTTCTTTGCGATTGCTCCGATTTGACCCGTTCCCAGGCGGGCAAGCTGATCCGTCAGGGTGAGGTGATGGTGGACGGGATCCTGGTCAAGCAGCCTGCTTTTCACATCAACGAGCAGAGCCAGGTGGAGTTCGATGGTGTCATGCTCACCCTGGATCAGCGCAATCGCTACTTCATGCTGCACAAACCGGAAGGCTACGTCTGCTCCAACGAGGATCCGGATCACGCCACCGTCTTCCAACTGCTGGATGAACCCGCCATGGGCAAGCTGCACGTGGTGGGCCGGCTCGATCTCGACACCACCGGGCTGGTGCTGATCACCGATGACGGCCAGTGGTCCCATCGCATCACCTCGCCAAGGCACGAGTGCGCCAAGACCTATCATGTCTGGCTGGCCGATCCGGTGAGCGAGGATGCCATCTCGCTGTTTGCCGACGGGGTATTCCTGCGCAACGAGGAAGACAAGACTCGCCCCGCGCAGCTGGAGCTGCTCGGGGAGTGCGAGGCGCTGCTGACCATTCACGAGGGCAAGTATCATCAGGTGAAGCGGATGTTTGCCGCCATCGGCAACAAGGTGGTGGGGTTGCATCGGGAACAGATCGGGGAGCTGGTGCTGGATGAGGAACTGGCGCCGGGTGAATATCGCGAACTGACTGACGACGAGATCGCCCTGTTTTAATCACGGGATCCGGCAACGGATGTCCGATTTCGCCATGATGTTGCCGCGTCCGATCATATCGTTTTGGGGCTAATCGAACCTACAGGGTCAATTGAACTTGCAGATTCGACTAGCGAAGCGTCTTCGGACGATCCTGAGGATTGGGCGTAGGTTGGTGCTGAGCGAAGCGAAGCCCAACATCAACCCCCGACTTACCCCGCTCCCAATACTAAGGCCGTGCCCAGGGTCGCCAGCAGGGCGCCAGCCCAGGCGGGCAGGGCGGGGCGCACTCCCGAATGCCACCACAGCAGGGGCAGCAGTATGACCGGGGTGGTGGAGGAGAGGATCGCCACCATGCCCACGTCCCCCTGACGCAACGCCACCAGAATGAGCGTCATCCCCAGTGCCATCGCCAGGAAGCCGTTGATGCCTATCATGCCGAGCACCCGCCGGTTGATGGGGTTCTGTGGCAGGGCGAGCGGCACCCGCAGCACCCGCAACACCGAGTGCGCCAACAGGGCGCTGCCCATGCGAATGCCGGAGGCACTTACCGCGTCCACCTCGCCGCTCATCATCACCGGCTTGGCGATGATGGCCCCGAGGCTCTGACACAGGGCCGCGGTCAGCCCCAGCCCTATGCCGATGGCCAGGTGGCCGCGCACCTGCTCCCACTCGTTGTGCTGCTGAGAAGACTGCGGATTGCCGCGTCGCCCGAACAGGATGGCGAGCATGACCCCGGCCAGCACCAGCAAGGCCCCCAGCAGACGCCAACCATCGAGCCGCTCGCCAAACAGCCAGAGGCCGAGCAGGGCGGAGAAGAGGGCGTGACAGGAGAACAGCAAGCCGCTGCGGCGCGGCCCCAGCCGGTTCATGCAGGCGAACAGGGCGGTGTCACCGACGAAGATGCCGATGAGCCCGGACAGCGCCAGCAGGGGCAGGGCGCTCTCGGTGAGGGTCTGCCAGCCACCGGTGACCAGGCTGGCACTGCCCAGCATCAGGCTGACCAGAAACATCCGCCAGCGGCTGTAGGCGAAGGCCCCCAGATGGCGGGCCGGTTTGACGGAAATCAGGGCTGCAATCGCCCATAAACTGGCCGCGGCCAGCGCCAGCCACTCATACCCCATAAAAACTCCTAAAAAAAACCCCCGAAGGACTCCATCTATCGGGCAAGCCCGATACAATACGGGCCGTCTTCGGGGATAACAAGCGCGGCATCATGCATTCTCACTCGGGCGCGCGCCGGCCTTCCCCCTTATTTGCAGTCAAAAGAATTGAATGAGGTTTATGTCATGGTTCACCGTCCGGCAGTTCACTGCTCCCTCCACCGGCCAGCCCGTCGCTGGCTCCCTTCCGTGCTGCTGGGTCTGATGCTGGCACCGCCGTTGCAGGCCACCACTGTGGTGCAACAGCCTGCGCTGTCGGACAGGCAGACCCTGGTCAAGGGCAACGGTGCCGAGCCCGAATCCCTGGATCCGGCTCAGATCCGCACCGGTTTTCCGGGGGAGGTGGTGCTGGTGGACCTGTTCGAGGGGCTGGTGAGCGAGGATGGCCAGGGCAAGATAGTGCCGGCCCAGGCCCAGCGCTGGGAGACCAGCGAGGATGGGCTGGTGTGGCGCTTCTTTCTGCGCCCGCAGCTGAAGTGGTCAAACGGCGAGCCGCTGGTGGCACAGGATTTTGTCTACGCTTGGCGGCGTCTGCTGGATCCGGCCCAGGCTTCGCCGTCCGCCGGCCTGCTGTTGGCCACCGGCATCAATAATGCCCAGTCCATCTATGCCGGCGCCCTCGATCTCGGGGCGCTGGGGGTCGAGGCCGAGAGCGAGCAGATCCTCAAGGTGACCCTGGAGCGGCCCGTGCCCTACTTCCTGCAACTCATCAGCCAACGCCCCTTCGTGCCGGTCAACGGCAAGGCTATCGCCCAGTTTGGCAAGCAGTGGACCCAGCCCGGCAAGCTGGTCAGCAATGGCGCCTACAAGCTGGTGAACTGGGTGCCGAACGAGCGCATCGAGGCCGAACGCAACGCCCAGTACTGGGACGATGCCCACACCCGCATCCAGCGGGTCACCTATCTGCCGCTCGCCTCCCAGCATGCCGAGCGACTGCGCTACGAGGCGGGGGAGATCCAGCTCACCAACAAGGTGGCGCTGGAGTATTACCAGAAAACCATGCAGGAAACCCCTGAGCGGATCTGGGGCTTGCCGCTGCTCGGCACCTATCTCTATACCTTCAACCTGCGCCGTCCCGAACTGCAGGATGTGCGGGTGCGTCAGGCGCTCTCCATGGCCATCGATCGCCACCTGTTGACCGAGAAGGTCAGTGGCCAGGGGGAGCCGCCGGCCTGGTCCCTGCTGCCCGCCATGCCGGGTTATGAGGAGCTCGGCTCCGGGTTGTCCTCGCTGGATCAACCGACCCGGCTTGCCAAGGCGGTCGCATTGCTTGCGGCGGCGGGTTACAACAGCGCCCATCCTCTCAAGCTGACGCTGACCTACAACACCTCGGAGAACCACAAGAAGCTGGCGCTGGCGGTGGCGGCCATGTGGAAGCCGCTGGGGGTGACGGTGGAGCTCAATAACATGGAGTGGAACGCCTACCAGGTGGCGAAAGACAGCGGAGATTTCATGCTGGCTCGCTCGTTTTTGTTTGGTGATTATGTTGAGCCTTCCTCCATGCTCAACAGTTTCCGCTGCCAGGATCCCCAGAACGAGAGCGGCTACTGCAACCCGGCCTTCGATGGGCTGTTGCAACAAGCGGCGGATACCCTGAACGGGACCACCCGGACCGGGCTCTACCATCAGGCCGAGCAGTTGCTGATGGAGGAGATGCCGGCCATTCCTGTCTATCACTACAACCAGATGCGGCTGGTGGATCCCAGCCTGCGCGGCCTGCCCAGCCGCAACCTGAAGGGGGCGATCGCCACCAAGGATCTCTATTTCAGTCAGCCATGAGGAAAGCGGAATGAAGATAGCCATTGTTTCCGATGTGCACGGCAGTCTGGATGCCCTGGAGCAGGTGTTGGCGCGGCTCTCCCCCTGGCAGCCGGATCACTACCTGCTGCTCGGGGATCTGCTCAATCACGGCCCGCGCAATCCGGTACCGGCAGGCTATGCGCCCGCGGCGGTGGCCGAGCGGCTCAATCAGCTGGCCCCCCGCATCATGGCGGTGCGGGGCAACTGTGATTCGGAAGTGGATCAGATGCTGCTCGATTTCCCCATCACGGCGCCCTACAACCAGCTGTTGGTGGACGGGCGGCGCTGGTTCGTCAGCCACGGTCACCTCTACCGCCCAGGCGAGGTGCCCTTGCCGGCGGGCAGCCTGTTCATCAGCGGTCACACCCATGTCCCCCTGCTGCAGCGGGAAGGGGGTCTGGTGCTGGTGAATCCGGGATCCATCTGTTTTCCACGGGGGGACTGGGCGGCCAGTTATGGCTGTTACGAAGAGGGGATGCTGCGCATCCATGGCTGCAGCGATGGCGCCGAGCTGATGCGGTTGGTGCTGTGAAACGCTAACGAATGGAAAGAGAGAAAAGGATCAGGCCTTGATACCCAGGGAGCGGGTGCCGGAGCGGGTGTTGCCCTTGGCGTCGTAGGTCAGGGAATTTCTGTCGCGCAGCTTGCTGAGAAAACTGGCAAGGCGGCGGTTGGAGATGATGCTGAGCTCGAGCAGTCGACCATTGAGGTTGTTTTGCTCCTGGCAGGCGTCCAGCTTGGCTTGCAATGCCTGCATCTGTGCCGGGAAGGCAGCGAGCCGTTGCTGCAGATCGGGCAGCTCGGCCAGACTCTTGTCCAGGGTCTCGATAGCCAGCAGCAGTTGCTGCTTGCGATCGGTCAGCGCCGGCAAGGCCAGGGCCTGGTGTTGTTTGAGCAGGTCAAACTCCTCCGCCAGCAAGCCTTGCATCTGGGAGAGGTATTCGTCTTGGGCGTGCAGCAGCGAAGGCAGATCCATCATCCGAGCCGTTTATCCAGATCGGCTTCAAAACTGAACATCTTCTTGGCCACGGCGGCGCTGTCGACCTTGTATTCCCCACTGGCCACTGCCTTCTTCAGGCTTTCGACGCGGCTTTCATTACCGGTGGAGGCGGTGTTGAGGGTCTTCTGCATCTGTTGCAATTGCTGCGCCTCGCTGGTCAAGGAGACAGAGTCAGTCTTGACGGTTGCCGCGCGGTTGCCTTCGGCCGAGGTCGTAGACTTGCTGGCCACACCCTGACTGGTTGCGTTATTTTGCAACCTGCTGTTTGCCAAGTTGTTGATATTGTTGATAGCCATACGCTTTACCTTCGTCTGCTTTGCTGTTCGCTTATCTGTTTATCGGTGACGGTGGTCAGAACTTTAGAAAAAAAATCGAAGCATTAACAAAATAATCAGAATGTGACCACCACGGAACCAACGGCACTGACGGTGCCCTGTACCTGCCTGCCTGAGCGAATGTTAACTAGCCTGATCATGTCTCCGAAGCTGCCATCTTGCAAGGCTCGGGCCATGGTTTTGATTTGCATGCTGCTATTTTCGGCGAGGAGAGTTACCTCGTCCCCCTTGCACACCACACAGACCTGAGTGAGCCGAACGGGTTGGCCCGGTTTCAACTCACGCTTGCTGCGTGCGCCGATGAGGGGGGCCGGATCGCTCAGATAATCGCCCCGGATCTGGGTCTGATCCTGATAGGCCAGGGTCAGCATGGATTCACTGAGGATGTCGCCCTTGGCCACCGGAGCCGCCACTGTGACATAGGGTTTCTGGATGCTGACTCGCACCGGCAGGTAGAGATCCCAGGGCTGCGCCGATTCGCACTTGAGATAGACGGTGGTGTTGCGGCGGATCTCCATCTTGGCGGGGAAGGAGATGGTCAGCGCCTCCTCGCAGCGGTTGAGGGGGAGCCGCTCATCGATGGCCGCGGCCTTGACCTCGGCCTGGGCATCGAGGGGGATGTCCAGCTGGCCGAGAACGAACTCCTGCGCCTGTTCCTGCAGGTATTGGGTGACCTCGGACGCCATGGCGTGAGAGAGGCC
Source organism: Aeromonas aquatica (assembly GCF_000764655.1). Lineage (GTDB taxonomy): Bacteria > Pseudomonadota > Gammaproteobacteria > Enterobacterales > Aeromonadaceae > Aeromonas > Aeromonas aquatica. The sequence goes on from NZ_JRGL01000104.1 coordinate 12,468, forward strand.
GCAAAACGGCAGTAAGATCAGGAAAAGTCTACTAATCATTTTTGCTTGCCGGTCGATAAGTTGATCACGTATACCACCGTAGTTAACTATGCTTGCTGCTGAATTTGGTTGCCGAGACATCGATCGTCTGACGCAAGCCAACCCGCATGCAGCGACATATGCACGATCAGTGCCAAGCGTTTTTAGGGAGTGTTTATGGCGAGTATTTTGGACTCGGTCAACCAACGGACCCAGCTGGTGGGACAAAACCGACTGGAGTTGCTGTTGTTTCGTCTCAATGGACGTCAAAGATTTGGCATCAACGTGTTCAAGGTGCGTGAGGTGCTGCAATGCCCCCCCTTGACCGTCATGCCCAAACTCAACTCCTGCATTCGCGGTGTGGCCCATATCCGTGGCCAGACCATCTCGGTGATCGATCTCAGCATGGCGATGGGCAATCGCCCGATCCAGGATATTTCCAAGTGCTTCATCATCATCTCCGAGTACAACAGATCCATTCAGGGGTTCCTGGTGCAATCGGTCGAGCGCATCATCAACATGAACTGGGAGTCCATCCTGCCGCCGCCCAAGGGGGCCGGTCGCATCAACTACATGACGGCGGTCACCGAGGTGGACGGCGAGTTGGTGGAAATCCTGGACGTGGAGCGCATCCTCAACGAGATCTCGCCGGTCTCCACCGAGGTGAGTGCCGAGCTGGTGGAGGCCAGCGTGGAGCGCAATCCTCACGGGCGTCCGGTGTTGGTCGCCGATGACTCCTCGGTGGCGCGCAAGCAGGTGCAGCGGGCGCTGGAGGCGATCGGGGTGCAGTGTGTGCTGGCCAAAGACGGGCGCGAGGCGCTCAACATGCTGCTGGAGATGGCCAAGCTGGGTCCCATCAAGGATCAGATTGCGCTGGTCATCTCCGACATCGAGATGCCGGAGATGGACGGGTACACCTTCACGGCGGAGATCCGCAACAATCCCGCGCTCAAGGAGTTGCATGTTATCCTGCATACCTCCCTCAGCGGGGTGTTCAATCAGGCCATGGTACAGAAGGTTGGCGCGAACAATTTCATTGCCAAATTCCAGCCTGATGAATTGGCCAAGGCCGTACAAGGCGCTCTCTAATAAAGAAGAAAAAACTGCATGAAGACACTGTCGGACGACTTATACAAACAATTCAGCCATTTTCTGGCGCTGCAGAGCGGCATAGTGCTGGGTGACAACAAACAGTATCTGGTCAAGAGCCGTCTGTCGCCCTTGATGACTCAGTTTGGTATCGAGAGTCTGTCTGAACTGGTGACCCGGGCGATGAACGTGCGCGAACGGGATCTGAAGATGGCCGTGATTGACGCCATGACCACCAACGAGACTCTGTGGTTTCGCGATACCTACCCGTTTCAGCTGCTGAGCGACAAGATTTTCCCGGAACTTGGCAAGAGCGGCCGTCCCATCAAGATCTGGTCCGCCGCCTCTTCCTCTGGGCAGGAGCCTTACTCCATCGCCATGACGGCGCTGGAGCAGCAGGTCAAGCGGCCGGGTACCTTGCCGGGCGGGGTGCAGATAGTGGGGACCGATATCTCCAGCACCATGCTTAACCAGTGCAAGGAGGGGGTCTATGACAGCCTGGCGCTGGCGCGCGGCTTGTCCCCCGAGCGCAAGCGGTTGTTCTTCGAGGCCCATGGTGACAACAAGATGCGGGTATCGGAGCGTGTCAGAAAATTGACCAGCTTCCGACCGCTGAACCTGCTGGAGAGCTACAGCCTGCTCGGCAAGTTCGACATCATCTTCTGCCGCAACGTGCTCATCTACTTTGCGCCCGAGGTGAAGTCCAAGATCCTCAACCAGTTCGCCAGCAGCCTCAATCCCGGTGGCTATCTGATGCTGGGGGCCTCGGAGTCCCTTGCTGGTCTCACCGACAAGTTCGAGATGATCCGCTGCAACCCCGGCATCGTCTACAAGATCAAATAATCCCTTCTAATCCCCCTTTGGCACACCTCTTGCTAAACATTCGTGAAGCAGGAGGTGCGCTATGGCAATTTCATTCGACAAGGCATTCGGTATTCACCAATACACGCTGAGCGTTCGCGCCAAGCGTGCGGAGGTGCTATCGAGCAACATCGCCAACGCGGATACCCCGGGCTTCAAGGCCAGGGACATCAACTTCTCTCAGGCGTTGCAGGACGCCCAGGGCCAGCAAGGCTTTGGCCTCGCCACCACCAGCGAGAAGCACTTCGCCTTGCAGATGGATGCCCCGGGCACGACCCAGTACCGCAACCCCCTGCAACCGGATACCGGTGACGGCAATACCGTGGATGTGCAGCAGGAGCGCAGCGAGTTCCTGCGCAACAGCCTCGAGTACCAGGCCTCCCTCGAATTCATGAACGGCAAGATAAGCGGCCTGCTCAAGGCACTGAAAGGAGATCAATGATGAGTTTGTTCAAGGTCTTTGACATTGCAGGCTCAGCCATGAGCGCGCAGTCGGTTCGCCTCAACACGGTTGCCAGCAACATGGCCAACGCCGACAGCGTCAGCTCCAGCGTGGAAAAAACTTACCATGCCCGGCGGCCAGTCTTTGCCGCCCAGCTGGATCAGGCCATGTCCGACAAGCAGGCCTCGGTCGGGGTCGACGTGAAAGGCATAGTCGAGAGCGATGCGCCCCTGCTCAAGGAGTACAACCCGAACCACCCCATGGCGGACAAGGATGGCTTCATCTTCAAACCCAACGTCAACATGGTGGAAGAGATGGCCGACATGATTGCCGCCTCGCGCAGTTACCAGACCAATGTCCAGGTCGCCGACGCGGCCAAGAAGATGCTGCAGCAGACGCTCGGCCTCGGCAAATCCTGATAGAGGTGAACCCAGATGACAGAGACCTGTGACAGCCTGCACGGCCGCGACTATTGGCTCGGCCTGTGCGGCGCGTGGCAAACCCGGACAGAGGGGGGAGCATAAGTGGCAGATACCTATGACAGCCTGCTCGGCGTCAACCGGACTTCGACGAACCAGACCAGTACGGCCAACACCACGACCCCGAAGAAGGAGCTCGATCAGGCTTCCTTCCTCAAGCTGCTGACCATGCAGCTCTCCTATCAGGATCCGTTCAAGCCGGTGGATAACGCCCAGATGTTGTCCCAGATGACATCGATGTCGACCTCGGAGGGGATCAGCAGCCTCTCCACCCAGATGGGCAGCCTCAACAGCCTGATGACCTCCAGCCAGGCGCTGCAGGCGTCGGCGCTGGTGGGCCAGAGCGTACTCATCCCCTCCAACACCGGCTATCTGGAGAAGGGTGGGTCCGTCTCCGGCATGATCGCCACCGGCGACGGCGCCAGCAACCTCAAGGTGACGGTGAAGGACGAGAGCGGTCAGGTCGTCAAGGAGTTTGCCATCGAGGGCGAGAAGAAGGGCAACGTGGCCTTCGAGTGGGACGGCAAGGACAAGGACGGCAACCTGGCCAAGAGCGGCAAGTACCAGATCGAGATCCACGGCACCGTGAATGGCAAGTCGGAGGCTATCCCGGCACTGGCCTACGCCCAGGTCGAGAGCGTCACCCTCGGCACCAGCACCAACCCCAGCACCCTCAAACTCAAGGGGCTGGGTGGCATCTATCTGACCGACGTATTGGAAATTGGCGGGACGACCGGCAAGTCGACCACGACCCCGGACTCGACCTCTAAAGCTGTGATCTAAGGAGATAAAGACATGTCATTCAACAATGCCCTCAGCGGCATCAATGCGGCTCAAAAAGACCTGAACGTCACCGCGAACAACATTGCCAACGTCAATACCACCGGCTTCAAGGAGTCTCGCGCCGAGTTTGCGGACGTCTACGCCAACTCCATCTTCGTCAACGCCAAGACCCAGGTCGGCAACGGGGTGGCGACCGGCGCCGTGGCCCAGCAGTTCCACCAGGGGGCGCTGCAATTTACCAATAACGCGCTGGATCTCGCCATCCAGGGCAACGGCTTCTTCGTCACCTCCGATAGCATGAATAGCCTGGACCGCACCTATACCCGTTCAGGGGCCTTCAAGCTCAACGAAAACAGCTACATGGTCAGCAACTCCGGCGGCTACCTGCAGGGATACGAGACCAACGCCGACGGCACCCCCAAGGCGGTCAGCATCAACGCGACCAAGCCCATCCAGATCCCGGATCGGGCCGGCGAGCCCGTCATGACGTCCCGGATAGATGCCGGCTTCAACCTGCCCTCCACTGCGTCTCCGCTGGCGGCGGGCAACGGTGCCGCAGATGCCTCCAAGTTCGATCCCAAGGATTCGACCACCTACTCTTCCTCCACCTCGGTCGTGGTGTATGACTCCCTGGGGGAGCCGCACACTATCACCCAGTACTTCGTCAAGGAAGCCGACCCGGCAGATGTGACCAAGCCGGTCGTGCCGACCGCCTGGCGCATGTACCTGTATCAGGGTGACAAGCCCATCGACATCGCGGGCGGTACAGCCACCACCATGGCCACCGGCGTCAGCCAGGCCCCCCTGAGCGCCCGGGTTACCTTCGATGCCTCCGGCAAGATGGTGACCCCGACCACGCCTGCGGTCATCAAGACCGAACAACTGGGAGCGGCGGGTGCCGGCATCATCACCAATGGTGCCGACGGCACCCAGGCGATCGAGATGAAGCTCGGCCCCGTGACCCAGTATTCCTCACCGTTCGAGGTCAACAAGTTGACCCAGGATGGCTCCACCGTCGGTCGTCTGACCAAGGTCGAGATCGGGGCGGATGGCATCGTCTCCGCCACTTACAGCAATGCGACCACGGTCAAGGTGGCCATGGTGGCCATGGCCAAGTTCGCCAACTCCCAGGGGCTGACCCAGGTGGGGGACACCTCCTGGCGTCAATCCCTGCTCTCCGGTGAGGCGCTGCCAGGCACTCCCAATTCGGGCACATTCGGCTCCATCAAGTCCTCGGCGCTGGAGCAGTCCAACGTGGACCTGACCACGGAGCTGGTGGATCTCATCACCGCCCAGCGCAACTTCCAGGCGAACTCCCGCTCGCTGGAGGTGAACACCTCGCTGCAGCAGAGCATACTGCAGATCCGCTAACCGGTTTTCATCTCGAAAAGGGCGCTTCGGCGCCTTTTTCGCGCCTGTTCTGGGCGTTTTCCTGCCTCTGCTGCCCCCTTTTATTTGTCTTGGCATTCAACTTGCAGTTGTTCCTCCAGAGTCATCTGTTTGACGGAGGATCCCATGGATCACCTGCTTTATATCGCCATGTCCGGGGCCAAGGAGAACATGAACAGCCTGGCTGTGCGTGGCAACAACCTGGCCAACGCCAACACCATCGGCTTCAAGTCTGACTTCGAGCAGGCGCGCAGCATGCAGGCGTTTGGTGAAGGGCTGCCCACGCGGGTGTTCGCCATGACCGAGAGTCCGGGCCAGAACCTGCAGCACGGCATGCTGATGACGACGGGGCGGGATCTTGACGTCGCCGTCGACGGCCCCGGCTGGATTGCGGTGCAGGACCCCAATGGGAAAGAGGCCTATACCCGCATGGGCAACTTGCAGCTCAATGCGGCCGGCAACCTGCAGACCTCGACCGGACTCAACGTGGTGGACGACGGCGGTCAGCCCATCGTGCTGCCGCTGCCCATGGAGAAGATCGAGATCAACCGGGATGGCACCATCAGCGGCCGTCCCGAAGGCGCCGCCGCCAACCTGCCGGAAGATTTCCAGCGCATCAAGCTGGTCAATCCGGCCAGCGACACTGTGGCGAAGGGCCAGGATGGCCTGTTTCGCCGCAAGGACGGCCAGAATGAAGCCGCCTCCGCCGAGGTCGGCCTGCTGGCGGGCTCGCTGGAAGGCAGCAACGTCAATGTGGTCGACGAGATGACCAACCTTATTCGCTTGCAACGTCAGTTTGAAACTCAGGTCAAGATCATGAAGACCGCCGAGGAAAACGACGAGGCCCAAACCCAGCTGCTGCGTATCAGCTAATCAAGGAGCATTAAATGAATCCTGCACTCTGGATCAGCAAGACCGGCCTCGATGCCCAGCAGACCAACATCTCGGTCACCTCGAACAACCTCGCCAACGCCAGTACCGTTGGCTACAAGAAGGCTCGCGCCATCTTCGAGGACCTGCTCTATCAGAACATCAACCAGCCAGGTGGCCGCTCCTCGGCAGACACCGAACTGCCCTCCGGCCTGATGCTGGGGGCGGGGGCCAAGGTGGTCGCCACCCAGAAGAACCACAGCCAGGGCAACGTGCAGACCACGGACAACTCCCTGGATCTGATGATCAGCGGCCGCGGCTACTTCGAGATCCAGCTGCCGGACGGCAGCGCCGCTTACACCCGCAACGGCCAGTTCACCCTCAACGATGAGGGCACCATAGTGACCCCGGGCAACGGCTACCCGCTGCAACCGGAGATCCAGATCCCCGAGAACGCCCAGAGCGTGACCGTGGGGGAGGATGGTCAGGTCTCGGTGCAGCTCAAGGGGGATGGTCAGTCCCAGGTGGTGGGCCAGATCAACACCACCGACTTCGTCAACCCGACCGGCCTGCAACCCATGGGGGAGAACTTGTTCCTCGAGACCCAGTCGAGCGGCGCCCCCATCCAGGGCACGGCCGGTGCGGACGGGCTCGGGGTGGTCAAGCAGGGCATGCTGGAGACCTCCAACGTCAACGTGACCGAAGAGCTGGTGAACCTCATTCAGGCCCAGCGGGTCTATGAGATGAACTCCAAGGTCATCTCGGCGGTGGACTCCATGATGTCCTTCCTGACCCAGCGGACTTGATTAGGAGAACCATGATGAAAGCCATCTGGATGCTGGGCCTGCTGACGCTGACAGGCTGCGCCAGCACACCCAATACCGCCAAACCCGACGATCCCGACTTCGCCCCCGTCTATGGCGAGTCGGAGCCGGTCTCTGTCCGGCCAACCGGCGCCATCTTCCAGCCCGAGCAGGTCAATGGCATCTATTCGGACATCAAGGCCCACAGGGTGGGTGACATCATCACCATCCAGCTGGCCGAATCGACCTCGGCGTCGAAGAAGGCCAACACCCAGAGCGGCAAGGACAACAAGCTGGAGCTGGAACCCGTCACCCTGGGCGGGGTGCCGGTGACGGCGAGCCCCTATGACCTGTCGGCCTCCATCGGCCAGACCAGCGCGTTCAAGGGCCAGGCCAAGGCGGATCAGAGCAACAGCCTGCAAGGCAACATCTCGGTCAGCGTGGTCAAGGTCTTGCCGAACGGCAACCTGCTGGTGCGCGGTGAGAAGTGGATCATGCTCAACAACGGCAACGAATACATCCGTATCACCGGCCTGGTGCGCCCCGAGGATGTGACCTCGGAGAACAGCGTGTCGTCCCAGCGGGTCGCCAACGCGCGCATCCATTACGGCGGCACCGGCGATCTGGCCAACACCCAGGAACAGGGTTGGCTGACCAGCTTCTTCAACGGTCCCTGGTGGCCCATTTAGGATTCACTGGACCCAGGTCCAGTCAGGAGATCTCATGAATCGACTCCGTCTGCTCGCCCTGCTGTGCTGCTGCTTGCCGCTCGGGCTGGCGCACGCCTCCCGCATCAAGGATCTCAGCTCGGTGGAAGGGGTACGTAGCAACCAGCTGATCGGTTACGGTCTGGTGGTGGGCCTGCCCGGCACGGGCGAGAAGAACAACGCCTTCACCGAGCAGACCTTCAGGACCATGCTCAACAACTTCGGCATCAAGGTGCCGGATAACATCAAGCCCAAGATCAAGGACGTGGCGCCGGTCGCCATCCACGCCGATCTACCGCCCTTCTCCAAGCCGGGTCAGACCATAGACGTCACCGTCTCCGCCATCGGCGAGGCCAAGAGCCTGCGCGGCGGCACCCTGCTGCAGACCTTCCTCAAGGGGCTGGATGGGCGCGTCTATGCGGTGGCTCAGGGCAGCCTGGTGGTCGGCGGTTTGGGCGCCGAGGGGGCCGATGGCTCCAAGGTAGTGGTCAATACCCCGACCGTGGGACGCATCGCCAATGGCGCCACCGTGGAGCGTGAGGTGCCAAATGCCTTCTCCCAGGGGGACACCATCACCTTCAACCTGAACCGGCCTGACTTCACCACCGCCAGGCGAGTGGCCGACGTGGTCAACGATCTGGTGGGACCCAACACCGCCCAGGCGCTGGATGCGACCTCCATCAAGGTGTTCGCGCCGCGGGACCCCAACCAGCGCGTCTCCTACCTGGCCACCATCGAGAATCTGGAGGTGGATCCGGCCACCGAGTCCGCCAAGATCATCGTGAACTCGCGCACCGGCACCATCGTCATCGGCAGTCAGGTCAAGCTGCGGCCGGCCGCCATCAGTCATGGCGGGCTGACGGTGACCATCGCCGAGAATCAGCAGGTCTCCCAGCCCAATCCGCTGGCGGGCGGGCAGACGGCGGTCACCAACAACTCCACCATCAACGTGCAGCAGGAGCCGGGCCGGATGTTCAAGCTCGATACCGGTGCGACCCTGGACGATCTGGTGCGGGCGGTGAATCAGGTCGGGATAGCGCCCGGCGATCTGATGGCGATCCTGGAGGCGCTGCAGCAGGCAGGTGCCATCCAGGGGCAGTTGGTCATTTTGTAAATGACGGGGCATGACACCAGGTTGACCCCCTTCGAGGGCTCGGGTGCATTGAACAAGGTGTTGGGCGGCAAGGGTTTGCCACGGGCGGCAACGAGGTAGGTTATGGCAGAGTTCGACTCCCAGAGCGGGATCAATCTTGGCATGGTGCAGGATGTCCAGAACCTGGACAAGCTGCGCCGGATGAGCATGAGCAAGGAGGGGAAGGCCGATGCGCTGATGGCGGCGGCTCGCCAGTTCGAGTCCATCTTCACCCAGACCCTGTTCAAGGGGATGCGTCAGGCCAACGCGGTGCTGACCGAAGACAACCCCATGAACAGCAGCTACACCCAGTTCTACGAAGGGATGCTGGACGAGCAGCGGGTCGCCGACATGTCGAGCAAGGGCGGCCTCGGCATTGCCGAGATGGTGGCCAAACAGTTCTCCCCCGAGAAGAGCTTCACCCACGATGACGGGCGGGTGCTCAAGCTGCCCCAGCGCACCGAGCGTGTCTACAAACCCTATCAGCCGCCGACCTCGGCTCCCAATGATTTGATCGCAGCCTCAAAAGTTGGCAAAGATTTTGCTGAAAAAGAGATGAATAGTGAGCTGAATGGGGCCGAGCCCCGGTTTGCCCCGCCCAGACGCCCCCACCGTACCGTGCCTCCCATGGGAGATAGCCAGCGTCTGAGTGGCAGTCAAGGGGTAGAGGGGGCGGGTGGCAGCGCCAAGGTGTTCGACAGCCCGGAAGAGTTTGTGCATCGGTTGATGCCGCTGGCCAAGAAGGCGGCGGACAAGCTGGGACTGAGCCCGGCGGTGCTGGTGGCTCAGGCGGCGCTGGAAAGCGGCTGGGGCAAGCGGGTGATCAAGGACGGGGAGGGACAGATGACCCACAACCTGTTCGGCATCAAGGCCGATCCGCGCTGGGATGGCCCCAAGGCGGTGGTCAGCACCCTGGAATATGAGCAAGGAGTGGCGTCTCGCCAGAAGGCGGCGTTTCGTTCCTATGAGTCGTTTGAAGATAGCTTCAACGACTATGTGGATTTCCTCACCTCGGGCTCCCGCTACAAGGGGGCACTGGCCAAGGCGGATAGTCCGGAACGCTATTTCGAGGCGTTGCAGCAGGCCGGTTATGCCACCGATCCCCAGTACGCCAGGAAACTGAAACAAGTGTTGCGCAGTGATGCCATTGCCGGCTACGCCGCGACCAGGAACACAGAGATGGAGCTGTAAGTTATGGCAAGCGATCTGCTTGGAATTGGAACCTCGGGTGTGATGGCCCAGCAGCGACTGCTGCAGACCACCAGTAACAACATCGTCAACGTCAATAGCCAGGGCTATGTACGTGAACGCACCCTGATCTACACCAATTCCGTCGGATTGGGGACGGGGGACATGATCAGCGAGCGGGTCATCAACGCCTATGCCCAGGGGGAGGTACGCCGCGATACTTCCGCCTACAACGCCTCGAACACGCGCTATAATCAGCTGTTCCAGCTGGACAGCCTGCTCGGTGACACCAGTAACAGCGTGGGCACCACCATTACCTCCTACTTCAAGGCTTTCCATACCGCCAACGAGTCGCCGGCCGAGATCGGCGGGCGCAAGACGACCCTGAGCGAGCTCAACGGCATGGTGGACAGGTACCACACCCTCTCTGCCCAGCTCGACAAGCAGTCAGACACCATCAACGCCACCATCAGCGACGAAACCGACAGGGTCAACAGCCTGCTAAACAGCATCAACGATCTGAACCAGGCCATCATTCGCACTCAGGGGACGCCGGAAGAGAGCCTGATGCTGTTCGATCAGCGCGACGAGGCCGTGCGCCAGCTCTCCGAGAAGATGGAGATCCGCACCGTGACCCAACCCAACGGCAGCATGCTGGTGAACATGAGCACGGGCCACTCCCTGGTGCTGGATGGCGGCGTGGCCCAGTTCAAGGTGGTGGCGGGGGATCCCGACTCTCGCGAGTCGGCCCTGCAGCTCAACCTGGGATCCAACAAGGTCAACATCAACGACAAGGACATCGGGGGCGGCATCGGAGGGCTGTTCAGCGCGCGCCGGGATCTGGAGCCCTCCAAGCGGGAACTGGGGCAGCTGGCCGTCGCCATGGCCGATGCCATGAACCAGCAGAACCGGCTGGGGATGGACTTGGACAACGAGCTGGGGGGGGATCTCTTCTCCCTCAAGGACAGTCAGGGGCTCCCTTATGGCAGTAACACCGGCAATGGTGCCGCCAGCGTGAGCTTCGTGCCCGGCAAGGGGACAGAGGTGACCACCTTCGACTACGAGGTCAAGTTCAGCAGCGCCACCGGCTATGAGGTGTTCTCCATCGACGGCACCGGCAAGCGCACCTCGCTCATGACGGGGGCTACCCCCCCCGCCAAGTTCGAGGTGGCGGGACACGGCATCGAGATCGATATCGAAGGTACTCCGGCCGCCGGTGACAAGATATTGCTGCAACCGACCAAGCATGCTGCAGCAGGTCTCGAGGCCGCGATCACCCGACCGGAAGATATTGCGCTGGCCTCACCTATAAAAGCAGATAAAAACTCTCAAAATATAGGCTCTGGTGAGATAAAGATGACCGGTGTCTATCACACCGGCACGGGGTCGGGTTTTGGCGCCAACAGCCTGAATCCAAACGCGCCTCAGGCCGTCAAGATCGACAACGGTGGCAACTACGAGGTCTATGACAAGAACAACAACCTCATCGGGGTCGCCCCGGCATCCAGCAAGGGCCAGAACCTGATGGCCGCCCTCGAGAGCCCGCTGGGGGGGCCCAAGGTCTATGCCGATCCGACCCAGACCCCGGGCTACGACTTCAGCATCACCGGCAAGGTGGAGGCCAAGGACAGCTTCACCCTGAGCTACAACAAGGACGGCTTCGCCGACAACGCCAACGGGCTGGCGCTGGCGGAGCTGCAAAACAAGACGCTGGTGCGCAAGAACAACAACGCCGCCACCAGCAACGACAAGATGACCTTCAACGATGCCTACAGCGCGCTGGTGACCGGGGTGGGCAACAAGACCAGCCAGGCCAAGACCCTGCTGCAGGCCAACGAAGCCAAGTTGACCCAGAGCACCGGCATCTACGAGAGCGTCTCCGGCGTCAATCTGGAGGAGGAGGCGGCCAACCTCATCCGCTTCCAGCAGTCCTATGCCGCCTCGGCCCAGATAGTCAGCACCGCCAAGACCATCTTCGATACCCTGTTGTCTTCCGTGAGGTAACGCATGCGCATCACCACCAACATGATCTATGACCGCAACCTCGCCACCATGAGCAAGGTCAGCGAGCGCCAGAACACGGCCTACAACCAGCTGATGTCCGGGGACAAGTTCACCCGGGCGGGGGAAGATCCCTCCGGCATGAGCCAGAAGATGGCGCTGACCAAGGAGATCGACTTGTTCAAGCAGTACAGCGTCAACGGTAGCCTGCTGGAGAACAGCCTGGGCCACGAAGACACCGTCCTCACCTCCATCAACACCGCCATGCTCAGCGCCAAGACCCTGATCCAGAAGGCGAACAGCTCGGCCATGGGATCCGAGGAGCGCGGCGCCATCGCAAGCGAATTGGAGGGGCTGCAAAAGCAGATGTTCGACCTGATGAACAGCAAGAACTCCCAGGGGGAGTACATCTTCGGCGGCAACCAGAGCAAGACCCAGCCCTTCGTCAAGGACGCCAGCGGTAACTACGTGTTCCAGGGGGACACGGGCCAGCGCAGCATCCAGGTCTCCCCCACGGTGCAGATCCCGGCCAATGACTCCGGCTTTGATCTGTTCGAGATGGTGGGAACCCGGCGCACCGCCAGCGCCGCCAGCGCCAACATCAAGGTGGGCGTCGGGGATCAGGCGAACTTCGAGAGCTTCTATCGCAACCACTACGACTCGTCTCTTGCCAGCAACCAGTTCACCGTGAGCACCCTGGCGGGTCCGCCGGACACCTACGAGATCAAGGACAGTGGCGGCACTGTGGTGCAAAACGGCGACTACAGCACGGGTAACAAGATAGCCTTCAACGGGCTGGAGCTGACCCTGGACCTGCCCGCAGGCGGCGCGGATCAAAACTTCGTGCTGGATGCACCGAAGAACGACAACGTGCTCAACGGCATGTCCGACTTCATCACGGCCCTGCGCGACCCCACCCTCTCGGCGGACAACTTCCAGCTGGCGGTGGCCAATGCCACCACCCACATGGACAACGCCAGAACCAAGGTGGACAGGGGACAGGGGGACGTGGGCAGCCGGCTCAACAGCCTGGAGCAGGTGATGAGCTCGAACGATGGCCTCAGTACCCTGAACCAGCAGGCGCGAGCCAAGGTCTCGGAGGCCGACATGTACGAGGTGATAGCGACCCTCTCCAAGGAAGACGCAGCCATGAGCGCCACCCAGCTCGCCTTCAGCAAGATAAGCAAGCTGACCCTGTTCGACTATATCCGCTGACATACGCTGAAATAGTGCCCCCCCGTGGCCCGGGGGAGCCTTGTCTCCTCTCCCGCCGTCTGCCGTCCGTTTTCCCACACCGTCGCTCAATTTGTAACAACCCGTTGCCAGGGGCCCTACTAGCTTGACTCGGGCCAGCCTCTGGTCGATGATGCCGCCCGCACAGCCCAGGGCTGTGGCTATTTTTTCGCAGCATCTCGTTAGGCGAGGCTCCTGCATAAACACAGGCCACTGATCTCACGACGTCCAGAGACGCCCAAGATCAGGACAGTTTTCATCGGATTAAGGTGTCAACCCAAGTGGCTTCCGGCATGCCGGATACGTTATGCAGTGCTAAAGCTGGTACGTGGGGATGAAGACACGCCGGACGGCGTCATTTCCTGCCTGTTACTCGTCAATCAAATTGCTGTTTTCTTGCAAACGGCGGCCGGTATGACCGGTTGCTCCCGGGCTCGACCCGGGATCACATGAGGATATCTGTGATGAAGAAAACACACCACCTGCTCAATCGTCATCAACTGCTCGACCTGGCTGCCCTGCAGGGCTGGCTCGCCCGCAACCTGGATCCGGTTGCGCGCGCCGACCAACTGCTGACCCTGCGCCCGGAAGAGCTCAACTGTATCTTCGATACCCTGCCCACCCCTGACGGTGCCGAACTGCTCGTCTCATTGCCAGCGGACTGTGCCGGCCGATTGCTGTTGCGGCTGCATGCCAGCATCGTCGGCCTGTTGCAGGGCGCCATCCCCAGACGGGATCTGCTGGCCATCTTGCGCAGGCTCGATGACGACGATCGCCACCAGCTGCTCGCCCGTTTCCCGGAGCCCGTACAGACCAGCTTCCATTCGCTGCTGGACTGGCCGAGTGAATCGGTCGGCGCCAACATGCGTCACGAATACCTGGCCATCGACGGGCAGGAGACGGTGGGCTGCGCCAAGCAGCTGATCCACGACGCCTGGGACAAGGCCCAGCTGTTTCAGGACTTGTATGTGATCGATGGTGAGCGGCGGCTGCTTGGCAGCGTCTCCCTCAAGTCACTGCTGATAGCGGATCCCCTGCTGCCAGTCAGCGAGTTGATGGAGCGGGAGACGGTGCGCATCGATGCCCGGGCCGATCAGGAGCTGGCCGCCCGTCTGCTGATCGATCGCGATCTCTCGATCCTGCCGGTGGAGGCCCAGGGCCGCTTGGTGGGGGTCTTTCACGTGGACGATGCCGCCGACATCCTGGAGCGCGAGTCCACCGAGGATGCGGAGCTGCAGGGAGGCTCCTCGCCGCTGGATATTCCCTATCTGCAGGCGACGCCCTGGCAGCTGTGGCGCAAGCGGGTGGGGTGGCTGCTCATCCTGTTTGTGGCCGAGGCCTATACCGGCACTGTGCTGCGGGCCTTCGAGGAGCAGCTGGAGGCGGCCATCGCCCTGGCCTTCTTCATCCCGCTGCTGATCGGCACCGGCGGCAACAGCGGCACCCAGATCACCACCACCATAGTGCGCGCCATGGCGGTGGGGGAGGTGAGCCTGAAGAACCTCGGCACCGTCTTGAAGAAGGAACTCTCCACCGGTCTGTTCATCTCGATGACCATCGCGGTGGCGGCCTGGGTGCGGGCCTGGAGCCTGGGAGTGGGTCCCGAGATCGGCATGGTGGTCACCCTGACCATAGTGGCTATCGTGCTCTGGAGCGCCACCGTCGCCTCGGTGATCCCCATGGTGCTGCGTCGTTTCAGGATCGATCCGGCCGTGGTCTCGGCCCCCTTCATCTCCACCCTGGTGGATGGCACCGGCCTCATCATCTACTTCGAGATAGCCAAGCAGATACTGCCCGACTTGCGGTGAGCGGAAATAACAGGGAAAAAACAAAGAGGCAGCCGATGGGCTGCCTCTTTTCGTCTGAGGTGAGGGATCACCCGAGCTGGAACAGCAGGGGCCAGCCCTGCTCCTGGCAATAACGGTGCTCTTTTTCCAGGTTCTGCATCAGCAGGCGGTTTTCGTCGCACCAGTCGAGTGGCAGGGTGACCACCAACTGATCTTCGGCGGCCTGTACGCGCCACTCTGGCAGCAGGTTGTCCTGGCGCCTGTGGTGGGCCGCGACCGCGAGGCGCAGGATACGGATGCAGCGCAGCACCGTCTGTTCGTCGTGGTTGGGCAGGGCGGGCAACTCGGAGAGCTTGAGCCCCTTGCGCTGAAAGCGCACCAAGGCCGCCAGCAGGGCCTGATCGTCCTGGTTGAAACCGGGTAGATCGGTGTTTTGCAAGATGTAGGCGGAGTGGCGATGGATGCCGCTGTAGTTGATGGCGAGGCCAATCTCGTGCAACCGCGCCGCCCAGCCGAGGATGGCGCGGTAGGGTTCGATGGGCATCTGCCAGGGATCGCTCAAGGCATCGAACAGGGAGAGCACGCTGTGCTCGACCCGGGCCGCCTGGCGCTTGTCGATGCGATAGTGGGTGGACAGTGCCAGGGCGGTGCGCTCGCGGATGTCGTGATGCTGCAGTCGCTCCTCGAACTCGTACAGCAGCCCCTCGCGCAGGGCGCCGTCGGAATATTCCATCCGATCGATGGGCAGGGAGGTGAAGAGCCCGAGCAGTATGGCCACCGCCGCGGCGAACACCTCCTGGCGCTCCTCGGTCAGACCCGCGAGCTTGAGCTGATCGACCCTCTTGTGTGCGAGCATCTCCTGTTTGAGGCGCTCCAGCCCCGCCAGCGTGATGCTGCCATCGGTCCAGCCTTCCCCCTGCAACACATCCCGCACGGTACGAATGGAGCCCGAGCTGCCGAGGCAGCTCTGCCAGCCGAGCTTGCGGTATTGGTTGACGATGGGGGCGAGCTGATGCTGCGCTTCCAGCACGGCGTTGTTGAAAGCCTTCTCGCTCAGCTTGCCGTTCCCAAAGAAGCTCTGGGTGAAGCTGACACAACCCATCTTGCGGCTGGTCAGGGCCTTGTGATCGAAGCCCTCGCCGATGATGAGCTCGGTGCTGCCGCCGCCGATGTCCACCACCAGCACCTGGCCCTCGACGTGCTGGGTGTGAGCCACCCCCTGATAGATGAGGCGCGCCTCTTCCTGGCCGCTGATGATCTCGATGGGATGGTTCAAAACCTTGACCGCCTCGCTCACGAAGGCGCGGGCGTTGCTGGCGCGGCGCAGGGTATAGGTGCCGGCGATGCGGATCTGATCAGGCTTGATGTTGGTCAACCGCTCGGCGAACAGGGCGAGGCAATCGAGGCCTCGTGCCATGGCCTCGTCCGACATGCGGCGCTGCTCGTCCATGCCCTCCGCGAGCCGGACCCGTTCCTTGAGGCGATCGACGATCTGCATCCGTCCCTCATTGAGGCGGGCGATGACCATGTGAAAGCTGTTCGAGCCCAGATCGACAGCGGCGTACAGACTATTGTCCATGGTTTGACTCTATGCGTTTGAGGTAGTCGTAAATCGCGACCTGAGAACGCACCTTGCGGCGGTTGCCCCGCTTCACGTATTCGTTGCTCTGGCCTGCATCGATGACCCTTGCCTTGCAGGTATCGCTGAGCTGCAGCTGGAGAATATCCAGGATGCGCTGTTTCAGACGCTCGTCGTAGATGGGGGTCCCCACCTCGATCCGGCCGTCGATGTTGCGGCTCATCCAGTCGGCGCTGGAGATGAACAGCTGGGGGTTGCCCTTGTTGTGGAACACCATGACCCGCGGGTGCTCGAGGAAGCGGTCGATGATGCTGATGACCTGGATGTTGTCACTCAGGCCCGGCACGCCGGGGCGCAGGGCGCACATGCCACGGATGATCATCTGGATCGGCACCCCGGCCTGGCCGGCGGCGTAGAGCCGGTTGATGAGGTCCCTGTCCACCAGGTTGTTGATCTTGAGGGTGATGCCGCTGGGCTGGCCCGCCTTGGCGTTGGCGAGCTCGGCATCGATGAGGCGATAGAGCTGGCGGCGGCTGTTGATGGGGGAGACCAGCAGGTGGTTGAACTTGTAGCGCCGGTAGGGATATTCGATGTATTCGAACACCCCTTCCACCTCGGCGGTGATGTCCGGGTGGCGGGTCAGCAGGGAGAAGTCGGTGTAGATCTTGGCGGTCTTCTCGTTGAAGTTGCCGGTGCCGATGTGGGCATAGCGCACCGCCTCGCCATGCTCGTGGCGGGTGATGAGGCAGAGCTTGGAGTGGATCTTGAGGCTCGGCACCCCGAACACCACCTTGACCCCCGCATCGGTGAGGATGTTGGCCCAGTCGATGTTGGCCGCCTCGTCGAAACGGGCGCGCAGCTCGACCACCACCGTCACCTTCTTGCCGTTGTTGGCGGCGTCGATGAGGGAGTGGATGATGCGCGACTTCTTGGCGACCCGGTAGATATTGATGCGGATGGCGCTCACCGCCGGATCAAAGGCTGCCTGACGCACCAGTTCCGTGAAGTGGTGGAACTTGTGATAGGGGTAATACAGCAGAATATCCTGCTTGGTGATGGCGTCGAAGGCGTTGACGAAGCCGTCGAAGTCGCGGCAATCGAGGGCCGGCAGCTTGGGGTTTTCCAGATAGTCCCGGCCCACGTTGGGGAAGCCGATGAAATCCTTGAAGTTGTGATAACGACCGCCGGGCATGATGGCGTCGTAGGAGCTGATCTGCAGCTTGAGCTTGAGGAAGCTTATCATGGCGGCGGGCATCTCCCGCTCGTAGACGAAGCGCACCGGCATGGCGGTGAGGCGCTGCTTCAAGCCGTCACTCATCTTGTCCACCAGGCTGAGGTCGAGCTGGTCGGAGAGATCGTACTCCGCATCCCGGGTCAGCTTGACCGCGTAGGCCGCTATCTCGTCGTAGTCGAAGAAGCCCTTGAAGATCTCGTCGAGGCAGAAGCGGATGACGTTATCCAGGATGATGATCTGCTTCTTGCGGCGGGTCCCCTCCGGCGGCAGCTGGAAGAAGCGGGGCAGATCGTCGGTCGGCACCTCCACCAGGGCGTACTGGATCACCTGGCCCCCTTTCTTCATCTCGATGGCGAGGTAGGTGTGCTCGTCTTTCAAGAACTTGACCGGGTTGACCTCCTTGTTGAGCAGGATGGGGATGATGTGACGCAACACCTTCTCCCGGAAGAAGACCCGCAGCCACTGCTGAATGGAGTCGGAGATCTGGCTCTCGTTGACCAGGAAGATGTTGTGACGGGCGAGCGCTATCAGCAGCTCTTTATAGGTGTTGTCGAATGCCTCGCCGAGCGCCATCACCTTCTGCTGGATGGCGCGCAGCAGCACCTTGGCCTCGTCGTCGCCGCCGTGCACCTCGTTGATGAGGATGCGGCGCTTGACGTCCGAGACCCGTACCTTGAAAAACTCGTCCTGGTTGGAGGAGAAGATCCCGAGGAAGCGGACCCGCTCGATGAGGGGGACCGTCTTGTCCATCGCCTCTTGCAACACCCGTTCATTGAATGAGAGCCAACTCAGCTCTTTCTCTTCATACTGCTTGTCGGTGCTCATCTGGTGCCTCTGTGATCAGGTTGCGTCTGCGCGGCAGTTATGGCGTCAAACCATGACAATTTTATGACGGCCGGCACTATTCGGTCAGGTCTTGATCGATGTCGACGACGAGATCATCGGAGAGGGACTCCAGCGCCGCGACGAGATCGTCTTGCTCGAGCTGGGGGGGCAAGGCGACCAGGGCATGGGCGTAGAACAAGGGGGCGCCCGAGTGGGGCGCGGGCTCGCAGCCGGTGGTGAGATCGGCGACGTTGATGTTGAGCTGACGCAGTATGCTGGCCACCTCGTGGACGATGCCCGGCCTGTCGTTGCCGGTGACGGTCAGCATCATCTGGCGTGCGGGTTCCTGGCTGAGTTGGCCTTCGGCAAAGCTCACGGTCAGACCCGGCAGCATCACCAGCGCCTCGCACAGGCTGCGGTAGTGTTCATCGGGGACGCTCACGTGCAAAATGCCGGCAAATTGTCCTGCCAGTTCACTCATGGAGCTGGCCAGCCAGTTGCCCTGCTGGCGGCTGATGGTATCGGCCAGACTCTCGACGATGCCGGGCTTGTCTGTTCCGATGACGGTGACGACCAATTGCTTTTGCATCCTGCTCTCCTGTGAGTGGGTTCCCCCCTCATTGTGCCTGCTGTGGCAGGCCATATGAAGCCCCGCCTCGTGCAAAAGTGGTGAAAAAACGCGGAGGCAGGAGGAGGGCTCCATTTCTGCTCTGCCTGTGCAAGGCCCCCCGTGCTAGAGTGTTGCCCCTTCTTCTCCACGTTTTGTGAACAGGATATGTCTTGTGAATGGGATCTGCGCTTATGAATAGCCTTGTCGTATCGGGATTGGTGTTGTTGGTACTGCTCCTGCTGGCGATCGTCTGGGGCAGAGGCAAGAAAGGCAAGGCGTCGCCCTATGATCTGCAGGAGACCCTGTTCAGCCCGGCCGAGCGATCTTTCCTCGGGGTGCTGGATCTGGCGGTGGGCGACCGGGCGCGAGTCTTTGCCAAGGTCCGGGTCGCCGATGTGTTGACCCCACAAGCGCGCATGGGCAAGAGCAAGTGGCAGCAGGCGTTCAACCGGATCAGTGCCAAGCACTTCGATTATCTGCTCTGCCATCCGGCGGATCTCTCCGTGCTCTGCGCCATCGAACTCGATGACAGCTCCCACCGTCACCAGAAGCGCAAGGCGCGGGATCTGTTCCTGAAAGAGGCCTGTGATGGCGCGGGTCTGCCCCTGTTGCAGATCCCGGCCAGCAGCCACTATCAGGTGGAAGAGCTGCGCGAGCAGCTGTTGCCGCTGCTAAGCAAGGCCACTCCTCAGGTTGAGGATCTGTTGCCAGGGGAGCGCCGTGAGCCCACCTTCAGTCCGCTGCTGCTCGATGGCGTGGATCTGAGCGAACCGCGTCATGGGGGGCAGGCGCCGGTCGCATCGGTGTCGCAAGCCGCCAAGCCGGTGTTGGTCGAGCCGGATCCCGAGCTGGTGGACAACCTGTTCGGCAGCCTGGACGAGGAGGAGGATCAGCCTTCAGCCACGCCGCACTGCCCTCGCTGCGATGCCCCTCTGGTGGAGCGGGAGGCCAAGAAGGGTCCCCATGTCGGCCGTCTGTTCCTGGCCTGCAGCCGCTTCCCCCAGTGCCGTTACGCCGCCCCCCACGGTCAGCTCAAGCACTGAGTCCCGAGTTTGGCTCCGACCTCGGTCGGAGCCTGTCCCCGCTCTGCCTGCCGCCCCTGTATCGGCGGTCTTACCGCCAGCTATCAATGATTAAAATACGCCGGTTGTGATCCCCATCCCGATGAACGGAACAGATCGCGACAGCTTTTGACAATCCGCCATTATTTTGGCACTTTGTGCCCCTTAAAACGTGCATGGCTAGCCATATAAGCACGAGAAAAACAAACAGTTTGGCTTCAGGTGCAGAAAAGGATGGAGAGGATGGCAATGGAGGTATTGATTGTCGATGCCGATGAACAGCGGCGCCAGCAGCTGGGGACAGTGCTTTCGTTCATGGGGATCCCCTGGCAAGAGGTGGCGGAGCCTGAGCTGGATGTGGCCATCGAATCGTCCGGCCCGCTGCAAGGGATATTGACGGGAGAACTGCAGGAGCGCCCCCTCGGCGAGCTGCTCGCCGCCTTCCCCCGGATCCCGTTCCTCTCCCTGATTGAGGCCAGTCATCCCAACAGCAACTTCATCGGTGGCAGTGATACCCCCTTCACCTACGAGTCGTTGACTCGCCACCTGCATTTCTGCCAGGCCTTCATCTCATTGCACCCGCGCCAGCAACTGCACGACAAGGGTCAGACCCTGTTGCGGCTGCTGGTGGGCAAGGGCAGGGGCATTCAGGAGGTGCGTCGCCTCATCGGTCAGGTCGCGGAAACCGAGGCCAACGTGCTGATCCTGGGGGAGTCCGGGACCGGCAAGGAGGTGGTGGCCCGCGCCATTCACGAACTCTCCTCCCGCAGCGGCGGCCCCTTCGTGCCCATCAACTGTGGCGCCATTCCGGCTGAGCTCCTGGAGAGCGAGCTGTTCGGGCACGAGAAGGGCGCCTTCACCGGCGCCATCGCGGCCCGTCGCGGCCGCTTCGAGCTGGCCCAGGGTGGCACCCTGTTCCTCGATGAGATAGGCGACATGCCGCTGCCGATGCAGGTCAAGCTGCTGCGGGTGCTGCAGGAACGCCTGTTCGACAGAGTGGGCGGCGGCAAGCCGGTGCAGGCAGACGTGCGCGTCATCGCGGCGACCCACAGAGATCTGGAGGCGATGATCCGCACCCAGCTGTTCCGCGAGGATCTCTACTATCGCCTCAACGTCTTCCCCATCGAGACGCCGCCCCTGCGCGAGCGCTGCGACGACATCCCCCTGCTGCTGCAGGAGCTGCTCAATCGCCATGCCGAGCAGCACAGGGGGATCATCCGCCTGACCCAGCGCGCCATGGAATCCATCATGCAGTACCCCTGGCCCGGCAACGTGCGCGAGCTGTCGAACCTCATAGAGCGGCTGCTGATCCTCTATCCGAACCAGATCGTCGATGTGGTGGACCTGCCGAGCCGTTATCGCCTGCTGCCCTGCGAGCCTCGCGATGAGCGGCTCACCGAGATGGACGAGCGCGATGCCCTGGCCGCCGTGTTCCAGACGCCCCTCGAGCCGGAGCCCGGCAGCGGTGTCTCGCTCCCCATGCAGTTGCCACAGGAGGGGGTCAATCTCAAGGAGATGCTGGCCGATCTCGAGGTGGAGCTGATCCGCCAGGCTCTGGAGTCCCAGGAGGGGGTGGTGGCCCGCGCCGCCGACTTGCTCAGCATGCGTCGCACCACCCTGGTGGAGAAGATGAAGAAGTACGGCATGAGCAAGGAAGTCTGAGGTCAATGCTTTGACACCAAATGTCTAATGCATTGATATGTAGTTGTTATTTTACTGGCATGAAAATTGAATAACCTGATCCCAAACCCAGTTTGAGGTCAGGTTTATGACAATCGCCCAGCAGGACAACCCGCTCCAGTCTCACGAGGTGAGCCAGCTCTACGCCATCTTCCAGGCACTGCCGACCGGCGTGCTGCTGCTTGATGGGGAAGGCCGGATCACCCGCGCCAACCCGGCCGCCCTCGCCTTGCTGGGAGAGCCGTTGCAGGGTCAACTCTGGCGCCAGATCATCGACCGCTGTTTCGAGCCCCGCGAGGACGACGGTCACGAGATCTCCCTGCGGGGCGGACGTCGGGTTCAGCTCTCGACCCAACCGCTGCAGGATCAACCCGGCCAGCTGGTGTTCATCACCGATCTCACCGAGACCCGCCAGCTGCAGGACAGGGTCAACCACATGAAACGGCTGTCGGCCCTTGGCAACATGGCCGCCTCGCTTGCACACCAGATCCGCACCCCGCTCTCCGCCGCCATGCTCTATGCGGCGAACCTCGCGAACCGCACCCTCAAGCCCGAATCCCGCAGCCAGTTCCAGCAAAAGCTGATGGCGAGGCTGCAGGATTTGGAAAAACAGATCAACGACATCCTGCTGTTCGCCCGCAACGGCGACAACCAGGTGGTCGCGCCCGTGTCCGTACAGGGGTTGCTGGCGGAGGTGCAGGCCGGTGCCGAGGCGTTCTGCCAGCAACAGGGCTGCACCCTGCAGATGGAGGCGCCGGAGCCGGATCTCTGGCTGCTGGCCAACAGCAATGCCCTGGCGGGCGCCATCAACAACCTGATCGCCAACGCCCAGCAGGCAGGGGCCAACTCGCTGCTCATCAGCGCGGTGCGCAGCAGTGGCCGGGTGGAGCTGCGCATTCTCGACAACGGCAAGGGGATGCCCGCCCAGTTGCTCAACCAGATCTTCGAACCCTTCTTCACCACCCGCTCCCAGGGTACAGGCCTTGGGCTTGCCGTGGTGCAATCCGTGGTGCGTGCCCATCAGGGAGAGGTCAGCGTGGCCTCGGTCCCCGGTGAGGGCACCTGCTTTACCCTGTCGTTCCCCCTGCATCAGCAGGCGGTGCGGCTTGGAGGTGTGGCATGAGCCGCGTCGGATCCCGCGTGCTGGCCGAGGCCAGCCGCTCTGCGGGTATACATCACGATAAGGCCAGGTTGGCCGTGGGAGCAGTAGCATGACCCAGGCCCGCATTCTGGTAGTGGAAGATGACAACGGCCTGCGCGAGGCGCTGGTGGATACCCTGCTGCTCGGCGGCTACGAATGCCGCGAAGCCGACAGCGGTGAACGGGCCCTGCTCTCCCTGTCGCGCCAGCGCTTCGACATGGTCATCTCGGATATCCAGATGGGGGGCATGGACGGCCTGACCCTGCTGGCCAACATCCGCCAGCAATATCCCCAGGTGCCTGTGCTGCTGATGACGGCCCATGCCAACATCGATGGCGCCGTGCGTGCCATGCGCGAGGGGGCCATCGATTACCTCGCCAAGCCCTTCTCCCCCGAGGTGCTGCTCAACCAGGTCAGCCGTTACGTGCCGGCCCAGAAGGTCGAGAAGCGAGCCGTGGTGTACGGGGATCCCAAGACCGCCGAGCTGTTCCAGCTGGCGATCCGGGTGGCCAGAAGCGAGGCCACCGTCATGGTGACGGGCCCGAGCGGCACCGGTAAAGAGGTGCTGGCCCGCTACATCCACGACAACTCCAGCCGCGCAGAGCAGAGCTTCGTCGCCATCAACTGCGCCGCCATTCCGGAAAACATGCTGGAGGCGACCCTGTTTGGCTACGAGAAGGGGGCCTTCACCGGCGCCGTGCAGGGTTGTCCCGGCAAGTTTGAGCAGGCCCAGGGCGGTACCCTGCTGCTGGATGAAATTACCGAGATGGACTTGGGGCTACAGGCCAAGCTGCTGCGGGTGTTGCAGGAGAAAGAGGTGGAGCGGCTCGGCAGCCGCAAGCTGATCCCCCTCGATGTGCGGGTGATCGCCACCAGCAACCGCGACCTCAAGAAGGCGGTGCAGGACGGCCTGTTCCGCGAGGATCTCTATTACCGTCTCAATGTCTTCCCCCTGCGCTGGAGCTCGCTCTGGGAGCGGCCGGGGGACATTCTGCCCCTGGCGGAGCACCTGCTGGCGCTGCATGCCAACCAGATGGGCCTGCCCACGCCGCAGCTGCTGGAGGATGCCCGCGCGCGCCTGCTGGCCCACCCCTGGCCCGGCAACGTGCGCGAGCTCGACAACGTGGTGCAGCGCGCCCTGATCCTGAGTCCGGACGGGGTGATTGGCTCCGCTCAGCTGATCCTGGAAGAGACGGACGAGGCGCTGGTGCGTCCGCTCGAGCGGCTGGCGGGGGGCGATGGCTTGGGGAGCGAGCTGAAGTTGCAGGAGCACCAGATCATCCTCGACACCCTGCAGGAGTGCAACGGTAGCCGCAAGGCCGTCGCCGACCGACTCGGCATCAGCCCGCGCACCCTGCGTTACAAGCTGGCCCAGATGCGGGATGCGGGCATAGAGTTGTCTGCCTGAGTGCCATGGCCTTGATGGCCCGGCTCGATTATCATGGGTACCTGACGATTTAACCCAGGACCTTGCTGTTGCCTGCAGGAGCAGGGTCTGACTGTGTTAGGAGACCCTTATGATCTCTCATCGAAAACTGGAAACCCTGCTCAACCACCTGCTCGAACCTCATGCCATCAAGGACTACTGTCCCAATGGCCTGCAGGTGGAGGGGCGCGAGCGCATTCGCCACGTGGTCACCGGCGTCACCGCCAGTCAGGCGCTGATCGACGCGGCCGTGGCGGTCAACGCCGATGCCATCCTGGTCCATCACGGCTACTTCTGGAGCGGTGAACCCGCCCAGATCACCGGCATGAAGCAGCGTCGCCTCAAGACCCTGCTGACCCACGACATCAACCTGTTCGCCTATCACCTGCCGCTGGACGTACACCCCGAGGTGGGCAACAACGCCCAGCTCGCCAAGCTGCTCGGCATCAAGGTGCGCCGCGGCCTGGAGCCCTGGAACAGCAAGAGCGTGGCCATGGTGGGCAAGCTGGAGGAGCCCATGAGCGGGCCGGATTTCGCGGCGCTCATCGCCGAGCGGCTCGGCCGCACTCCACTGTACAGTGGTGAGACGGGGCCCGAGCTTATCCGCTCCGTGGCCTGGTGCACCGGCGGTGGTCAGAGCTACATCAACCTGGCGGCGGAGCAGGGCATAGACG
Source organism: Aeromonas aquatica (assembly GCF_000764655.1). Lineage (GTDB taxonomy): Bacteria > Pseudomonadota > Gammaproteobacteria > Enterobacterales > Aeromonadaceae > Aeromonas > Aeromonas aquatica. Next base: position 37,480 of record NZ_JRGL01000104.1, read on the forward strand.
CCTTCATCTCCGGCGAAGCCTCGGAGCAGACCATCCACACCGCCCGCGAGATGGGGATGCACTTCTACGCCGCCGGCCATCACGCCACCGAGCGTTACGGTATCAAGGCGCTGGGGGAGTGGCTTGCTACCGTGCACGGGCTGGAGGTGACCTTTATCGACATCGATAATCCGGTCTAGAAAAGGCAGCGGTTTGTATTAGTTAATGACCGTTTTATGAATATTTTTAGCTGTAAAATTCAATCTTATCATTCATAAATGCTGACTGTTGAGTGAGTTAAGAAACAAAAAGGAGGCCATTGGCCTCCTTTTTCACATGTCGTCCGGTCACTCGCTGGCATAACCCGCCGGGCCGAGTACTGCACCATCCAGCAGGGCCGCATCCGCTTGCATCCGCAGCCTCCCCTGGCAGAACCACTGCACCACCAGGGGGTAGATGCTGTGCTCCTGGGCTTGCACCCTGGCCGCCACGTCATCGGCATCATCGCCCTCGAAGATGGGCACGCGAGCCTGCAGGATCACAGGGCCGCCGTCGAGCTCCTCGGTGACGAAGTGGACGCTGGCGCCGTGCTCGCTATCACCGGCGTCGATGGCGCGCTGGTGGGTGTGCAAGCCCTGGTATTTCGGCAGCAACGAGGGGTGGATGTTGATCATCCTCCCCGCGAAATGACGCACCAGGGGGGCGCTCAGGATCCGCATAAAGCCGGCCAATACCACCAGATCCGGCTTGTAGTCCGCCATCAGCGCCTGCAGGGCGAGATCGTAGTCATCCCGGCTGGCAAATTGCTGCTGGGCCAGGATGGAGGTTGCCACTCCGGCTTCCTTGGCGCGCACCAGCCCATAGGCATCGGCCTTGTTGCTGATGACGCCGACCACCTCGCCCGCTATCTTGCCGCTGGCGCAGTCGTCGAGGATGACCTGCAAGTTGCTGCCGCTGCCGGAGATAAGGACCAGAATGCGTGTCATCGGGCTCATCGGATGATGACCTGCTCCTCGCCATCGGCCGCCTTGGCGATATGGCCGATATGCCAGGCGTTCTCCCCTTCGGCCTTGAGCAGGGTCAGCGCCTTCTCAAGCTGGGAGGCGGGCAGCGCGATGATCATGCCGACGCCGCAGTTGAAGGTGCGGTACATCTCGTGGCGGGTGACGTTGCCGGCCTGTTGTAGCCAGCTGAACACCGCCGGCCACTGCCAGCTCTGCTCGTCGATCACCGCCTGGGTGTTGGCGGGCAGCACGCGGGGGATGTTCTCCCAGAAGCCGCCACCGGTGATGTGGGACAGGGCGTGGATCTCGCACTCCTTGATGAGCTTGAGCACGGGTTTCACGTAGATGCGGGTCGGCTCCAGCAGGGCATTGGCCAGGGTGGTATCGCCCAGCGGCTGATGTACGTCGGCCTTGGAGACTTCCAAAATCTTGCGCACCAGGGAGAAGCCGTTGGAGTGGGGGCCACTTGCGGCCAGGGCGATCAGGGCGTCCCCGTCGCCGACCTTGCTGCCGTCGATGATCTCGCTCTTTTCCACCACACCGACGCAGAAACCGGCGATGTCGTAGTCTTCCCCTTCATACATGCCCGGCATCTCGGCGGTTTCGCCGCCCACCAGGGCGCAGCCGGATTGCTCACAGCCCACACCAATCCCGGTCACCACGGCGGCGGCGGTGTCAACGTCCAGCTTGCCGGTGGCGTAGTAGTCGAGGAAGAACAGGGGCTCTGCCCCTTGGACGATCAGATCGTTGACGCACATGGCCACCAGATCGATGCCCACGGTGTCGTGCTTCTTGAGGTCGATGGCCAGACGCAGCTTGGTGCCCACCCCGTCGGTACCGGAGACCAGCACCGGTTCCTTGTAGCCAGCAGGGATTTGACACAGGGCCCCAAAGCCGCCAAGACCACCAAGGACTTCGGGACGACGAGTACGTTTTGACACGCCTTTGATACGTTCAACCAGTGCATTGCCGGCATCGATATCTACGCCAGCATCCTTGTAGCTCAGTGAGGTTTTGTCAGTCACGCGTATTCCCCGTCATATAAAGAAGTGGAGGGTAAAATTCGGGGCGTATTCTACCAGTGGGCGGGTAAAAGCAGAAAGGAAATCGTTTGCGCGTTTTTGCGTGGAAAAGCTCTACAAGCCGCGGCTTTTATTGTATGATTCCGCGATTTTTTGGCGCCGGTTTGAGGAGATAATAATGAAAGTCGTTGAAGTCAAACACCCCCTGGTCAAACACAAGATCGGGCTGATGCGCGAAGGCGACATCAGCACCAAGCGTTTCCGTGAACTGGCCAAGGAAGTGGGCAGTCTGTTGACCTACGAAGCGACCTCTGACTTCGAAACCGAGAAAGTTACCATCGATGGTTGGAACGGGCCAGTAGAAGTTGACCAGATCAAGGGCAAGAAGGTCACAGTCGTGCCCATCCTGCGCGCCGGTCTTGGCATGATGGATGGCGTGCTGGAGCACATGCCGAGCGCCCGCGTCAGCGTGGTCGGCATCTACCGCGATGAAGAGACCCTGCAACCCGTCCCTTACTTCGAGAAGATCGTCAGCAACATCGAAGAGCGCCTGGCGCTGGTCATCGATCCCATGCTGGCCACCGGTGGCTCCATGATCGCCACCATCGATCTGCTCAAGAAGAAGGGCTGCCAGTCCATCAAGGTGTTGGTGCTGGTCGCAGCGCCCGAAGGCATCAAGGCACTGGAAGCCGCTCACCCGGATGTGGAGCTCTACTGTGCCTCCATCGATCTGGGCCTGAACGAGAAAGGCTACATTGTCCCGGGCCTGGGCGATGCCGGTGACAAGATCTTCGGCACCAAATAAGTCTTGGTTCTGTCTCCGTGAAGCCGGCCCCGTGCCGGCTTCACGCTTTTTGGTGCTGCACCTGCCGGTTGCCTTGCTGGGAGGCGCGCCTTGCCGCTACCATAAGCACCATCTCCCATTTCGAGAATCTTCTTTATGCTTAAACGCTTAGCGACACTCCTCTGCTGCTGCCTGCCGTTTGTGGTGTCGGCCGCCCAGGTGGCGGATCTCTATCAGGGCAAGGCGCCCACCAGCGGCGACATGACCGCCGCCCAATCCCAGGCGCTGGGAGAGGTGCTCATCAAGGTGACCGGCAAGCGGGACATTCTCACCCAGCCGGAGGTGGTCAAGGCGCTGGCCGCCCCGGGGGACTATGTGCAGCACTACGGCTATCAGGATCTGGGGCCGGTCAAGTTCCTCAAGGCCGACTTTGACGTCACCAAGGTTAACGCCCTGATCGCCCAGAGCAAGTTTGCCCTGCTCGGACCCGCGCGTCCGCAGTTGGCCATCTGGCTGGTGCTCGATCAAGGGGAGCGTCGCATCCTGCCGGATCAGTCCAGCGATGGCTGGGCCGCCGCCCTGCGAGGCCAGACGCAAGCCATGGGCCTGCCGGTCAGCATTCCGCTGATGGATCTCGATGACAACATGGCGGTCAATGCCACCGATGTGTGGGGGCGTTTCGCCGATCCCATCCTCAAGGCGAGCCAGCGTTACGGCGCCGAGATGGTGGTGCTGGGCAAGCTGGCCCCTGATGAGAAAGAAGAGGGCAAGTGGAGCATCGACTGGGGCCTGTACGGGCCCAAGCCGGGGACTCAGGCCGGTGGTGAGCTGGTCGAGCTGACCAAGGGCGCAGGATCCGGTTCTCAGGCCGAGGTGGCCCAAGGCTTCGCCGATGCCCTGGCCGGCTGGCTGGTGCAAAACTACGGCACTCGCCTCTCAGGTACCATCTCCAGCCAGACTCTGGTGGTGGAAGGACTCGCCGGCATCGACGGCATGATCCAGCTGCAGAAGATGCTGCAAGGCATGGCCAGCGTCAGCAAGGTGGCGATCGGCAAGCTGGAAGGGGACAAGGTCACCTTCAACCTCTCCCTGCAGGGGGACAAGGCCGAGCTGGTGCGGGGGCTGCAATTGGAGAGCCGGCTGCGCCAGATCGAAGACAATGAGAGCGGCTTGCGCTATCAATGGTCGCAGCCTTGATCCTGAGGAAGGGTCCGGATCACCGGTATTGGCAGGGGGCTGAGTCCAGCCTGCGCTACCCATGGTCGCAGGCTTGATCCTGTCAGCTTTGTTATCACCGCCCGGCCGAGTCCGGGCGGTTCTCTATCTGCCGCTTGGATGATACACTTGCCCGCAAATATCACAGTCAAAGCCCAACGAGTGAAGCAACCGGCCCAACTGTCTTTAGCCGTACAATTACCGGATGATGAAACCTTCGTCAGTTTTTATCCCGGCAACAATGCCCATCTGATCACCGCCCTCAAGAATGCGGCCATCGGTCAGGGCGCGCCTTTCCTCTATTTCTGGGGAGCCAAGGGCTCCGGGCGTTCCCACCTGCTGCACGCCACCTGCGCCGAGGTCAACGCCCGCGACGCCGCCGCGGCCTATCTCTCCCTCGATCAGTTCGAACAGCTGGATCCCAGCATGCTCGATGCCCTCGAGAGCCTGCCGCTGGTCTGCCTCGACAGCCTGGAGGCCATCGCCGGCAATGCGCTCTGGGAGCGGGCCCTGTTCGACTTCTACAACCGCTGGAAAGAGAAGGGGGAGGGGACCCTGGTGGTCACCGGCTGCAGCGCGCCGCGCAAGCTGGGTCTGCAACTGCCGGATCTCGCCTCCCGCCTCGACTGGGGGGTGAGTTTTCATCTCGACGAGCTGGACGACGAGGGCAAGCTCAGCGCCTTGCAGCTGCGCGCCGAGCTGCGGGGTTTCAAGCTGCCCATAGATGTGGGCCGCTTCCTGCTCAACCGGCTGTCGCGTGACATGCGCACCTTGCTCGCCACCCTCAATCAGCTCGATAACGCCTCCTTTCGTGCCAAACGCAAACTCACCATCCCCTTTGTCAAAGAGATCCTCGAGCTCTGACCCGGCGGTATTGCCCCGTTTCATGTCTCACGCGCAAAAAAGAAACCCCGGCACCAGGCCGGGGTTTTTGTTTTAGCGATATGGCTCGCATCATGCAGTCATCAGTGGAACTGATCTTCTTCGGTGGAGCCGGTTAGTGCCGTGACGGACGACTGCCCACCCTGGATGACGGTAGTGACCTTGTCGAAGTAACCCGTGCCCACTTCCTGCTGGTGCGCCACGAAGGTGTAACCACGGCTGGCGGCGGCAAATTCCGGCTCCTGCACCATCTCGACGTAGTGCTTCATCCCCTCACCACGGGCGTACTGGTAGGCCAGCTCGTACATGTGGAACCACATGTTGTGGATGCCCGCGAGGGTGATGAACTGGTACTTGTAACCCATGTCGGACAGCTCCTGCTGGAAGCGGGCGATGGTGGCATCGTCCAGGTTCTTCTTCCAGTTGAAGCTGGGGGAGCAGTTGTAGGCCAGTATGGTGTCCGGGTACTGGGCCTTGATGGCTTCGGCAAACTGGCGCGCCTCGTCCAGATCCGGCTTGGCGGTTTCACACCACACCATGTCGGCGTAAGGGGCATAGGCGAGGCCGCGGGAGATGGCCTGCTCGATCCCCGCCTGCACCTTGTAGAAGCCCTCGGCGGTACGCTCACCGGTCAGGAAGCCGGCATCGTAAGGGTCGGCGTCCGTGGTCAGCAGGTCGGCGGCATTGGCGTCGGTACGGGCGATCACCAGCGTGGTGGTGCCACAGACATCCGCTGCCAAACGTGCTGCGACCAGCTTCTGCACCGCTTCCTGGGTGGGGACCAGCACCTTGCCACCCATGTGGCCGCACTTCTTGACCGAGGCCAGCTGATCTTCGAAGTGCACGCCGGCGGCACCCGCCTCAATCATGTTCTTCATCAGCTCGAAGGCGTTCAGCACGCCGCCGAAACCGGCCTCGGCATCTGCGACTATCGGCAGGAAGTAGTCGATGAAACCGGCATCCTGCGGACCCAGCTTGTTGGCCCACTGGATCTGGTCGGCGCGGGCGAAGGAGTTGTTGATGCGTTCCACCACGGACGGTACCGAGTTGGCCGGGTAGAGGGACTGATCCGGGTACATGGTGGAGGAGAGGTTGTTATCCGCCGCCACCTGCCAGCCGGAGAGGTAGATTGCTTCTATGCCCGCCTTGGCCTGCTGCACCGCCTGACCACCGGTCAGGGCGCCGAGGCAGTTGACGTAGCCCTTCCTGGCGCCGCCGTGGATCAGTTCCCACAGCTTGTCGGCGCCGCGCTGGGCCAGGGTGTGTGCCGGCTGCAAGCTGCCGCGCAGGTTCACCACGTCTTCGGCGCTGTAGCCGCGCTTGATCCCTTTCCAGCGGGGGTTCTCCGCCCAGTCTTTCTCGATAGCCTGGATCTGTTGCTCACGGGTCAGTGCCATATCAGTTCCCTCTTTCATTGATTTCACGTGTCCATTGACTTGTTATTGGCGAGCCCCGCCCGGGGCTCATACATCAGAGCCGCTCGTAACCGGGCAGCGTCAGAAAATCGATCAGGGTGTCGGCGCAGGTGATCTGCTCCATCAGCTCGCTCGCCTCGGCGAAGCGACCAGCCTGCCAGCGGGCATCGCCCAGCTCGCGTCTGACCACCTCCTGCTCCTCGGCCAGCATCTGGCGGAACAGTGCCTTGGTCACCACCTTGCCGTTGGAGAGACTCTTGCCGTGGCGGATCCACTGCCAGATGGAGGTGCGGGAGATCTCGGCGGTGGCCGCGTCTTCCATCAGGCCGTAGATGGGCACGCAGCCGTTGCCGCCGATCCAGGCTTCCAGATATTGCAGGGCGACCCGGATATTGGTGCGCATGCCGGCCTCGGTGCGCTCACCTTCGCAGGGGGCCAGCAGCTCGGCGGCGGTGATGGGGGTATCCTGCTCACGCAACACCCCGATCTGGTTCTTGGCGTCGGCCGGGATGGCGGCGTTGAACACCGCCATGGCGGTATCGGCGAGGCCGGGGTGAGCCACCCAGGTGCCGTCGTGGCCGTTGTTTGCCTCCCGCTCCTTGTCCGCTTTCACCTTGGCGAAGACCTCGGCGTTCACCGCCGGATCCTTGGCCGGGATGAAGGCGGCCATGCCGCCCATGGCCAGGGCGCCGCGGCGGTGGCAGGTCTTGATCAGCAGGCGCGAGTAGGCGCTCAGGAAAGGTTTGTCCATGGTGACTACCTGCCTGTCCGGCAGGACGCGATCCGGGTGGTTCTTCAGGGTCTTGATGTAGCTGAAGATGTAGTCCCAGCGGCCGCAGTTGAGGGCGACGATGTGATCCTTCATCTGATAGAGCAGCTCGTCCATCTCGAACACTGCAGGCAAGGTCTCGATGAGGACCGTGGCCTTGATGGTGCCGCGGGGCAGGCCGAACTTGTCTTCGGTCCAGGCGAACACCTCGCTCCACCAGCGACCCTCCAGGTGGCTCTGCAGCTTGGGCACATAGAAGTAGGGGCCTGAGCCCTTGGCCAGCAGCGCCTTGTGGTTGTGCAGGAAGTAGAGTGCGAAGTCGAACAGGCCGCCTGGGATGGGGTCACCGTCGAAGGTGACGTGCTTCTCCGGCAGGTGCAGGCCGCGCACCCGGCAGATGAGCACGGCGGGATCGTCCTTGAGGGTATAAGCCTTGCCCTCGGGATTCTGGTAGGAAATGGTGCCATTGACGGCATCGCGCAGGTTGATCTGACCCTCGATCACCTTATTCCAGGCCGGTGCCAGAGAGTCCTCGAAGTCCGCCATAAAGACTTTCACGTTGGCGTTGAGGGCGTTGATCACCATCTTGCGCTCGACCGGGCCGGTTATCTCCACCCGTCTGTCCTGCAGGTCGGCTGGGATGCCGCGCACTGCCCACTGGCTCTCGCGAATATGGGCGGTTTCCGGCAGAAAATCGGGGAGTTCCCCCCCATCGATGCGGGCCTGACGGGCGACCCGCTGCTTCAGCAGTTCGTTGCGCTGGGGGGCGAAGCGTTCCACCAATTCGGATACCAGGACCACCGCATCCGGCGTCAGGATGTGCGCGTACTCGGGAAGCATCTCGCCTTGAATGCGCAGACGGCTGCTGCTGATGGTCTGGGCCGGTGCCGACATAGGGTTCACTCCTTTGAAAGTTACATTTTGAACTTATTAACTACGACTAACGTCGATCCCTGTTTTCATTAAACTCCCCGTAACAGCGGGGTAACACGACTCATAAGGTGCAAAAGTTTGTCCGGCCCGTCAACCTGATTTTTAAAACAGCCGTTTTCGAGCGGTATTTAAGTTTATGTTTTTAATGGATTTACCTGATTAGCATAAAAGCTCTACGCAGATGGTTATGCTCTTGGTTATTCCCCTCGCCAGGTGGGCAGAATGAGCGCCGTGTCGAGCAGCAAAAATGTAATAAATTACGTAATAAAATTACCAATGCAAAAACAAATCCCGACCTTACTCCAGGCTTTGCGAAAACATCTGTATGAAATTCATTCTGCGAATGTAGTCGTTATCTAGCGCCCAGCAAGGTTGACTGGCGAACTGTTGTTTAAAACTTGATGGCGAGATCCGTGGATAGGGAGGGGCTGGCGCACCCAGGGTTGAAATGACGCGCAATAACGTAGGTTTGTATCAAGGAGTCGAAGGGGCAGGGGAGCCGAAGGTAGGTATGTGACCAGTGAATTATACCGATAATATCTAATTAACCAGCATTTTGTGGTTATTTTTGTCGGCGGTGATTTGGCGGGATTCAAGAAGCGGTGCCGGACAACAAAACCGGCCCTTCATCCGCGGCGTTGATGGGAGAGGGGGAGGCCTTCTTCGCCTCAGTAGTCCTCGTCCGGGGCGGCGAGATCGATCACATCAAGGCGTACCATGCTGCCGCCTTCGGCATCACCGGACTCGAGCGCGGGATGGGAGGGCGAGAGAAGGGGCTGGTCGGGTTGAGTATCAACTGCTTGCGTCATGGGTGCTTGCCTCATTGGATTGCAAGCCGGTCGGTGACTCCCTCACCCGAATATCCACCTCCCTGTATGCATGGCCGGCGGAAAAGTTGCGTATCCTAGCGGCACTTTATAAAAGCTTCAAGTGGTTCTGTATAAAAAACATGCCAATGCTGTGTTTGCGGTCGATGGCAGCAGGATGCGGGTGTAAAGAAGGGAATAAGAGAAGAAGATAGCGAGGGAGAGATGCAGGCAAAAAAATAGCCCAGTCACAAGACTGGGCTATTTTCGGGGAAAATGGTCGGTGTGAGAGGATTCGAACCTCCGACCCTCTACACCCCATGCAGATGCGCTACCTGGCTGCGCTACACACCGACGAGGTCAGTTCGAGCTGACGGAAGGGAGTCTAATGATATGAACAACTGGGTGCAACTCCTTTTTTATCAGACAGATGCCGACTGCTTCTTTATTGCGCAGACCCCTTGTTGCAGAGGGAAGTGCGACTTGGGCCCGGGCGAGAGATTTGGCATAATCGCCGCCCACTTGCCGAGCGGTATCTGGCGGTGGCGACGCCTGATACCCTGAGTTCGTCACGGGCTGAGTCGGTGTTATCGTCTTTTGAATGCAGATAAACGAGAGGAACGGCGTGGAGCCAATAGAGAAGAAGGTGGCCGAGTCGCAGCAGGTGCAAGACGAGCGCTGGATGCGCCATGCCATGGCGCTGGCCGCCAGGGCCGAGGGGGAAACGGGTGAGATCCCGGTCGGCACGGCGCCGATGTTCAAGGCACACAGGCAATATAAAGAGGTAAGGGCGTGACGCCATCAGAGAATGCTGATTCCGTTGAGCAAGCGCAGCAAGACGAGCGCTGGATGCGCCACGCCATGGCGCTGGCCAGCAAGGCCGAAGGGATCGGCGAGATCCCGGTGGGGGCCGTGCTGGTGCTGGGGGACGAGGTGATAGGCGAGGGCTGGAATCGCTCCATCAGCGAGCATGACGCCTGCGCCCATGCGGAGATCATGGCGATCCGCGCCGCCGGCACCCGGCTGCAAAACTACCGGCTGCTCGATACCGTGCTCTATGTGACCCTCGAGCCCTGCTGCATGTGCGCCGGCGCCCTCATCCACAGCCGCGTCAAGCGGGTGGTGTTCGGCGCCCGGGATCTCAAGACGGGGGCGGCGGGCTCGGTGTTCGAGATCCTGCAGGATCCCCGCCACAACCACAGGGTCGAGCTCTGTGGGGATGTGCTGGCGGATGCCTGCTCGGCCCAGCTGTCTGCCTTTTTCAAACGGCGCCGGGCCGAGAAGAAGGCGCAGAAACTGGCATCACAACCCGCGAGCGACACGCCCGCCTGACTCCCGCAGGGGGGCGTCCGCCATCCTGTCCTACTCCCTTTTAAATACCTTATATAAACAAGCGGTTGGCGCTCTCTCACCGAGATGGGTCCAGCCTTGTTTGTCCTTGAAAGAACCTGCGTTTCATCGCGTCCGATGTAACAAAACTGTCATGCAACCGCCATATAATGCCGCCAAGCCTAGCTCACATTGAGGTTTTGCATGTCATCGGAATCGATCAACCTGGTCATGGCGGGCAGTAGAAAACGCCGGATCAAGGACAAACTGGCCAAGTACGGAGTCACCACTGGGGGTGGTCTGGTACTGGTGGCCTTGCTGCTTATATTCTTCTACCTGCTCTATGTGGTGAAGCCCATCTTCAATGGCGCCAGCATGGACGCGACCTCTTCCTTCACGCTGCCGGTGCAGGGCAAGACCGCCTGGCTCGGCGTCGAGGAGCAAAACGAGATAGGTTACCGCTTCAGCGACAAGGGAGAGGTCAGCTTCTTCGTGGTGCAAGCCGATGGCAACCTCAAGGTAGGTCAGGTACTGGGTCAGACCCAGATCCCCGGCAACATCAGCGCGGTCGCGACGCCGGCCCCCGGCCAGAAGCTGATCGCCTACGGCTTTGCCGATGGCAAGGCGCTGGTCGTTCAGCCCTATTTCAAGGTCTCCTATCCCAACGACGTGCGCGTCATCGAGCCAAGCCTGCAATATCCCTTCGGTGAAGAGCCCATGGTGCTCGATCCACAGGGCAAGGCGCTGCAACGCATGGTGTTCGAGGCGACCAAGGACAAGATGGCCGCCGCCGCCGTGACCGAAGATGGCCGTGGTGTGATGGCGGTGCTGAGCGGTGAGGAGAACTTCCTCTCCGGGGAAGTAGAGTGGAGCAGCCAGAACTACGCCATACCCTCCCTGCCGCGCCAGGTGGATCAGATGTTGCTGACCCCCAATCTGCGCATCCTGTTCGTGCGCGAGGGCAACCGCCTGTCGGTCTATGACATCCACAACCTGGATGACATCTCCCTGCGCGACGTCATGGAGATCAATGCTCCGAACGCCAACGTGACCCAGGTCGCGCTGCTCTCCGGCGCCTCTTCCCTACTGGTGGGCAATGACAATGGCGTCATCTCCCAGTGGTTCGAGGTGGCCAAAGATGGCAAACGTGCATTCACCCAAATTCGTGACTTCAAGAATGATGGCCCGGTCGACTTGCTGACCCCTGAGCACTTCCGCAAGGGCTTCATCAGCAGCGCCAAGGACGGTACCGTCAACTTCTTCCACGCCACCGGCGAGACCAAGCTGCTGAGCGAGAAGGTCGAAGGCGGTGCCATGGCGGCCCTGGCCATCTCCCCGCGTCACAATCTGCTGCTGGCGCAGCAGGAGAACAACTTCAAGCTGTTCTCCGTCGAGAATGATCACCCCGAGGTGACCTGGTCGGCGCTGTGGCAGCAGGTGTGGTACGAAGGCTATCCCGAGCCGCAATACGTGTGGCAGTCCACCTCCGCAAGCAACGACTTCGAAGCCAAGCTGAGCCTGGTGCCCCTGGTGTTCGGGACCCTCAAGGCCTCCTTCTACGCCATGCTGTTCGCGGTGCCCCTCGGCGTGGCCGGTGCCATCTACACCGCCTACTTCATGTCGGCGGGCCTGCGCAAGTACGTCAAGCCGACGGTGGAAATCATGGCGGCGCTGCCGACCGTGATACTGGGCTTCCTGGCCGGTCTCTGGCTCGCTCCCATCATCGAAGGGGCGCTACCCGGGGTGATCCTGCTGCTGATCCTGCTGCCCATGGGCATGTTGCTGACGGCGCTGGTCTGGAACTACCTGCCGGAGCGTGGCCGCTTGTGGCTGCCAGAGGGCTGGCACGCCATCCTGCTCATTCCGGTGCTGCTGTTCATCGGCTGGGGGGCCTTCGCCCTGAGCCCGCTCATCGAAAACGCCTTCATGCACGGGGATTCCCGCATCTGGCTGACCCACGAGATGGGCATCAAGTTTGACCAGCGCAACTCCCTGGTGGTCGGCATCGCCATGGGCTTCGCGGTCATACCCACCATCTTCTCCATCGCCGAGGATGCGGTGTTCTCTGTGCCCAAGCACCTCACTCAAGGGTCCCTGGCACTCGGTGCCACTCCCTGGCAGACCCTGAGCCGGGTGGTGATCCTGACCGCGAGTCCGGGCATCTTCTCGGCGGTGATGATGGGCCTTGGCCGCGCCGTGGGCGAGACCATGATAGTGCTGATGGCGACCGGTAATACCCCCATCATGGACTTCTCCATGTTCCAGGGGCTGCGCACCCTGGCGGCGAACATCGCGGTGGAGATGCCGGAGTCGGAAGTGGGCAGTTCCCACTACCGGGTACTGTTCCTCGCGGCCTTCGTCCTGTTTGTATTCACCTTTATGTTCAACACCCTGGCCGAGTTCATTCGTCAGCGGTTGCGCGAAAAATACAGCTCTCTGTAATGAGCCGTTCTATTAAAAAGCGGCGTTCTGTATATGGACAAGGAATCAACAATGGGTAAGTGGTTTAAATCAGGGGCCCCCTGGATCTGGATGACAGGCGGCGCCGTCAGCCTGAGTCTGGTGGCCGTACTGGGTCTGTTGCTGCTGATCGGCTGGCGTGGTCTGGTCTACTTCTGGCCGCACCCCATCTATGAGTGGCAGCTGGAAGACGCGGCCGGCAACAAGAGCGTGCTGATCGGCGAGATCAACGATCGCGAAGAGGTGCCGGTTGAGCGGCTGCGTGCCGCCGGCCAGGCGCTGGCCGGGGAAGAGCGCGAGCTGTTGACCCGTTATCTGGTCAAGACCGGCAACCGTGAATTCGTCGACCTCGATTTCCGCTGGGTGCTGGAGACCGACATCAAGTCCCGCACCCTGCCGGCCGAGCTCGCCATGGTGGAACGCACCACCAACGGCAACTTCTACGGCTACATCACCTCGGTGAAGGAAGATGGCAAGGAGCTGACGTCGGATCTGCACCCTGCGCTGCAGCGGGTGCTGGCTCGGGCCAACGCGCTTTCCGAACAGGCCAACGACCTGCAAAAGGGTGACATCGGCAGCATCAACTATCAGCTCGAGAAGCTGCGCCTCAAGGAGCGCAAGGCCGAGCTGGATGGCAAGCTGACCGATCAGCTGAAATCCCAGCTGGCCGCCGAGCGCCAGGCGCTGGGCGAACGTTACCAGGGGCTGGAGAAGGAGCTGTTCTCCCTGCGCAGTCAGGCGGACAGGGACAGCATCGTCGTCAAGGATATGCGCGGCGAGCTGGTCACCATGCCCATGTCCAAGGTATTGGACGTGGTCTGGCCCAACGACATGAGCCTGCCGGCCAAGGTGGGACACTGGTTCCATCAGATCGGCAAGTTCGTCTCCGACGATCCCCGTGAGGCCAACACCGAGGGCGGCGTCTTCCCGGCCATCTTCGGCACCGTGTTCATGGTGCTGCTGATGGCGATCATCGTGACTCCGCTGGGGGTGGTGGCGGCCGTCTACCTGCACGAGTACGCGGGCAAGAACAGCCTGACCAAGATCATCCGCATCGCGGTGATCAACCTGGCGGGCGTGCCCTCCATCGTGTACGGCGTGTTCGGCCTGGGTTTCTTCGTCTACACGCTCGGTGGTTCGTTAGACCAGCTGTTCTACCCGGAAGCGCTGCCGAGCCCGACCTTTGGTTCCCCCGGCGTCATCTGGTCGGCGCTGACCCTGGCCATCCTGACCCTGCCGGTGGTGATCGTCTCCACCGAAGAGGGGCTGGCGCGGATCCCGAGCACCATTCGTCAAGGCTCCCTGGCACTGGGTGCCACCCAGGCCGAGACCCTGTGGCGCATCGTGCTGCCCATGGCGAGCCCGGCCATCATGACCGGCCTTATCCTGGCGATAGCGCGCGCGGCGGGTGAAGTGGCACCGCTGATGCTGGTGGGGGTGGTGAAGCTTGCTCCCACGTTGCCGATGGATGGCAACTTCCCGTACCTGCACGTGGAGCGCAAGTTCATGCATCTGGGCTTCCACATCTACGATGTGGGCTTCCAGAGCCCGAACGTCGAGGCGGCGCGGCCGCTGGTGTATGCCACCTCCTTCCTGCTGGTGACGGTGATCGTCGGCCTGAACCTGACGGCTATCGGTATTCGTAACCACCTGCGCGAGAAATTCCGGTCGCTGGAGCATTAATCCGGCCACCCCAGAGACAAGAGATGCGCGGCCAGCGGCCGCCATCAACAGCATGATGGTCGCCGGAGTGCATCCGGCCACCTTGAACCGATTGAGGTAACAGATGATCAACGTAACACCGACTTCGACCCAGCATACCGCCCTGGACTTGCTCAATCTGAGCCCGGAACAGACCGCGCTCGAGGTCAAGGATCTCAACCTGTATTACGGCAACAAGCAGGCGCTGTTCAACGTCAACATGAAGATCCCGAAAGGGCAGGTGACCGCCTTCATCGGCCCGTCCGGCTGTGGCAAGTCGACCCTGCTGCGCTGCATCAACCGGATGAACGATCTGGTGGAGATCTGCCGCATCGAGGGGGAGATCCAGCTGCACGGCCACAACATCTATGACAAGGGGGTGGATGTCTCCGCCCTGCGCCGTCAGGTGGGCATGGTGTTCCAGCGTCCTAACCCCTTCCCCAAGTCCATCTACGAGAACGTGGTCTATGGCCTGCGCCTGCAGGGCATCAACGACCGCCGTACCCTGGATGAGGCCGCCGAGCGTTCACTGCGCGGCGCCGCGCTGTGGGAAGAGGTGAAGGATCGGCTGCATGACAATGCGTTTGGCCTGTCCGGTGGTCAGCAACAGCGGCTGGTGATCGCCCGGGCCATCGCCATCGAGCCGGAAGTGCTGCTGCTCGATGAACCGACCTCGGCGCTGGATCCCATCTCCACCCTCACCATCGAGGAGCTGATCAACGAGCTCAAGAGCCAGTTCACCGTGGTCATCGTCACCCACAACATGCAACAGGCGGCGCGGGTGTCGGATCAGACCGCCTTCATGTACATGGGCGAGCTCATCGAGTACTCGAACACCAACACCATCTTCACCACTCCGGCCAAGAAGAAGACCGAAGACTACATCACAGGTCGTTACGGCTAAGGGGTGAGGGAAAGAGTGGTATGAACAGCGTGAATTTCAGCGAACACATTAGCGGTCAGTTCAGTGGCTAAGGCATAATCGGAGCATAAGGATTATTTGTATGGACAATATGAACCTCAATAAACACATCTCCGGTCAGTTCAATGCCGAGCTGGAGAACGTACGCAATCAGGTGCTGGTGATGGGTGGCCTGGTGGAGCAGCAGCTGACCGACGCCATCTCGGCCATCCACATCCAGGATCTGGACGCGGCGCGCAAGATAGTGGCCAACGACCATAAGGTCAACGCCATGGAAGTGGCCATCGACGAGGAGTGCACCCGCATCATCGCCAAGCGTCAGCCGACCGCGTCCGACCTGCGACTGGTGATGGCCATCATCAAGACCATCACGGATCTGGAGCGCATCGGCGACGTGGCGGACAAGATCGCCCGCATGCTGACCGACAACGCCAACAAGCCGCAGCCGCCATTGGTGTCGCTCGAGAACATGGGCCGCCGCACCATCAAGATGCTGCACGACGTGCTCGACGCCTTCGCCCGCATGGATCTGGAGGCGGCCATCGCCGTCTACAAGGAAGATGACAAGGTGGATCGGGAGTACGAGTCCATCATCCGCGAGCTGATGACCTACATGATGGAAGATCCCCGCACCATTCCCCAGGTACTGAACGTGCTGTGGGCTGCGCGGGCCATCGAGCGGGTCGGCGATCGTTGCCAGCACATCTGCGAATACATCGTCTACTACGTCAAGGGCAAGGACGTGCGCCACACCAAGGCGGACGAGCTGAGCGACCTGCTCGGCAAGCATTGAACCAGAAATGAATAAAAAGGCGCGTTGAGCGCCTTTTTTGTTGCATTGGGCGACAGGTTAAGATAACGCCACCCAATGGACGCTTTTCTGCTAGAATATGCCCCCTGTGTGAGTCCCGGATGGACTCACGGTCTGGTATCCCGGGCCCAGTTTGCCGTCTTGTGCTAAGGCGGCTGTCGCAATAGGTCAATCATGAGTTTTGCCGATAGTTTATTCTTTTTGATGCTGCTGGTCGCCGGCAGCGTGTTCTTCTCCCTTTCCGAGATCTCTCTCGCCGCCTCCCGCAAGATCAAGTTGCAGGTGATGGCCGACGAGGGAAACCGCCATGCCGAGAAGGTACTGGCGCTGCAGGCCCAACCGGGTAACTTCTTCACCGTGGTGCAGATTGGCCTCAACACCGTCGCCATCCTGGGCGGAGTCTTGGGCGAATCCGCCCTGAACCCCGCCATCAAGACCTTCATCGCCGGCTTCTATCAAGGTCCCTGGCTCTCCCAGCTGAGCTCGGTCGTCTCCTTCGTGGTCGTCACCAGCCTCTTTATCCTGATAGCGGATCTCATGCCCAAGCGTCTGGCCATGAGCATGCCGGAGCGGGTTGCCGTGGTGGTGGTGCGCCCCATGCTGCTGTGCGTGACCCTGCTGATGCCGCTGGTGTGGTTCTTCAACGGCATGGCCAACGCGCTGTTCCGTCTGCTGCGGGTCTCCATGATCCGCAACGACGAGATCACCTCTGACGACATCTATGCGGTGATGGACGCGGGCGCCGAGGCCGGCGTCATCCAGCGCGAGGAGCATCAGCTCATCGAGAACGTGTTCGAGTTGCAGTCCCTCGGCGTCACCTCCGCCATGACGGCCCGCGAGAGCCTCATCTACTTCACCCTGCAAGAAGGTGAAGAGAGTATCAAGGCCAAGATCGCCGAGCACCCCCACAACAAATTCCTGGTGTGCGATCACAACCTCGACAGCATCAAGGGCTTCGTCGATGCGAAAGAACTGTTGATCCGCGTCATCAGCGGCCAGAGCATCGATCTCAACAGCGGCTCCCTGGTGCAGAACGTCATCATCATCCCCGACACCCTGAACCTCTACGAGGCGATGGAGTACTTCAAGAATCATCGCGGCGACTTCGCCGTGGTGATGAACGAATACGCTCTGGTGGTGGGCATCGTCACCATGAATGACCTGATGAGCACCGTCATGGGGGAATGGGCCACCCATGCGATGGAAGAGCAGATAGTGCAGCGGGACGAGAACTCCTGGCTGGTGGACGGGGTCACCCCCATCTCCGACGTGATGCGGGCCTTCGACATCGAGGAGTTCCCGGGGAACCAGAACTACGAGACCATCGCCGGTTTCATCATGTTCATGCTGCGCAAGATCCCCAAGCGCACCGACTCGGTGAAATACGCGGGCTACAAGTTCGAAGTGGTGGACATCGACAGCTACAAGATCGATCAGCTGCTGGTCACCCGGGTAGAACCCATCGCGAGCGACAAGCTGGCGCAGGAGTCACATCCGGCGGTCTGATCATCGGGCTGCCTCGAGATAAAAATGGCCCTGTATGGGCCATTTTTCGATAAGATGTGCAGCCGACAAGTGTGAAGGGGTGGCCAGGTCGGGATTTGCCGCTGACCACCGGAGTGGAACCCATGAATGGAAACCATAGTGACCGAGAAGGTCGTTCAGGAGTCATGAAGATGCCGTCTTATTCCCGTGCGCTCGGCTGTGTGGCGCTGGCCCTCGCCTTGGGGGCCTGTAGCCAGAGTGCCCCGCGCAAGCCTGCCGCCACGCCCAAGCCCGTTGCCCCCCAGGCCGCGGTGGTGGTTCCCCAGCCGGATCCTGATGCCGTGGTGCAAAGCGCCGTGGCAGAGCCGAGCCCGGTCTTCGATGAAGAGTATCAGGGGCCGGATCAGGGCTCTCTGGAGTCGGTGACCGCCCTGTTTGCCCGCGGCTACATCGAGTCCGCCATGCGCGAGACAATGCTGGCGGCGGTGCACAGCGACTACCCGCTGCTCGGCATGCGGGATGTGCGCCTCACCGATCCCGTCTCCAAGTTCCTCACCTCCGCCCAGGCCCGCACCACGGCCCACGACTACCTCTATGCCGGGGTGCAGCGCCGCTTGGGCCGGCCCCTGAGCCCGGCGCAGTGGGAGCAGGTCTGGCAAGGCTTCCCCCAGCAGGGGCGTGTCTCCGACTGGGTCAAACAGACCAAGCGGGTGCTGGCGGGGCGATAAGCCGTCATGACCGGACAAGCGATGAGGCCACCCTTGGGTGGCCTCATTCATTGGGTGCGCAGCGCTTGCTCAGGACGCGGCAGGGCCTGCCGGCTTGCCAAACAGCACCTTGAGCTTCTCTCGCCAGGGTAGGCCTCGTGCCTCGCGCAGCATGTCGCGCCACTCGTGGAAGGTGAGGATGAGCGGGTTGAAGCTGCGGATGGGCTTGGTGATGCCGAAACGGCAGGGCTCGGCGGGATCTTCTTCCACGAAGGTGCCAAACAGCCTGTCCCAGATGATCAGCACCCCGGCGAAGTTGCGGTCTATGTACTTGGCATTGCTGGCGTGATGCACCCTGTGGTGGGAGGGGGTATTGAGGATCCACTCCAGTCGGCCAAGCTTGCCCACTACCTGGGTGTGAACGAAGAACTGGAAACCCAGGCTCAGCAGCACTGTGGTCACCACGGCCTCTGGCGGGAAGCCGATGAGGATCATGGGGATCCAGAACAGCCACATGCCGGAGATGGGGTACATCAGGCTCTGGCGAAAGGCGGTAGAGAGATTGAGTCGCTCCGAGCTGTGGTGTACCACGTGGGAGGCCCAGAGCCAGCGCACATGGTGGCTGGCGAAGTGGAACAGCCAGTAGCAGAGATCCTGCAGCAGAAACAGCAGCAGCAGGCTCCAGACATTGAGCTCTATGTCCAGCAGCCGCCAACCCCAGAGCCCGTCGTAGAGGTAGGCGATGGCGATGGCCGCCAGCGCATCCCCTCCCTGATGCATCAGCGCCAGGGAGGCATTGGCGAACAGGTCCCGCCATTGGTAGCCGGCGGTGGGGAAGGCTGCACCGTGCTTGCGCAAATAGAGCATCTCCCAGCCGATGAAGGCCAGAAAAATCGGGGCCAGGTAGAGCAGTAGCAGTTGCACATCCATGTGAGCTATCCGGTTGGACCAGTTGGCTCCCAGCATACCGAATGGATTTAAAAATTCATTAACATTCCATGACCAAGGTGGCGGCGAGCCCACTGTCCTCTCCCGACGGGATCCTCACATACACTGGAAGAGAAGGCGCGCGAGTGGGATGCGCCAAAAGCGGCATGATGTCAGCTGAGGAGGAGAGGATGAGAGCAAACCATGTTTGCGTCATGCTCAGCCTGTTGACCGCGAGTGCAGGGGCCAATGACAGTTTCAACAGCGAGTTGAGTCATTTTGCCGGCGGCGCGGCCATGGGGGCGGGCTTTACGGCCATCGCGGATCACTATGGCTATCGGGAGCACAGGGGTTGGATAGGGTTTGGCGTCTCCACCGGCATCGGCATCGCCGGAGAACTCATCGAGCGGGCAACGGGTCGCGGTGACTTCTCGGCCCTGGATGCGGGTGCCAATGCGCTGGGCGCGGCGGTGGGGGCCTACAGCACGGATCGCTGGCTATTGGCGCCGGTCGTGTTGCCAGAGGCCCACTATGTGGGGCTGATGAGCCGCTACCGCTTCTGATGGCAAGGTGGCCTGGAGCCGTCTGAATGAGAGGAGGGAGCCTGAGCTCCCTCTTTTGTTAGTTGATTCGCAGGATTACAGCACCTGACTCAGGAACTGGCGCAGCCGCGGGGAGGGGGGATTGTCGAAGAAGTCGCTGGGTTTCTCATCCACCAGCAGCTCGCCGCTCTCCATAAACAGCACTCTGTCCGCCACTTCCCGGGCGAAGCCCATCTCGTGGGTCACCACCACCATGGTCATGCCCTCGCGGGCCAGCCCCTTCATCACGTCCAGCACCTCGCCCACCATCTCGGGATCCAGCGCGCTGGTGGGCTCGTCAAACAGCATGATGCGCGGCTGCATGGCGAGCGCCCTGGCGATGGCCACCCGTTGCTGCTGGCCGCCGGAGAGCTGGGACGGGTAGCTCGCGGCCTTGTTTGACAGCCCGACCTTGAGCAGCAGCGCCTTGGATCTGTCCTCGGCCTCCTTGCGGGAGAGTCCCCGCACCTTCTGGGGGGCGAGGCTGATGTTCTCCAGCACGTTGAGGTGGGGGAAGAGGTTGAAGGACTGGAACACCATGCCCACCTCTTCACGCAGCTTGTTGACGTCGCCGGGCTCGGTCAGGCAGATGCCATCGACCCAGATGTCGCCGTCGTTGATGGTCTCGAGCTGATTGAGGGTGCGCAGGAAGGTGGACTTGCCAGAGCCGCTCGGCCCGACGATCACCACCACTTCCCCCTCCGCTACCTGGGTGCTGACGTTCTTGAGGGCGTGCACTTCGCTGCCGTAGAACTTCTCGACCGCCGTCGCCTTGATGATGGGATCAGTGGCTTTTCGCATGTTTCACCTCCAGCTGATGGACCAGGCAGGCGCGGGGCGTGCCGGTCACAGCAGAACTTCTCGACTCCTGTCGGGCTTTGATGATGGGGTTAGTTGCCTTTCGCATGTTTCACCTCCAGCTGATGGATCAGGAAGGCGCGGGGCGTGCCGGTCGCAGCAGGATGTCTCGACTCCTGCAGGGCGTGCCGGTCGTAGCAGAATGATTCGATTCCTGCCGAGCTCGGATAATGGGGGTTAGTTGCTTTTCGCATATTTCACCTCGAGACGGCGTACCAGGAAGGAGAGGGTGCCTGTGAGCACCAGGTAGAGCAGGGCCACGGTGAACCATACCTCGAACGGGCTGAAGGTGGAGCTGACCACCTCACGCCCGGCCTTGGTGAGATCCGTGATGGAGATGACCGAGACCAGTGAAGAGTCCTTGATCAGGTTGATGAACTGGCCCGCCAGGGGGGGCAAGACCCGCTTGAACGCCTGGGGCAGGATAACGTAGCGCATGGTCTGGGCCGAGGTCATGCCAAGGCTGCGGCCCGCCTCCATCTGCCCCTTGTGGATGGAGCTGATGCCGGCGCGCACGATTTCGGCCACGTAGGCGCCGGTGAAGACGGCCAGCGCCGCGACCCCGGCGGTGAAGCGGTCAAGATTGAGCACCGTGCCGATAAAGAAGTAGACGATGAAGATCTGCACCAGCAGCGGGGTGCCGCGGATGAGCTCCACATAGGTAACCGCCAGGTTGCGCAGGGCGGGATTGGGGGAGAGGCGGGCGAGGCCGGCCAGGGTGCCGAGCAGGATGGCGAAGACGCCGGCGACCAGGGAGAGCTTGACCGTGACCCAGACGCCCCAGGCGATGGGACCGGCGGTCCAGCTGAGTTGAGTGTCGAGGGTATCACCGAGGAAGACGGTATCCCCTTCGGCCACCTGGGCGCCCTTGGCGGCGATGGCCTGACGGTGCTTGGCATCGAGATCGTCTTGCAGGAACAGCTGTCCCTTCTCTGCGACCACGGTGCCGTCGAACTCGGCATAATTTTTCTGTTCGGCCTGGTAGGCGATGTACTGGGGGATACGCTCCCAGCGCCAGGTGTAATCCACGGCCTGCACGGCCTTGTAGATGCCGAAGACGGCGACCAGCAGCATCAGCAGGAAGACGCCGTGCCAGAGCAGCCGGTTGGGTTGTTTTTCCATCTGTCTTGTTGGGTTGTGCACTGTCGCAACCTCTTTGTAGTTATTGTGTGGGGATCATCTGCGTGAAGGGGCGGCAAGCCGCCCCTTGAGAGGTTATTTCAGCTGGTTGAGCCAGGTGTTGGACTCAAACCATTTCTTGTAGAGACGGTCGTAGCTGCCGTCGCCCTTGATTTGGCGCAGGTAGTTGTTCAGCCAGTTGAGGGTGTCCTGATCACCCTTGCGGATGGCCCAGGCCAGGGGTTCGAAGGTGAACGGCTTGTCCAGGTGCACCACGGCGCCCTTGTTCTGGGACGCGAAGATGGCGTTGTAGGGCAGGTCGTAGATGAAGGCATCCACCTTGCCGTTGATCACTTCCAGCTTGGCGTCGTCTTGGGTTTCAAACTGCAGCAGGGTGGCTTTCGGGATCATGCGCTTGACCGCTTGCTCGCCGGTGGTGCCGAGTTTGACCGCGATCTTGTACTTGGGATCGTTCAGATCGCTGAAGGACTTGATCTCGCCCGCCTTGTCCTTGCGCAGCACTATGGTCTGACCAACGACGATGTAGGGGTCGGCGAAGTTGACGCGCAGGTTGCGTTGGGGGGTGACCGTCATGCCACCCATGATGACGTCGAACTTGTCGGTCAAGAGGGCCGGGATGATGCCATCCCAGGCGGTGTTGACGAATTCCACCTTGACCCCCATCTCCTTGGCGACCATTTTGGCAAGATCCACGTCAAAGCCGATGTATTGGCCCTGCTTGTTGGTCATCTCGAAGGGTTGATAGCCGGCATCGAAGCCGACCCGCAGCACACCGCGCTCCAGCACGGCATCCAGGGTAGAGCTGGGAGCGGCGTTGGCCAGCCCGCACAGCAGCAGGGTAGAGAGAATGAGTTTTTTGATCATAAGTGACGTCTCTGTCGAAAAGTGTGTTCGGCCTTGAACCTGCTCCCGTGCGACTCCATGGCACAAGAGACTGCTGCATCCGGCAACAGGCAAGACAGGATTATTGTCTTGGGTCGGGCAAAAGCCCCATATGAGATTCTATGAATGGTCGGCTGAGTGAAAAATGTACCAAAAGTTGATTGTGCCAGAAGACTCAATAAGTTAGTGGGACTTTTTCCTCGCGGCTTGGCTCATAAAACCACATGAAAACAACATATCTATCTAATGGCGTGGGTTCAAGTGCAAAAGTTTGCGCGGGGCACTTTGCGCCCTTTTCCCCGACAAACGGGAATCAAATGGACTCGCTTATCGCCACCCGTCGTTGAATTTCTCTCCCTCTTTCCCCTGGCGGTGGAGACCCGGAAAATTATTTCATCGGGAAGGATGGCTCCCTCTGTGTCTTGTCATGGGCTTCCAATATACTCAGCCATCCTCATCGGAAGGCCTGGGTATGGACGCCTCAATACTGCTCAAACTGGATGTGTTCACCCTGATGCTGATGGCCCTCGGGGGCTACGCCCTGGGTTTCATCACCCTCTCCATCATCTGGCTGACCCACAGGGAGATCCCGGGCCTCGGGCTCTGGTGGTGGTCCAGCCTGTGCGCCCTGGCGGCCCAGTCCCTGTTCTTCCTGCAAGCCTTCATGCCCAACATGACGGGGATCTGGCTCGCCAATCTGCTGATCACCCTTTGCATCGCCCTGATGCCGCTGGCCTTGCAGCGCTTCTTTGACAAGGCGCCGAGCTGGCGGGCATTCGCGGCGTTCATGGTGGTCTATGTGCTGTTGTTGAGCTGGAGCGTGCTGTTCAACGACGAGATGGCGCCCAGGGTGCTGCTGGCCTGTTTGAGCTACATGGTGCTGGGGGCGGTGATCGTCCTGCTCATCTGGCGCCACGGCTATCCGGCCTACCTGCCCGCGGTGCTGGTGTTTACCGTGGTCAACATACTGCTATATGGCTTCAACCTGGTGCGCATGGGGGCCCTGCTCAGCGGCGAGGTGCGGGTGCTGATGGATCAGCATGCGGTCAACGTGCTGCCCTTCCTCTCCATGCTGATGGGCAACTATCTCTCCACCTTCGGGGTGTTGTTGCTCTGTACCCAGTACCGGGCCCTGGCACTGCGCCAGCAGGCCAGCCAGGATCCCCTGACCGGCCTGCTCAATCGGCGGGGCTTCATGGCGCGCTGCGCCAAGGCATCCAGACGCGGCGCACTGGTGGTGCTGGATCTGGACGACTTCAAGCAGATCAACGATCGCCACGGCCATGAGGCGGGAGACAGAGTGCTGGCGGCGGTGGGGACTTATCTGGCGGGCCAGCGGGATCTGGTGGCGAGCCGCTTCGGTGGCGAGGAGTTTGTGTTGCTGCTGCCACAGGTCGAGGCGACTGCCCAACAGGCCCGTTGCGAGCAGATCCGGCAGGGGGTGGCGACACTGGCGCTGGATGGCATAGGCGTGACCGCCAGCCTGGGGCTGGCGCCTTGCACCCAGGGCTGGCACTTCGACACCCTGTTCAGTCAGGCCGATCGGGCGCTCTATCAGGCCAAGCGCAGCGGCAAGAACCGGGTCTGCCAGAACGCCTGACTCGGGTCGTTATTCACATTCGCTCGGTAGCCAGGGCACGCTGGGCCTTGAGTTTGAAGAAGTGCAGCCGCCACGGGGTCGGGCTCCCGGCCGCCCCGTCCAGCTCAGCTCAGTCCGGCGCGGCGACGAGGGTGCGTGGCGCTTGGGCTTTGAGGAAGGGCAGCAGCAACAGGGCTGAGACCCCGGCCGCCACCGAGATCACCACGAAGAAGCCGTTCCAGTGCCAGATCTCCATCACCTTGGCCAGGGGATAGCCCGCCAGCGCCGCCCCCATGTAGGCGAACAGGCCGACGAAGCCGGTGGCGGCCCCGGCGCAATCCTTGTGGGAGCACTCGGCGGCGGCCATGCCGATCAGCATCTGCGGGCCGAACACGAAGAAGCCGATGGTGAAGAAGCAGGCCGCCTGCATCACGTAGCTGAAGAAGGGCATCAGCCAGAGCGATCCCACCGCCAGCAGTATCCCCACCGCGAAGATGAGGTTCATCGGTCCCCGGTTGCCGTTGAACAGCTTGTCCGATCCCCAGCCCGCCACCAGGGCGCCGATAAAGCCCCCCACCTCGAACATGGAGATGGCGGAGTTGGCGCTCATCAGGTTGAAGCCGCGCTGCTCCGTCATGTAGAGGTTGCCCCAGTCGTTGATGGCGGTGCGCACCACGTAGACCAGCACGTAGCAGCAGGCCAGCAGCCAGATGTAGGGGTTGCCGAGCACGTATTTGCGCAGGATCTGGCGCGGCGTCAGATCGGCATCCTGGGTCTGCTGGGCTATCTCCAGCGCATCGCTTCGCCACTCGCCGACCGTGGGCAGCCCCAGGGTGCTCGGGGTATCCCGCAGTCGCCAGCACAGGATCAGCCCGACCAGTATGGCGATGAGCCCCGGCACTATCATGCCGTAGCGCCAGCCATGCTGCAGGGCTATGGTGCTGACGATGAGCGGGATCAGGGCGCCGCCCACGTTGTGGGCCGTGTTCCAGGCCGACCACCAGAAGCCGCGCTCGGTGCGCGAATACCAGCTGGTCAGCAGCTTGGAGCAGGGGGGCCAGCCCCAGCCCTGGAAGAAGGCGTTGGCGACCCAGAGTGCCGCGAACAGCCAGAGCGACGAGGAGAGGCCGAACAGTATGTTGATGACCCCGGTCGCCATCAGCCCCAGCCCCATAAAGTAACGGGGGTTGGCCCTGTCGCTGATGATGCCGGAGAAGAACTTGGAGCAGCCGTAGGTGAGGTAGAACAGGGTCCACAGCATGCCGATGTCGGCCTTGTCCAGGATGCCGCTCGCCAGCATGTCCGGCATGGCGAAGTTGAAGCTCTTGCGGGTGAAGTAGAACACCGCGTAGCCCAGATACATGGTCAGCAAGATGTGCAGGCGCCAGTGGCGATAACTGGCATCGATCTCGCGCTGATCCCGCACCAGGGGGGCGGCCGGGCGGCTCTTCATAAAGTTCAGCATGGTACTGGGCTCGTCCGGAGTGGGTCGTTACGCATGGGGCTCGTCTCGCTTGCGGCTGGGCAGGCTCAGGGTCAGCTGGGTGCCGTGCAGGCAGGAGAGCTGCAGGTTGCCCCCCAGCGCCTGCACCCGCTCGCGGATGCCGAGCAGGCCGTAGCCCTGGGCCGTCTGCTCGGGCAGGCCGCAGCCATCGTCTTCCAGCAGCAGCTGCAACCGCTCCCCCTGCTGCTGGGCCCTAATACGGACAGAGCTGGCGTTGGCGTGCTTCACCACGTTGTTGAGCCCCTCCTGGCAGACCCGGAACAGGGTGGCCCGCTGGGCATCGGAGAGATCCTCGTCCGCCAGCCGCCATTCGAGCCGGGTGACTATGCCGTGGCGTTCCAGCTCCAGCTCCCGCAGCAGGCTCTGCACCGCCTGCTCCAGGCTCATGTCGTCGAGCTGGCGTGGACGCAGCCGGCCGAGCAGGCCGCGCACGGCGTCATAGATGCCGAGCGACAACGTATCGATGAGGGCGCTGCTCTGGCCGACCCCAGGGTTGTCCGGCGCCAGCCGGCGCACTATCCCCGCCTGGGTGCGGATGGCGGTGATGGTCTGGCCTATGTCGTCGTGCAGCTCGCGGGCCACCTCCTTGCGGATGCTCTCCTCTGTCTCCAGCAGCCGCTCGGTGAGCTGGCGGTTGTGGGCGAGCTGGCGGGTCAGCGCCTGGTTCAGCTCGCGCTGGCGCTGGATGCCGGCGCCGAGCAGCAGGCCGGTCAGGCTCTGGGCCAGCAGGGAGAGCAGCAGGTCCAGCGGGTGATCGTGCCAGGCCTGGCCCGCCATCAGCGCCACCGTGTTCATCAGGGTGGCGAGCAGGGCCCCCTGCCAGCCGTAGCGCCAGGCCATGGCCATGATGGGGATGGCGAGGCAGAAGGGGGTGAAGCGCACCAGGGAGTCCGGCAGGCCGAGCTGCAGCCAGAGGCTGAGCACGAACAGCAGCAGGTACCAGATCAGGTGGCGAAAGCGCCAGTCCACCGGTTGATCGATCAGCGCCGGACCGAGTGGCACCCAGGTGGCACGGGTGAGGTAGTGCCAGATCAGCATGCAGGTGGAGGTGAGGGTCAGGCCGCCGGTCAGGGTCAGCAGCAGGGCGGTGAGGCCATCCTCCCCGGCCAGGTGCCAGAGCAGGGACTGCAGCAGCGCCGCCGCGGTGACGGTGGCCAGCAGCACCAGCAGCTGCTGCCAGTCGTTGCGCACCCGCTGGCGGCGGGCGATGAGCAGCGGCAGCAGGGTGAGCAGGGTGCCGGCCTGGATCAGCGGCCAGGCTGGCAGGCCTATCTCGCCGTCGAGCCAATAGAGCAGCAGGGTTTCACACAGCAGCAAGGGCGGCCAGTAGGCGAGGGGGCTCTGCAGCAGCAAGCCGAGCCGCAGCCCGAACGGGAACAGCAGCACCGCCAGCACCGGGCCGCCCGCCAGGTGCAGGCCGATGCTCCACAGGCAGAACCAGCCGGCGGCGAAGATGAAGCAGGCCGCCAGCGAGATGGCGACATAGCTGGCAAGGCGGTGGATCACCAGCTGTCCAGCATGCGGTGGGCCAGCTCCACGTTGTTGCTGACCTGGAGTTTGTCCATCAGGTTGGCGCGGTGGACGTGCACCGTCTTGGGGGAGAGGCCGAGCTGCTCGGCGATGGCCTTCACCTCCAGCCCGCGGGCCAGTAGCTGCGCTACTTCCCGCTCCCGGTTGGTGAGGGGATCCCGGCTGTGGCTGGCGAGCTTGTGGGCGATGTCCGGGGTCAGGTAGCAGCCGCCGTGGGCGGCGGTGCGCACCGCGGCGATCAGCTCCTCCGGGCTGCAGCGCTTGGAGAGAAAGCCCTTGGCCCCCGCCTGCAGCGCCTGCTCGATCAGCGCCGGGCTGTCGTGCACCGACAGCATCACCACGGCGAGGCCGGCGGGCAGGCGCTTGAGCAGCTCCAGCCCGGACTGATCCGGCATGGAGATGTCGCACACGCACAGCTGGACGCCGCTGCCGGGCAGGCCCGCCAGCGCCTCGGCGGCGCTGCCGAATTCGGCAACGACCCGCAGATCGGGTTCGAGATTGAGCAGTTGGGCGAAGCCGGAGCGGACGATCTGGTGATCGTCGATGAGGGCAATTTTTATCATGATGTCAGCCTGAAATCTGCGGCCAGGGTGCTGGCGCGGCCAACAAGATACCCGTGGCCGAGGTCAGGCTCAAGGGGGAGGGCAAAGAGTGACCAAGATAAGTGGCGGCGTGCACCCAAAGCTTGATCGGGATCAGGAGGACAGGCGCCTGGCCGCTCAGCAAGGGACGCGCCGCCCGAGGCTGACGCGCGTCCGCGGCGACTAGCGGTGCAGCTCGCCCGCCCGCTCCGGCTGGTAGACCACTTCCAGGATCTCGACCTGGATGGTGCGACCGGCGGGACCTGGCCAGGCGATGCTGTCACCCACCTTCAGGCCCAGCAGGGCGCTGCCGACCGGTGCCAGCACCGAGATCTTGGATTCGTCCCCTTGGGCATCCTTCGGATAGACCAGGGTCAGGCAGAACTCGGAGCCGCTGTTTTGCATCTTGAAGCGCACCGTGCTGTTCATGGTCACCACGTCCGGCGGCATGTCGGCGGGCTCGCGGATCTCGGCGCGATCCAGCTCCTCTTGCAGGGCCAGGTGCTGGGGATGGTTGCCGAGCAACTGTTCGATGCGATCCAGATCCAGGCTGGAGATCACGAGATGAGGTTGTTTCATAGGGCATTCCTTATCAATGGCGGACAGGACCAGGATGGCGGGCAGGCTGGTCGGTCGAAAAAGTCAGAAGTTGTAAAGAGATCGCACAGGCGGTGCCCCCGAACGACTCGCGGTCAGGGGCGAGGGCGGGGGCTCAATGGGGTGTGAGCAGACTTGAAAAAATCATGAGCGCTTTCATGTGGATACCATAACCATTCTGGACGGCTTTGGCAATTGCCCCGGCCGAGGGCTCAGGGCGCCTGATAATCGTACTGCTTGATGATGTTGGCCAGGCTGCCGTCCCGGCGCATGGCCTGGATCGCCTTGCGCCAGCGCGCTGCCTCCTTGGGCGGGAAGTCGGGGTGGGCGGCAAGGTAGATGGCCGTGCGCTGCAGGGTCTCGCCGCGCACCAGGCTGGTCAGCGGCAAGCCGGCCTGCTGCTGGGTATAGCGGGCGGTGTTCCAGGCCACGGCCCAGCCCTGGATGCGGCCCAGCGCCAGCTTGTTGGCGTTGTTGGCCTCCGCCGCCACCGGCTCCACCCTGGTCTCGGCGATGGACTGGATCAGGCTCTGGCCATAGGAGCCGCGCATCACCCCTATGGTCTGCGCGGGCAGATCCTCGATGGTGAGCGGGGCGGGATGATGCTGGCGGTGGCTGACCAGCACGAAGGCCTCGTCCAGCAGGGGGGTTATCCAGAGAAATTGAGACTCGCGCTGGGGGCTGCGCACCGGCGGCAACAGCAGCACGTCAGGCCGGTGGCGGGTCTGGATGAGGGCGCGGGCCATCGGCATCAACTCGAAGGTCAGGGGTTCATCCAGGCGGCGGGCCGCCTCCTCCAGCACCTCGATGGCCATGCCGCTCGGGGCGCCCTGGTAGGAGCGAATGACGAAGGGGGGCACCTCGGCCGCGATGATCACCACGGCGTGGGCTGACTCCGTGGTCAGCCAGAGGGCACAGAAGGCAAGCAGCAAGACGGAAATGCGCATAACGGACCGGGACAAGGATGAGTACGCGAAGTGTACCATCTCTGCCCGTAAAGTGAGCGCCTCCCGTGGCGGGGGCGCCCTCAGTCGAAGAAGTCGCGCAGGTCCAGGGTCTGGTAGCCGTCCAACTGCTGCCAGGGCAACTGCTTGGGCAGCGGCTTGAGGGTCAGCGTCATGCGGTAGCTGCGATAGCCGTCCAGGCTCGCGGACTCCACCACCAGGGGGATCTGCCATTGGTTTGACCAGAGGATGCGGGTGCGTTGCTTGCCCTCTCGCTTCTCGTACCAGCGCGCCTGATCGGGCGCCGCCTCATCGAGGGGGGTCATCCCCGCCAGCAGGGCCGGATCCACGAGATGGCGAATGCGCGTCCAGTCGGGCTTGAAGGCGACCTGGCCATACTCCTCGGCGGGCACCTCGACCAGCTGATTGTGCCAGGCATCCGCGTAGCGCAGCTGCAGCTCGCCATCCTTGGCGCGGCTGACCCAGCGGGCCGCCATCTGGTGGGTGAAGTGCTTGTGGCCGGGGTTGGCGTCGTGGCTGGCGTGGTAGGCGCGGGCCAGGGGCAGCGGGATCAGCCGCTGGCTCCACACCTGGTTGCCGACCCGCATCCACTTTTCCTGCCACTGGTTCGCTCGGGCTATGCCGTCGCTGCCGGTGACGCTGTCCTGATAACTGATGCGGGCGGCGAGATCCGGCGCCTCGTCGGCCCACGCCTGCGTAAAGAGGGTGCTGCCGAGTAGCAGCAAGGGGAGCAAGAGTCTTCTCATCATCTGTCGCTCGAAAGAGCAGGGGCCCGTGCGGGCCCCTGCCACTTACAGGCCGAGCGCCTCCCGCAGTTTGCCGAACACCTTGGTGTTGTCCAAGGTGCCCTTGAAGCGGTCGCTGCCCGCGCCATCGGCAAACAGCATCACATCGCCGCCGCCATGGGTCTCGGCGCCGAGCTTGACGCCGGTCTCCTGCAGGTAGTCGTCCGCCATCACCTGATCGCTGGTGAGGGTGGGGCGCACGTCGGCGCGGTTGGGACCGTTGCCGAATACCAGGGTGGTGAAGGGCTTGCCATCCACGTCGTTCTGGGTCGTGCCGTCGCCGTTCTTGACCAGATCCAGCACCTTGTTGCCCTTGGCGGAGTAGCCGTTGATGGTCATGGTGTGGTCGTGATCGGCGGTGACCACGATCAGGGTATCGCTCAGGTCCACCTTGCCTAGCGCCGTCTTGACCGCCTCGTCCAGCGCCACCGCATCGGTGAGGGAGCGCTTGGCGTTGGTGGCGTGCAGGGCGTGGTCGATGCGACCCCCCTCCACCATCAGGAAGTAGCCCTGGCTGTTCTGGCTCAACAGATCGATCGCCTTGGCGGTCATCTCGGACAGGGACGGCTGGGTATTGGCGGCGCCCTTGGCGACGCGGTCCAACTCGTAGTCGAGGTGGGACTTGGCGCTGAACAGGCCGAGCACCTTGCCGCTGCTGACCTTGGCCAGATCGCCCTGGGTGGTGACGTATTGATAGCCCTGGGCGCTCAGCTCGGCGGTCAGATCCCGGCCATCGGCCCGGCCGCCCTTGTTGCTGGCGCTGTAGGGCGTCCAGTGATTGGCACCGCCCCCCATCAGCACGTCGACCCCGTCCCCGAGCGCGGTGTTGAAGCCGGCACCGCCCGGTACCGCCTGCTCGGCGATGGCGTAGGCCGCGTCCCGGTGGCAGATGTGGGAGTAGGTGGCGGCCGGGGTGGCATGGGTCAGCTCTGTGGTGGTGACGGCACCGACCGATTTACCCGCCGCCTTGGCCAGCTCCAGTATGGTCGGCACCGGGGTGCCGTTGTCGCCGGTGCAGTTGTTGATGCCCTTGTTGCCGTTGATGTCCTTAGCCGGGGCAACGGCCTGGGTGTCGCTGCTCATGGCGATCACCTCGTTGTTCATCTTGACGCCGGTGGTGTAGGCCGCCATTGAGGGGGCCGAGTCCGTGGTCTGGGCGTCGTTGGAGAAGGTCTTGATGCGGGCGCTGCGGGGCAGCTTCATGATCTCCAGGTTGCCCTCTTCCCCCACCTTGAACAGCCGGGTGGCGGTGAGCACTGTGGGGCCCATGCCGTCACCGATAAACAGGATCACATTCTTGGCGTCGCTGGCCTGGGCCTGGGACAGGCCACCCAGGGCACCGAACAGGGCGGTGCACACCAGGGTCTTTTTCATGGTTGTTGTCATGCTTGTTCTCATGGAATGCTCCTTACAGCTTGGCCGCAGCTTTGACCTTGCCGAACACGGCGGTGTTATCGAGAGAGCCGTGGAAGCTGTCCGCTCCCTGGCCGATGGCGCCGAGGAAGACGTCGGTGCCGCCATGGGTTTCGTTGCCTATGTCACCCACCTTGACCACCACCTCCTGGTGATAGTCGTCGGCCGAGACGGTGGCATCGTCCAGCGCGGCCACGCTGCTGCGCGAGCCATCCACCCGGTTGTAGCCGTTGCCGAAGCCGATGATGGTGTAGGGCATGCCGTCGGCATCCTTGCTCGGTTCGCCGGTTTCGTAGTTCTTCACCAGCCCGAGCACGCCCGGGTTGTCGGCGGTGGTCTTGCCGGTGCGCTTGGCATAACCGTTGAGCACCAGCGTATGGTCATGGTCGGCGGTGACCACGATCAGGGTGTTCTTCAGCTCGGGGTCGGTCTTCTTCACCTCGTCGATGGCGGCCTTGATGGCGTCGTCGAAGGCAAGGGTATCCTGCAGGGCGCGCTTGGCGTTGGTGTCGTGCAGGGCGTGATCGATGCGGCCCCCTTCCACCATCAGGAAGTAACCCTTCTCCTTGTCCTTGAGCTGCTTGATGGCGGCCAGGGTCATCTGGGCAAGGGACGGCTCGCTGGCCGGTCTGTCCAGGTCGTATTTCATGTGGCTAGAGCCAAACAGTCCCAGTAGCGGCTTGCCGGCATCGGCCTGGTTCAGCTGATCCAGGGTGCTGGCAAACTGGTAGCCCTTGGCCTGCATCTCGTCGATGAGGTTGCGGCCATCCTCCCGCTTGCCCTTATCGGCCGCTGGCAGGAAGAAGCTGCTGCCACCCCCCAGCACCACGTCCAGCCCCTCTTTCAGGGCGCCGTTGTAGCCGGCACCGCCCGGCACCAGCTGGGCGGCGATGTCCGCCTCCAGATCCCGGTTGCAGATGTGGGCATAGGTGGCGGCCGGGGTGGCGTGAGTGACCCGGGTGCTGGTGACCACGCCGGTGCCGCGGCCGTCGGCCTTGGCCAGCTCCAGCAAGGTGGTGACCGGCTTGCCGGCGCTCTGGCTGCAGTCGCTCTCCTGGGTGGCATCACTGTCCATGCTGATGACGCCGTTGTTGCTCTTGACCCCGGTCATGTAGGCGGCCATGGAAGGGGCCGAGTCGGTGACCTGGGAGTCGTGGGAGAAGGTCTTGATGAAGGCCGTCTGGGGCAGGGTATCTATGGTGAGACTGCCCTCTTCACCGACGCCGTAGATGCGGGCCGCGGTCAACGTGTTGAGGCCCATGCCATCGCCGAGGAAGAAGATCACGTTCTTGGCGCTGGGCTCGGGGGTGGTGCTGTCATTTGTGGAGTTGCAGCCGGCGGCCAGGGCGGCGCCGATCATCAATGCAAGTCCTGCCATTTTTCTCATTGGGGTTCGCTCCTTGTAAAACCTGAGCGAAGCCTAGAGGGATCAGATGACACTTTTAGTGAATGTGGATGACAATACGGTGAAGGCGGGATTTAAATGTGATGTTGTATCAATCACTTAATTATGTGGGCACCCTGGCGGTCGACACCCCGGACCCGACCCGACCGCCGGCTTGGTGGTTCCCGTGCCACGGGCTAGAATGGCCTGTCAAATTGGGGCTCCAGCAGGTAAAATGCGCCCCCTTGCGACGCCCGACGTCCGCTCCAGCCGCCACAGCGCGCCCGCAGCCCCTTTTAGAGAGTAACGGATATGTCCATCAACTGGTTCCCCGGCCACATGCACAAGGCCCGCAAAGAGATTGCCGAGGTCATGCCCCAGGTCGATGTCATCATCGAGATGCTCGATGCCCGCATCCCTTTCTCCAGCGAAAACCCACTGGTGCCCGAGCTGCGTGGCGATACCCCGGTGATCAAGGTGCTGAACAAGGCGGATCTCGCCGATCCGGCGATCACCGAGCTGTGGGTGGCGCACATGGAGAAAGAGAAGGGGATCAAGGCGTTGCCCCTGACCCAGCAGGAGCCTGAGAAGATCAAGAACCTGCTGGCCCTGTGCCACGAGATGCTGCCGGAGC
The DNA here is from genome assembly GCF_000764655.1 of Aeromonas aquatica. GTDB lineage: Bacteria > Pseudomonadota > Gammaproteobacteria > Enterobacterales > Aeromonadaceae > Aeromonas > Aeromonas aquatica. Next base: position 71,064 of record NZ_JRGL01000104.1, read on the forward strand.
GTAACTTCGACCTGCGCGGCGTGCGGGCCATGATCATGGGCATCCCCAACGTGGGCAAGTCCACCCTGATCAACACCCTGGCCGGGCGCACCATAGCCCGCACCGGCAACGAGGCGGGGGTGACCAAGTCCCAGCAGCGGATCAAGCTCGACAACAACGTCATCCTGACCGATACCCCGGGCTTCCTGTGGCCCAAGCTGAACCCGCCCTCCTGCGGTTACCGGTTGGCGATCACCGCCGCCATCAAAGACACTGTGTTCGATTACGCCGACATCGCCATGTTCGCCGCCGATTACTTCATCAAGGCCTATCCGGAGCGCATCAAGGAGCGCTACCAGATTGCGGATCTGCCGGAGACCGAGATCGAGCTGCTGGAGATGATCGCCCGTCAGCGCGCCTTCGTGCGCAAAGGGGGCCTGGCCGATCTGCACAAGGCGTCCGAGATCCTGGTCAACGAGTTCCGCTCCGGCCTGCTCGGTCGCATCTCCCTGGAGACCCCGGAGATGGTGAGCGCCGAGATAGTTGCGGCAGCAGAAGAGGCTGAGGAGAAGGCCAAGGAGAAGGCCGAGCGGGAAGAGGAGCGCCAGGCGCGCGCCCGCCGCAAGTACGCCAAGAAGCGTCAGAAATAGCCGATATTGTGTCAGGTATGAAGAGGCGGCCCCAGGGTCGCCTCTTCTGTTATGACGCTAATGGCCGGGCCGGGGCAAAACCTGGCTGCCGCTCGTTCAGTGCCGATTGACAATGGATTTGGCAGTGGCATGATGCGCTCGCATTTTGACTCTCCTCAGGGTTTCACCCATGACCACATACTCCCGGCCAGTGCTGTTATTGCTCTGTGGCCTGCTGCTGTTGACCCTGGCCATCGCGGTGTTGAATACCCTGGTACCGCTCTGGCTTGCCCATGACAATCTGCCGACCTGGCAGGTGGGCATGGTCGGATCCTCCTATTTCAGCGGCAACCTGCTGGGGACCCTGCTGGCGGGGGCGCTGATCAAACGCGTCGGGTTTAATCGCAGCTACTACCTGGCGTCCCTGATATTTGCCGTCGGTTGTGTCGGGTTAGGCGTCACCTTTGGGTTCTGGAGCTGGCTTATCTGGCGATTCATCGCAGGCGTCGGCTGCGCCATGATCTGGGTGGTGGTTGAGAGTGCGCTGATGTGCAGCGGCAACGCGCGCAATCGGGGGCGCCTGCTCGCCGCCTACATGATGGTCTATTACGTGGGCACTGTGCTGGGGCAACTCTTGGTCAGCAAGCTGCCGACCGGTCTGATGGATGTGCTGCCCTGGGTGACTGGCCTGGTATTGGCCGCGATCCTGCCGCTGCTGTTCACTCACATCGTTCACGAACGTGGCGAACATCAGGCAACAACCTTGGTGTGGCCTATGCTGCGCCTGCGTCAGGCCCGTCTCGGTGTCAACGGCTGCATCATCTCCGGTATCGTACTGGGATCGCTGTATGGGTTGATGCCACTCTATCTGAACCATCAGGGAGTGAGTGATGCCGGCATTGGCTTCTGGATGGCGGTGATGGTGAGCGCTGGCATCCTGGGACAGTGGCCCATCGGTCGCCTGGCAGATCGCTTCGGGCGATTGCAGGTGCTGCGGGTACAGGTATCTGTCGTGATCCTGGGCTCTCTGGCGATGCTCGGCAACGCGGCCATGGGCCCGGCGCTCTTCATCCTTGGCGCCGCCGGCTTCACGCTCTATCCGGTTGCCATGGCCTGGGCCTGCGAGAAGGTCGAGCAGCATCAACTGGTGGCGATGAATCAGGCGCTGCTGCTGAGCTACACCATTGGCAGCTTGCTTGGCCCGACCTATACTGCACTGCTGATGCAGCATTACTCGGATAATCTGCTGTTTGTCATGATCGCCTGTGTGTCGTTTATCTATCTGCTGATGCTGCTGCGTAAAATGGGCGAGCATCCGACGCCGGTGGCCCATGCCTGACGGCCACCAATGAACAACGAATAAAGCCACTCACTGGTCACCCTTGTCCATGTTGATAGGCTCAGGACATCACTACTGTGTTTTATATAAAGAAGAGGCGACCCTGGGTCGCCTCTTCTTTTTGGAAATTGAAAATTGGGAAATCATATTCTCTCAACGGCGCGGCGTAAGGGGCTAGCAAAAGCGGCGCCGGGCTTCCTCAAACAGTGACAGGTGCAGCGGGATCAGCTGCGGCCAGTCGCGCCGGTAACCGCCCCCCGGCACGGCGGCGATGGGTAGGCCCTGCTGCCACGCGCAGTCGAATACCATGGCGTCCCGCTGGCGCACCCCGGCATCGCTCAGGGCGAGATAGCCGAGATCATCGGCCTGATGCACATCGACCCCGGCCTGATAGAGGATGAGATCCGGGCCGTACAGGCGCAGCGCCAGTGACAGCGCCTGGGCCAGGGTGTCGAGGTAGGCATCGTCCTGCATGCCGCTTGGCAGGGCTAAGTCCAGGTGGGAGGCCGGTTTGTCGCGGGGGAAATTGTGCTCGCCGTGCAGGGAGAGGGTGATGATGTCACGGCTGCCGGCGCACAGTGCGGCGCTGCCATCCCCCTGATGGACGTCGAGATCCACGATCAGCACCCGCTCGCAGCGTCCCTCGTCCAGGCAGGCCCGGGCCGCGATCACCAGATCGTTGAACAGGCAAAAGCCGCTGCCATGCGCCCTGTGGGCATGGTGATAGCCGCCGGAGATCTGCAGGCCGCAGCCTTGCTCGAGGGCGTGACGACTGGCGGCGATAGTGGCTCCGACCGAGTGCAGGGTGCGCTCGACCAGCCGCGGCGACCAGGGAAAACCGAGCCGGCGGATGGCCTGCTCGTCGAGCCGACCGGCCAGGGCCGCCTGCACATAGTCGGCATCGTGGACCCGCACCAGCTGTTCATGGCTGGCGGGGCGGGCCTCCTCCAGCGGATACCCTAGCGCCAGGAGTCTCTGGTAGAGCGCCTGATACTTGGCCAGCGGAAAGCGGTGGCGCTCGGGCAGCGTCAGGGCGGAGTAAGTGGCGTGGTGAAAGATGCGAAGGGACATAGGGTCAGGCGGGGGCGGATATGAAGAAGGGGAGCCTGGCTCCCCTTGTTTGCTGGCATGAAGACGCCATTACTGCTGCTGGATCACCCAGATCTGGAAGGCTTTGCGGGTTTCCGCATCGGCCTTGTTGTACCAGTTTTGCAGCTGGGTCAGGGCTTCCGGATTGCTCTGGGCCTTGCTTGGGGCTGCTGCGACCGGGGCGCTGGTGGCGGCCATCACGGCGGCGCTGGAGACGGCAACGGCGGCAGGCTGATTGAAGGCCTTGCCTATTTTCAGCAGCTCCTGCTGGTAGTCGCGGGTCAGCTGGAAGCCTTCCACTTTCGGCAGCACGAATTGCTCGCTCTCCAGCACCTTGCCGCTGGCCTTGTCTTTGAGGACCACTTTCTGATCCTGGACGAACAGCTTGGCTTCGCTCTCGTTGCGTGGCTTCTTGTAGTCCAGCACCAGGGTCTGGTTGTCGGCGGCGGTGAAGTTGATCACCAGCGGCTCGGCGGTCACCAGCTTGATGTCGTTGCGGTTGGAGTAGTTACCTTCGAAGGCCACCACCAGCTGGTGCTTGCCGGCACTGATGGGGAAGCTGCTGGTCTTGTCGAGCAGCTTGGGATTGATGGACTCACCATCGATCAGCTGAGTGACGTAGGGATTGCTTATTTCCAGTTGGCTAACAGCCAGGGCGCTACCTGCCCACAACAGACCAGCCAGGGCCGGCACCAGAACAGTCAGTTTCATTTCATCTCCTTGAACAGTCAGGCAAGTGCCCACTGAAAAATAGGGGCTCATTTTTACAGGTTTGCCACAGGGCGGCAATAGCCGTTTATGGCGTTCCCGCCGGGGATTTTCGCGTTTTTTATCTTCAAGTTGCCCGTCGCCAGTCGATCGTACGGCTTATTCGATCCGTCGGGTGAAGGGAGGCAGGGCGTCGAGCAGCCCCTTGCCATAGCGTTTGGTGAGCAGGCGCCGGTCGAGTATGGTGACCCTGCCCCGATCGGCTTCCTTGCGGATGAGGCGGCCGCAGGCCTGGATGAGCTTGCGGGACGCTTCCGGCACCGTCAGTTGCAGGAAGGGGTTGCCGCCGCGCTGCTCGATCCACTCGGCGGTGGCTTCCTCCACCGGGGAGTTCGGCACCGCGAACGGCAGCTTGGTGATCACCAGGTTGGTGAGGTAGTGGCCGGGCAGGTCCAGCCCCTCGGAGAAGCTGCCGGTGCCAAAGAGGATGCTGGCCTGGCCGCCGTCGCACTTCTGCTTGTGCAGTGTCAGCAGGGCGCTGCGGGATGCTTCCCCCTGTACCAGCAGGGAGAGCCCCTTGGCCCGCAGCCCTTGCGCCACCTCGTTCATCTGCCGGTAGGAGGAGAACAGCACCAGGCTTGCCTCCTTGCCCGCCAGCAGACGGGGCAGGGTATCGACCAGTTCCTGGGTAAAGGCGGGGGCGCTCGGCTCGTGGGTCATCTTGGGCAGATAGAGCTCCGCCTTGTGGTACTCGAAGGGGGAGCGCAGGCGCAGATAGCGGGTACCGTCGTGTTCTTTCAGCCCCACCTGATGGCGGAAATAGCTGAAGGAGGAGAGGGCGGTGAGGGTGGCCGACACCAGCACGGCACCGAGGCACCTCGACCAGAGCCACTCCTCCAGCAGATAACCCACCTCGATGGGGGAGGCGTGCAGCCAGATGTCCCCATCCTCCCCCTTGACCATCCAGCGCGCCATCGGCGTCTTGCCGGTCGGCACGTGGCGGCTCAGCATCTCCCACAGGGCACAGAAGCTCTCCAGCCGCTGCAGGTGAAAACCGCTCTCCGCCAGCAGGGGTTCGGCCTCCTTGCGACGGATTTCGCCGTCTTTGAGGGCCTCGCCGATGGCACCCTGCATCCTGTCCAGTGCGCGCAGCGCCTTCTTGCTCGCCTCTTTCAGATTTTCCGCCAGCATGGGCAGCGGGTCGGGCAGCACGCCGTCGGCAAATCTGTGGTGCTGCTCGCGGCCAAACAGCTGCTCATTGCCAGCGAGCCACTGCTCCAGCGCCTTGAGGTCCGGTTGCAGAGAGGCCAGGGCATCCTGCAGTTTGAGCTGGGGATCGAGCAGGCTCTCCTTGTTGAGGGCCCGGGCCAGCTTGCCGGCACTCTGCACCAGCTTCTCCAGCCAGCGACGGGAACCCTTCACACTGGCCGAGGCCGCGCCGTGATCCCGCGCTATGGTGGGCAGGTGATGGGCTTCATCCAGCACGTAAATGCACTCGTCCGGGGGCGGCAGTATGATGCCACCCCCCATGGTGAGATCCGACAGCAACAGGGCGTGGTTGACCACCAGCACATCGGCGGCGTCCATGTCGTTGCGGGCGCGGTGGAAGGGGCAGTGCTGGTGGTGGCTCAGCGCCTTGTTGCAGCTGTGGCGATCGGCGGCAATCCGCTCCCAGCACAGGTCCGGGATGGGCTTGGGCCAGTTGTCCCGATCCCCGTCCCACTTCCCGTCCGTGTAGGCCTGCCACAGCGCTTGATAGCGCTCCTTGTCGGCATCCGAGGGCTTGTGCTTGCTCAAAGAGCCGAAATCCAGCTCGAAGTTGGCCATCTCAACGCCGCTCGCGGCCTGCTCCAGCAGATGCTCGCAACAGTAGCGCTGGCGCCCCTTGACCAGCATAAAACGAAACGGCAGCTCGCTGTGGCGGTGATAGAACGGCAGGTCCTTGTGGATCAACTGCTCCTGCAGGGCGACGGTGGCGGTGGAGATCACCAGTTTTTTCTGGGTGAGGCGCGCCACCGGGATGGCGCCCTGGGCATAGGAGAGGGATTTACCGATGCCGGTGCCCGCCTCGGCCACCAGAATGCGGCGGGCCCGGTCGTATTCACCGGTCAGGGTCTTGGCGATTTCGGCCACCAGAAAATTCTGCTCCTTGCGCGGCACAAAACCGGGTAAGCCATCGGCAATCTGGCGATAGGTATTGCGAATGGTGGTTTTGAGGCGAGTAGATAGCATGAATGAGGTGTGACCCTATCGGAGGTGAATGAACACAGGATACCCGCAACCGACGGGTGGGGTCGAGGCAAGCGGAGGCAGGCTCCGATGCCCGGACATTGCACTTATAGTATGCGGACTCATTGCGGTGCAATAAACCACCATAAAGTAGCGATTAAAGCAGAGACTATCGCTGTAAACGTTTTCCCTGAGGGGGCAAATATTGTGAGAGTCAGCTCACAAAATTTTCGCTATGACTATGCTTTTCGCAAAAAGTTCAAAGTTTTTTCATTGCGGATTGGAAAACCCGGTGATAGTCTCGGCGCCATAGTGATGCAAAGAACATCGCTAACACAGGGAATAACAAGGACTTAGTGTTTAATTACAGTAGGCATTGGAAACAACTATGAAAAAGACAATTCTGGCAATCGCAATCCCGGCTCTGTTCGCTTCTGCTGCTAACGCTGCGGTCGTTTATGACAAAGACGGCACCTCTTTTGATATCTACGGCCGTGTTCAGGCTAACTACTACACCGACCACAATGATGCTGATGCAGAGCTGATCGGTACCTCCCGTCTGGGTTGGTCCGGTAAAGTTGCCCTGAACAACACCTGGTCTGGTATCGCCAAGACCGAGTGGCAAGTTGCCTCCGAGAACTCCAACAACAACGATTCTGACAGCGACACCTTCAAGGCTCGTCACATCTATGTTGGTTTCGACGGTACCCAGTACGGCAAGATCATCTTCGGCCAGACCGACACCGCGTTCTACGACGTGCTGGAGCCGACCGATATCTTCAACGAATGGGGTGACGCTGGTAACTACTACGACGGTCGTCAAGAAGGCCAGATCATCTACTCCAACAGCTACCAGGGCTTCAAGGGCAAGCTGTCCTATCAGACCAACGACGACACCGCTGTCATCGTTTCTGACGTCGGTGGCGACAGCGTCAGCACCGTGTTCCCCAACCTGAAGCGTAACTACGGCTATGCAGTTGCTGCCGGTTATGACTTCGACTTCGGTCTGGGCCTGAACGCCGGTTATGCTTACTCCGACCTGGAGAACAAGCTGAACGGTGATTCCGGTGACAAGAACGAGTGGGCTCTGGGCGCACACTACGCCATCAACGGCTTCTACTTCGCCGGTGTGTACACCGAAGGCGAGATCAGCAATGACGCCAACGGTAACGGCGGCAAGGGCCACGGTTACGAGCTGGCTGCCTCCTACAACGTAGACGCCTGGACCTTCCTGGCTGGCTACAACTTCAAGGAAGGCAAGGACAAGCTGGCCGGTTCTTCCTACGAAGACCAAGTTGACGAAACTCTGCTGGGTGTTCAGTACAACTTCACTTCCAAGCTGAAGGCGTACACCGAGTACAAAATCCAGGGTATCGACGACCTGGACGACGAGTTCACTGTTGCTCTGCAATACAACTTCTAATCCAGTCCTGGCACTGAGTTAGTGGATAAACGGCCAAGCTTGCTTGGCCGTTTTGTTTTATCTGTTGTCCGCGGTCCTGTGGCCTCGTTTATCCCGCTATTCCCCCTGCGCCAGTTCACGTTGTCTCTTTTTTATCCTTGGCTCGCTTCCCACAAATCGCTAGATTATTCAATTCGTTGAAAGATGGTCGACCCACAGGGAAGGATGCGTTTGATCGATTTCAGTCACCCCGAATGGCAGGCTCTGGCCCGGCAACTGCTGACCGAGGCCCCGCTGGCTCTTCGTGGCCGCCAGTGGCAGCCGCTGATCGGCATGCTCAGGGACAACCAGCTGCTGATCACCCTTGGTAATCATCGCTATGAACTGACCCCGGCCGGCCGTCGCTACCTCACCCGCGAGCTGATGCTGGCGGAGATGAGCTGCACGCCCCCTGAGCCGGAGGAGTGGTTGCAGGCTCAGGGTTGGCAGCTGGGAGAGCGGGTCAACGAGCGGGTGTTGGCGGCGCTCTATCGCAAAGGCGAGGGGGCGTTCAGCCCCGTTGAGCAAATCAACTTTGAAGACAAGGGCATCAGGTTGTGCGGCGATCAGTCGCTCAGGCTGCGTGCAGCTCGCCCTTTCAGCCTGTTCTTCAGCGGCGGCACCCTGCTCGATGCGACGCCCTGGCTGCAGACCCTGGGGGAGGTGGCGTTGCCTGCGCACACCCTGGCGGGGCTTGGCAAGATCCTGTGGGGAGAGGGGGGCATCCAGCGGGTGATCAGCACAGATTCCGTCGGTACCTTCACCGAGCTGGCACTGCCTGAAGATGCCCTGCTGGTCTGGGCCCCGGCGCTGGAGCCCGGTGCCCTGCAATCCTTGATCGCCGCGCTGCCGCCCCACACCCTCTGGAGCCATCTCACCGCCCTGGATCCCGCCGGCGTGGACAGGGTGCAGGTGCTGGCCCAGCGACTGGGCCGCCCGCCCAGCTGGTGGCTGCCGCGGGTGCTTGCCCCCATCAAGGCGGCCTATGCCACTCCCTTGCTAGGCTCTCGCCCCTGGGAGCCTAGCCGGATCCCGCGGCCATTGTTGGCACTTTGCAGCGATCTGGTTGAATCAAACCGTGGTTTGTCGGCCGAGGCGTGCGCCCTGGCACCCGACTGGCACGCCGTTGGCTGACATGGCCACAGACCCTCTCGAAAAAGCGGTTTTCCCCTATTGAAGGCGATGGTATAAAGAGTTGACGGAGCGCTTGCCAATCTGGCGTTTTTGTCCGCCGCTTTTCGTTTGCTGCTTTTTGTTTCAAAAAAGCGCCTGACACCCCACACATTCAATGGAATACAGGGACTACCATGTTTGAAAAGGTTGTTGCCGCCCCAGCGGATCCTATCCTGGGCCTGACCGAAGCTTTCCGTGCCGATACTCGTAGCCACAAGATCAATCTGGGGGTCGGGATCTACAAGGATGAGACCGGCGCCACCCCCATCCTTCACTGCGTCAAGAAAGCAGAGCAGAAGCTGCTCAACGACGAGAAGACCAAGAACTACCTCGGCATCGAGGGCAACATCGAATACGGTCGTATCGTGCAGCAACTCTTGTTCGGGCAAGACTCTGCGCTGGTCGCCAGCGGCCGCGCCAAGACGGCGCAAGCGCCGGGTGGCACAGGTGCCCTGCGCATCGCCGCCGAGTTCGTGGTGCGCAATGGCCTGGCCAACACCATCTGGATCTCCGATCCCACCTGGGCCAACCACGTCAGCGTGTTCCAGTCCGCCGGCCTCACCGTGAAGTGGTACAAGTATTACGATGCCGCCACCAAGGGGCTGGACTTTGCCGCCATGCAGGCGTCCCTCTCCGAGGTGCAACCCGGGGATCTGGTGCTGCTGCACGGCTGCTGCCACAACCCGACCGGTATCGATCCCACCACCGAGCAGTGGCAGGCCCTGGCCAAACAGAGCGCGGCCGCAGGCTGGTTGCCGCTGTTTGACTTCGCCTATCAGGGCTTTGCCCGTGGCATCGAGGAAGATGCCGAGGGTCTGCGCATCTTCGCCGCCTGCCACGACGAGCTGCTGGTGGCGAGCTCCTTCTCCAAGAACTTCGGCCTCTATAACGAGCGGGTTGGGGCCTTCACCCTGGTCAGCGCGAGCAAGGCCGTGGCCGATGTCGCCTTCACCCAGGTGAAGACCGTCATTCGCGCCAACTACTCCAACCCGCCGTCACACGGCGCCGCCGTGGTGACCGCCATCGTCAGCGATCCGGCCCTCTATGCCGAGTGGGTGGAAGAAGTGACCGCCATGCGGGTACGGATCCGCGAGATGCGCGAGCTGCTGGTGGAGAAGCTGGCGGCCCTCGGGGTGAACCAGGACTTCGGCTTCATCCGCGAGCAGAACGGTATGTTCTCCTTCTCCGGTCTCTCCAAGGATCAGGTGGAACGCCTCAAGAGCGAGTTCGCCATCTACATCGTCGGCTCCGGCCGGATCAGCGTGGCCGGGATCACCCGCGCCAACATAGATCCGCTGTGTGACGCCATCGCCAAGGTGCTGTAAGCACCGTAGGAAGGGCATCCCCGTTCGATATGGCTCCCCTCGGCGAGGTCACCGCAAGGTGCCGTGAGATCGGCTTGAGGTGATCCCCACTTGGATGATCACAGACTCGACAGCGTAAAAAGCCCGCCAGATTTGGCGGGCTTTTTTATGTTCGTCTGTCTGCGCGGCTCAGCGCCGACTCTTGCCTCCCAGCAGGGAGCCAAGCACCCCGCGGATCAGCTGGCGCCCCACCTCGTTGCCCAGGGTGCGGGCCACGCTCTTGGCGGCGGTCTGCACCACGCCGTCATGCTGGCCACCACGGGGACCGGTGCGGCCAAACAGCATGTCGTTGAGGGCATCGAGCAGTCCCCCCTCGGCGGGGGCGTCGGCCTGGGCGGGGGCCATGGTCGGCTTCTCCTGCGCCACGCCCTGGTCTTTGGTTTCTGCCTGACCGTTGAGGCGCTCGAAGGCGGAGTCGCGATCCTCCCTGACCTCATAGCTGCCGTAGAGCAGGGAGCCCCGGATCAGGGCCTGACGCTCAATGTCATTCAGCGGCCCGATCCGGCTGGCTGGCGGCGCGATAAAGGCGCGCTCCACCACGCTGGGGCGACCCTTCTCATCAAGCAGGGAGACGAGGGCCTCGCCTACTCCGAGTTCGGTGATGACGCCGGCCGCGTCGAATGCCGGGTTGGCCCTCAGGGTGTTGGCGGCGATCCGCACCGCCTTCTGATCGCTCGGGGTGAAGGCGCGCAGGGCATGCTGCACCCGGTTGCCGAGCTGCCCCAGCACGCTGTCCGGGATATCGGCCGGGCTCTGGGTCACGAAGTAGATGCCGACCCCCTTGGAGCGGATGAGGCGCACCACCAGCTCGATCTTCTCCAGCAGCGCCTTGGGGGCGTCGTTGAACAGCAGGTGGGCCTCGTCGAAGAAGAACACCAGTACGGGCTTCTCCGGATCGCCCACCTCGGGCAACTGCTCGAACAACTCGGACAACAGCCAGAGCAGGAAGCAGGCATAGAGCCGGCTGGATTGGGTCAGCCTGGCCGCCGCCAGCACATTGACATGGCCGTGGCCGACCTGATCGGTCTGCAACAAGTCCTGGATATCCAGCATGGGCTCGCCGAAGAAGTGATCGCCCCCCGCGCTCTCCAGGGTGAGCAGATTGCGCAGTATGGCGCCGACGGAGGCGGTGGACACGTTGCCGTAGCGGGTGGTGAGGAACTTGGCGTTCTCTCCCACGAATTGCACCATGGCGCGCAAGTCTTTCAGATCGAGCAGCAGCAGACCCTCGTCGTCCGCCACCTTGAACACCAGCTCCAGCACCCCGCTCTGGGTATCGTTCAGGCCGAGCAGCCGGGCCAGCAGCAGGGGGCCCATGTCGGAGACGGTGGCCCGCACCGGGTGGCCCTGTTCGGCAAACAGATCCCAGCACAGGGTGGGGCAGGGGGCAAAGGCGGGCGCCGCAATGCCGAGCTGGGCGAGGCGGGCATCCAGCTTGGAGGAAGGGGTGCCTGCGGCCCCCAGACCCGCGAGATCCCCTTTCACATCGGCCAGAAAGACCGGTACCCCCAGGCGGGAGAAGCCCTCCGCCATCACCTGCAGCGTGACTGTCTTGCCCGTGCCCGTGGCGCCCGTGATGAGACCGTGGCGATTGGCGAGGGCGGGTAGCAGGGAGATGGGACGGCCATTGGCATAGGCGAGGATCAGCGGTTCGGCCATGGTGGGCTCCTTGTCTCGAATGGATGATGCTGATGGTGCTAAGGGCACAGAGGGCTACAAGGAGTGTGGTGGTTGAGTCAAACGATGGCAAGCCGGGCACGCAGCCAGCGCAGGCTCAGAGCTTACCATCCCCGTGATGAGTCAATGACTTAGGGAGTGTGGGAGCGACGCTTGACCAGCCTGGCCAGTTGCAACAGCAGCAGGGTGAGCAGGGCGCCGGTGGCGGCGGTCAGCATCGCCAGCAGCAGGCTGCCGAGCAGGAAGGGAGGGACCAGGGTGGCCGCTTCGTGCTCCAGCCAATGCAGAGACCAGGTGAGGTGGAAGGGCTCCGGGGTCTGGTGCAGCACCAGGCAGCCGGTGCGATAGGCCCACAGATACATGAAGGGCAGGGTCAGCGGGTTGTTGAACCAGACCGCCAGCAGGGCCAGCGGCAGGTTGAACCCGAAGGCGAGTGCCAGCACGACCGCGACGAGGGAGTGCATGGGCATCGGAACCCAGCTGGCGAACAGCCCGGCCGCGACGGCGCCGCAGAGCGCCCGGCGGCCGCCCTGCCACAGCGCCGGGGCAAACAGCCGCTCGCCGAACAGGGCGAACCATTTTTGCTTGCGCAGGGAGTCAGGATCCAGCTTGAAGCGGGAGAGGTTCATGCCAGGGCTCTCCAGCGCTGACGCCACCGGCGCACCACGCTCAGCCGCCACAGCAGACGGGTCGCGAGGTAGCCGCACAGCGCACTGACGCACGCCAGCACAAGAGCGCCAAGCAGCAGCGGCGGCGCCACCGTCTCGAAGACGGAGCTCAGCCAGTGCCAGCTGAATTCGATGTCGATATCCTGGGAGGGGCTCCCCAGCAGCAGGCAACCGAGCTTGTAGGCGCCATAGAACATGGGGGGCATGGTGACGGGATTGGCGACCCAGCACAGCGCCACCGCCAGCGGCAGATTGGCCCGGCAGGCGATGGCGCCACCTGCGGCCAGCAACATCTGAAAAGGCACCGGGATCCAGGCCATGAACAGGCCGACCCCGACCGCCGCCGAGGCACTGCGGCGGTTGAGATGCCAGAGATTGTTATCCAGCAGCAGGCTGCCGAACATCTTCAGGTGTTTGTGAGTCTTGAGCGCCTCTTGATCGGGTAGCCAGCGCTGGATGAGATGTTTGGGCATGATTGAAACCTTGCTAAATACTTGCTCCATGGATCTGCGTCTGTTGTCGTTTGCCCTGGGGGCAAGCTCCTCGCTACTCTGGCCATGGTTACCTTCAGTCGCATGGGGGGGCGTCTTGCTGTCCCTCGCCATTCCCCTCGCATATTACCGCCATTGGCGGCTCTTGTTTCTGGTGTTCGGCATGCTCTGGATGCAGGCCAGCTTGCCGTATCGGCTTGGCTGGCTGGAGCGGCTGGCGGAGCAGACGAACCACATCATAACCGCACGGGTACAAAGTACGGAGCCATCAGGTGATAAACCGGGTGATAAATTTGTCCGCCTGCTGTTGCGAGTCTCGACCCTGGACGACAGGCCCCTCAGCCCGGAACCCCTCGTTCGCCTCAACGCCTATCAGGCGCTGCCGCCGATCCCCGCCGGCAGTCGCATCACCCTGGTGAGCAGCCTCAAACCCGCCCACGGCCTCGCCAACGAGGCCGGAATGGACGGGCGACGGCTGTTGCTTGGCAAGGGCATCACCGCCACCGGCAACCTGCGCCGGATCGTCGAGACTGAGGCGGCGGCCCCGGGCTGGCGCGATCGCTGGCTGGCGCAGGCGAATGCCGGTTGGCAGGGGCTGACCCATGCCCCCTTGCTTGCGGCACTCAGCTTCGGCGAGCAGAGCGGCATCACGGATGCGCAGTGGGAGTTGTTTCGCGGCAGCGGCCTGACCCACATCATCGCCATCTCCGGCCAGCACATCGCCCTGGTGGCGGTGCTCGGCTGGTGGCTCGGGCGGCTGTTCGGGTTGCGTGGCGCCATCCTGGTCTCCTTGCTGTTCGCCGCGACCTACAGCGCCCTGGCAGGCTTTGCGGTGGCGACCGAGCGGGCGCTCATCATGGTCGCGGTCTGGAGCCTGCTGCGCTGGTTGAAACGAGACTGGCCCAGCCATCGGATCTGGCTGTGGGCCTTCGTGGTGCTTTGCCTCTGGGATCCCTTTGCCCTCTATTCGGCCGGTTTCTGGCTCTCTTTCATGGCGGTGGCGCTGTTGCTGCTGGCGGGCTATCTGGAGGCCAAGCCCGGTCTGGTGCGGCTGCAGATCCTGCTGCTACTGGGGCTGCTCCCGCTGCAACTGCTGCTGTTCGAGGGCATGGCGCCGCTGGCCCTGTTGCTCAATCTGCTGGCGCTGCCGCTGTTTTGTCTCGGGATCATCCCCCTCGCCCTCATCGGCGTGCTGCTGGCGCCGCTCTCCACCCCGCTCGCCCACGGCCTGTTCTGGTTGGCGGATCTCGGGTTGGAGTGGGTGCTGTGGGGACTGAGCCTGCTGGCGGCGCATCTGCAGCTCTGGTGGCCGGTGCCCGGCTGGCTGATGCCCGCCAGCGCCCTGCTCATCCTGCTGTGGGCCGGCTGGCAACTGCCGGTGGCGCGCAGCCTGCTGATCCCGGTGGTTGCCGCGCTGGGGCTGGCCTGCTGGCCGGCACCTGTGCCCTGGCAACTGCGAGTGCTGGACGTGGGGCAGGGACTCTCTGTGCTCATCACCCGTGGGGAGCGGGGCGTCTTGTATGATACCGGTGATCGCTATCCCGGCGGCTACAACATGGCCGATGCCGCCATCTTGCCCCAGCTCAACCGGCTCGGGGTGCGGGTGCTGGACGTGCTCATCATCAGCCACAAGGACAGGGATCATGCCGGCAATCGGCAAGCCATCTTGCAGGCGGTACCGGTGCGGCGCGAGCTCTCCTCGTTCAAATTCGCTCAAGGCACCGAGTTGTGTCGGCGCGGCCAACAGTGGCGCTGGCAGGGGCTCGACTTTGCCGTGCTCTGGCCCGAGCGGCCCGGGGGCGGCCACAACAACGATGGCTGCGTGGTGCAAATACGCGATGGCCGGCAGCGCATCCTGCTCAGCGGTGACATAGAGCGGGAGGCGGAGCGCCGGCTGCTTGAACTGGAGGGTAACGGGCTCGCCAGTACTCTGCTGGTGAGCCCCCACCACGGTAGCCGCACTTCTTCGACGCCGGGGTTCGTGGCGGCGGTCAATCCGGCATTGGTGGTGCACAGCGCGGGCTTCATGAACCAGTGGCAGTTTCCCCGTCCCGAGGTGGTGGCGAGATATGCGGCCGCGCGGCAGTGGGTGACCGGCCTGGATGGAGCCGTGCTGGTCGAGCCCAGAGATGCCGGGCTAAAGATCCGGGCCGAGCGTGAGCAGGGACCCTGGTATAGACGCGGCGGCGCCTGGTGGCAGCCCCGGCTGTGGCGAGAGGAATAAGCCGTCATTTCCCATCTGTTTGCCCGAGGTGGCTGGACATGACGGAAATTTAGTCTGATGGGCACGTCGGGTTCATGGTATCCGCATGATGGCTGCCTGGTGGCAGCCCCGGCTGTGGCGAGAGGAATAAGCCGTCATTTCCCATCTGTTTGCCAGAGGTGGCTGGAAATGGCGGAAATTTAGTCTGATGGGCACGCCGGGTTCATGGTATCCGTGTGGCGGCGCTTGGTGGTTGCCCCGGCTTTGGCTAGAATACCCCGTCATTTCCCTTATTAACGGCTTTTCATGCAACAAGAAACCTCACAAGAGAGCTGGCCTGTCTTCAAGCGCCTGCTCGGGTATGTCCGGGATCGCAAGCTGGGACTGGTTGGCGGCATCATCGGCATGCTGGGCTATGCGGCCGTGGATACCACCTTCGTCTATTCCATCAAGCCGCTGATCGATCAGGGCCTGAACGGCAACGACAGCACTGTGCTGAAATGGATGCCCTTCTTCGTGCTCGGCATCGTCGCCCTGCGCGGCTGCGCCGCCTTCCTCTCCAACTACTGCATGGCCTGGGTCGGCAACCACGTGGTGATGCGGCTGCAGCAGCAGGTGTTCAGCCACCTGATGGCCATGCCCATGAGTTTCTTCGATCGCCAAAACACCGGCAACTTGCTTTCCAAGGTGACCTATGACGCCGGTCAGGTCTCCTCCGCCGCGAGCTCGACCCTGGTCTCCCTGGTGCGGGAAGGGGCGACCGTGGTCGGTCTGCTCGGCCTGATGTTCTGGCACTCCTGGCAGCTGTCGGTGATCTTCCTGGTGGTGGGCCCCGTGGTGGGCATTCTGATTGGCCTCATCAGCCGCCGTTTTCGCAAGATCAGCCGCCACATCCAGCAGGCGGTGGGTGACATCACCACCTCCACCGAGCAGATGCTCAAGGGGCATAAAGAGGTGCTGATGTTCGGTGGCCAGCAGGTGGAGGACAAGCGCTTCTTCACCGTCAGCAACCGGATGCGCCAGCAGACCATGAAGATGGTGGCGGCCGACGCCATCGGCAGCCCTATCGTCCAGATGGTGGCCTCGGTCGCCCTGGCGGTCTTCCTCTACGTGGCGACCATAGACTCGGTCAAGGCGACCCTGACCGCGGGTACCTTCACCGTCATGGTCACTTCCATGATGATGCTGCTCAAGCCGCTGAAAAGCCTGACCGACGTGAACAACCAGTTCCAGCGCGGCATCACCGCCTGCCAGAGCCTGTTCGGTCTGCTCGACTCCACCCCGGAAGAAGACACCGGTACCCGCACCCTGGAGCGGGCCCGTGGCGAGATCGAGTTCCGCAACGTCACCTTCACCTACCCGACCAAAGACACCCCGGCGCTGCACAACATCAGCTTCAAGGTGGAGGCGGGCAAGTCCGTGGCCTTGGTGGGTCGCTCCGGCTCCGGCAAGAGCACCATCGCCAGCCTGCTGACCCGCTTCTACGACATCGAGCAGGGCGAGATCCTGCTGGACGGCGTCAACATCCGCGAATATCGCTTGAGCGAGCTGCGCAAGCAGTACGCCCTGGTCTCCCAGCATGTGCACCTGTTCAACGATTCGGTGGCCAACAACATCGCCTATGCGGCGGAGGATCGCTACAGCCGGGAAGAGATCCAGCAGGCGGCCCGCATCGCCCATGCGGATGAGTTCGTCAGCAAGATGCCCCAAGGCTATGACACCGTGGTCGGTGAGAACGGGGCCTCCCTCTCCGGCGGTCAGCGTCAGCGCATCGCCATCGCCCGTGCCCTGTTGCGCGATGCCCCCGTGCTGCTGCTCGACGAGG
The DNA here is from genome assembly GCF_000764655.1 of Aeromonas aquatica. GTDB lineage: Bacteria > Pseudomonadota > Gammaproteobacteria > Enterobacterales > Aeromonadaceae > Aeromonas > Aeromonas aquatica. The sequence goes on from NZ_JRGL01000104.1 coordinate 87,879, forward strand.
CGACCTCGGCCCTGGATACCGAGTCCGAGCGTCACATCCAGGCGGCCATCGATGAGCTGTGCAAGGCGCGCACCTCCCTGGTCATCGCCCACCGCCTCTCCACCATCGAGAAGGCGGATGAGATCCTGGTGATCGACGAGGGGCACATCGTCGAGCGTGGCAACCATGCCGCCCTGATGGCCCAGCAGGGCACCTATGCCCAGCTGCGCGCCATCCAGTTTGGTGCGAGCCAACCCGCTGTGAGTCAGCAAGGCTGATGCTGGAACGGCTCTGGTACGGGCGAAGCGGCTGGCGCTGGTGGCTGGCCCCCTTCGCCCTGTTGTTTGCCCTCATCAGCGGCGCGCGTCGGGTCGCCTATCGGCGCGGTTGGCTCAAAAGCTATCGGGCCAGCCTGCCAGTGATCGTGGTGGGCAATCTCTCGGTGGGGGGCAACGGCAAGACTCCTGTGGTGGTCTGGCTGGTGGAGCAGTTGCAGGCCCGTGGCCTGCGCCCCGGGGTGGTCAGCCGCGGTTACGGCGGCAAGGCCCCCCATTACCCTTACCGGCTGGGCGCCACCAGCACCACCGCCGAGGCGGGGGACGAGCCCGTGCTCATCGCCAGACGCTGTGGCTGCCCGGTGGTGGTGGCCCCCAAGCGCGCCGATGCGGTGCGGCTGCTGGAGCAGAGCGGTGAGGTGGACATCATCATCACCGACGACGGCCTGCAGCACTATGCGCTGGCCCGGGACCTAGAGCTGGTGGTGGTGGACGGCATACGCCGCTTCGGCAACGGCTGCCTGCTACCCATGGGGCCGCTGCGCGAACCCATGACCCGCCTCAAGCGGGTCGATGCCATCATCTGCAACGGCGGTACCCCGGTCCAGGGGGAATACCCCATGGCGCTGGTGGCGGCTGCGCCGCGCCGGGTGCGGGATGATGCGCTGGCCGGCGAGCCTTTGCCCCGCGCCGTGGATGCCCTGGCCGGCATAGGCCATCCCCCCCGTTTCTTCGCCACCCTGACCAGCCTCGGCTATGAGTTGCAACAGAGCGTCGGCTACGCGGATCATCAGGCGTTCGACAGCACCGAGCTGCTGGCCCGCTTCGGTGAACGCCCCTTGCTGATGACGGAGAAGGATGCGGTCAAGTGCCGGGCCTTTGCGCCGGATAGCTGGTGGTATCTGCCGGTCAGCGCCGAGCTGCCGACCTCCTTGCTCGACACTCTGCTGGCCTCTCTGGCAGTGTCTCGTGCTGTGAATGACAAATAGATAAGTTGTTTATGCTTATGGTGTGATATTTACCTTGTGTAATGACTGCCATATTGGCCTGTTAAGATAAAAATACCGAGTTGTCCGGCGCGAATGCCAGGCCGGTGCCGCGAAAGGCGCCTCGTTTTGGGTTCCGGACATGGATATTACATTGCTCGACATCGTTGCCGTCGGGCGCAGCCGAAGGAGTCTCGTTATGGCTCCGGACATGCCTATTACATTGCTCGACATCATCGTCGTCGGGCGTCGCTGAAGGAGTCTCGTTTTGGCACTGGATATTAAACTGCTCGACATCATCGCCTGCCCGGTTTGCAAGGGGAAGCTGCACTATCAACCGCAATCTGACAAGGCGCCACAGGAGCTGATCTGCCGCTTCGACAGACTGGCCTATCCGCTGGAGGAGGGGATCCCCGTCCTGCTGGAGAACCGGGCTCGCCATCTGCCCCTGGAAGAGCTGAAGCCATGAGTTTCGTCGTCGTCATTCCGGCCCGCTACGCCTCTACCCGGTTGCCGGGCAAGCCGCTGGCGGACATCCATGGCAAGCCCATGGTGCAGCACGTGGTGGAAAAGGCCCTGCAGTCCGGTGCCGAGCGGGTGATAGTCGCGATCGATGACGAGCGGGTGCGCAGCGCGCTGGCGCCGTTTGCAGCGCAGGCCGGCGTCGAGCTCTGCATGACCTCGGCCGATCATCAGTCCGGCACCGAGCGCCTCGCCGAGGTGTGCCGTCACTACGGCTTCACCGCCGAGACCATCGTTGTCAACGTGCAGGGGGATGAGCCGCTCATTCCGCCCGCCATCATCCGCCAGGTGGCCGACAATCTGGCCGGCGCGAGTGCGCCCATGGCCACCCTGTCCGTGCCCATCGTGGATGCCGAAGAGGCGTTCAACCCCAACGCGGTCAAGGTGGTGACGGACAAGGATGGCTACGCCCTCTACTTCAGCCGCGCCAGCATTCCCTGGGACAGGGATCGCTTCGCCCAGAGCCAGGAGCAGATCGGGGCACATTACCAGCGCCACATCGGCATCTACGCCTATCGCGCTGGTTTCATCCAGCGCTATGTGGACTGGGCGCCGAGCCAGCTCGAGCAGATCGAGGCCCTGGAGCAGCTGCGGGTGCTCTGGTACGGGGAGAAGATCCACGTGGCCCAGGCGCTGGAAGCTCCCCCGGTCGGGGTGGATACCCAGCGCGATCTGGACAAGGTGCGTGCGTTGCTGGCCCTTTGAGGTCGGAGTGCCCATCCGAGAAAAACGGCGCCAAGAGGCGCCGTTTTTCTATTGTCGCTCAGACAGGGGTTGTGATGTCCAGAGCCATCGCTGTCCGAGCCGGATAACCAGACTGAGCCTCCGTCAGCAGCTGTACCAACTGCAGCGGGGTCGTACAACCCATCTTCTTCATCATGTTGTGGCGGTGGATCTCTGCGGTGCGCAGGGCGATGCAGAGTCGATCCGCTATCTGCTTGTTCTGCATGCCCTCCTGTACCAGTCCCATGATCTCCCGCTCCCGTGGCGACAGCAGCTCGAGCCGCGCCTGCAGCATCTGCCGGGCAAGCTGGCGCCCATGTGCCGCGCGGCTGTGGGCGCAGGCGCGGTTGATCGCCGCCAGCAGCACAGTTGAGTCTACCGGCTTCTCCAGCAAGTCGAAGGCGCCCTGCTTGAAGAGGCTGACTGTCGTGGCGACATCTGCCTCACCGGTGAGGAAGACGATGGCAAGGGTATTCGGGAGCCGGTTCAGCGCCTCCTGCAGCTCACCGCCGCTCATCCCCGGCATGCAGAGATCGAGGATCAGGCAGCCAGGCTGGCTCAGATCGGCCTCGGCCAGGAAGCTGCGGGCCCCGTCGTAGCTCTGCAGCCTGATCTGCACCGCCTCCAGCAGCCAGCCCAACGACGCCCGCACGGCGGGGTCATCGTCGACCAGATAGACGTTATCCTTCATTCCTGTTCTCCTTCTTCCAGTGGCTGGAGCGGTAGCGAGAAGGCGATCACCGCCCCCTGCGGCACCGCTTCCGCCCAAATGGTGCCCCGATAGGATTCGATGATCCGCTTGCAGATGACAAGGCCGAGGCCCAGCCCCTCTTTCTTGCTGGTGTGAAACGGCACGAAGAGATGGGCCCGCTGCGCCTCTGTCATGCCTGTGCCGTTGTCATGAATGCTGATGATCACCCGATTGGCCTCGATCCTCTGGCGGATGGCGATGCATGGCGGCCGCGTGTCGGGGTTGAGCGCCACCGCCTCGCTGGCGTTGCAGAGCAGATTGACCAGCACCTGCTGCATCAGGGTAGGGTCTATCCACAGATGGACGGGTTCCCCCTGTGGCAGGTGCAGGCTGATGCGCTGACGCACGAACTGGTCGTGGAAGAGTGGCAGGGTACCTCGCAGCAACTCGTCGAGGGAGATCAGGCGATCCTGCACCTCACCCTTGCGCATGAAGTCGCGCAGCCGGGCGATGATCCCCTTGGCCTGGCTCACCTGGGCGAGGGCCAGGTCTAGCCCTTGCTCGACGTCGGCCAGCGCCGGCGGTACCGCCGCCAGACGCAGCCGACAGCCCGCCAGATAGTTGTTGAGGGCCATCAACGGCTGGTTCAGCTCGTGGGCCATCCCGGCCGCCAGTTCGCCGGACAGCAGCACCCGCTGTGCCGAGAAGAGCTGGCTCTGCTGCTGGTTCAGGCGCTCGGCCGCGAGGCGATTGTCGGTCAGTGCCCGGGTCAGCCGCGTGTTGCTCTCCTTGAGCTGGCGGGTGCGCAGCTGGATGAGGTACTTGACCCTCAGGTGATAACCCCCCAGCAGCAGCAGCCCCCCCAGGGCGATCAGCAGCCAGCCGCGATATTGATACCAGACCTGCACCACCAATGGTTGCGCGTTGGCGGCGTCCAGCTGCTGTTGCAGGGCAATGACGGCCGCATCCTTGACCGGTACCGTCCAGTGCCGATAGTGGCCTGCCCGGGCGGCGGCCGAGTCGGTGGGGATCTCCAGCAGCACCTTGGCCAGATCCCGGGCGAAGCCCTCGTTGACGTGGGCCATCTTGGCCAGGCTCAGGGTGGGATAGAGCGGGGTCGAACTCTGGCAGGGGAGCACGGATTGGGGTTGCGGCATGATGACGACGAATTGATCGGCGTCATAACGGCCCTGGGCGATGGCCTGCTCCAGGATGCAGGTCGGCAGTATCGCCACCTCGGCGCGCCCCTCCGCCAGGTGGCGCAGCAGATCCTCCTGTGGCAAGCCGGCGAAGACCAGGTTGGGGAAGGCCTCCTCGGGGTGAAGCCCGGCCCTGAGCCAGAGCCCCTGCATGATCTGAAAGCCGCCGAAGGCCTCCGGGCTGGTGGCGACGATGCGCTTGTGTAGCAGCGTCTGCCAGTCGCCGACGGGAGGCGCGTCGGCGCGGCCGATGAGGGTCGAGCCGACCGCTTGCTCGGCCGAGCCCCGCAGGGGGCTCAGGCTCAGGAGGCGTACCGCATCATGCTGACGCTGATAGTCGAGAAACTTGAGGCCATTGCTGATGACGAAGTCCAGGGTGGCGGAGGCGACGAGCTGGTTGAGGCTGCGCACGTCCCCGCTCACCAGCAGAAACTGATACTGCGGCAGGCGTCGATTGAGGTAATCCACCGTCGGTTGCCAGCGGGCCTTCTCGGAGCCGGGCTGATCGAAGGCGATGACACCGATGCGGATCACCGGCCTGAGGTTGGTCTGCCACTCCTTGGCGGGGGTCGGCCCGAGCCAGCTCAACCAGAGCAGGGAGGCACAGAGGATGAAGCGGCCCATGAATTCGTGGCTCCTGGAGGGGGACATGGGGAAGGAGACCCAATAGGCGTCACCGCGTCCTTGATGCAGATCAAGTTTGGCGCCGATCTGCGGTCAGCCACTATGGAGCGGCGACCGCGCATTATGGACCATGGCGCTCTTCTTCAGTAGCAGAGAGTGCATCATGCAAGAGAATTCCAATCGTTCCCGGCGCGATTTTTTGACCAAGGGCCTGCAGACAGCCGCCTTTGCGTCCATCGCCGCCGCCCTGCCCGCGGCTGCGGCCGCCAGTCAGACCCAGAGCTGCATCGACCCGACTCAACTGCCCTGGGACGAGGAGATGGACATTCTGGTCGTCGGCAGTGGCATCGCGGGCTCCGTTGCGGCCATCAAGGCAGCAGAGACCCGGGCCGGCATGAAGATCGTCATCGCCGACAAGATGTCCCGTCTCGGCGGCTCCTCCCTGATCTCCGGCCTCAACATGGCGGTGGTCGGTTCCCGGTGGCAAAAAGAGATGGGGGTGACGGATGACAGCTGGGAGCTGCTCTATGGGGACATGGAGAAGGAGTCCAAGGGCTTTAATCATCCCGAGATCAGCAAGGTCGTCGCGCAAAACAGCTTGCAGCTCTTCGATTTCATGGCCGAGCACGGCGTCGAATATGACAAGAGCATGGGCAACGGCACTGGGGTTAAAAACCTCGGCGGTCACTCCCGCGCCCGGGTCGTATGGCCAAAAGAGGGGGGGACCGGTGTCATCAAGAACCTGCATGGCTACATGGCCAAGCACCTGCCCAACATCGAGATCCGCAAGCGGGTCAAGCTGGAAGAGATCTATCGGGATGCGACCGGCCGCGTGGTAGGGGTGCGGGTGCGCGAGGAGTATTTCTTCGATCTGAATACCCCCGACTTCGGCCGCAACGACGATCCCGCCTTCAACGGTACGGGCGTCACCAAGCTCTACAAGGTGAAGCGGGCGCTGGTGATGGCCTCTGGTGGCTTCAATCAGGATCGCAAGTTCCGCGGCGATGAGATAGGCGTGCTGCACGATTGTGTCTCTACCGCCAGTCCAGGCGCCACCGGCGGCGCCCTCAAGTGCATGATGCAGGCGGGCTTCAAACCGGTGCACATGACGCTCTTCCGCTTCGCCTTCGCCATCCCCACCGAGGATATCAACTGGGGCATTCTGGTGAACCCGCAGACCTGCAAGCGTTTCATCAACGAGCACAACAACAACGACCGTCAGGGTCTGGGGCTGGCGATCCTGGCCGAGCGGCGCAAGCTCAAGCCCGGTCAGCAGGCGATCCTCATCTATGACCAGACCGGGGTGGACAGTTATCACGACAAGCAGCGGTTCCAACTCTCGCTGGAGGCGAAAAATGGCACCGAGGGCACCATCTGGAAGTTCGATACCCTGACCGAACTGGCGGCCCGCTTCGAGATGGATCTGGACAAGCTGGAGGCGACCATCGCCGAATACAACGCCAACATGGCCAAGGATCAGGATGCCTTTGGCAAGCCAAGAGCCGTGGTGGGCAGCGCCATCGCCATCGGCAAGGCGCCCTATTACGCCATGTATCTCAATCCCCGTTACAACTACAGCCAGGGTGGCGCCCTCATCACCCCCAGGGCCGAAGCGCTGGATGTGGTCAGTCAACAGCCCATTCCCGGCGTCTTCGTCTGCGGTGAAGCCGCCGCCGGTACCTTCGGTTATATCCGATTGACCGCCTGCAGCAGCCTGGATAGCGGTGTCTATGGCATGATCGCTGGCGAAAATGCCGCTAAAACAGAGCCTTGGGCTTAAGGAGCAGAGGAATGAGACCATTATTCCTGACCCTGATGGCGCTGGCGGGCCTCTGGTTTGGCGGTGGCGCCCTGGCCGAGGCGGGGGCTCCTGTCACGGCGATGACGCCCGTCTCCCCGGCGGCCAGCCATAGCCTCAAGCCGCATCATGGCAAGCTCGGCTTCACCTGTGAGAACTGCCACCAGGGGAAGGATCCCAAGCAGTACCAGCGGCTCAAGACCGAGGACTGTCTGGCGTGTCACGGCAGCGCGCAGAAGGTGGCGAATCGCACCCGTTTCATGGATGCGAACCACACCAATCCGCACAACTCGCTGCACGACAAGCTGGATCTCGATTGCTACGAGTGCCATGCCGAGCACAAGCCGTCCCAAAATCTCTGCCAGACCTGCCACGACAATACCCGTGACTGGTTTGGTCCCACCCCCTAGGAGCCTTGTTGATGAATCGAATGAAATTCGGTCTACTGTTGGCGTGCGTCCTGGGTCTGGTCTCCCTGGGGATCAGCCTGATCGGGGCCGAGGTGGTCAAGGCGACCGGTGACGAGCGCTTCTGTGGTTCCTGCCACGAGATGAAACCCATGGTGGAGGCCTATCGGCATGATATTCACGGGGGTAGCAACAGGGTGGGCTTCAAGGCGGAATGTGCCGATTGTCACCTGCCCCATGACAACACCTTCAACTATCTGCTGAAGAAAGCGACCAGTGGTCTCAACGACGTCTACAAGGTGACCCTGACCGATACCAGCAAGATCGACTGGCTCGGTAAGCGGGATAGGCGCGAGGAGTTTGTCTACGATTCGGGCTGCCTCTCCTGTCACCAGGGATTGCTGGAAAAAACGGTGGCCACCAACCCCAAGTCACTGCAGATGCACGCCCATTACCAGGAGATGCAACAAAAAGGGGAAAAACTCCAATGCGTCTCTTGCCACGTGACCATTGGCCACAACGGCGAGCTGCGCAGCCGCCTCAACGAGACCCAGCCGGAGTATCAATTCCAGCATGATCTGCGGGCCAGGGAGGCGGCCAAGGCGGGCACGGCCAAGTAATCGCCGTTTACCCTGCCTTAAAAAGCCCTGGATGGAAATTCGGGGCTTTTTTCATTGTGGTGGTGGTCTGCGGCGACGAACCGCTTCAAAGTTGAATCTGTGTATAATCATTTGATAATAAACAGTATTCATGAGCAGTTTCAAACTTTCACAGGGCATGGTTTGCCAAATCATCGAGTTTGGTTATGATGCAAGACGCCGTGTTAACCCTAACTGGCATATAACGAGATAAAAAACGGGGTGTATGGGTGATTAATGTATTCCTGGTCGATGATCATGAGTTGGTGCGTACAGGGATAAGACGCATTTTGGAGGATGTCCGCGGGATCAAGGTGGTGGGCGAGGCACAGAGCGGCGAGACAGCCGTGACCTTCTGCCGGCAACACCACCCCGACGTGATCCTGATGGACATGAACATGCCGGGCATCGGCGGCCTGGAGGCGACCCGCAAGATCCTGCGGATCCGGCCCGATGTGCGCATCATAGTGCTGACCATTCATTCAGAAAACCCGTTCCCCACCAAGGTGATGCAGGCGGGCGCCGCCGGTTATCTGACCAAGGGCGCGGCCCCGGACGAGATGATCCACGCCATCCGGCTGGTGCACTCCGGCCAGCGTTACATCTCCCCGGAGATCGCCCAGCAGATGGCCCTCAGCCAGTTTGCCTCGGCGGACGAGAACCCCTTCAAGTCCCTCTCCGAGCGCGAGCTGCAGATCATGATGATGATCACCAAGGGGCAGAAGGTGACCGACATCTCCGAGCAGCTCAACCTGAGCCCGAAGACGGTCAACAGCTACCGCTATCGGCTGTTCAGCAAGCTCAACATCAATGGCGATGTGGAGCTGACCCATCTGGCCATTCGCTATGGCATGCTGGATGCCGACACCCTGTAAGCGGGTGTGATGGACTCTTATGGATAAATAGAGGCGGCCCGAGCCGCCTTTTTGCTTTGTGCTCCCGTGGCCAGGAGGTTTTGCTTTCAGAGGCCCTTTGCTTTCAAACAAGGGGGCGCAGTATGATCTCTCCCGTGAATTTTCGTTTGCCCTGAGCCGAGTCGCCGATGTCCCTTCCCGAGCCCCTTTTCGATAGCCAGGCCTTGCCGAGTGCCCTGATCCACCATAGCTATGTCTGTTGCGGAGATCATCATGACGGCGTCTGAACTTCTCTTCGACAGCAAGGCGTTTCTGAGTGCGGTCATGAACCATATCGATATCTATCGCGGAGATCATCATGACGACGTCTGAACCTCTCTTCGACAGCAAAGCCTTCCTCAGTGCCGTGACGAACCAGAGCGGCGTCTACCGCATGTACGACACCGGCGGCACCGTCATCTATGTGGGCAAGGCCAAGGATCTGAAGAAGCGGCTCGCCTCCTACTTTCGCACCAACGTGGACAGCATCAAGACCCGCACCCTGGTGCGCCAGATAGCCGACATCCAGGTGACGGTGACCCACACCGAGACCGAGGCGCTGATCCTCGAGCACAACCTCATCAAGCAGTACCAGCCGCGCTACAACGTGCTGCTGCGAGACGACAAGTCCTATCCCTGGATCATCATCACAGACCATCGCCATCCCCGCATCGGCGTCCACCGTGGTGCCCGAAAAATCAAAGGCGATTATTTCGGTCCTTACCCCTCCGGTGGTGCGGTGCGCGAGAGTCTGCACCTGATGCAGAAGATCTTCCCGGTGCGCCAGTGCGAGGACGCCGTTTATGCTAACCGCAGCCGCCCCTGCCTGCTCTATCAGCTCAAGCGCTGCGCCGGCCCCTGCGTGGCCGGGCTGGTGAGCGAGGCGGAGTATGCCCAGCAGGTGGAGCTGGCCAAGCTGTTCCTGGCGGGCAAGAACCAGCAGGTGATCAGTGAGCTGGTCGGCAAGATGGAGTCCGCCAGCGGCGATCTGCGCTTCGAGGAGGCGGCCCTCTACCGGGATCAGATCCAGGCCCTGCGCCGGGTCACAGAGCAGCAGTCGGTGAGCGGCAACGTGCTGGACGAGCTGGACGTGGTGGGGGTGGCCTTCGATCAGGGGACGGCGTGCATCCACGTGCTGTTTATCCGTCAGGGCAAGGTGCTGGGTTCGCGCAGCTACTTCCCCAAGGTGCCGGCGGATACGCCCCTCGATGAGGTGGTGCAATCCTTCCTGCTGCAGTTCTATCTGTCGGGGCAGGGGGGACGGCAGATCCCGAGCGAGGTGCTGCTGGACGTGGCGCTGGAGGATGAAGAGGTCATCGCCCAGACCCTGAGCCAGACCGCCGGTTACAAGGTGCGGGTACAGAGCCGCACCCGCAGTGAACGAGCGCGTTTTATCAAGCTCGCGACCATCAATGCCGAGACGGCGCTGCGCTCTCGCCTCGCGCACAAGAGCACCACCACAGCCCGTTTCACTCAGCTGGAAGAGCTGCTGGAGCTCGAAGCCCCCATCGCCCGCATGGAGTGTTTCGACATCTCCCACACCATGGGGGAGCGCACCGTCGCCTCCTGCGTGGTGTTCAACCGGGAGGGGCCGCTCTCGTCGGAATACCGCCGCTTCAACATCGACGGCATCACCGGCGGCGATGACTACGCCGCCATGGAGCAGGCGCTGGAGCGCCGCTTCGGCAAGCTGCAGGAGCCGGACAAGGTGCCGGACGTGCTGTTTATCGACGGCGGCCTCGGTCAGCTGCGCCGCGCCGAGGAGATCCTGGCCCGTCAGCTGGAGTTTCTTGGCGGCAAATACCCGCTGCTGGTGGGCATCGCCAAGGGGGTGACCCGCAAGGCGGGGCTGGAGACCCTGATCCTGGGGGACAGCCACGAAGAGCTGCACTTGCCGGCAGATATGCCCGCTTTACACCTTATTCAGCACATTCGTGACGAATCTCACCGTTTTGCCATCACAGGCCACCGGGCCCGTCGCGCCAAGGCCCGTACCACCAGTACCCTGGAAGATATCCCCGGGGTGGGCCCCAAGCGTCGTCAGGCCCTGCTCAAATATCTGGGCGGCCTGCAGGAGGTGAAGAAGGCCGGGGTGGACGAGCTTGCCAAGGTGCCCGGCATCAGCCAGGAGCTGGCCCAGTCCATTCACGACGCCCTGCACTCACTCTGAGCCCGGATAAGGGCCCGCTGTTCAGGAAAAGTGATATCCGGCATCAGCCAGGAGCTGGCGTGGCCCACGCCATCCACGATGCCCTGCACGCGCGATAGCGGTGTCAATTGAGGGGAAACTGACCCCACCGGCGTACAAGGGCCGTGACGCAGGGGGCCCGCCAATGCCATAATGACCGGCATCCTGAGGTTGTTGATGGATCCATAGACCAAGGCGGGCACCTGTCCGGTTGCATCGGTGATCGGCTTGGGGCTACCATGTAGCGGCATACAAGAAGTGGCTGAAAATAATGACAAATATTCCTAACCTGCTGACGTTTTTTCGGATTTTGCTCATCCCCGTCTTCGTCATCCTGTTCTATCTTCCCTATCAGTGGTCCTATGTGGCGGCTGCCATCGTCTTCATCCTGGCGGCAGCGACCGACTGGTTTGATGGCTATCTCGCCCGCAAGCTGAATCAGTCCACCGCCTTCGGTGCCTTCCTCGATCCGGTCGCCGACAAGATCATGGTGGCCGCAGCCCTGGTGGTCATCGTCGAGCACTACAACACCGTCTGGGTCACCATCCCTGCTATGACCATGATTGGCCGTGAGATCATCATCTCCGCCCTGCGCGAATGGATGGCCGAGCTTGGCAAGCGCTCCTCGGTGGCGGTCAGCTGGATCGGCAAGTGGAAGACCATGATCCAGATGGTGTCGCTCACCGGCCTCATCTGGCAATACGATATCTGGATGGTGTGGCTCGCCTACGTGCTGCTCTACGTGGCGACCGTGCTCACCTTCTGGTCCATGTTCCAGTACATGAAGGCCGCCTGGGGCGATCTGACCTATCACTCTCGCTTCTAGTTTGCATGAGTGCAAACCGCTGTTTCCCTGTCGTTGGGGCAGGGAAGCAGTCATGAGCGGCAAAAGTGCAGGATAAGGGTAAAAAACACCCGAACGATCAGCGTATTAAATGTTTTTGGTTGACTGAGCGAGGAACATCGCTAGAATGCGTCCTCGTAGTCAGGCAATCAGCCAGACCGATGCGGGAATAGCTCAGTTGGTAGAGCACGACCTTGCCAAGGTCGGGGTCGCGAGTTCGAGTCTCGTTTCCCGCTCCAAATTCAGACAATCGAGAGCCAACTCTCTTTTGCATGGCGCGTTAGCAAAGCGGTTATGCAGCGGATTGCAAATCCGTTTAGTCCGGTTCGACTCCGGAACGTGCCTCCATATTGACAAGCCCGCCCTGCGGACTTGATACCGATTGCGGTGCCCGAGTGGTGAAATCGGTAGACACAAGGGATTTAAAATCCCTCGCTTTTCGAGGCGTGCCGGTTCGATTCCGGCCTCGGGCACCATTAAAATCAAAGACTTATGAAGGCCACTAGCGATAGTGGCCTTTTTTGTTTTTGGCCAATGGCGACAGCTGTGACATCAGCCAGGAATGGCCTTCAAGATCTCCCTTGACCGGCGCATTGCCCTTCATGGAAGCTCAGCTCTTTCCCATGCAAGGACGAAGACATGTTACGGATATTGGGCAAGGCGTCGTCAATCAATGTGCGCAAGGTGTTGTGGGCCTGCGCCGAGATAGGTCTCCCGTTCGAACGGGAGGAGTGGGGGAGCGGTTTCCAATCCACCCAGAGCGCCGAATTTCTGGCGTTGAACCCGAACGCCATGGTGCCCGTGATCCAGGATGGCGACTTCACGCTGTGGGAGTCGAACACCATCATCCGTTATCTGGCGGCGCGCTATGGCGACGCTGCGCTTTATCCAACCGAAGCTCGAGCGAGGGCCATGGTCGATCAGTGGATCGATTGGCAAGCCTCGGACTTGAACAGTTCCTGGCGCTACGCCTTTATGTCCTTGGTCAGGCGTTCACCCTACCATCAGGACCCTGAGGCATTCGGCGCGGGCTGTGTGCAGTGGTCCAGACATATGCAGATCCTGGAGCAACGGCTCGCATCTACCGGCGCCTATGTGGCGGGGAGCGGCTTCTCGCTGGCAGACATTCCCATCGGTCTGTCGGTCAATCGCTGGTTCGAAACGCCATTTGATCGTCCGCCATTGCCGGCAGTGAGTGATTACTACCAGCGGTTGAGCCGTCGACCCGGTTTTCGCCTCTATGGGAACAATGGGACACCATAGGGTGAGTGGAGTGGAGTGGAGTGGAGTGGGATGGGATGGGAGTGACAAGGCTACTTGCCAAGCTTTCCGGCCTCGATGCCGCCCGGAATATGCGGGGCGGCGACTGGTTGGGCAGTGAGCGCCGGCTCACTGCCGGCGCTCGTCTTACTCAGGTCGAGGGCACCGCGAAGATGCACTAGGGGGCTTCAGACGGATTGGTAAAGTAACTACCGCCACCACCACCCATGCCCCCGCCACTGCTTTTACCGCCAGCATTGCTTCCGTCATCTCCGGTCGGGGGAGGCGTGGTCCCCCCATTGGAGGCGCAACCGGCCAGCAAGAGTTGTATTCCTATCAGGCAAATTTTCCAGCTTTTCATGACCATGTCCTCTACTGCTTGCTTGTCCAGCGGCCGGGCCGGACAAATCGGTCGAACTGAACAAGGTAACGCTGAGTTTAGCCCAGCTACACCCCCCTCATGTATGAGGCGCTTCGGCCAAACACTGCCAATGAGTTCGGGTTGCCGATACCGAGCCGGAGGGGCGACCGAGCAAGACTGATCCCAATGCACCTCGGCTCCGCAAGCAGCTCGCCACCAAGGGCGAGGTACCATTTTCCCGCAGGCAATCCATCTGAGGCTACCCAGTCCAATATGGGCGGAAGATGCGGCTTGATAGAACAAAAAATACTCAATTTTTTGTTGCAGATCTGGCATGGCAAAGGGGGTCTCAATCGCTGCGATACATGCCTGCCCTTTCCCACACCATTCGCCGCCGCCTCAAGCAACCCAGATCCCATCGAATCAATCTCATAGCGTGCAACCCCGGTGGCGGGGTCAGGATCGCGCACGAGAAAGGGGGGATCAGGCTGGCAAGGCGACTATCGGAAGGTAGTAGCCGAGCGGGGCTATGGCCCTTGGATGGCCTCGTTTTTGGCGCCGTCTCTTGCGCGCAGAGCGGCAGAAGCTGACGTACGCTTGACGCTTTATCACAAAAGGAACCGCCCGCTTGAACATCAACGACGTCAGATCAGACAGGGAAAAATTGAACGAACACCAACTTCAAGGAATCCATCATGAGTGTGCTCAATATGAGATATGTGCTCCTCAGCACAATGGCGCTGCTGCTAGGCAGTTGTGACACCGAAACCATGGTGCCCGTGCCCAGTGGGAGCGGGGGAGGTAATGGCCCGGGCGCAAGGCAGATCACCAATCTGCAAGTCACCCCCTCAGAGAGCCGTATCCCGGCAGGATTGCAACAGCAGTTTATTGCAAAGGTCACTCTGGATGATGGCTCCATAACAGATGCCACCCATGACGTGATCCTTCAGTGGAGCAGCAGTGATGCCAGCATCGTCACCGTCGATGCCACTGGTCGTGCGACCGCTGTCGGGGCCGGGATAGCCAGCGTCAACGCCACTGGGACCGAGAACGGCAAGGTATTTGAGGCAAGCGCCCGGTTGGAGGTGACGGATGCCGTTGTCACCGATCTGGCCCTCACCCCAACGACCGCCTCCAGCATGCCGCCCTCGGCGTCGCAACCTATCGTCATCACCGTTTTTGTCGCCAACGCGACACTCTCTGATGGCAGCATTCTCGACCTGACCAACAACCCGGCCCTGAACTGGAGCAGCAGTGATGTGGCGGTCGCCACCGTCAGCAACTCTGCCAGCAGTAAAGGAGCGGCGACCGCCGCCGGGGCGGGTACCACCACTATCACCGCGACCGGGATACTCAATGGGCAGAACTTCAGTGCAACCGCAGACTTGACCGTGACCCCGTGACTGGCGTCGTGGTAACGGGTAGTACCTTACCAGTGTGACCATGACGGCAGAGCACCGGCTCTGCCACCTCTTTCCCCCCAATTCTCTTCGTTTCACTTCACATTGCGAGCCCAACCGGGTCAGGTCGTGCGCCTTTGGGGGGCGCGCCATTGATCGCCTGTCTGATCATGATGAATCGGCCCGGCTGCCAGCACACCAGCGCTCGCTTCGTGCGGCGGGCTGGGCTAGAGTCGGCCTCCTGGATTGTCGTCAGGCTGAACAAGAGGTCATTCATGCTGAAAGTCATCGCGCAGGATTTCATCAAGCGGGATCGCATCGAGGAGGTCATGCCCCTGTATCGGGAGCTGGTGGAGAAGACCAGGGCAGAGCCGCTGTGCCTCTCTTATGAACTGTGCATCGATCAGAAAGATCCCGGGCACTTCGTGTTTGTGGAGGAGTGGCCCGACAGGGCGGCCCTGGATGCGCACTGCGCCACCGAGCATTTCCAGCGGCTGGTGCCATTGATCGATCTGCATCAACGGCAGCCCGGCACTTATCTGCTGATGGATGCGTTCGCCTGATGCGGCACTGACAGTGTCATCAGGCTGGAAGCGCGCCCATAAAAAATCCGAAACCCAAGGTTTCGGATCCTGGCCCACCGGGGGACACACAGTTTGTACTAGCAGGGAGGCAGTCGGTCGTTTAAGTGCGCACCTTGTTGTAGATAAACAGTACGATCAAGGCGCCGACGGTAGCGATAAGAATACTCGGCAGATTGAAGCCGGTGATGGTGCCCATGCCTAGCAGGGTGCTGACATAGCCACCCACCATGGCGCCGATCACACCCAGGATCACCGTCATGAAGAAACCACCACCATCCTTGCCCGGCATGATCCATTTGGCCAAGATGCCGACGATCAATCCCAATACAACCCAAGTAATAAATCCCATAACATCATCCTCGCTGTGTGAAGAGATTTAGAGTATACGCAGCGGATTGGATTGCATCCCGTCCAGGGACAGGGTTGGTCATAAATCGTCATATGAGAACCTAAGCCCCCTATGATACCCCTGCTCAGGGGAGCGTGCGGGTCTCCAGCCGTTGTCCTGCCGGCGAGCAGATCAAGACGGAGCCCTGCTCGAACCAATCTCCCAGTACGATGCGCCGCGCCGGTTTGCCGTCCAGCTTGAAATCGTGGATGGCGGGTCTGTGGGTATGGCCGTGGATGATGGTCCGGCAGCCGTGTTGGTGCAGCATCTCGTCCACCGCCGCCGGGGTGACATCCATGATGAACTGCTGCTTGCTGGCATTCTCCATCTGGCTTTTGCCGCGCATCTTGCCGGCGATGCGCTGGCGGCGACCGAGGGGCAGGCGCAGGAACAGCCAGCGCAGCCATGTCAGCTGGGTGATGCGGCGAAACTTCTGATAGTCGACATCCTGGGTGCAGAGCAGATCGCCGTGGCTGAGCAACACCCGCTCGCCGTAGAGCTCGATGATGCAGGGATCGCCGAGCAGGGTCATGCCCGCGCGCCTGGCAAACTGCCGGCCCAGCAGGAAGTCGCGGTTGCCGTGGATGAAGTAGATGGGCACCCCTTGCTGGCTCAGCGCGAGGAAGGCGTCCGCCACCTCCTGGTGGAGCGGGTTGGGATCGTCATCGCCAATCCAGAATTCGAACAAATCCCCCAGCACATAGAGCGCATCGGCGCCCGGGGCGTCCTGTTCCAGAAAGTGCACCAGGGCGGCCGTCATATCGGGCCTCGCCTGGCTTAGGTGAATGTCACTGATAAAGAGGGTGCTCATGAGATCCTGGGCATCGGGAGGTTGTCCTCGAAACGGGGGACATGGGTAAGGGGAGAAGATTGCCAGATGAGCCGCTCCAGATCGACCCTTTCCAGGGCCAACAGCGCCTGATAAGGGTCGCCGGGCAGCCCCAGCAGCTGGCAGATGGCCGCCTCTCCCTTGAGCCCTTGCTCGAGGCGAAGGTGCAGCACAGCCCGATAAAACGCCCAGCCGAAGTGTTCCAGCAAGGCCGCCATCAGGCTGAGGTGGCGCCAGCCGTTGCGCGTATGGATGGGGAAGGGAGTGACATAGAGCTCGACGGGCCAGACTCGGTCATCGGGGCCGGTCAGCTCGTGCTCCAGCAACCATACCCGCTCCCCCTTGTCGCTTGCCTGCCAGCCCTGGCGGGCAAGCAGGGCGGCCAGGGCGGCGGGATCCCTGTGCTGGCAGAGGATATCGAGATCGCTGCCCGGTCTGTCGAGCCCGATGGCAACCGTGCTCACCAGTGCCAGATCCTGGCAGAGGAGCAGCAGCTCATCCCACAGACCGGCGCCGAGGAGGGCATGGGCCGAACGCTGGCGCTCGTTGCCGAGCGCCAGATAGTCGAGACGGCGCCAGTTCTGGGCCAAGGGCGAAGGAGCGCCCCGCGCAGATGGAAAAACTGCGGCCGGGGCCGCAGTTTCATCGCTACGCAGCAGACAACAATCAGTCGGCAAGGGTGACCTTGGTGATGACGACGTTCTCAACCGGTACATCCTGGTGCATACGGCCGGAGTTACCGGTCTTGACGCCCTTGATCTTGTTGACCACGTCCATGCCGGCGGTCACTTCGCCGAACACGCAGTAGCCGAAGCCCTGGGTGGTCGGGGACTTGAAGTCGAGGAAATCGTTGTTGTTCACGTTGATGAAGAACTGGGCGCTGGCAGAGTGCGGCTCGGAGGTGCGGGCCATGGCGATGGTGCCAATCTTGTTGGACAGGCCGTTGGCCGCCTCGTTCTTGATGGGAGCGCGAGTCTCTTTCTCTTCGAAGCCGGGAGCATAACCGCCGCCCTGGATCATGAAGCCGTCGATGACGCGGTGGAAGATGGTGTTGTCATAGTGACCGTCACGGCAGTATTGCAGGAAGTTGGCCACGGTTTCCGGGGCTTTTTCCGCATTCAGGGTCAGGGTGATGTCGCCGTGGTTGGTGTGCAGAGTAACCATGATATGTCCTTTCAAATGTTGCGCGAGCACGAAGCCGGCTCGCGGCTGTTGCATGGGTTGTGGCATAAAGTGGTGGCAATTCTAGCCCAACAAGGCCGCCCGGCATAGGGCTGACATGGCGTGAACGCCAGATCCGGCGCGTTTGCGCCTCGTTTTCTCCACCGGATGCGGTTAGAATGTCAGACCATTTTACTCACAGGCAGTGGTCATAAGATGCTGAAGATCTACAACACACTCACTCGTCAAAAAGAAGAATTCAAACCTATCCACCCGGGCAAGGTGGGCATGTATGTGTGTGGGGTCACCATCTACGATCACTGTCATATCGGGCACGGTCGCACCTTCGTCGCCTTCGACGTGGTGGCCCGTTACCTGCGCTACAGCGGCTATGAGCTGAACTACGTGCGCAACGTCACCGACGTGGACGACAAGATCATCAAGCGCGCCGCCGAAACCCGGGTCACCTGTGACGAGCTGACCGAACGGCTGATCGGCGACATGCACGCCGACTTCGATGCCCTCGGCATGGTGCGTCCGGACGTCGAGCCCCGCGCCACCCAGCACATCCATGAGATCATCGATCTGGTCGAGACCCTGATCGCCAAGGATCACGCCTACGTGGCCGACAACGGCGACGTCATGTTCATCGTCGAATCCTTCGCCGACTACGGCAAGCTCTCCGGTCAGGATCTGGAACAGCTGCAGGCCGGTGCCCGGGTCGACGTGGTGGATGCCAAGCGCAATCCGCTCGACTTCGTGCTGTGGAAGATGTCCAAGCCCGGCGAGCCGACCTGGGACAGCCCCTGGGGCCCGGGTCGTCCCGGCTGGCACATCGAGTGCTCCGCCATGAACTCCAAGCACCTTGGCAACCACTTCGACATCCACGGTGGCGGCTCGGATCTGCAGTTCCCGCACCACGAGAACGAGATCGCCCAGTCCTGCTGCGCCCACGGTGGCGACTACGTCAACACCTGGATGCACAGCGGCATGGTGATGGTGGACAAAGAGAAGATGTCCAAGTCCCTCGGCAACTTCTTCACCATCCGCGACGTCTTGGCTCATTACGATGCCGAGAGCGTGCGCTACTTCCTGATGTCCGGCCACTACCGCAGCCAGCTCAACTACTCGGAAGACAACCTGAAACAGGCCCGCGCCGCCCTGGAGCGGATGTATACCGCCCTGCGCGACCTGCCTGCGGCCCCCGCCGCCGGTGGCGAAGAGCAGGTGGCCCGCTTCAAGGAGGCGATGGACGACGACTTCAACACCCCGGAAGCCTACTCCGCCCTGTTCGATCTGGTGCGCGAGATCAACCGCCAGAAGGCCGAAGATCTGACCGTGGCCGCGGGCCTCGGTGCCCGCCTGCGCGAACTCGGCGCCGTGCTAGGCATTCTGCAGCAGGATCCGGACGCCTTCCTCAAGGGCAATGACGCCGATGAAGAAGTGGCCGAGATCGAGCAACTGATCGCCCAGCGCAACCAGGCCCGTGCAGACAAGAACTGGGCCGCCGCCGACGCCGCCCGCAACCGTCTCACCGAGATGGGAATCGTGCTGGAAGACAGCGCCGGCAAGACCAGCTGGCGCCGTGCCTAAGACCGGTTGCCCTGTTGGAGCCAACAGGTTGACCCAATAAAAAACCGCAGCCCTAGGGCTGCGGTTTTTGTTTGTGGTCTGCCGGAGGGCTGACACGTTCCCTCTCTCCTGATTGGCATGGCTTCGCCATGCAGGACGCGAGGGCCTTGCCCTCGAAGGGGTTTCGCCCGCCCTTCGGGCTGGGGCGAGTGACTTTGGAAAGACCCGCTCTCTTTGGCAAATAACACCAAAAGTCTTTTCCCCCGGCAAACCGCCCGCTTCGCGGGTTCCCTCGCCTCGTCCAACGGGTCGGACGGAGCGCCGCACACGGCACTTTGGCCTACGCCATAACCTCCCTGTTCTCGCGCCAAATCGGGGTCGAGCAGTGCTCGCCCTGATCCGCTTTGGCCCCTGCCGGCTGCGGCTGCGCCATCATCCCTGATGGCGCTCCTGACCCGTTGAACTCGACTCGGCGGTTTGCAGGGGGAACCAATACCGTGGCCGCCCGTGATACCAGTTTTAATATTGACAGCCTATCCCACCGCAAGGAAATTGAAGTGCATGGTACTGGCTAAATAACGTTCTGGTTTGGGTGCGGACTGTTTGGCAGATAGAAATTAATAACCGCATCCCTTGGGCTGCGGTCTTTATATGCTATAAATCGAAATATTCATGTGCAATATTATTCTTCAGCATTTCAATCTCTGATATTAAATCATTCGATATATAACTTTCGTATTCTTTACATATAAATATTCTAATTAAATATTTAATTGACTGATATTTGTCGAGTTTGTCACCACTTTCGGATAGCTTTTTAATATCATAGCTTCCATGTAAATTTTTCCTTAGAAGTTTTATTTCTGTCTTATCTATATCTTTAAATGCATTGTCAGTCATTATGTCTATAGCGAACTTATATTTAGGGACAGTCTTGGAAATTAATTCAAGTAAATCACATTTGAGTTTTGATACGAATTCTTTCTTTGTGAGGTCTGTTATTTTTAAGTTTTTTGGGTATATTTTAGATTCGTATTTTTTTGACCAAGGGTTTCTGTTTATGATGTCGTTGAGTATTTTTTTGCCAAGATCATGGTATTTACTTTCCTCAACGAAGCTTGGCAGTTGTTCATTTAAAAAAAAGTCATCTGAATTATCTAGATAAAAGGCCTCTAGTTGTTCCAACTTACTCTCTGGGTTAGCCGCATCTGGTTCCTCAAGTTTAAATAGGCTCAAAGTCTCTCCAGATGTACTTTCTTTTGATATTTCACAAACATTTCCTAACATTGCTGAAAATGCTCTATTTGTTTTGTGGTAATAAACTTGCCCAAATAGACTTGATCTGGCATTTATAAACTCAACAATAGAGTCAATCCCACTTTCTTTATATGCCAAAAACACTTGATTATTATCGATAACAGGCACAATAGACATAAAGAGCCTGTTGTAATCATAGATACCACATTTCACACCGGAAAAATAACTGTCCCTTAGAAGATAATCCATTCGGTCAGCATCAATAGGGCAGGATGATATTATAGATGTAAATAGGGGAAGGATGTCTAAGCTTTTATCACCAAAATTTACTGTCATTCTATTATTTTTATATTTGCTCTCGATAATACTTATGACATTGTCAATGTCTATTGAATTGCGTAATTCATCATTCAAGCTATTATAAATAATTTTTATGAAGATCGCAGACATATGCTCATGGTCAATGGTGGCACCATTGGAAATCATCTTGAAAATATCACTAAAGTCCTGTCCAAGATGTTCTGATAAATCCTCTTTTTTGCACATAAATGAATCAAATTGATGAGACATAGGACCATGGCCAAGATCATGTAATAGAGCTGCCAATCTCAGTTCCCGAATATTACTTAAAGGAAGGTGCTCAATATTATTAAAAATTCTACCATCACTATATTTATTTTGATATCTATATGAATTTAAATTTAAATTCTTTAATATTTCATATGATAGATGCATAACGCCGAGAGAGTGTTCAAACCTACTATGCATTGCTGAGGGAAAAACTTTATATAAAAAAGTATTCTGCTTTATATTTCTTAGCCTCTGAAATAGGGGGTGATTAATGAATTTTATTTCCAATTCACTTAAGCGGATTATACCATGAATTGGGTCTAATATCTTACCAAGTAATTCTTTATCAAATTGCATTTATAAGTCCCTTTATTTTCATCGTGGGTTGGAAATGTGAGTAATGTTAATGTTGTTGGTTAATGAAAATGTTTTCTGTTAAGATCAACGTTTATATGAAGTTACATGCAAAAAATTAATAATTGGTGTGGGTTTATTAAACGTTATGTCTATCAAGCTAGATGTTGATTGTTTTTTTAAGAGAAGTGGCATTAATCCATGGCATTTATTTTTTGTATTAGTTTTTTCACTCGATTGGCAGACATTATTGGAAATGTTTGAGTGAGCATGAATAATGCTGTGGTGATAAAAATAAACCCTAGTCCTATTTGTGAAAATAGCTCTATCCATGTAATAGATCTATCTGTTGGCAATACCATGAAAAATAACCCTGCAAATATCAGAGCAATTCCAAACAGTAGATTGAAGACGAATAATGCATATTCAATAAAACTAATTTCTATGACGACCCTTTTGTTTTTATAAAAAATATGAGGCAGCCCTCTTTTAAAGTGAGCAAACGATATCTCTCCATGGCTTTTCTTATGTAGATTAATTAATGATTCTCGCATTTCTTTTTCTAATCGCATTCCGGTAGTTATTTTGAAATGCTCTGCAGCAAGTTCATTTTCTAAATGAGACTTAGTCGAACCTACGATTTGAGGACATTGTATAGCGGCTTCTAGCTTTATTATTCTAGCTTTCTGTCTCTCCTCAAAGAAACTAAATAGAGTTCGCAAATTAAAAATAATCGCAACGGCTACGACTGTTAAAGCTACCCATACATTACCTTTTTCTACAGCCTCAATAAGTTTGTTAACAATATCGCTCATGTAGTTGAATCCATTATAAAGCTAAAGTGATTAAAATTTTATTCACATATAAGGTTGAGTTAGGAGGAATATTCACTATTTTTCCCTTGGTATATGTGAGAGCAGCATTCTGCTGTGCTCACACGTTACTTTTTAACCTATGCAATCAAGTTGATGTGACTTGCTGTATAGATATGACAAAATTGCTTTGCTATGAGGTGGACTAAGGGAAAATTCAGAGATAATTATTCTCCCATTCATTGCCCTAAATATACAACAGACGGTTGTTAACTAACCTCGGGGTTACGGGTTGGTTCTGGCCCCCTGTTGTTCGCCGAGGTGAGCCCGTTTGTCCAGGCCGCGAGGCAGGATGCCGAGCGAGCGCCGCTGGGCCAGGGGCCAAACCGGAATTGGACGAGCAACGCTCGGCCCGGTTTGGCGCAAGGACAAGGATGTCCGCAGCGGACTTTGACCGACGCCAAGGATGGTGGAGGTCAAAGCCCATCGGCGCGTGCCGTGGGACAAACGGGTGAACCGAGGGAACCCGACGAAGGAGGGCGAACAAGTGGGGGAGAAGACTTTTGGTGACTTTGGGTCTTTCCAAAGTCACTCGCCAAGCCGCGTAGCGGCGGCGAAACCCCGTCGAGGGCAGCGCCCTCGTGTCCTGCATGGCGAAGCCGTGCCATTGAGACGTGGGGCGGCATTCGTCAGGCAATGCCGCTACCCACCCCTCACCCCACCCCTCACCCTAACCCTCTCCCGCAAGGGGAGAGGGGATGGTTACCGTGGTGCAATGCGCTGTGCTTATTGCACCCTACGCCTCTCCCGTTGGGAGGAGGGGACTGTTACCGCGGACGATTACGCTTCGCTAATCGACCCTACTCGACCCTACTGGCGAAGCCATGCCAAATAAGGTTGGTAACCCCTCACCCTAACCCTCTCCCCCAAGGGACGAAGGGATCAAACCGAAAGCCCGAGACGCTAACGGATTGCACTGGTCGAGGACAAGGTCCTCGCATCTTGCCGAGGCGCGGGATGCCGGGCTGGCATCCGCCAAGGACGCTACCGCCTGACTGTGGCTGCCAGAGTGCGTCGTGGACGATCGTCAGGGAAGGGGGCCAACGGGCACCCGTTACCATCCTACGGAGCCAGCTTGACCCGATCCATGAAATTAGTGATGCAAGCATCAGAAATGAATGAATATTTGCGCTGGCTCAACATTGTGGCCGCGAGCGAGTCAGATTGCCGGGAAAAGTCATGGCGGCGGGGCGGCCAAAGCGTGAAAAGGCCCGGATTTCTCCGGCCCGGACCCTCGCCCTGCTTGTGGGGGAGTGCCCCCCTTGGTTATGGTGTGCGGGTTTTACATGCAAGCTGGGAGATGTGCATGGACAAGATATTGCAGGCCCTGTCGGAGCGGGTCACACAGGCGCGGGATCTGGAGAGCCTGACGCGGCCGCTGCTGGAGATGCTGGAGGCGGTGACCGGGCTGGAGTCGACCTATCTCACCGAGATAGACCTCGGGGAGGGCAAACAGAGCGTCCGCTATGCCCGCAACGCGGCAGAGCTGCAGATCCCGGAGGGGATCACGGTGGACTGGAGCGATACCCTGTGTCGGCGGGCGATCGATGAGGGGCGCATCTATACCGACAACGTCGCCGACTGCTGGAGTGATTCGGATGCGGCCAGGGACCTGGGCATTCGCACCTATCTGAGCAGCCCGGTGCGCACCCCTTCTGGCTCGCTCTATGGCACCCTGTGTGGCGCCAGCGCGGGACAGAAGCCTCTGGTGGCGGGCTCCGAGCACCTGATCGCCTTCTTTGCCCGGCTGATCGCCGAGCATGTGGAGCGGGAGCAGTTGCTGCAGCAGTTGCAGCAGGCCAATCACGAGCTGTCGCGCCAGGCGCTGTGCGATCCCCTGACCGGGTTGCCCAATCGGCGGGCCCTGATGCACGAACTCACTCGGTTGTTCTCCCTGTCGGAGCGTGCCGGGCACCCTGTGCTCATCGCCTTCATCGATCTCGATGGCTTCAAGGCCATCAACGATACCCACGGCCATGACGCCGGCGATCTGCTGCTGCAAGCCGTGGCGCGGCAACTGGTGGCGGCCCTGCGTAGCGGCGATCTGCTGGCGCGGGTCGGCGGGGATGAGTTCGTCGCCGTGGGCATGGGGCCTTTCCACGGCGATGACACTGTCGATGCCGCCGTGCACTGTTTCCAGCGCCGGCTGTTCGAGCACAGCGTGGTCCAGCTGCCGTTGACGCCCGAGGGCTTCTATTACCCCGGCGCCAGCGTGGGGGTGGTGGCGGTCGATCCTGTGCACACCAGCATCGATGACGCCCTGCGCCAGGCCGATGCGAGCATGTATGAGATCAAGCGCCAGCGCCGCGCACTGGCCTCCTGAGACGGCTCCGTTGATAGTTTGGCGGGGCGCGCACGGCACGGCGGCGTGAATGCCCGGATTGCCGCTTTTTCGCCATCGATGTTAGGATGCTTGCCCCCACATCAACCCGGATCACTTCGCCATGGCAAACCGGTTTATCAGCAGTTATCGCGCGCTGGCGTCAAAAGCGGCCGCGCTCTTTGCCGAGCTCTCGGAGTTTCAGCAGCGCATCTGGGTGGTCAGCATCGTCAATGAGGCCTACACCGACACCTTCATCGTCAACGAGGGCAGCTTCGAGGAGCCCATGCAGTGGATGATCCGCAAGGGATACGATGCGGGCATGGTGCAGCAGGTGGACCAGATGCGGCGCTCGCAGGCTATTCAGCTCGAGCTGGGCAGCGCCAGCCATCGGCTGATGCGGGTCAAATAACGGCCCCGCTTCCCCCGACTCCTCGCCGTTTGCCTGAAAAAGCCCCCGAGCGGCGCTTCTGGGGCGAGGGAGGGTAACAATCCACCCTTACCCTATGGCATTTTATATGCCATTCCCACGCAGCAGTGGTGTTTCCATCTGCCTCGTCATGATTTTTCTGTGGTTCTCTCCGGTTTTTGCGCCCCCGAATAGATGCAAATGGCGGAGTTGTAGCCGTTGTAGGCCACGGCGTAGTGGAAGTCGCAGAAATAGGCCGGGTGCTTGGTGGCCACGGTATCGCCGGCCTTGCATTGCTCCTGCATGCCTTCGACCAGCGAGTCGTTGTCGGCCCCCAGACATGCCTTGCCGGTGGTCTTGTTGCCACATCCCCCTAGCAGGGCGCAGAGGGCGATCCCGGCTAACAGCTTCCATTGATGGTTCATCGTTGATCCTGACTGTGTGAACTGACGGGCAGGCGGCCTGTCTCGCCGCGCCGGGTTGCGGCCGCGTGCTGGGTCTTTGCCTGAGCAGGCGGCAGATAGCGCGCCTATCTTACGGAGCCAACGCGGTCCAATCTACCCCCCATAGCTGCTGCAAGTGCCTAAATTGCATGGTTTTATAGGCGATCTCAGGGGGCGGCGGAACATGGGGTGGGGAAGCGGGGAGCCGGCACGTTGGTGCAGAGTCCGGGTATCGGGGTGAGCGGCAACAAGGAAGAGCCTGTTGCCGGTGAGGCGATTAGGGCGCCGGGAAGTACTTGTGCTGGAGCCGCTGGAACGCCTCGCTGGCCAGCACCTGGGTGAGGCCGCGCTGAAACTCCTTGACCAGCTCATCATCGACCGGGTGGCTGAAGGCGAAGCAGAATTGCTCCGAGCTCAGCACCCAGGTGACCTTGAACTGGGCGGGATCCAGTTGCTGGTTGTGGATCAGGTCCTGCATCGTGGTCTTGTTGGTGGAGACGAGATCGACCCGGCCCGAGGTGAGCATCCGCAGGGCCTGGGAGAGGCGGTTGGCGGCCATGATCTTCTGCTCATCGAAGCCGCCGTTGAGCAGGAGCTGCTCCCCCACGTCGGTGCGCACGGCGCCGATGTTGTAGCGCTGGGCATCCTCCAGCTTGTCGAGCTGGATGTTTCGCTCCGCCAGCCCCATCAGCACGATTTCGGCATAGCCGATGGGGCAGGCCCACTTGAACAGGGGATCTCGTGCCTCGGTGCGGGCGGTGGAGAAGAGCACGGCGTTGGGTTTCTGGGTCAGCAGGTAGTAGCCCCGGGCCCAGGGCAGCATGCTGATCTCTTGCGGCGGGGTGCCTGTCTTCTGCCACACCAGTTGCAGCAACTCGACGGCCAGGCCGCTGGGCTTGCCGTCTTCGCCGGTGAAGTTATAGGGTCTGTACTCTTCGGTGAGGTAGTGCAGCTGGCCGAGTGCCGGGCTGGCCTGGGCCCTGCCTGACCCGCCCCAGGAGGCGGCGGCGAGGGCGGCGACTGTGACCAAGGGTATCCATCTTCTCATCCCGACCATCCTGAGGCTGTGTGCGCACCTCAAGTGTAGTCAGGCCGTTCAGGCCGCCGCCCGCGCGGCCTGAACGGCGCCAGCCCCGCGAGGGGGCCGGCGCATCGAATCGATGTGGGGAGAGGGCCGGCTACCAGGCCGCCCGGATGTGACCGATGGGCTTGAACTGCTCGTCACGCAAGCCGACCAGCAGGGTCTTGCCATCGGCCTGCAACCTGAACTCGCCATAGCGGGCGGCCTCGAACTGCTCCCCCGTCCCTTCTTCGAAGAAGTAAGCATCCGGCCCTATCCGCCACTGGCCATCCTGGCGGCGGGCTTGCAACAGGCGCTGATCTGCCTCGAGTGCCTGCGCCTTGCCGTCGGTCACCCAGTGCGCGACCTGATGCTCATCGAGCCGGATGACCAGGGTATCGGTCGCCGCCTTCTCCTGACCCAGGCTCACCAGCTGGCGCGCTATCTCGTAGTTCAGCCGCATGTAATCCCCCTGCATCAGGGAGCGGGGATCGACGGGGGCGAGGCGCAGCAGCACCACCTCGCCGCTGCTCATGGCGCGCTCGAAACGCCAGACGCTGAAGTTGATGCCCGCCAGGATGGCGAGGCCGGTCAACACAAGGGCGAGGCGTCTCATGATGGGATCCCCCTGTTCGGCATTTTCAGTCGTTGATGAGCCCCGATCAGCAGGGCGAGGCCAGTCAGCACAAGGGCGAGGCGTCTCATGATGGGATCCCCCTGTTCGGCATTTTCAGTCGTTGATGAGCCCCGATCAGCAGGGCGAGGCCGGTCAGCACAAGGGCGAGGCGTCTCATGATGGGATCTCCTTGCCGAGGATTTTCAACAACTGGCGAGCCCCTAGCAGCAGGGCCCCCGAGCCCAGCAGCAGCCAGGATTTGGTCATCAGGGTCAGCCCCAGATCGTAGTAGTAGAGGGAGCCGAAGCCGAGCAGCAGCAGGCCCGCCAGTGTCATCAGCCCGAGACTCCCGGCATAGAAACCGAGCACCAGCACCAGGGCGCCGGCCCCCATGCCGGGAATGATGGCGCTGATCAGCACCAGCGGCAGGCCATAGAGCAACGGCAGTTTCAATTTCACCATGACCCCGAGCAACAGGGCCGCGCACAGCACGGGGTTGAGCCAGAGCGGCAGGCGGGAGCGCCCCAGCTCGTCGAGCACGCTGCCACCGCTCTCCCACAGCGGATGGTGCAGGCGGCCCAGCACCAGCAGGGAGAGGGCCAGCCCCAGGGTGAGGGATTCATAGAGCTGATGGCGGGTCGGTTGGCGCTCGGCCAGCAGCCAGCAGGCGGTGAGCGCCGCCATCACCAGCGGCAGGGCCAGCAGTTGCAGGCCGAGGCAGGCCAGCCCCAGGGTGAGCAGCAAGGCGGCGGCGAAGCTGTGAAACAGCCGGATCAGCCAGTGCTCGAACAGGGCGGCGATGCCTGACGAGAGAAGACAGAGACCGAGCCAGAGGGGGGCCGAGTGCAGATCGATCCTGTCGATCAGGCCATAGAGCAGCCAGGCATCGGCGGCGAGCGCCAGCGCCAGCACGAACTGATCCCAGAGATCGTTGCGTTTGGCCTGGCGGTTGAGGGCGAGGGCAGCAACCATCAGCAGGCCGCCCATGGCGAGGGCGTGGTTGGCCTCCCGGATGACACCCTCGAAGGCCATGAACAGGAAGAACAGCAGGAAGAGGGCGGCTATCCAGCCCACCATGCCGAGCAGGAAGCGGCTCGACCAGTGGGGTTGATCGTCGAGCGGCGTCTCGCCTTCGACCAGATCCGCGGCCAGCAGCCGCTGCCAGGGAGTCAGCTCAGCCATGGGACCTCCGTTGCTGTTGCAGCCAGCGGCTGGCGACGACAGTGATGAGAGTACGATGGCGATAAAGGCCAGCCATCGTGGTCTGCCAATGGGTCAGATTACACATGATGTTGCCTCCGTTGTTGTTGCAGCCAGCGACTGGCCAGGACCGAGAGGCCGATGGCGATCAGGCTCAGCAGCAGGAAACCGTTCACGTCCGGCTCCATCCACTTGCCAAGCGCCGCCAGGGTGACGGCGATAAGGCTCAGGCACCCCATGGCGAGCCCGGCGATGAATCTGTGGTGCCAGCGCAGATAGGCGGCGGCGAGCCAGCCGATCCAGGCGGGCCAGACCCAGGGGGAGGCGGCATCGAACAGTGCCAGCAGGGCGAGCAAGGTGACACCGAGCCCGGCCGCCAGCCCCGCCAGCCAGGAGGGCATCAGCCTGACGCGGGCGGGCACCAGCAGCAGCGCGCCCCAGAGCGCGGCGTTGAACAGGGTCAGGCACCAGCCGAGGGCCTGCTCATCGAACGCAAAGAAGAAGCCGAACAGGCCGAGCCGCCAGTAGAGCACCAGCGCCAGCTGGCCGAGCAGCCAGCTCAGGGTCCAGAGCAGTGGGCTCATGCCGAGCGCCGCCAGGGGCAACAGCAGCAGGGCCCAGGTGGCGAACAGCTGCCAGGGATCGGCGCCGGTCTGATAGGTCTGGCCCACCAGCGCCAGCAGGGCACCGATATTGAGGGCGATGGCCAGCAGCAGGGCCTGGCGAGGGGTGTCCGTCATGGGTTTGCGCCACAGCAGCACCAGCATGGCGAGCAGGGGCAGCTCCAGCAGGGCGAGGCGGGAGAGGCGGCCGAGCTCCTGCCAGTTGAAGGCGACGAAGAAGACCAGGCCGGCGCCCAGACACAGGCTGCCGAGCCAGAGCAGCAGCCTGTCGAACAGCCACTGCCAGCGCGCGCTTGCGGGGGGAAGGCCCATCAGCGCCAGGGCGGCCGGCAGGTTTGCCGGTGCGAGGCGGCCGCGTCTGACCCAGTCGAGCAGGGTCTGTCTTGAGGTGAGGTGCATGGCGAGGCTCCCAAGTGCCTGTCTGTACTTGTGTTTGTCGCATTATGGCACGGTGCGGCGGCCCGGGGCAGACCCCGACCGGGTGGATGCGACAGTGGCCAGGTTGCGGGGAGAGCGGCATGGGCGGCCAGGGAGGCACAGCAGGGAGGCACAAAAAAGCCCCGATCTGGGATCGGGGCTTGATGTGATTGGCGCGCTGGCGGGGTAAGTCAGTGCTCACGCTGACCTCCCTACCTTATGAAGGCCAACTCAGACGAAGAGCAGGGTACTGACGCCGAGCCCCACGAAGAGCACGGCGCAGGCGATGCGGATCCCCTTGAGGGGCAGCTTGTCGGCGCCGAGCTTGCCGAGCAGCACCACGGGCACGTTCGCCAGCATCATGCCGAGGGTGGTACCGGCGATGACCTGAGTGAGGGAGTCGTACTTGGCCGCCAGCAGCACTGTGGCTATCTGGGTCTTGTCCCCGATCTCGGCGATGAAGAACAGCACGAAGGTGGCCATGAAGGGGCCGTACTTGTCGAGGGAACTCTTCTCATCGTCCATCTTGTCCGGCACCAGGATCCAGACCGCCATGGCGATGAAGGCCGCCGCCACCAGGTAGGTCATCACCTTGGGATCCAGCCAGTTGCTGATGAACCCGCCTATCCAGGCGGCACCCGCGTGGTTGAGCAGGGTCGCCGCCAGCATGCCGGCAATGATGGGCCAGGGTTTTCGAAAACGACAGATGAGCAGCAACGCCAGCAGCTGGGTCTTGTCGCCGATTTCGGCGATGGCCACGCTCAGGGTTGAGGTTAACAAGGCTTCCATAAAAAATAACCGGGGGACGGAATTGTTATACCTATGACAAGCCTGCGCCATCCGTCCCCGGTATTGGCACTGGCCCGTCAAAGGTCTTGTCAAATCCGGCATTGCCCGGATCATCCTGACCATGGTGAGTTGGCACCAAGTATGTTGATCAGGATCGCGCGTCGGCGTTGGCTAAAAGCGGAACCGGCGGCGAGACTACTCCCCCTCGATGGGAGCGGGCATTCTAGGGAAAAAGCCGAAAGGAGACAAGCAGATCAGCCGCCCACCAGCTTGACGCTGAAGCCGGCCTTCTCCAGTTCGGCCTTGATCAGGTCCCTTTTGTCCCCCTGGATCTCGATGATCCCGTCTTTCAGACCACCGCCGGTACCGCATTTCTTCTTGAGCAGGGTCGCCAGTGTTTTCTGCTGATCTGCCGGCACCCCGTGGATGGTGATGACACCGGCGCCCTTGCGGCCCTTGGTCTCGCGGCGAATGCGCACCACCCCATCGGTGGGGAAGGGGGAGGCGGGTTGGGCGCTGGTGGATTCCTTGATCATGCCGCCGTCCGTGCTATAGACCAGGCGGCTGTTGTTGTCTGGGGTCATGGTAAATCTTTGTGAGTTAGCTGAGCGGAGTTTGATTTTACGCAAATAAAAGTTGGGGGCACAGCTTATAATTCCCCGACTAAAAGCGAATTATTCTTGTTTAACTTCAGGAGTCAGTCATGGTTCTCACACAGTTGTCGCCGGGGCAGAGTGCTCGCATCAAGAACATGAACCAGTTGACGCGCCCGCTACGACGCAAGCTGATGGTGATGGGCCTGCTGCCTCAGACTGAAGTCATCTATCTGCGCACGGCACCGCTCGGTGATCCGCTCCAGATCCAGTGCCAGGGTATCTGTCTCTCCATGCAAAAGAGCCTGGCGCAGCAAATCGAGGTGGAAGTGTTATGAACCCCTTTCAACAGCAGAGCCTGGTACAACGAGTCGAGGTCAAACCGGTATGAGCTACAACCTGGTTACCGTCGGCAATCCCAATAGCGGCAAGACCTCGCTGTTCAACGCCCTGACCGGTGCCCGCCAGCAGGTGGGCAACTGGAGCGGGGTCACCGTCGACAAGAAGATGGGCGAATTCTCCGCCGGGGGTCACGACTATCAGCTGATGGACCTGCCCGGCATCTATGCCCTGGCCAATCAGGAGGCGAGCCTCGACGAGCAGATCGCCAGCCGCTTCGTGCAGGGCCAGCAGCCGGACTTGCTGCTCAACGTCATCGACGCCGCCAATCTGGAGCGCTCCCTCTACCTGACCCTGCAACTGCGTGAGCTGGGCCTGCCCATGGTGGTGGTGCTCAACAAGATCGATCTGCTGCAAAAACGCCGGATCACCATAGACGAGACCCTGCTCGCCCAGGCGCTGGGTTGCCCCGTGGTGTCACTCTCGGCCCACAATCGCCAGCAGGTGGCGGCCTTCAAGGCGCAGATCCAGCAGTTCATCGGCAAACCCCAGCCCGCGCTGGTGCTCGATTACGGTCAGCCGCTGGAAGCCGATATCGCCGAGCTTGAGACCCTGCTCGCCCCCCATCATCTGGCCGCCCGTGGTCGCGCCCTGCGCCTGCTGGAAGAAGACATCGCCATGCAGGAGACCCTGCAGGCCGGTCAGCAAGCCGCGGCCGGCAACCTGGTGCAGCGTGCCCACAACGCCCAGGACATCGATCTGCAACTGGCGGACCTGCGCTACGGCCACATCCATCACTGGGCCCAGCAGGCGTGCCGCCATCAGGGCAAGCTCACCGTCGCCCAGAGCGAGTGGCTGGACAAGGCGCTGCTCAACCGCTGGATTGGCATCCCCTTCTTCCTGTTGGTGATGTACCTGATGTTCATGTTCGCCATCAAGGTGGGCAGCGCCTTCATCGATTTCTTCGACATCATGGGGGGCGCCCTGTTCGTGGACGGGATCCACCATCTGCTGGGGCTGGTTGATGCGCCGGACTGGCTGGGGGCCGTGCTGGCGGACGGCATTGGCGCCGGTCTGCAGACGGTGGCGACCTTCATCCCCGTGGTGGGCTGCCTGTTCCTGTTCCTCGCCGTGCTGGAGAGCTCCGGCTATCTGTCGAGAGCCGCCTTCGTGGTGGATGCCCTGATGCGTCGCCTCGGTCTGCCCGGCAAGGCCTTCGTACCCATGCTGATGGGCTTTGGCTGCACGGTGCCTGCCGTGATGGCGACCCGCACCCTCAACTCGGAGCGCGAGCGGCTGATGACCTCGGCCATGGCGCCCTTCATGTCCTGCGGCGCCCGTCTGCCGGTCTATGCCCTGTTCGCGGTGGCCTTCTTCCCCGAATCCGGCCAGAACCTGGTGTTCGGCCTCTATCTCTTCGGCATCCTGGTGGCGGTGCTCACCGGTCTGTTCCTGCGCAGCACCCTGCTGCCGGGCAAGAGCGAGTCCATGGTGATGGAGATGCCGGACTACGAGTGGCCCCGTCCGGTGGACGTGGGGATCCGCACCTGGCAAAAACTCAAGGCCTTCATCTTCGGCGCCGGCAAGACCATAGTGCTGATGGTGGCGGTGCTGAGCGTGCTCAATTCGCTGGGTACAGACGGCAGCTTCGGCAACCAGGATCAGGAGGACTCGGTGCTGAGCAAGCTCAGCCAGACGGTGACGCCTGTGCTGCATCCCATCGGCATACGGGAAGAGAACTGGCAGGCGACGGTCGGCATCCTGACCGGCATCTTTGCCAAGGAGGCCGTGGTGGCCACCCTCAACAGCCTCTACGCCGGCAACACCGGGGATGAGGAAGAGAGTGAATACTCCCTGCTGGGCAGCCTGCAGGAGGCGCTCGCCACCATCCCCGCCAACCTGGCCGACATCGATCCGAGCGATCCCATGGGGCTCAAGGTGGGTGAGCTGGAAGACCAGCAAGCCGCCGCGCAGGCGCAAGAGGTCGACACCTCCACCTACGGCAATATGCAGACCCACTTCGACGGCATGGCCGGGGCCTTTGCCTACCTGCTGTTCGTGCTGCTCTACATGCCCTGCGCCGCCGCCATGGGCGCCCTGGTGCGGGAAACCGGTCGTCAGTGGGCCCTGTTCACCGCCGCCTGGTGCAACTACACGGCCTTCCTGTGCGCCACCGTCTTCTATCAGCTGGCCACCTTTGCCGCCCACCCCGAGCAGAGCCTGCTGTGGGTCGCGAGCTATGGCCTCTCTCTGGTGCTGCTCTGGTGGTTCGGCCGTCGTCACGGTGACATAGTCGCGCGCAAGGTGGTGGCACTATGATCTTGCGGGAACTGGGTGACTACCTCGCCGTACAGCAGAGGGTGAGCCGGCGGGAGCTGGCTCGCCACTTCCACACCTCGGAGGATGCGGTGGAGGCCATGCTCGGGGTCTGGATGCGCAAGGGCCGCGTCGCCAAGCGGGAGACCCAGGTGTGTGGCGGCAGTTGCTGCGGCAAGAGCCAGGAGGTGATGTTCGAGTGGTGCGAACCCGGCCAGATAGGCCTGATCCAGCGGTGCTGATTTCCGTGTATTAGCGCGCTTCATCAGTAAAAAAGGACCCGCCGATGGCGGGTCCTTTTTGTTTTCGTGCCGTGCCCGGAGGGCGGCCCGGACTCACAGCGCGGCCAGCATCTCCTGGGTGACCAGCACTATGCCCTGCTCGGAGCGGTGGAAGCGGCGGGCATCTTCGCAGGCGTTTTCCCCCACCACCAGCCCTTCCGGCAGCTTGCAACCCTTGTCGATCACCACCCGGCGCAGCCGGCAGCCGGCCCCTATCTCGACCCCGGGGAAGATCACCGCCTGATCCAGGGTGCAGAAGGAGTCGACCCGCACGTTGGTGAACAACACAGAGCTCACGATGAAGGAGCCGCTGACGATGGTGCCGCCGGAGAACAGGGAGTTGATGGTCATGCCATGCTGGCCGTGTCTGTCCTGCACGAACTTGGCGGGGGGCGTCATCTTCTGGCTGGTCCAGATGGGCCAGTCCTGATCGTAGATATCGAGCTCAGGGGTCACCGAGGCGAGATCCATGTTCGCCTCCCAGAAGGAGTCCACCGTGCCCACATCGCGCCAGTAGGGTTTTTTTTGCTGACAGCAGCCGACGCAGGAGAGGCCGAACGGGTGAGCATAGGCGGTGCCCTCCTTGACCACCCGCGGGATCACGTCCATGCCAAAATCGTGGTGGGAGTCGTCGTTGGCAAGATCCTCTTCCAGCAGTTGGTAGAGATACTCGGCGTCGAAGATGTAGACCCCCATGGAGGCCAGCGCTGTGTCGGCCTTGCCGGGCATGGCGGGGGGATCGACCGGCTTCTCGACGAAGGCGTTGATCTTGCGATCCGCATCCACCGCCATCACCCCGAAGGCGCTGGCCTCCTGGCGGGGCACCTCGATGCACGCCACCGTCACCCTGGCGCCCAGGTTGACGTGATCGAGCAACATGGCGGCGTAGTCCATCTTGTAGATGTGATCCCCCGCCAGCACCACCACGTACTTGGGGCCGTGTTCGCGAATGATGTCCAGGTTCTGATAGACCGCATCGGCGGTGCCGCGATACCAGCTGACCTCATCCACCCGCTGCTGGGCGGGGAGCAGTTCGATGAATTCGTTCATCTGGTAGCGCAGGAAGGACCAGCCCGACTGCAGGTGGCGCAGCAGGCTGTGGGACTTGTACTGGGTGACCACACCGACCCGGCGGATGCCGGAGTTGATGCAGTTGGAGAGCACGAAATCGATGATGCGGAACTTGCCGCCGAAATGCACCGCCGGTTTTGCCCTGCTGTCTGTCAACTGCTTGAGGCGACTGCCCCGCCCTCCAGCGAGAACCAGGGCCATGGTCTCATTCAGCAACTGTCTGGACTTTGCTGTATTGGTAGGTTGTAACAACATTGAATACCCCTTTGTTGATATACCTCCTCGATTGTGCCCCCTTTGAGGCCTAGGCGAAAGGGCTTTCAATCGAGGTCGGGATTCAAGTTGATTTTTTTGTCATTTGTGTGAGCGAGCGACTCTGCCGAGAGGGGGATTGTGCGCCCAGCGGTCGTAAGGAGCGCAGCGGAACGTGAGTCCGCTACACCTTTGTTGAACACACAGCCGCCATGGCGATTGTGTGTTCAATGGGGGAGGGGCTGTGTCTGACTAGAACAGCTTGTCCTTGTCATCCTTGGTCGGCTCCAGGCTCCAGCCGCTGGCATCGGCGCTGTTGGCGAGGGAGCCCTTCTCCTGCCACAGCTTGATCTTGAGGCGCAGGTTGTTGGCCGAGTCGGCGTTCTTCACCGCCTCTTCCTCGTCGATCACCCCTTCCACCACCAGATCGAACAGGGTGCCGTCGAAGGTGAGCATGCCGAGGGCCCTGGATTTCTCCATGATCTCCTTCAGGCTGCCAAATTCCCCGCGCTTGATGAGATCGCGAATGGTGTGGGTGCCGAGCATGATCTCCACCGCCGCCCGGCGACCGCCATCTGTGGTCTTCACCAGCCGCTGGGAGACGAAGGCCTTGAGGTTGTTGCCCAGATCGTTGAGCAGCTGGGGGCGGCGCTCCTCGGGGAAGAAGTTGATGATGCGATCCAGCGCCTGGTTGGCGTTGTTGGCGTGCAGGGTGGAGATGGCGAGGTGTCCGGTCTCGGAGAAGGCCAGGGCATGCTCCATGGTTTCGCGATCGCGAATTTCACCGATGAGGATCACGTCCGGCGCCTGGCGCAGGGTGTTCTTCAGCGCCGCGTGGAAGCTGCGGGTGTCCACTCCCACCTCCCGCTGGTTGATGATGCTCTTGCGGTGGCGATGGACGAACTCCACCGGATCCTCGATGGTGATGATGTGGCCGCTGTGGTTGCGGTTGCGATGGTCGATGAGGGCCGCAAGCGACGTGGACTTGCCCGAACCCGTGCCGCCGACGAACAGCACCAGGCCGCGCTTCTCCATGATGGTGTCGAGCAGCACCGGGGGCAGTTTCAGATCCTCGAAGCGCGGGATCTCGGTCTTGATGTTGCGCGCCACCAGGGAGACCTCGTTGCGCTGCTTGAAGATGTTGACCCGAAAGCGGCCAATCTGGGGCAGAGAGATGGCGAGGTTCATCTCTAGCTCCTTCTCGAACTGCTGCTTCTGCTCGAGATCCATGATGTCGGCGGCGATCCTGGCCACCTCGCCCGGCTCCAGCGGTGTCTCGTTCAAGGGACGCAGGGCGCCGTTGAACTTGGCGCAGGGAGGCGCACCGGTGGAGAGATAGAGATCCGAGCCATCCTGGCTGGCCAGGGTCTGTAGCATGTCGCGCAATTCCATGTTTTGCCTCGTCACTCAAAGGGATGCGATGGTTGTCAATGTGCTTGAGTGTACCCTGTCAGGCGCCGGTGAGTTTCTCGCGAAACACAAAAAATACCGCTCCCATGATACAGAGCCCGGCCCAGAGGTAGTCCCACTTCAGATCTTCTTTCAGATAGAAGACGGAGAAGGGCACGAACACCGTCAGGGTGATCACCTCCTGCAAGATCTTGAGCTGGCCGACCGTCAGCACCGTGTGGCCGATGCGGTTGGCGGGCACCTGCAACAGGTACTCGAACAGGGCGATTCCCCAGCTTACCAGGGCAGCGATGATCCAGGGCTTGTGGTTCATGCTCTTGAGATGGGCATACCAGGCGAAGGTCATGAAGACGTTGCTGCAGATCAGCAGTCCTATGCTGGTGACGATAGGGTTCATTAGGTTCTCCTTTGAAATCAATGCATTTTATCTCGACTCCATGGGTTTCCATAAGTGGGGCTTGAGGGTATTTTTGTCTCACAAGGATGGAGCAACATAAGGCTGGAAATGGATGGGCAAGACAAGCTGGGGAGTGCTTGGTCTGTTGTTTGCCTGCATGGCGCCCGTGACCTCAATGGCAAACGGAGCGCCAACCCTGACGGTGGTCACCGATGTCTGGCCCCCGTTTCGCATGCTCGCGCAGGACGATCAATTTTACGGCCTGGATATCGATATTCTGCGCCAATTGCAGGCCCGCAGCGGCATCGCGCTCGAACTCAAGCGGGTGCCATGGGGGCGGGCCCTCAAGCAGATGCAGACAGGTCAGGCCGACCTGATGATAGGGCTGGCCCATACCCAAGAGCGCGCCGCCTTCGTCGATTACCTGCAACCGGCCTACTATCAATGCCGGCCCGCCTTCTATGGCAAGCCTGCGGCTGTTGCCGCCCTGCTCCGCTATGAGGATCTCAAGGGCAAGGAGGTGGGCTATGTGCTCAACTCGGCCTATTTCGACCCCTTCGATAGTGACACCCAGATCGACAAGCACGGCGTACCCACCGAAGACCAGTTGCAACGCATGGTGGAGCGCGGCCATCTGCCGCTGATGATAGGCACCGACTGCCAGGTGGATTATGCCCTGAGCCAGCGCAACGACGCCGGCCTCGTCAAGGCGGACTATCGCCCACCGTACCCGGTGCGGCTCTATCTTGGCATGAGCAAGCGCTCACCCCATCAACGCCTCGGGCCCGTGCTGGCGCAGGCGTTGCAAGAGATGGTGGCGAGCGGCGAGGTCGAGGGACTGGCCAAGGCCTACCACCCTTGACCTTGGGTGGTAACGCGCTGTTATCATGCAGCTTTCTTGCTGGCTCCCCACTTGGGGGCCGAGCCTGTCTCATTTCGGGGATCCCGCGTGTATCTCGCTCTTATCCATCGCCAGCGGCGCTGGCAGCGCCGCTGGCTGCTCGCCCTGTCGCTGCTGACCCTGTCTCTGTTCGCGTTCTCCCTCGTCTGGGGGGAATTCCTGCTGCTGCCCTGGCAACCGCTGGGTGAGCTGGAGCGCCATATACTGCTGGAGCTGCGGCTGCCGCGCGCCCTGCTGGCCCTGCTGGCCGGGGCGGCGCTTGCCTGTGGCGGCGCCGTGCTGCAGGTGATGCTGCACAACCCGGTGGCGGAGCCCGGCCTGCTCGGCGTGTCGAGCGGTGCCGGGCTGGCGGCCATGGTGGCGATGGCGGTGGCCAAATCCCTCGGTGTCTATCTGCCGGGCTGGGGTTTGTCCCTCGCGGCCTTCGGCGGCGCCCTGCTGGTGACCATGCTGCTGATCCGGCTGGCGCGCCGGGCCCGGCTCGGCCACGCCAGGTTGCTGCTGTTCGGGGTCGCCATCGGCATCCTCACCAACGCGGCCATGACCTGGCTGATGTATTTTGCCGACGATGCCTCCTTGCGCGAATTCATGTTCTGGATGATGGGCAGCCTCTCCTATGGCAGCCAGCAGCTCGCCTGGTGGTGGCTGGTGCTGCCGCTGACCCTCGGCTGGCTTTGCTGGCAGGGCAGGGCCTTGCAGCAACTGCTGCTGGGGGAGACCCAGGCCCGACTGATGGGGCTGGACGTGGACAGGGTGCGGGTGCGGCTGGTGCTGGCGGTTTGCCTGCTCACCGGCATGGCGGTCGCCCTGTGTGGCGTCATTGGCTTCGTCGGGCTGGTGGTGCCCCATCTGCTGCGACTGTGCGGCGGCAGCGATCAGCGCTTCCTGCTGCCCGCCTCGGCGCTCGGCGGCGGCGCCCTGCTGCTCGGCGCCGATCTCATCGCCCGCTCGGCCCTGAGCGCCGGCGAGCTGCCCATCGGCGTCATCACCGCCTCGGTGGGGGCGCCGCTCTTCATCTACCTGCTGCTGAGGCAAGACGCCCATGCCTGACCGCCCCCATGACGTGCTCGCAGCCCGTGCGCTGGCCATCCCCGAGCGGTTGGCGCCGCTGGATCTCGCCTGGGGCGGCGGTCAGCTGGTGGCTCTGCTCGGCCCCAATGGCAGCGGCAAGTCGACCCTGCTCGGCGCCCTGGCTGGCATCCTCCCCGGAAAGGGGGATGTGCTGCTCGAAGGGCAATCCATCTCGCAGATGAGCTGGCCTGAGCTTGCCCGGCAGCGTGCCATGCTGCCCCAGCGCCAGCCCCAACTGTTTCATATCCCGGTGTTTCAGGTGCTGAGCCTGGGACTGGATGAGACGACCGAGCCCGAGCTGCGCAACCGGGCGGTGGCCGAGTTGTGCGCGGCGCTGGAGCTGGAAGGGTTGCTGGCGCGGGACTTCAGCCGCCTGTCCGGGGGCGAGCAGCAGCGGGTGCTGATCGCCCGCACCCTGCTGCAGATCTGGCCCGGTCTCAATCCGGCGGGACGCATCCTGCTGCTGGACGAGCCGTTGGCGGGGCTGGATCTGCATCATCAGCTGGCCCTGCTGCGCCTGCTCAAGCAGCTGGCCCGACAGGGGCTGCTGGTGGTGCTCGCCATCCACGACATCAATCTGGCCATCGACTGGGCGGATCGCGTCCTCTGCCTGCAAGGGGGGCAGGTGGTGAGCGAGGGGGGCACCGAGCTTATCGACGAAGCCTTGCTGGCCCGGGTGTTCCAGATAAAGACGGATCGCATCGAGGCGGGTGGCCGGGTCTGGTTTATGCCGAGTCTGTGAGGCGGGTTGCCCCCTCATCCCCAGCCCTTCTCCCACGAGGGGAGAAGGGAGCTGTTGCCTTGGCCGAGGGAGATCCGGCACTGATTGGGTGCCACAAAACGAAAGGGCCAGACACCTGTGGTGTCTGGCCCTTTGCATAGGCAGAGTGAGCGTCGAGCCGATGCTCAGGCTTTGTGCTTGTCCAGCCGCACCTGGGCGGCTTCCGCCAGCATGACCAGCAGAGTTTCGGTGTCGGCCCAGGAAAGATAAAGGCCAGGCATCGGCGATGCACTGGCCTGTTTCATCGGGCGTTCGCCTCAGGCTTTGTGCTTGTCCAGCCGCACCTGCGCCGCCTCGGCCAGCATGGCCAGCAGGGTTTCGGTGTCGCTCCAGGAGAGGCAGGCATCGGTGATGCTCTGGCCGAAGGTGGCGGCGCAGCCGTTCTCCACGTCCTGACGCCCTTCCACCAGGAAGCTCTCGGCCATGATGCCGGCGATGCCGGTACGGCCACGGCGCAGCTGATCGCAGATATCCTGCGCCACCAGCAGCTGGCGGCGGTGATCCTTCATGCTGTTGCCGTGGCTGAAGTCCACCACCAGCCGCTCGGGCAGGCCGACATCGGCCAGGGCCTCGCAGGCCTCGTCGACGCTGGCGGTGTCGTAGTTCGGCCTGTGGCCGCCACGCAGGATCACGTGGCCATAGGGGTTGCCGGCGGTGCGGTAGATGGTCATCTTGCCGTCCTTGTCCGGGGAATAGAAGATGTGGCTGTGGCGGGCGGCACGCACCGCATCGATGGCGATGCGGGTGTTGCCGTCGGTGCCGTTCTTGAAGCCGACCGGGCAGGAGAGGGCGGAGGCCATCTCACGGTGCACCTGGGATTCGGTGGTGCGTGCCCCAATGGCGCCCCAGGTGATGAGGTCGCTGATGTACTGGCCGGTCACCATGTCGAGGAACTCGGTGGCGGTGGGCATGCCGGTCTCGTTGATGTCCACCAGCAGCTTGCGGGCCAGCTTCAGCCCCTCGTTGACGTCGAAGCTGCCGTCCAGACGAGGATCGTTGATCAGCCCCTTCCAGCCGACGATGGTGCGCGGCTTCTCGAAATAGGTGCGCATCACGATGCACAGGC
Organism: Aeromonas aquatica; assembly: GCF_000764655.1. Taxonomy (GTDB): domain Bacteria; phylum Pseudomonadota; class Gammaproteobacteria; order Enterobacterales; family Aeromonadaceae; genus Aeromonas; species Aeromonas aquatica. The sequence continues at coordinate 128,609 of NZ_JRGL01000104.1, forward strand.
TGCCCTTGTACTGCTCGCGCAGGGCGTTGAGGCGCAGGGCATACTCGTGGGCGGCGGCGGGATCGTGGATGGAGCAGGGGCCGACGATGACCAGCAGGCGCTGATCCTCACCGGCCAGGATGGCTTCCACGTCGCGGCGGGCATCCAGCAGGTTCTGGGCGATGCGGTCGTTGATGGGGAAGGCGTGCGCGAGTTCGCTCGGAGTGATCAGGGACTCCAGTGGGCGGGTGCGCAATTCATCGGTGTGAATGGACATTCGACTCAATTCTCGAGTGGGTGATGTGGGCGGTCGCCTGATGGCGTGCCGAAAAGGCAAAGGGATAAAATAAAGCAAAAATCCCCTGATGGAAACCTTCAAGGGCTCTGCTAGGATGTGAGCCCAAAAGCCATTCCAAATGAGGTAGTTATCGTGGCAAAGCCAGGCGCGACCGGGGTCACTCGCATCATCAACGCAACCGGTTACAGCATGAAGGGTCTCAAGTCGGCCTGGATTAACGAGGCGGCCTTCCGCCAGGAGCTGGTGCTTGTGCTGCTGTTGATGCCGCTGGCCTGCTGGCTCGGGGACTCTCTCAACCAGACGTTGCTGCTCATCTGTATCAGCTGGCTGGTGGTGATCGTCGAGGTGCTCAACTCCGCCATCGAGGCGGTGGTAGACCGTGTCGGCTCCGAGCATCACGAGCTGTCGGGGCGCGCCAAGGATCTCGGCTCCGCCGCCGTCTTCATCGCCCTGGCCCTCAACGCCCTGGTGTGGGGCGCCTTGATTGGCCGCAATCTGCTGGGATGGTGGTAGCTTGCGAGAGCAAGCTTCCTCCTGACATGAAAAAGCCCGTCATCGAGACGGGCTTTTTGTTGTCCGATGTCCCGTCCTGAATATGGTTTACACCTTTCCCCCCAATAAATGGAGACCCCGATGGGACAAGGTGTGAAACGGACACAGCGCGATTACTCGCTGACTTTTAAACTGGCGCTGGTCGAGCAGATTGAAAAAGGCGAGCTCACCTACAAACAGGCTCAGGCCCGTTATGGC
>NZ_JRGL01000105.1 GCF_000764655.1 Aeromonas aquatica
GTGGGAAGAGAGACAGTAGATGTTGAAAGGCTTGGGTATCCATGATGGTGGCCCTCAGGGTGATGACCTATTTCAAGGTTAGCCTTTCAACACGTAATTGGGACAGCGCCTTTTTTATTGCCTGTTTTTCAGGAATCAAGCCAAGGCATTGATGGGAAAGGCATAGATCCCCGTTGGCGGGCCCGGCCCCCGGCGTCTGGCCGTGATCGGGATCGCAATCCGGTGACGTTGCCCCTGCTGGAAGGCATAATGACGACAAAAGGTGAACAGGTTCAATTTTATTTGATTAATTAGTTATTATGATCAACTAAAGTTACATGAAAATGAAAGGGGCGCCCCGGCATCCCAGGTCACCGTCAAATTCGATCCGATACTGGCAGATGTATGCCGCGGCACAGTGAACATGAGAACCCACAGATGAAAGCACAATGGACCGATTTCATAACCCTGCTCAAGCGTGAAGTGGTGCCGGCCCTTGGCTGCACCGAGCCGATGTCGGTCGCCTTGGCGGCGGCCAACTGCCGCAAGCTGCTGGGACAGGATCCGACCCGCGTGAGCGTCTGGGTCAGCGGCAACCTGTTCAAGAACGGCATGGGAGTCGGCGTGCCCGGCACCGGCATGATAGGGCTGCCGGTGGCGGCCGCCGTCGGCATCACGGGGGGCAACCCGGAGGGTGGACTGGAGGTGCTCAAGCACCTCAACCAGGCCCAGGTGGAGGCTGCCAAGGCGCTGCTGCCGCTCATCAAGGTGGATGTGAAGGACGTGCCTGACGTGCTCTACGCCGAGGTGCTGGCGGAGGCGGATGGCCACAGCGCCCGGGTGGTGATCTGCACCGATCACACCCGCATCGTGCTGCTGGAGAAGGACGGCGAGGTGCTGATGGAGCAGGCCAGCGCCCCCGGCGTGCAGATCCAGCCCGCCAAATCCGACAAGCCCGCCATGAGCCTGCGCGAGATAGTGGCGTTCGCCCTGGAGGTGCCGCTGACGGAGATCGCGTTCATCCAGGAGGCGGCCAGCATGAACCAGGCGCTGGCGGATGAAGGCCTGCAGGGCTATGGCCTGCGCATCGGCAAGATCCTGACCGAGCAGGTGGAGCGCAAGCTGCTGTCCGACGACCTGATGACCCTGGCCATGCGCCTGTCGTCGGCCGCGTCCGATGCTCGCATGGACGGTGCCATGCTGCCCGCCATGTCCAACTCCGGCTCCGGCAATCAGGGCATCGCCGCCACCATGCCGGTGGTCGCCGCCGCCCGCTTCCTCAAGGCCGACGAGGAGCAGCTGACCCGGGCGCTGGTGATGAGCCATCTGGTCGCCATCTACATCAAGATGTACCAGAACAAGCTGTCGGCCCTGTGCGCCGCCAGCACCGCCGCCATGGGTTCGGGTGCCGCCATCACCTGGCTGCTGGGGGGCCAGTTTGAGCAGATCAGTCACTGCATCAACAACATGATCGGCGATGTTTCCGGTATCATCTGCGACGGGGCGGGCAGCGCCTGCTCCATGAAGGTGTCGACCTCCACTTCGGCGGCGGTCAAGTCGTCGCTGATGGCGATCAACAACCTGCACGTGCCCCAGAGCGAGGGCATCGTCTCCGACGACGTGGACCAGACCATCGCCAACCTGGGCCGCCTCTCCAAGCGGGGGATGCTGGACACCGATATAGAAATCATCAACATCATGCGGGCCAAGCAACAGGGCAAGGCCGAGTGATGCAAGGGGTGGCGCTGGCCACCCCTGTTTTTTGTCGCCTCGGCTGAACCGGGGGGCAGACCGCCACAGAGCGGCACCTTTCAGGGAAGAGTGTGCTTACCCGTCACTCGTCCCATTATCGCGGGCCCGTCCCGGTTATTTTGGGGAATATCGTCATGACACTTAGCGTTATCGGTAATCTGGCTATCCTGGCCATGTTGTTGCTGTTTCTCTATCGGCTGCAGCAAAAACACGTCAGCTTCACCCGTCGGGTCTTCTCGGGGCTGGGGCTGGGTATCCTGTTCGGGGCGGCCCTGCAGCTGATCTACGGCGCCGGCGCCGAGGTGCTGGTCAAGACCAACGACTACCTGGACATCGTCGGCAGCGGCTATGTGAAGCTGCTGCAGATGATCATCATTCCGCTGATCATGGTCTCCATCATAGGGGCCATCCTCAAGCTCAATGGCGGCACGGCGCTCGGCAAGATCAGCGCCATGACCATAGGGGTGTTGATCTTCACCACCATGATCGCGGCCGGGGCGGGCATACTGATGTCCAACCTGTTCGGCCTGACCGCCGAGGGGCTCACCGTCGGCGCCGCCGAAATCGCCCGTGGTGCGGATCTGGATCACAGCCTGCACAGCGTCGAGAGCATGTCCTTTGCCAAGATGGTGCTGGAGTTCATCCCGGCCAACCCCTTCCTCGACATGACGGGGGCGCGCAAGACCTCCACCATCGCCGTGGTGATCTTCTCCATCTTCATCGGCCTGTCGGCCACCGGCATCGCCCGCAAGAAACCGGAGATCTTCACGAGCTTCGCGAACTTCATGCAGGTCGCCCACGTCATAGTGATGCGGATGGTGACCCTGGTGCTGCGACTCACCCCCTATGGTGTGCTGGCGCTGATGGCCAAGGTGGTCTCCGGCTCCAACTATGCGGACATCCTCAACCTGCTGAACTTCGTGCTGGCCTCCTACGGTGCCATCGCCATCATGTTCGCCGTGCACCTGCTGCTGGTGAGCCTGGTTGGCCTCAATCCCTGGCGCTTCCTGAAGAAGATCATGCCGGTGCTGGCCTTTGCCTTCACCTCGCGCACCAGCGCGGGCTCGATCCCGATGAACGTGCAGACCCAGACCAAGGCGCTCGGCATCCCTGACGGCATCGCCAACTTCGCCGCCTCCTTCGGTGCCACCATTGGCCAGAACGGCTGCGCCGGCATCTACCCGGCCATGCTGGCGGTGATGATAGCCCCGACCGTGGGGGTCAATCCCATGGATCCCGGCTTCATCATGACGCTCATCGCCCTTATCACCGTCAGCTCCTTCGGGGTGGCCGGTGTCGGTGGCGGCGCCACCTTCGCGGCGCTGATCGTGCTGTCGGCACTGGACTTCCCGGTGGCGCTGGCGGGGCTGCTCATCTCCATCGAGCCCCTCATCGACATGGGCCGCACCGCCCTCAACGTCTCCGGCTCCATCACCGCCGGCACCGTCACCAGCAGACTGATGGGCCAGACCGACATGACGGTCTTCAACGGCGATGCCGAGGTCAGTCTGGACGGTGAGGAAGCCGTGGTCTGATCCCGATCGCGGAACCCCATCCTCAGGTCATTGAATAGTAAAGGGGAGGCGCTGCCTCCCCTGTCGTTACAGGAGTCAAACAATGCGTATTGTGATCATCGGTGGCGAAGCCGCCGGCATGAGTGCGGCCGCCAAGGCCCGGCGTCTGGCGAAAGATGCCGAGATAGTGGTGTATGAGGCCTCGGAAGTGATTTCCTTCGGCGCCTGCGGCCTGCCCTATTTCGTCGGTGACGACTTTCAGGAGCCGGGCTTCATGGCCGAGTTCAGCGTCGAGCAGTTCGCCGCCAAGGGGATAGAGGTCAAGACCGGCCACAGGGTGCTGCGCCTGGATGCCGGGGCCCAGACCCTGGTCGTCGAGCACGGCGGCGACAGCTTCAGCGATCGCTACGATCGGCTGATGATCGCCACCGGTGCCCGTGAGGTGATGCCGCCTATCCCCGGCCTGCAGCAGGAAGGGGTGTTCGGCCTGCGGCGCATGGCCGATGGTCTGGCCCTCAAGGCCGCGGTGCAGGACGCCAGCAAGCGAAAGGCGGTGGTCATCGGCTCCGGCTTCATCGGACTGGAGGTGGTGGAGGCCCTGGTGCATCAGGGCAAGGAAGTGCGTCTCATCGAGTTGGCCGAGCGGGTCATCCCCGATGCCTTCGATGGCGAGATCACCCAACATATCGAGACCGAACTGCGGGAGCGAGGGGTCAGCCTGCACCTCGGCGAGCGGGTCGAGGCACTGCTGGGGGAGGGGCGGGTGAGCGGCGTGCGCACCGACCAGGGCGAGTACGAGGCCGACATCGTGGTGGTCTGCACCGGCGTCAAACCCAATACCGAGTTTCTGGCCGACACCGGCATAGCGCGGCTGGCCAACGGCGCCATCGAGGTGGACCGTCAGGGCCGCAGCTCCTTGCCGAACGTCTGGGCCGCCGGGGATTGTGCCAGCGTCTGGCACAGCGTGAAGCAGCAGCAGGTCTATGTGCCGCTCGCCACCATCGCCAACAAGCTGGGGCGCATGGTGGGGGAAAACCTGGCCGGGGCCGAACTGGAATTCCCGGGCACCCTGGGCTCGGCGGCCCTCAAAGTGCTGGGGCTGGAGGCGGGCCGTACCGGCCTCAGTGAGCGGGAGGCGCAGGCGCTGGGCATCGACTATCGCACCGTCGTCATCAAGGACAAGTGTCACACCAACTACTGTCCCGGCCAGTCCGACATCCACGTCAAGCTGGTGTATGAGGCGGGCAGCAAGCGGCTGCTCGGCGGCCAGATCCTGGGGCGCAAGGGGGCGGTACACCGCATCGATGCCCTGGCGGTTGCCATCACCATGGGGGTCACCACGGATCAGCTCGGCATGCTGGACTTCGCCTACGCACCGCCCTTCTCCCGCACCTGGGACGTGCTGAATGTAGCGGGCAACGTCGCAAAATAAGGGAATCCTGATAGTGCACCGTCTCTCTCCACCCGCACCTGGGACGTGCTCAACGTGGCGGGTAACGTCGCCAAGTAGCCTGAGCGCCACGACGGCACAGATCTCTGCGCCGTCTCATTCCGGATGGAGAATGGGTCAAAAGTTGGGGATCGTGCCGTTAAATGGGATGAACGTTCAGGAGCTTGACGGGATCTTTCCATAAAAAAACCGGAGCCATTGGCTCCGGTTTTTCATCGAACGGATGCTACACTCAGCCGCGGCCGAGGCGATTGTCCGGGTAGTTCTTGGCCAGCACTTCGCGGGCGTGGCGGGCCAGGGTCGGCATCTTCAGGGTATCGTAGGCGTTCACCATGATCTCCAGTGCCTTCTCGGTCTCGGGCGTGTCGGGATAGGTCTCGACCACCAGCTTGGCGCGGTTGGCAGCGGCGATCAGCGCATCACGCTTGACGTAGTACTCGGCAACGCTCAGATCGTAGCGGGCGAGACGGGTCTTCAGACCTACCATGCGGGCACGGGCATCGGCGGCATAGACGCTGTTGGGATAGTTCTGCAACAGGGTCTTGAAGTCCTGGAACGCCTGACGAGCGTAGGAAGGGTCCTTGTCGTCTCTGTTGATCCCCAGGAAGTCCTGGAAGAAGTTGTAATCTGCCGCCATGTTGGTCAGGCCACGCATGTAGAACACGTAATCTATGTTCTTGTGGGCCGGATTGAGGCGAATGAACCGGTCGATATTGGCGATGGCCTGAGCGGTATCATCCTGCTTGTAGTAGGCGTAAATCAGATCGAGTTGAACCTGACTCGAGTAGGCACCGAAGGGGTAACGCGAGTCCAGCGCTTCCAGCAATTCGATGGCGTTCAGGTAGTTACCAGTATCCAGTTTGAGACGGGCTTGTTGGTACAGAACTTCCGGCGGTTCGTCGGGAACCTTGGGTTTGGTGCTGGAACAACCAGTGATCAGGGTAGCGATCAAGGCGAGCGACATCAGCAGGTGAGACTTCTTTCCCATCAACAACATCCGGTCCATTTCCACGAAATTGGCAAAGTATCCGTTATGCTTGGCTAAAAGAAAAGCTAGAATACCCGGATTATTTCGAATTGATACCCCCGCTCAAGAGACCATACATGAGCCAGCATATTGAACTGACAGGCGAATTTCAGGATCACCAATTCGGGCAACGGCTCGACCAGGCCCTGGCCGAATTGTTTCCAGACTACTCCAGAACCCGCATCAAGGAGTGGATTTTACAGGACAGAGTGACCCTGGACGGTCAGGTTGCCAATACCCCGCGCGAAAAAGTGCTGGCTGGACAACAGGTACATGTCGATGTCGAGTTGGAAGATGACACCCGCTGGGATGCCCAGAACATCGAACTCAACATCGTCTATGAAGATGAACACATTCTGGTGATCGACAAGCCGGCCGGCCTGGTGGTTCACCCGGGCGCCGGCACACCGGACGGCACCATCCTCAACGCGCTGCTGCACCGCTACCCCGGCATTGCCGAGGTGCCCCGTGCCGGCATAGTGCACCGTCTGGATAAGGACACCACGGGTTTGATGGTGGTGGCCAAGACGGTACCGGCTCAGACCCATCTGGTGGAGGCGCTGCAGGCGCGCCAGATCACCCGTGAGTACGAGGCCATCGCCATCGGTCACATGACCGCCGGCGGCACGGTTGACGCCCCCATCGGCCGTCATCCGACCCAGCGTACCCACATGGCTGTGGTGCCCAACGGTCGTCCGTCCGTGACCCACTACCGGGTACACGAGAAGTTCCGTGGCCACACCCGGTTGCGGCTGCGCCTCGAGACCGGTCGTACCCACCAGATCCGGGTACACATGTCCCACATCAAGCACCCGCTGGTAGGGGATCCCGCCTACGGTGGTCGTCTGCGGCTGCTGCGCAATGCGACCCCGGAGCTGACCCAGGCCCTGCGCGAATTCAATCGCCAGGCGCTGCACGCGACCATGTTGAAGCTGGCCCACCCCATCACTGGGGAAGTCATGGAGTGGCACTCATCCACCCCGCAAGACATGCTGGATCTGATGGAAGTGCTGCGCGCGGATACGCTTGCCAACCCGGACGATCTGGTCTGGGGTTGATGAGGCTTGCCCTCCCAGATAGCATGCCAAACGGGGCGCCCTCTGATGAGGCGCCCCGTTTTTTATCAGTGATATGAAGGAGTCGCAGATGAACTGGATCGAACCCGACTGGCCCGCACCGGCTCGTGTGCGGGCGTTGTCGACCACCCGGGACGGGGGCGTCAGCGAGGGGGTCTTTCGTGGTCTGAATCTGGGTGCCCACGTGGGCGATGAGGCGAGCAGGGTCAAGGCGAACCGCGCCCTGTTGCAACAGGCGGCCGGGATCCCGGGTCGGCTCAACTGGCTCAATCAGGTGCACGGCACCGCCGTCCACCCGGTCAGCAACGAATACGACGGGGTGCCGGAGGCGGATGCCGCCTGCGCCCAGGAGGCCGGGCTAGCCTGCATAGTGATGACCGCCGACTGCCTGCCGGTGTTGTTCTGTGACAGGGCAGGCACCCGGGTGGCCGCCGCCCACGCCGGTTGGCGCGGACTGCAGGCCGGGGTGCTGGAGGCCAGCCTTGCCGCCATGGGGGGCGACCCTGCCGACATGCTCGCCTGGCTCGGCCCTGCCATAGGCCCAGAGGCCTTCGAAGTCGGGGGTGAGGTGCGCGACGCCTTCATGGCCGAGCAGGCCGAGGCCGCTGCCGCCTTCAAGCCTTCCCCCAACGAGGGCAAATGGCTGGCGGACATCTACCGGCTGGCCCGGCTGCGGCTGGCCCGCGCCGGGGTGAGCGCCGTCTATGGCGGCGAGCACTGCACCCATAGCGATGGCGAGCGGTTTTACTCCTATCGCCGTGACGGCCAGACCGGCCGCATGGCCTCCCTGATTTGGTTGGTGGAATAAGCCGCGAGGCGCTCGCCGATACCGCGAGGGCTTTCGCCTGCGCCGACCTGTTATGCAGGGAGGCGCTATTTTGGCACCGCTGTTGAGGGAAAAATAAACAGCCCTTCCCCTTGAAATTCAGGCCCCAGACCTCATCTTCCTTGTCAGACAGTTCTGTTGTTGCCGCTTCGGCGGCCTCGTTTCAAGGGGGGAGTGCGATGCGTTTAGATCGCCTGACCAGCAAGTTCCAGGTCGCAATTTCCGATGCCCAGTCGTTGGCACTGGGCCGTGATCACCAGTTTATCGAACCCGTCCATCTGATGACCGCCCTGCTCAATCAGGACGGCGGCTCCATTCGTCCGTTGCTGACCCTGTGCGGGATGGACATCAACGCCCTGCGCTCGCGCCTCGGCGAGGAGCTCGATCGCTTGCCCAAGGTGAGCGGCGTGGAGGGGGATGTACAGCTCTCCAACGGCCTCGGCCGGCTGCTCAACGTCTGCGACAAGCTGGCCCAGCAGCGCAAGGATCAGTTCATCTCGTCCGAGCTGTTCGTGCTGGCGGCTCTCGATGAGAAGGGCAACCTCGGCGAGCTGCTGCGCCGCCATGGCCTGACCAAGGAAAAACTCGACGCCGCCATCGACAAGGTGCGTGGCGGCAAGAAGGTGGATGACGCCAACGCCGAGGAGAACCGCCAGGCGCTGGAGAAATACACCATCGATCTCACCGAGCGGGCCGAACTCGGCAAGCTCGACCCCGTCATCGGGCGGGATGAAGAGATCCGCCGCACCATCCAGGTGCTGCAACGCCGTACCAAGAACAACCCCGTGCTGATCGGTGCCCCCGGTGTGGGCAAGACTGCCATCGTCGAGGGACTGGCCCAGCGCATCATCAACGGCGAAGTGCCGGAAGGGCTCAAGAACAAGCGGGTGCTCTCTCTGGACATGGGGGCCCTGGTAGCCGGTGCCAAGTATCGCGGCGAATTCGAGGAGCGGCTCAAAGCCGTGCTCAGCGATCTCGCCAAGGAGGAGGGCAACGTCATCCTCTTCGTCGACGAGCTGCACACCATGGTCGGCGCCGGCAAGGGCGAAGGGGCCATGGACGCGGGCAACATGCTCAAACCCGCCCTGGCGCGCGGTGAGCTGCACTGCGTCGGTGCGACCACCCTGGACGAGTATCGTCAGTACGTGGAAAAAGATGCCGCGCTGGAGCGCCGCTTCCAGAAGGTGCTGGTGGAGGAGCCCTCGGTGGAGGACACCATCGCCATACTGCGCGGTCTTAAAGAACGCTATGAGCTGCACCACCATGTGCAGATCACCGATCCGGCCATCGTCGCGGCGGCCCAGCTGTCCCACCGCTACATCGCCGATCGCCAGCTGCCTGACAAGGCCATCGACCTGATCGACGAGGCGGCTGCCAGCATCCGGCTGCAGATAGACTCCAAGCCGGAGTCCCTGGACAGGCTGGAGCGACGCATCATCCAGCTCAAGCTCGAGCAGCAGGCGCTGCTGAAGGAAGACGACGACGCCAGCCGCAAGCGGCTCGATCTGCTCAACCATGAGCTGACCGAGAAGGAGCGGGAATACAACGAGCTGGAAGAGGTGTGGAAGGCCGAGAAGGCCGCCCTTGCCGGTACCCAGCACATCAAGGCGGCACTGGAGCAGGCTCGTCAGGATCTGGAGGTGGCCCGTCGCGCCGGCGATCTGGCCCGGATGTCCGAGCTGCAATATGGCCGCATCCCGGAGCTGGAGAAACAGCTCGATCTCGCCACCCAGGCGGAGATGCAGGAGACCAGCCTGCTGCGCAACCGCGTCACCGATGTGGAGATTGCCGACGTGCTGGCGCGCTGGACCGGGATCCCGGTGGCGCGGATGCTGGAAGGGGAGCGGGACAAGCTGCTGCGGATGGAAGATCAGCTGCACAGCCGGGTGATCGGCCAGGAAGAGGCGGTGGAAGCCGTCTCCAACGCCATTCGCCGCTCCCGGGCCGGGCTGTCCGATCCGAACCGACCGATCGGCTCCTTCCTGTTCCTCGGCCCGACCGGGGTGGGCAAGACCGAGCTGTGCAAGGCGCTGGCCGAGTTCCTGTTCGATACCCAGGACGCCATGGTGCGCATCGACATGTCCGAATTCATGGAGAAGCACAGCGTGGCCCGGCTGGTGGGGGCGCCTCCCGGCTATGTCGGCTACGAGGAGGGGGGTTATCTGACCGAGGCGGTACGCCGTCGCCCCTACTCGGTGATCCTGCTGGACGAGGTGGAGAAGGCGCACCCGGATGTGTTCAACATACTGTTGCAGGTGCTGGACGACGGTCGCCTGACCGATGGTCAGGGCCGTACCGTGGACTTCCGCAATACGGTGGTGATCATGACCTCCAACCTCGGCTCGGATCTGATCCAGGAGCACTATGCCGAGAAGGACTATGAGGAGATGAAGTCCCTGCTGATGGAGCTGCTGACCCGCAGCTTCCGACCGGAGTTCATCAACCGGATCGACGAGACTGTGGTGTTCCACCCCCTCGGCGAGGATCACATCAAGTCCATCGCCCGCATCCAGCTCAAGAGCCTGATGGGCCGTCTGGAGTCCCAGGGCTTCGAGGTGGAGGTGAGCGAGGAGCTGCTGACCAAGCTGGTGCATGCCGGCTTCGATCCCGTCTACGGGGCGCGTCCCCTCAAGCGGGCTATCCAGCAGAAGGTGGAGAACCCGTTGGCCCAGGCCCTGCTCAGCGGTCGGGTCATCCCCGGCAAGAAACTGTTGCTGGGGGCCGACAGCAGTGGGCTCACCATGAGCCAGCCGTGATGGTGTCATCGATAAAAAACGCAGGCCTCGCGCCTGCGTTTTGTTTTTAGGGAGACGAGATGCTCAAGTTTTCGGTGCTGGTGGACGACGAGGTGCATCGCCCAGGTTGTGTCCCGGAGAGGGGCCTGGCCCTGCTGCTGGAGTGCGACGGCCTCAGGGTGTTGTTCGATAGCGGCAGAGGGCGGGCCCTGGGCCCCAATGCCGAGGCGATGGGGGTGGATCTCGGCTCCCTCTCCCACCTGGTGCTGTCCCACGGTCATTACGATCACGTGGGCGGCGTCGGCGTCCTGCCCGTCTTTCCCAGCTCCATTCCCCTGATCGCCTGCCCGGATGTATTCCATGAGCGGGGTTACTTCCTGCCCTGGCCGTTTCGCCGCCACAACCTCTATCGGCTCTCGGGGGCGCTGGATCCCGCTCAGTTGCGTGCGAGGGGATTGATCCCCCAATGTTCGGTGGAGCCAGTCTGGCTGTCCGAACGGCTGGTGTTTCTCGGCTCCATCCTGCGGCGGGATCAGGCCAAGCCATCCCTGCTCGGCTACATAGTCCGTGGCGGCCGGGTCGAGAAGGATCTGATCAGCGATGACTCGGCCATGGCCTACAAGAGTGAGCAGGGGCTGATCATCTTCATCGGCTGTGGCCATGCGGGGGTGGAGAACATTGTGCAGCGGGCCAGAGAGGTCTGCGGCGAGGAGCGGGTGCACGCCATCATAGGTGGCTTGCACCTGAAGTTTTCCGGCCCGCAACGGGCAGTTGCGCTGGGTGTCTATCTGCAGGAAGAGGCAGTGGACAAGCTGTTTGCTTGTCACTGCACCGGCAAGCGAAAGGCCGGGCTGCCGGGGCAGACCCAGATCGGGGCGGGCTTTGAACATGTGTTCCGGCCATAAAAAAAGCGGCAATCCGAGGATTGCCGAGAGGAATGTATTCAATGCGACCTTGCGTGGGTTGAGCGGGTCGCAGGGGCAAGCCCCGGTTTCGCAGCGGGGCATCCAGGATGACCCTCTCCTTACAGCCTGTCCGGACCGCGCTCTTTCAGTCCGCACCGCCACACACTTGATGGCATCCGGCATGGGTTGCCGGATGCCATCAATCTGCTTACAGCATGCCCGGAATGGCAGCCTTCATCTCTGCCGGCCAGACGCCGACCTGCACCTGACCAATGTGCTCCTTTTGCAGCAGCAGCATGGCGAGGCGGGATTGGCCGATGCCGCCGCCGATGGTCTGGGGCATCTCGCCTGCCAGCAGCGCCTGGTGCCAGTCGTACTGCAGACGATCTTCATCTCCCGTGGTGGCGAGCTGGCGACGCAGGGCCTCGGCGTCCACCCGGATCCCCATGGAGGAGAGCTCGAAGCAATCCTGCAGCACCGGGTTCCACACCAGGATGTCGCCGTTCAGGCCGGCCAGCCCCAGTTCGCTCTGGCTGCTCCAGTCGTCATAGTCGGGGGCACGCACGTCGTGGCGCTCACCGTGGGACAGATCGCCGCCGATGCCGATGAGGAACACGGCCCCCAGCTCCTTGGCGATGGCGCGCTCGCGGCCCTTGGCATCCAGATCCGGGTAACGGCTCAGCAGCGCTTCGCTGTGCAGGAACTGGATCTCCGCCGGCAGGAAGGGCGTCATCTCGTGTTCGGCGCAGACAGCGCGCTCGGTGGCCTTGATGGCGGTCCAGATGCCGCGCACCGTGTCTTGCAGGTAGGCCAGATCCCGGCGCTCGCTCGGCATCACCTTCTCCCAGTCCCACTGGTCCACGTAGACGGAGTGGATGGGGGTCAGGCGGTCTTCGTCCGGGCGCAGGGCCTTCATGTGGGTGTAGATGCCCTCGCCGGGCCCGAAGCCGAAGCGGCCCAGGGTCTGGCGCTTCCACTTGGCCAGAGAATGCACCACCTCGTAGCTGTGCTCCGGCAGCGTCTTCACCTTGACCTGCACCGCATGCTCGCAGCCGGAGAGGTTGTCCTGGGTGCCGTCACCGACCCGGCTCAGGATGGGGGCTTGCACCTCCATCAGGCCGAGCTGCAAGGCGAGTTGGCGGGAGAACATCTCTTTGACGAAGCTGATCTGCTGTTGGCTGCGAATGTAGTGCTGTTTCATGGTGATTACCTGTCTCAAATCCGTTGGATATGGCGATTCTTCAACAGATGGTGCACTAAATTCAATATTCGATAATAGAAATAGGCTTTACGTGTTTTTTTCTTCAAAATAACCGCTGAGTTACTGAGATATCGTTAACGGGAGTACAAAAAAGTGCCGGAAAATTATCGGATCGATAATCTCGATCAGGCCATCCTCACCGCCCTGATGGAGAATGCGCGGATCCCTTACGCCGAACTCGCCAAGCAACTGACCGTCAGCCCCGGTACCATCCACGTGCGGGTGGAGAAGATGAAGCAGGCGGGGATCATCGAGGGGACCCGGGTGCAGGTGAATGCCAAGAAGCTGGGCTATGACGTCTGCTGTTTCATCGGCATCAATCTCAAGAGTGCGAAAGATTACCCCTCGGCCCTGGCCAAGTTGCAGGCCCTGGACGAGGTGGTGGAGGCCTACTACACCACGGGTCACTACAGCATCTTCATGAAGGTGATGACCCGCTCCATCGACGAGCTGCAGACGGTGCTGATCCACAAGATCCAGACCATAGACGAGATCCAGTCCACGGAAACCCTGATCTCGTTGCAGAACCCGATATTGAGAGATGTGAAGCCCTGATATGGGTAGGTGCTGGGCCATGGAACGAGATCCATTTCGATGCGAGACGCTGATCTCGCTACAGAACCCGATCCTGAGAGACGTGAAGCTCTGATATGGGCAGGTGCGGGGCCATGGAGCGAGCTCCATTTCCATGGGAAGCCCTGACCTAGTTGCAGACCCCGACCCTGCGGGACGTGAAGCCCCGATGGGAGCGGAGGTCGGTCGATTGGACGAGATCTCTCCTTGGGGAAGGGGCGACCCTGGTGACAGAGCCCCGTCGAGGCAGATAAATACGCTGCTTTTGTTGTGTTTTACGTAGTTAACAAGATGTAAATGCATTCCATTCTAGTGACTCCCTCTGCCCGCGGGGGCTGAAAACGGGATCTCGGGAGGGGAAAGCCGGGATCAGGGGGCGACATAGGGGATGCCGTACTTGTCGTAGAGCGCCTTGAGGCGGCCATCCTGCTTCATCCGCAGCAGCTCGGCGTCGTAGGCCGCCATCAGCGCCGGGGTGTCGGCATCGGCCCGGGCTCTGGTCCAGGCGCTGTAGTAGAGGCCGGTCTTGAGCGGCTTGGGCAGGTAGTCGAGTCGGCCTTCCAGCCCTTCTTGCTTGATCTGGGCGAAGGCGGTGACCAGCGGCAGGGGGACGGTATCGATGCGACCGGCGATCAGCTTGCGTAGCTGCAGCGCATTGATGGGGATCTCCTGAAACTGATAACCGGGATCCGTCATGGCCGCCATCAGCTCGGGGGTGTAGGAGAAATCCCGGGTGATGCCGATGCGCCAGGGCTTGAGATCGCTGAGGTGCTGGTAGTGGATCTTGCCCGCGTCCCCCTTGCGCACGAAGAAGTGCCAGCTATGGCGCAGATGGGACTGCTTCGGATAGAGCAGATAGGCCTCTCGTTCCGGCTTGTAGGAGTGGGTCATCACCAGATCGTAGACACCGGTCTCGGCGCTGCGAGTGAGGCGGGCGCCAGAATCGATCAGCTCTATCCTGATGGGCACCTTGAGGGTGCCGAAGATGGCGGTGACCAGATCCACGTCCAGACCCCGGGGCTGACCGCCCTCATCCAGCCATTTCAGGGGCGGCTCCAGGGTGCCGCCGATGATCAGCTCCCTGGCCGACAGCCAGCAAGGCAGTAGCAGACAGAGCAGAAGCAAGCGTCGCAAATCACATCTCCTGTGCGCACGGGGCAGGTTCACGATCATTTCGGTATAGTGACCGGCAGACATCTCACAGAGGCGACCCCGAATGGCGAATCCTGACATTGAAAGCGAACTGGACGGCATCGACAGGCTCTCGGTCTGTCTCTATCGTCTCGGCCTGAGTCTGGCAGCTTTGCTGCTGTTGTGTCGAGGGGTTAGCTTGTTGATTGGGCAGGATCTTTTGCCGACACGGCTGTGGTTGATGGCGTTGGTGGTGGGGAGCGGCCTGTGCGGATTCTGCCTGCACATCTATGACAAACGGATCCGGTTTCTCCTGCAGGGGCTGGGGTGGGGCGGCCTGCTGCTGGCCGCTTGCGGCGCGCCGGATGCCCTGCTGCTGGGGGCCGTCCTGGCCACGCTGTCCGGCCTGGCGTTCAAGGAGCAATTCTGCTTCGCCATCCCGGGTATTCGGCTGTTGCCGCTGCTGCTGCCCTTGCTGTGGCTGCTGGAATGGGCTCGGCTGGACTGGGCTAGCGCCCTGGTGGCCCTGGTGAGCGGCCTGCTGCTCTGCCTGCTGTGTCTGGCCAAGTGGCGCATGCCCCTGCATTTTGATATCGGCGACCGCGGGCGTTATCAGCTCTAGGTAGCCCGCCCCGGATCATCCGGATGGCATAGCGCAGTGACAGGGCCCGTGCGGCCAAACGACAAGGAGAGGGTATGCGTGCATTGGTGACGGGTTGTGGCCGTCGACTGGGTTTTTATCTGTGCGAGCAACTGGTGGCCGCGGGTTGGCAGGTGACGGGCAGCTATCGTAGCGAGCGCCCCGAGCTGGCGCAGTTGCGGGCCCTGGGGGTGGAGCTGGTACAGGCGGATTTTGCGAAAGAGGAGGAGGTCGAGCGACTGATCGCGGCCCTGGCCGCTCACGAGGATCTGGCGCTCGTCATCCACAACGCCTCGGCATTTGAGCCACAGGCGGCGGAGCCGGCGGCCCAGCTCGCCCAGTTCGAGCAGTTCTACCGGGTACATATGGCGGCGCCCTTCCAGCTCAACCGCGCGCTGGCACACGGGCTGGCACGCCAGGGCAACGCCGGCATCATCCATATCACCGACATCTACATCCACGCCCCGGCGCCCCAGTTCGCCGCCTATGTGGCCACCAAGGCGGGCGCCCATTCGCTGGCCATGAGCTTCGCCCGCGAGCTGGCCCCCGCGGTGCGGGTCAATACCATAGAGCCCGGCCCCATACTGTTCCTCGACGAGCACGGGGAGGCGTGGCGCCAGCAGGTGCTGGCCCGGACGCCGCTGGCGAAGGAGGGGGGACTGGAGCCCATCTGGCAGGCGGTGCAACTGCTGATGACGAACGATTACATGACGGGGGCCAGCATCAGGGTCGATGGTGGCCGGGCCCTCGCCGTTATCTAGGCCGTCGTCCAGGTGCTCAGGCTACTGATGACGGCGAGGAGAATGGTAGGACGGGGATCCGCCGCCGGGTGGAGGCTGGCCGGACCCCCGCCATTATCCGGGCGACCGGGCTACTGATGACGGGGAGGGGTAGGGCGGGGATCCGTCGCCGGGGGGAGGCTGCCCAGGCCCTGGCGGTCATCGGCATGGGACCAGAGTTCGACGCTCTCGTGACCAAAGACCTGCTCGGCGAACACCTTGCTGGTCGGCAGGCGCAGCCTCACCCTGTGAGCCCGCACCGATCCCTGTTCATACAGCTCGGCCAGCAGCTCGCCGAGATAGGCGTCCACCCCGGCCGTGGCGAAACTGTCGAGCGGGCCGCTGGCCAGGATGTCGATGTCGAGCGGCCTGTCCGTCACCTTGCACAGCGGGTTGCTGCGATCCCGGCCGTGGGCCAGCTCCATGGTGACGAACTCGGCCTTCAGCTGGGGTGCCGAGAGCTCGCTCTCGACGACGAGCAGGCAGTTGAGGAAGTCATGGGACGAGCGCATGCCCACCGGCTTGGTCTGGATCACCGAACTCAGCCGCAGATGACCAAAGCGCGTCAGCAATTCTCCCACGGCCTGGCTGACGTGCTGGGCGGGGTCAAGATTCGATCCAATGCTACACAGGTAGAACATGCTTTCCATTCCTAGGGTTGGGCTCGTGTGAAATATATACGCAGCTCACGGTTATCAGATTTACTATGAATTAACATAGTTTTATCTACTGTGATCCAACTCTGATTGGTAAAAAAGGAGGTTTGTATGAGTGTGGAGCTGAAATGGGCGCTGTTGACCGCCTCCGGGGCCCTCGTCATGATACTGATCATCTGTGTGGCATCCGTCGGTCTGGCGTGACGCCTGCTCCCGAATGCAACCAAACCGGCCACTTGGCCGGTTTTGCTTTTTGGGGGAGTGCGGATATGCTGGCCCCCCAAGATGAAGAGAGACTGTTCGAGATGACCAAGGTTCGGCCGCGTTCCCTGCTCCAGGTGGTATTGATGGGCTTCGTACTGGTCCTGATGCCCCTGGGGGGCATGATCTGGCACGACAGTCAGGCCCTCTCCCACCTGAGCCAGCTTACCAGCGATGAGGTGGATCGTGTCGTCCGGGATACCCGCCGGGCGACCCTGCTCACCAGCCAGGCCATCGATCTGGAGCGCACCCTGCGCCGTTATGCGGTGCTGGGGGACGAGCGCATCCTCGACTCCTATCGGCAGCAGCTGGCGCGTTATCGCGAGTTGCTCGCCATCCATCGGCAATCCATCCCGGATGCCGCCGTCTATGCGGATCTCGACACCGTACTGAGCTGGCTTGACGGCTTGCAGGAGCTGAGCAAGGCCAGAGCCGAGGCAACCAGCCCTCACTTCGAGCGGTTCAATGAGTCCAACCAGCAGTTGGAGGTGATCACCCGCAGCCAGGTGGATGAGCACGTGGTACGAATGCGCGCGGCCATCGCCGAGCTGAGAACGGAGATCTGGTGGATCAGCGGTTTCGTGGCGGTGCTCAGCCTGCTGCTGATCCTGCTGTTTACCTATCTGATCATCCACCCTGTGCGTCAGATTGAGTCGCGGATCCTGAGCCTGGGGGCCGGCATCGAGCCTGACCCGCGGCCGGTGGATGGCCCCGCCGAGCTGGTGTTGCTGGGGGAGCGGATCGGCTGGTTGCACGACAAGCTCAAGGAGCTGGAGCAGCAGAAGTATCAGTTCCTGCGCCACGTATCCCACGAGCTGAAGACGCCGCTGGCGGTGCTGAGGGAAGGGGCAGACTTGCTGTCGGAACAACTGATGGGCCCGCTCAACGGGGATCAGCAGGAGATCTGCCAGATGCTGGAGGAGAACAGCCGTCGGCTGCAGACCCTGATCGAGCGCTTGCTCGATTTCAACCGCCTCAGCCAACAGGAGGTGTTCAGCCTGACGTCTGTATCATTGGCTCCCCTGCTGCTTGAGCTGTTGGCCGAATACCGGTTGGCGCTGGAATCCAAGCAAATCAGTGTACACTTGCCGCCCGATCCCATCATCCTGCAAGCCGAGCCCTATCGCCTGCGCCTCATCCTCGACAACTTGTTTTCCAACGCGGTCAGTTACGGCGCCAAGGGCGGTCGAGTCTGGATCCGTGCCGGTCAGGATGCCAATGGCAGCTGGCTGGAAGTAGCCAACGAGGGCCCCAGCATCCCGCTGGCCGAGCGGGAACGGATCTTCGAGCCGTTCGAGCAGGGCAGCACAGTGCGTCAGGGCCTGTTGAAAGGCTCCGGCATGGGCCTCTCCATCGCCCGCGAATCGGCCATGAGCCTGGGGGGAGAGTTGACGCTGATCGAAGATGAGCAGGCGGATGTCTGCTTCCGGCTGACGCTGAAATAAAGCCCAGGCTGAAACGCCCCTGAGGGCGAGTTGATACAGACCGAAGACGAGCAGGCGGATGTCTGCTTCCGGCTGGAGCTGAAATAAAGCCCAGGCTAAAACGCCCCTGAGGGCGAGTTGATACAGACCAAAGACGAGCAGGCGGATGCCTGCTTCCGGCTGGAGCTGAAATAAAGCCCAGGCTGAAACGCCCCTGAGGGCGAGTTGATACAGACCAAAGACGAGCAGGCGGATGCCTGTTCCCGGTTGACGCTGAAGTGAAGCCAAAGATGAAACGATTTGTTATTCCCGTATTGATGAGCCTGCTCTCAGGCTGCTCCCTGCTGTCGCATTCCGGCCTGACTGAGCCGTCGGATCAGGCTGTCGCCAAGCGGATGGAATTTGCCAATAAAGAGATGCAGGTGCGCCTGCAATACTCGGACTGGCTGCTGGCCAGCCACCCCCAGCAACGAGTGCAGGAGCGCCAACGTCTGCGCGGTGCCACCGATCTCGAGAGCCGGGTCAGCCTGGCCATGGTCAACACCCATCCGTCCGAGTCGGTGGCGAATCGCCGGGCCGGGCTGGATCGGCTCAAGTCCCTGCTGCCCGAACTCGGGCTGGATGCCCAGGCCTTCCTGCGCAGCTGGATCGCCCTCGGTGAAGAGCTGCTGGCTCGCGACAGCCGACGCGACGATCAGAGTCAGGAGGTGCAGCGGCTGCGTCGCCAAATCGAACAGCTCACCGCCATCGATGAGCAGTTGAATCAGCGTAAGCTCAATGAGGGGGCCAAACCATGAAGACCGGGATGGCTGCCAATGCCGCCTTGGGCGAGGAAGGAGTACAAGCATGAGTCGCATCCTGCTGGTCGATGATGATGCCAGCCTGCTCAAGCTGATGAGCATGCGCCTGCGCAGTCAGGGCTACGAAGTGGACACCGCCGACAGCGCCGAAGGGGCGCTGGACAGGTTGCGCCAGCAGCGAGCCGATCTGGTGCTCAGCGATCTGCGTATGGGGGGTATGGATGGGCTGGAGTTGTTCGAACGGATTCAGGCTCAGTGGCTCGGCATGCCGGTCATCATCATGACCGCCCACGGCACCATTCCGGATGCCATCCAGGCGACCCGTTCCGGGGTATTCAGCTTTCTCACCAAGCCCATCGACAAGGATGAGCTGCTGGTCACCATAGAACATGCCCTGAGCCTGACCCGTCCCAAACAACAGCAGGAGTGGCAGTCCCTCATCCTGACTCGTAATCCGCAGATGGAGCAGTTGCTGATCCAAGCGAGCAACATCGCCACCATGGAGGTGCCGGTCTTGATCCTGGGCCCCTCCGGCTCGGGGAAAGGGGTGATGAGCCAGGCGCTGCATCAGGCCAGCCACCGGCGGGACAAGCCGCTGCACACCATCAACTGCGCCGCCCTGCCCTGGCCCGTGCTGGACTTGCAGCTGTTTGGCGAGGATGGACAGTCCGGCCTGTTCGCCGAGGCCAAGGGGGCCACCCTCTTCCTGGACGAGATAGGCAATCTGTCGGAGTCGTTGCAGGCCAAGTTGCTGCAGGTGCTGGCGGAGTACGGTCAGGGCACCGCCGAGGTCAGGGTCATCAGCTCCAGCCATCAGGATCTGGTGACGGCCATGGAGGAGGGGCGTTTTCGGGAGGATCTCTTCTACCGTCTCAACGTGGCGAACATCACCCTGCCTCCCCTCAGCGCCCGCAGCGAGGACATACCGCTGCTCGCTCGCCAGGCCCTCGACGACTATCGCAGCCGCCATGACAACTGTGCCGCCCTCGGCTTCTCGCCGGAGGCGCTGGCCCTGCTGGCGGCAGCGGCCTGGCCCGGCAACGTACGCCAGCTCTGCGGGGTGGTGGAACAGCTCGCCAGCCTCTGCTGCAGCCCGGTGATCGGGGCCGCCATGGTGGAATCGGCACTGAGTGGCGGGGTGGGCGGCATTCCCTCGTTCAACGAGGCGCGCGCCGAGTTCGAGAAGGAATACCTGATCCGTCTGCTGCGCACCACCGAGGGTAACGTGACCCTGGCGGCGAACATGGCGGGACGCAACCGCACCGACTTCTACAAGTTATTGAATCGGCACGGTATAGAGGCGGCGAACTTCAAGCTGAAGAGCTGATCTTAAGGGCAAAAAGAAAACGCCCTGACCACGGCGGTGGTCAGGGCGTTTTGCTCATCGGCTGCCTGCGTTCAGGCTCAGGCGGGATCGGTGACACCCGTGGTGGCCTGGGTCTTGCGGGAGAGCCAGAGTCCGCTTGCCTTCATCAGGTAGCCAAACAGGGCGCCGATCACCAGGGAAGGCAGAATGAGGCGCCACTCTCCGGCTGCCCCGAAGGTGGCACAGCAACCGGCGAAGGTGCCGGGGATGTAGCCGAGCCACCGCTGCTTGGCCTGGGCGCACATCAGGGTCGCCACCACTCCCGTCATCAGATAGCCCGCCATGCCGGCGCCCCACCAGTTTTCCCCGTGGATCAGCACCAGTGCCCACAGCATGCCACTGGCATTGCACAGCAGGGTCTGCAGCAGCGCCTTGTAGCCGCCGCTCGAGGCGAAGTAGCTGGTGCAACCGAGGAAGCCGACCCAGGAGATGAGGCCGAGGGCGGCTGCCAGTCCGCCCCAGACGGCGGAGAGGATCCCGGTCGTGATGGCGATGGCGATCAATGGGCTCATGACATGACTCTCGTGGTTGAATTTGGAAAAGCAGGCAGCCTACCCTTCGGCGAAGGGGCGGCAAGCAGGGGCCGGATTGTGTGTGATCTTGGTCACTCTTTTCAACTCGGGAATACGCTTGCGCTCGCGAAAAAAATTCATTGGTGGCGTCCTGGACCCTGAACCATAGTTAGAGGCCCTGTCCTGCTCATGGAGTGAGTCTGATGGCGCCAAACGTGATAGTCCCCCTGCTGGTATTCATCCTGCTGTTCCTGGTCGGTACCATGGCCAAGGCGCTGCCTCTCTACCAGATGATGTAAGCCGTGAAATAAAACCTCACCGGGGCCGGTCTTATGAATGTTGCCTCACAGCCCCGGGAGTTTCTTCATGTTGATCAAGCGTTCTACCCCCCATCACCCCACCGAGCGGGATGTCACCCCGGAAGCCGTCTATCAGGATCGCCGCCTCATCCTCAAGGGGCTTGGCCTTGGGCTGGGTGCCAGCGCCGCCAGCCTGGCCTTCCCGGCCCAGGCCAGCCTGCTGGATCTCTTCTCCGATGAGAAAGCCGCCCCGGCCCCCGCCACCAAGGAGATCCACTACAAGGCCGCCGCCCGGCCGGAGGGAGTGACCCTCACCCCGCTGGAGAAGGCGACCACCCACAACAACTTCTATGAGCTCGGCACCGACAAGGGGGATCCGGCTCGCAATGCCCACTACCTCAAACCCGAGCCCTGGACGCTGAAGGTGGAGGGAGAGGTGACCAAGCCCTTCACCCTGGATGTGTGGGATCTCATCAACAAGACAGAGCTGGAGGAGCGGATCTACCGGCTGCGCTGCGTGGAGGCCTGGTCCATGGTGCTGCCCTGGAGCGGCATCGCCCTGGCCGACCTCATCCGTCGCGCCGAACCCACCAGTCGCGCCAAGTTCGTGGCGTTCGAGACGCTCTACGATCCCGAGCAGTTGCCGGGACAGGCCTCCAGCAATCTCGGGGGCGGCATCGATTATCCCTATGTGGAGGGGCTGCGCATGGACGAGGCGATGCACCCGCTCTCCTTCCTGGCGATGGGGCTCTACGGCAAGACGCTGCCGGCCCAGAACGGGGCACCCATCAGGCTGGTGGTGCCCTGGAAGTACGGCTTCAAGAGCATCAAGAGCATCGTCTCCATCCGGCTGGTGGAGGAGATGCCGCCGACGACCTGGAATCTGCTGGCACCGAACGAATATGGCTTCTACGCCAACGTCAATCCGCAGGTGGATCACCCGCGCTGGAGCCAGGCCAGCGAGCGCTTCATCGGCGAGGGCGGCATCTTCGGCGCCAAGCGCCAGCCCACCCTGCTGTTCAACGGCTACGGTGACGAGGTGGCGTCCCTCTATCAGGGCATGGATCTGCGCAAGTGGTATTGATACAGAGGCAAGAAAGGGGGGCTGAATTCATGGCACTGAGACTGACCAATCGCCATATCGGCATGCTGCGTGCGCTGGTACACCTGGGCTCCCTGGGTTTCCTGCTCTGGTTGGGCTATGCGGTGCCGGCCGGGCTGCTGGGGGGGGATCCGATACAGGGGCTGACCCACTACCTCGGCAAGGGGGCCCTGCACTTGCTGTTGCTAACCCTCTTGGTGTCGCCGCTCGCCAAGCGCTGGCGGCAGGGGCAGCTCATCAAGCTGCGTCGCCCCCTCGGGCTCTGGTGCGCGGCCTGGGCCGGCTTGCACTTCATGGTGTGGCTGGGGCTGGATCTGCAGTTCGACTGGCGACTGATCGGCGGCGAGCTGGTGAAGCGCAACTACATAGTGGTGGGGGCGGTGGCGCTGTTGTTGCTGACGGCGCTGAGTCTGACCTCGATCCCGGCCCTGCTGCGGGCCATGGGCCCGAGCTGGCAGAGGCTGCACAACTGGATCAACGCCGTGGCCCTGCTGGTGCCGATCCACTACTGGTGGTCGGTCAAGAGCGGCTGGCAGGAGCCGCTCATCTATCTGCTGCTGGCCTGTGCCCTATTGGTGCCGCGGCGCGACAAGTTGTTGCGACCCTGGCGACAGTGGCAGCAGAAACGCCAGCGCCTGAGAGAGGCCTGTCCCCCGCTCACCGGCGTGGATCGCACCTAACAAAAAAGAGGCCTAATCGGCCTCTTTTTGCTGGGTGATCTCGCCGGTGTAGGCATCGACGCTGAGTCGCACCTTCTGCTCCTTGGCATTCAGGGTGCTGACCTCGAATCTGTCGCCTTCCAGCTCGACTTCCCGAATGTCGTGGTACCCTTGTGCCAGCAGCATCTTGATCAGCCCCGGCATGTCGAGGCGCGTCTGTGCCGCCCAGCCAAAAGTGGAAAAGAGACAAAGGATCAGCAGGATACTGCGTGGGATCATATTCATTCCGGATTCATGGCTGGCACACTATAAACGGCATTATGTTAGGTTTTGAGAGATGAATCATCCATGAATAGAGCGCTGCCCCTGTGTGGACTGCTGCTGCCGTTGCTGGCGCAGGCGGCCCAGCCGAACGAGGCCTTGCTGCAGCAGGCTGTCAGCGAGGGGCGGATCAGACCTTTTCATGAGCTGATGGAGGTGGCTTCCCATCTGCCGGTGCGCGTGCTGCGTGTCGATCTGGGAGAGGAAGATGGCGTCTGGCTCTATGAGCTCAAACTCATCGACAGCGAGAACAGCGTGATCAAGGTTGGCTACCGCGCCGACAACCTGGAGATGGTGTGGCTAAAAGGGCATCATCTGGAGCGCTTATTCGAATCTCCCCCGCCACCGGAAGAAGAGTGAGCCCGAACGGTTCTCACGCCCGTCCGCCGGGCACTGACTCAGGATCTGTGTCGGCAGGTTGGCATTGAGCCAGGAAAGCCGATAAAAACAGCCCTCATTTTGGATAAAAACCATGCGCATTCTGATAGTTGAAGACGAGAAGACTCTGGCGGGCCAGTTGGCAGAACAACTGCGACTGTCCGGTTTCGTGACCGATCTCTGCCACGATGGCAACGAAGCCGGCTTCCTCGGCGAGACCGAACCCTATGACGCCATCATCCTGGATCTCGGCCTGCCGGGTCGGGATGGTCTGAGCGTGCTGAAGGAGTGGCGCAGCAAGGGCATAGACACTCCTGTGCTGGTGCTGACCGCCCGTGGTCAGCTGCACGAGAAGATAGAGGGGCTCAACGCCGGCGCCGACGACTATCTCACCAAGCCGTTCCAGGTCGCCGAGCTGGTGGCCCGGGTCCATGCCCTGGTGCGCCGCGCCGCGGGCAACGCCAGCTCGATCCTCGAGATCGGCGGGGTGCGGCTCGACATGGCGGCCTCCCAGGTCTGGTACGAAGGCACTCCCATCAAGCTCACCGCCCACGAGTTCCGGGTGTTGGGCTACCTGATGCAGCACAGGGGCAAGGTGGTGTCGCGCAGCGAGCTCATCGACCACATCTATGCCCAGGACTTCGACCGCGACTCCAATACGGTGGAGGTGTTCATCGGCCGGATCCGCAAGAAGACCCACGCCGATCTGATCGAGACGGTGCGCGGCCTCGGATATCGGATCAACGAATGAGTCTGACCTCGATGCCAACGCGGCAAGGGAGCGGCGAATGAGCCAGCCTGGGTTGATAACCGGACCGGGAGTCGATGAATGAGACTGGTACGTACCCTGCGCGGCCGGCTGGTGGTCATCGCGCTGGTCTGGTGTGGCCTGTTCCTGTTCGCCACCGGCTTCAGCCTGCAGACCATGATGCGCAACTACTGGCAGGAGGCGGAAGCCGATAGCCTGCGGTTGCAGCTCTACGATCTGCTCTCTCGTCTCGAGATCCAGCCCAACGGTCTGCCCTTGGCCACCGAGCCCATGGCGGATCCCCGCTACCTCCAGCCCTACTCCGGCTACTACTGGCAGCTGGAGCTGGGAGGGGAGGTGATCAGCCGCTCCCGCTCCCTGTGGGACGCCCATCTGAACACCCACGGCCTGAAGTCGGCCTTCGGTGACCCGGATCTGTTCGTCGGCAAGGGGCCCAACAAGGAGCCGCTGCTGATCATGACCCGCACCGTGCTGCTGCCGGGATCGGATCGGGTGTTCACCCTGGCGATGGCCAAGGACAGCACAGTCCTGACCCAGACCCTGAAGAAGACCCGCATCAGCCTGTTCCTGGGGCTGGGCTTTGCCGCCACCGGCCTGGTGCTGGGCTTCATGTTCCAGATCATCTATGGCCTGCGACCGCTCCATCTGCTGCGCCGTGAGCTCGGCCGGGTGCATCAGGGCCATCAGGAGGGATTCCGGCTGCGCTACCCGCTGGAGATCCAGCCCCTGGTGGAGGACATCAATCGCCTGCTGCACCACTACAGTGAGTTGCTGCAGCGGGCCCGCTCCCACACCGGCAACCTGGCCCATGCCCTCAAGACACCGCTCAGCATCATGCGCAATCAGGTGACCCAGTTGCCCCCCGAGGATCAGGCCGCCATCGGCGAGCAGCTCGACCAGATCCAGCGCCACATCGACTATCACCTCGGCAAGGCACGGGTGACCGGGGCTGCCAAGATCCTGGGGGTCTCGACCCCGGTGCGCGCGCGGGTGGAATACATCTGCCGTGCCTTTTCCCGCCTCTATCCGGGCAAGGAGGTGGACCTGCAGGTGCCGGCCAATCTGGCGGTCGGGGTGGAGGAGCAGGACTTCGACGAGATGGTGGGCAACCTGCTGGAGAACGCCTTCAAGTGGTCTCGCCTTCAAATTCGTATCTCCAGCGCCGAGCTGGGGGGCTGGATCACCCTGCGCATCGAGGATGATGGCCCCGGCATGAGCGAGGATCAGATCGCCAAAGCGGTGCTGCGCGGGGTGCGGCTCGACGAGAAGGTGCCGGGCTCGGGCCTGGGTCTCAACATAGTGTCAGACCTGGCGGAAGCCTACAGAGGCAGTCTCATCATGGGACGAGCAGAGCTGGGTGGTCTTGCCGCTTCTTTGTCGTTGCCCAAGGTGGCAAGGGTCGAGAGCTAGGCTTAAGATATGGTCCTTATTTCAAGTGGTAGGAAGGGTAGCAATGACTGACGATCCATGGGCACTGTGCCATCTCGATGATTCATTCGATGCCTCGGTGCTGGGCACCAAGGGCGCCCAGCTCCAGTGGTTCGAGGACAGGGCATCCTTGATCGAATTCTTGCTGGAAGACTTCGTCGAGCTGCTGGCCGACGCGGGCGAGCTGGATGAGGAGCAGACCGAGAGTGCGCGCGAGCGCTTCACCCTGCTGGTGGAGCAGAGCCAGGATGATCGCGGTCTGATGGATGCCATCAACGATCTCGCTTCCGGCCTGCGCCGCATCGCCTGGCTGGGGCCGCTCTCCGAGCTGGCGGAGATCAGCGACGACTTCGCGAGCGGGCTGCGTGCCTTCTTCTGGACCCAATACGATGGCGATGAGGACGATCCCGAAGCCTGGGTGCCAGAGGATCTCTGGCCACAACTGGTCGAGTGTGCGGAAGAATATATGGTAGAAGGCGATTTTTAATCGATTAGTGACATATATTTTTATAAAAACTAGCGAACTATATGGTGAAACGAAGGGCTGCTGAACGGCTCTCGGACCTCCACAACAGTGATAAATAAAAAAACGGCGCCTAGATGGCGCCGTTTTTGTTGGCCAGCGCTGTACTCAGGCGTTGGCGGGGACCCCGTGGGCGGTGTTGAGCAGCTCGGGACCGCTGTACTTCTCGATCTGCAACTGGGCCATGTGGCCGCAGTTGCCCTGGGCCAGGCTGGAGGAGCCCTCGTCGAAGGTCAGGCAGTTGACGTTGCCGTTCTTGCAGATGGCGCCGACCTCGCCCGGCTTGGCCGGATCGAACCAGGCCCCCTCGCAGATCCGCACCACCCCGGGGCGAATGTCCTTCGATATCATGGCCCCCACCAGGATCTGGCCGCGATCGTTGAAGGCGCGCACCAAGTCTCCTTCTGCGATACCGCGGGCCTTGGCGTCGTCCGGGTGGATCAGGATGGCCTCCCGATCGGCGACGGCGAACTTGTCCCGCAGCGGCGTGTTGTCCAGCTGGGAGTGCAGCCGCTGGGTCGGGTGCGAGGTGTTCAGGGACAGCGGATAGCGGCTGGCCTGTTCGCCCTGGGCCCACTCCTTGGGCTCATACCACTTGGGATGACCAACACAATCGGCATAGCTCATGCCGGCGATGGCATTGGAGAAGATCTCTATCTTGCCGGACGGGGTGCCGAGCGGGTTGAGCAGCGGGTTGTCGCGAAAATCGGCGTGACGGATCCACTGACGGTTCGCCTCCGGGATGGGGAAGCGGATGTAGTTGTTGGACTCCCAGAACATGTTGAACGGCGGTAGCGCCACCTTGGCACCGCGGGCCTGGGCGGCCATGCCGTCGTACATCTGCTTGAGCCACAGGGTCTCGTCCTTGCCCTCGGTATAGGCCTCCTGCAGGCCGAGCTTGGCGGCGACGGCGCTGAAGATGTCGAAGTCGTTGCGCGACTCGTGCTGGGGCGGCACGCACTGGTGCATGGGGAAGACGTAACGCTGGGAGTAGTCACCCCCCATCTCGAGATCGTTGCGCTCGTAGCTGGTGGTCACCGGCAGCACTATGTCGGCGTGCTTGGCGGTGGCGGTCCAGTAGGGCTCGTGCACTATCACCGTCTGCGGCTTGCGCCAGGCCTGCAGCAGGTTGTTGGTGTCCTGATGGTGGTGGAAGGGGTTGCCGCCTGCCACGTAGACCAGTTTGACATCCGGGTAGGTCAGCTTGCGGCCGTTGAAGTCGATGGTCTTGCCGGGGTTGGCCAGGCAGTCGGCGATGCGGGCCACCGGGATGGGCGCCGGACTGTTCTGCGGCGCCGTCCCGGCCGAGATGCCTGCCAATATGCCGCCCTTGGCGGTGGGGCTGCCGCCGGATGAGTAGTGATAACTGAAGCCATAGCCGCCCCCCGGCAGGCCGATCTGCCCCAGCATGGCGGCCAGGGTGACCAGCATCCAGTTCGGCTGCTCGCCGTGATGCTGACGCTGCATGCCCCAGCCCGCCATGATCATGGTGCGCTTGGAGGCCATGTCGAGGGCCAGCTGGCGGATCACCTTGGCCTCGACCCCACAGACGGTGGAAGCCCACTCGGCGCTCTTCGGCTGACCGTCGTCCTTGCCGAGCAGGTAGTCGAGGAACTTGTCGAAGCCGACGGTGTAGCGCTCGAGGAAGGCCTGATCGTGCTTCTTCTCGCTATAGAGGGTATGAGCCACCCCCAGCATCATGGCCACATCGGTGTAGGCGTTCGGGGCAATCCACTCGGCGTTGGCCAGCTTGGCGGTCTCGTTGTAGACGGGATCTATGCTGATGATGCGGGTGCCCTTCTCCTTCAACGCCTTGAAGCCTGCCTGGCCCTCGTGATCCGGCATGTTCCAGCTGTTCTTCAGGGTGACCTGGGCGTTGACCCCCCAGAGCACCACCAGTTCCGCATGTTCCACCACGTTTGGCCAGGCGGTCTGCTGCTCATACACCTCGATGGAGCCCATCACGTGGGACATGATCACCTGGGCCGCGCCTGTGGAGTAATCCCCGGCGTAGCCGGTGAAGCCGCCAGAGAGGTTCATCAACCGGTGCAGCAGGGTGCGGCTGTTGTGGAACATGCCCACACTCTTCCAGCCGTAGGAACCGGCATGGATGGCCTGGGGACCGAAGTCGCTCTGCACCCGCTTGATCTCGCCGGCGACCAGCGCTATGGCCTGATCCCAGCTCACCCGTACCCATTCGTCGGCACCGCGCAGCTCGGGGCTGGCACCCGGGCCATGCTCCAGCCAGCTCTTGCGCACCATGGGGTACTTGATGCGGTTCTTGGCATGGACCTGGAACGGCGCCATGTCGATGAGGTCGTTCGGTGCCGGATCGTCGGCCACCGGCTGCACCCGGATCATGCGACCATCGGCGACTATGGCCTCGAAGGCTCCCCAGTGTGCACCTGTGAGAATGCCTTTCTGGGCCGGCACCAGGGTAGGGAACTGTTCAAGCGCCGTGCTGATGGCTTGCGCCAGGGCGTGCTTGGGGAACAGACCGGCGAGCAGCGGCAGTGCGGCACAGGCCCCCAGCCCCTTGAGCAGGCTGCGGCGGGACAGATTGGTCTGTTGGTCATTGAAAAAAGTCATATGGGATTCCTCTGTTCCAGCCTTAGTGGGCCGCGCTCATGTCACTGGCGTGTTTTTGCACGTATTGGGTCAGCATGCGGGCCTGCTCCGGGGTGAGGGAGGTGCGTGATTCCATGCCCTTGATGACGCCGATCCACTGGTTGGCGTTGAAGTGATCCAGCGCGGTCAGGCCGTGGCAGCCGGTGCAGTTGTTGGACATCAGGGTGGAGGCGTATTGCCACAGCTTGCCCTGATCGCCGATGAGCTGGCGCTGATCCACCCAGGCGGTCAGCTTGACCTGATGCCAGGTGAGGTTGGTGGCGCTGTCGGTCTCGCTCTTGCCGGTGACCAGCGCCTGCTTGGCGGCGTCGCCGACCAGCACGCTCAGGATGCGCTTGCCGGGGGCGGCGTAGAACACCTCGCTCACCCCGTCCTGCTGCCAGCCTTCGATCAGTACCTGGGCGCGACCGTTGTCGTTGGCCAGGATCTCGACTTGGGTCGATGGCATCAGGGTGCCCTCGTCCGTGGTCGCCTTGGCATCGAGGAACAGCGGCGTGGTGGCGATGGCGTAGCGAGTGGTGACAGTCGCCGGGGTCTGGGCGGCGGCGGCCGCCAGTTCACTGGCGGCGGCGGCGGCCAGGCCACTCATGTCCGGCATGATGTGGGCGACTCCGCGGTGACAGTCGATGCAGGTCTGGCCCTCCTTGATGGCCACCGGGTGCTCGGCGCGGGCGTTGGGACGCTGGGCCAGGATGTCCATGGCGGCGTAGCTGTGGCAGCTGCGGCAGGTGGCGGAGTCATTGGCCTTGAGCTGATCCCAGACCGTCTGGGCCATGCGCAGCTTGTGCGCCTCGTACTTTTCAGGCGTGTCGAGCGTGCCGAGTGCCTCGTGGTAGATATCTTTCACGGCGCGGATCTTGGTCCACAGATAGGAGCCGGGGTCATTGGGGATGTGGCAGTCGGCGCACTCGGCCCGGATCCCCTTCACGTTCTGGAAGTGCACGCTGCCCTGATATTCGGCCAGCGGTGTCTGCATGGAGTGGCAGGAGACACAGAACTCGGTGGAGCTGGTCTTGTGCAGCACGGTGACGGTGACTCCCAGCGCCGCGACGCCCAGCAGGGCCCCGAGCAGCAGGAGCCAGAACCAGGTCTTTCTCAACATTTTTCCAAGCATGGCGGCAGTTCCCTACGATCAAATATTACCAATATAGTAGTAGTCTTGGCGGATGAGGGGTTGACCTCGGTTATGGTTTTTATTCTTTAAATTGGATTTTTTTCGTTTTAAATTCCATTTAAGTTTTAATGTATGAATTTAAATCAAATTCTAGTTGTTAACCTTGTTAGTTTAGCCTTATTTGACACCCTTTAAATCATCAAATCCGCACGAGTCATGCTGGAAACGGCTCTGACTCGATGTTTTGCTCCCCGGTATGACCACCGGGCTCTGAATGGACAGGTGTTGGGCTTTGCGAAAGGCTCGATATATACTGTTTGCATATACAGTGATCAGGTTTGTCAGTCATGCGACTCTTTATTGCCGAGAAGCCCAGCCTGGGCCGCGCCATCGCCGATGCCCTGCCCAAGCCCCACAAGAAGGGGGAGGGCTTTATCGAGACCGCAGGGGGGGATGTGGTGACCTGGTGCATCGGCCACCTGCTGGAGCAGGCCGAGCCCGATGCCTATGACGCCGCCTACAAGCAGTGGCGCATGGAACAGCTCCCCATCATTCCCGGCCAGTGGCAGCTGGTGGCCAAGCCCAAGACCAGGGCCCAGCTCACCGTCATCAAGCGGCTGATCAAGCAGGCCGACTGCGTGGTGAATGCCGGCGACCCGGACAGGGAGGGGCAGTTGCTGGTGGACGAGGTGATCGACTTTCTCGGCTATCCCAAGACCAAGCCGGTGCAGCGCTGCCTCATCAGCGATCTCAACCCGCCAGCGGTGCGCCGGGCCCTCGACAAGCTGCGGGACAACAAGGAGTTCGTGCCGCTGGCGGTCTCGGCCCTGGCCCGCAGCCGTGCCGACTGGCTCTATGGCATCAACATGACCCGGGCCTACACCCTGCTCGGGCGCAAGGGGGGCTGTAGCGAGCTGCTGTCGGTCGGCCGGGTGCAGACCCCGCTGCTGGGGCTGGTGGTGCGGCGGGATCTGGAGATAGACGCCTTCGTGCCCAAGCCCTTCTTCGAGGTGCTGGCCCATGTGGTGACGCCGGGCAACGAGCGGTTCGGCGCCAAGTGGCTGCCGTCCGAGGCCTGCGCTCCCTGGCAGGATGAGGAGGGGCGGGTGCTCAACCGGGCCTTGGCCGCCAAGGTGGTGGAGCGGATCAAAGGCCAGCCTGCCCAGGTGGAGGAGGTCGAGGAGCAGGCCCGCAAGCAGACGGCACCGCTGCCCTACAACCTCTCCAGCCTGCAGATCGATGCCGCCAGGCGCTTTGGCATGGATGCCAAGCGGGTGCTGGATGTCTGCCAGGCACTCTACGAGCGCCACAAGCTCATCACCTACCCCAGATCCGACAGCCGCCACCTGCCCAGCGATCACTTCAATCGGGCACCCCAGGTGCGGGATGCCATCGCCACCACGGCCCCGGCCCTGGCCAAGGCGGTGAGCGAGGCAGATGGCAAGCTGCGCAGCAAGGCGTGGAATGATGGCAAGGTGGATGCCCATCACGCCATCATCCCCACCGAGAAACATGGCAACCTGGCCAGCCTCTCCGCCGACGAGGGCAAGCTCTATGGCCTGATCGCCCGCCAGTATCTGCTGCAGTTCTACCCGCCGTTCGAGTACAACGACAGCAAAGTGCTGCTGCGCATCGCCGGGGGCCTGTTCCAGGCCAAGGCCAGGCGCATCCTCAAGGCCGGCTGGAAGGCGCTGCTGGGGGTGGAAGAGGACGATGAAGAGGAGGCGGGGAGCCTGCCCGCCCTGCGCCAGGGCGAGCAGTTGCAGTGTGAACGGGGCGAGTTGCTGGAGAAGATGACCCAGGCCCCCAAGTCGTTCACCGACGCCACCCTGCTTGCCGCCATGACCGGCATCGCCCGCCATGTGCAGGATCCCGAGATCCGCAAGACCCTGCGCGAGACCGATGGCCTAGGCACCGAAGCGACCCGGGCCGGCATCATAGACCTGCTGTTCAAGCGGCGCTTCCTGGTGCGCCAGGGCAAGAGCATCAAGGCCACCCCCACCGGGCGGGCCCTGATCCTGGCGCTGCCCGCCAGCGCTACCACCCCGGATATGACGGCGCTGTGGGAGCAGCTCCTCGGCCAGATCGCCGAGCGTCACGCCAGCTACCAGCAGTTCATGGGACCGCTCACCGAACAGCTGCATGGGTTGATTGAGGGGGCCAGGCAGGATTCCGGCGCCAGCTTCAGCGCTTTGCCCAAGGCACCAGAAGGAGCCGCCAAGCGGCATTTCACCCGCCGTAGCAGTGGAAAGAGTGGGGGCAAGAGTACAAGCAAGCGCCCGACCCGAACCAAGGCGGCCTGAGGCTTTTCGAGGCCTATGTCTGCAATATAAAAGAGGGGCTTTCGCCCCTTTTTTATATTGAAATTATGCAATGAAGCAGTGAGTTAACCTGTGTAGACCCCCTCTTCCGGGTAGCGAATGCGGGTCTCGCTCGGCCTTGCCAGCATCAACGCCAGGGTGAGGGGACCGAGACGGCCGCAGATCATCACCAGCACCAGGATGAACTTGCCAGGGGAGCTCAATCCGGGCGTGATGCCGGTGGTGAGCCCCACGGTGGCGAAGGCCGAGATGGTCTCGAACATGATCTTGTCCAGCGAAACGGATTCCGTCAGGGTCAGCAGGAACATGGCGAGCATCAGTACCATGGTGCTGACGATGATGATGGCCAGGGAGCGGGTCACTATCTGGGGTGACAGGGTCCGGCCGAAGGCGGTGACATGGGGTCGCTTGGTCAGGAAGGCCCGGGTTGCCAGCAACACCACGGCGAAGGTGGTCACCTTGATGCCGCCCCCCGTCGAGGTTGCCCCAGCCCCGATAAACATCAGCATCATCATGAACAGCAGGGAGGCGGGCACCATCTGGCCTATGTCGACGGTGTTGAAGCCCGCGGTGCGCGCCGTGGCGGACTGGAAGAAAGCCGCCAGCCATTGGCCGCCCATGCCTGCCTTGCCGAAGGTACCCGGATTGTTGTGCTCCAGCAGCCAAAACATCAGGGTGCCCAGCAGCAGCAGGGCCGGCGTCATCAGCAGCATCAGCTTGCTGTGCAGCTTCAGCTTGCGCCAGCGACGGTTGCGTACCAGATCGACGATGACGGTGAAGCCGATCCCGCCGAGGATGAGCAGGGCCGGTATGGTCAGGCTGATGATGGGATCGTCTCTGTAGTCGATGAGGTTGTTGGCAAACAGCGAGAAGCCGGCGTTGTTGAAGGCCGACACCGCGTGGAAGAAGCTGACGTAGAGGCCGTGGTGCCAGCCCATCTCCGGTACCCAGCGGATGGCCATGATGGCGGTGCCGATGAGCTGGGCGATGAGCGCGAACAGCACTATGCGTTTGACCAGCTGGATGATGTTGACCGAGCCCTCTTGCCCCAGCGCCTCCTTGGCCAGCACCTGTTGGCGCAGGCCGACCCGCTTGCTGAACATGGCGATGAGCAGCAGGGTCATGGTCATCTGGCCGAGACCGCCAATCTCCATCAGCATCAGCAGGATGATCTGCCCCTGCAGGGTGAAGGCGGTGCCGGTATCCACCACCCCGAGACCGGTCACGCTGATGGCGGAGGTGGCGGTAAAGAGGGCGTTGATGAAGGTGACCTCGCCGTTGTGGCTGGAGGGCTGCACCAGAAACAGGGTGCCGATCAGCAAAATGATGAGAAAACTGCCCAGGATCAGCCTGGCCTCGCTCCAGCGGGAGCGGCTCTCCCGCGGCAAGGCGAAGGCGTAGTTGCTGCGCCAGTGGATCATAGGGTGTCGAGCCAATGATCGATGGCGTGCTTGTTGCCGGCCAGGATCAGGATGTCACCGAGCTGCAGTTCCATCTTGCCGGTCAGGACGTTGTGCAGCACCTGGCCGCGCTTGATGGCCAGCAGCTGGAAGTCGTTCTGCTGCAAGAGGTGCAGATCGCCGAGGGTGCGGCTGTTTTGCTGCAGGCCGATGACGAACTCGGTCAGCACCATGTCGTGACCCAACTCCAGGTAGTCGAACAACCGGTTGTCCAGCATGCTCTGGGCGACCCGGCGCCCCATGTCCCACTCCGGGTTGATCACCTTGTCGGCGCCCACCTTCTGCAGGATCTTGGCGTGGAACTTGTCACGGGCTTTGACCCACACCTTCTTAACCCCCGCCTCCTTCAGCACCAGCGTGGTGAGTATGCTGGTCTCCAGGTTGTCGCCGATGGCCACGAAGACGATGTCGAAATTCGCGAGGCCAAGCTCGGCGACCGTGGCCTCATCGGTGGCATCGGCGACGATGACGTGATTGCACAGGGTCGCGATCTGGCGGGTCTTGCTCTCGTCGATATCGATGGCCAGCACCTCGGCATTCTGCAACTGCAGCTCTTCACACAGTGCGCTGCCGAACAGGCCGAGGCCGATGACGGCGAATTGATTGTTCATTCATGCTTCCTCAACGGGCTGAAGGGCTTACTTTACTCCAGCGGTTTGAGTCCGAACAGTACCCGGGTTTTTCGTCCCGGGGGATCTGGGGTAAACTGCCTCCCTTGATCTTGTCGGGACACGCAGATGAAACTCACCCCCCACGCCCCCCTGGTGGCCCTCAATACCTTGGGTCTCGAGGCGCATTGCCTCTGGCTGGCCGAAGTGACCCAGTTGGATGATCTCAGGCAACTGCTGGCCAACCCCGAGTTGACGGCATTGCCGCGCCTGGTACTGGGCGGTGGGAGCAATATCCTGTTCTGCAATGACTTCGCCGGTCTGGTCGTGCTCAATCGGATGAAAGGCATAGCGCTGCAGGATGATGGCAGCCACTGGTTGCTGCACGTGGCGGCGGGGGAGGAGTGGCATCAGCTGGTGTGCCATGCCCTGCAACAGGGCTGGCATGGGCTGGAGAACCTGGCGCTGATCCCGGGCACCGTCGGGGCCGCCCCGGTACAGAACATCGGCGCCTACGGGGTCGAGCTGGCCCGCTTCTGTGCCTACGTGGAGGCGTTCAACTGGCAGAGCGGCGAGGTGGAGCGCATAGCGGCGGCCGACTGTCAGTTCGGCTACCGTGACAGTATCTTCAAGCACGATTATCAGGACACCCACTTCATCACCGCCGTCGGCTTGCGTCTGCCCAAGACCTGGCAGCCGGTGGCGGGTTATGGCCCGCTGGCGGCCCTCGGCGAACATCCCGGTGCCCAGGCCATCTTCGACACCGTCTGCGAGACCCGCATGGCCAAGCTGCCGGATCCCGCTGTGCTCGGCAACGCCGGCAGCTTCTTCAAGAATCCCCTGGTGCCCCTGGCGCTGGCGGAGGAACTCAAGGCGCACTATCCACAGATGCCGCTTTATCCGGCCGGGGAGGAGCAGGCCAAGCTGGCGGCGGGCTGGCTCATCGATCAATGCGGCCTCAAGGGGTTTGCCATCGGCCGCGCCGCCGTGCATCAGGAGCAGGCGCTGGTGCTGGTCAACCTCGGCGGGGCGAGCGCCATGGAGCTGATCGCCCTGGCCGCCCACGTGCGTGACAGCGTGGAGCAGAAGTTCGGGGTCGTGCTGGAACACGAGGTGCGTTTCATGGGGCTCACCGGTGAGACCTGGCTCGACGAGGTGCTGGCATGACACTCACTCCCATCAGGCAGACTCTGATCGGCTTGCTCAGCGACGGCCAGTTCCACTCCGGTGAGCAGCTCGGTGAGCAGCTTGGCATCAGCCGCGCCGCGGTGAGCAAACACATGGCGGCCCTCAAGGATCTGGGGTTGGACTTGTTCAGCCTGACCGGCAAGGGCTACCGGCTGGCGGTGCCCATGGCGCTGTATGACGAAGCGCAGTTGCAGGCCCTGGCACCCATGGCGCCGGTGCACTGCTTCTCGGTGATCGATTCCACCAATCAGCATCTGTTGGAGCGGGTCAATCAGCTGCGCTCCGGCGAGAGCTGTCTTGCCGAGTGCCAGACCGCAGGGCGGGGTCGGCGCGGCAAGCCCTGGGTCTCCCCCTTTGGCTGCCAGCTGATCCTGAGCATGTACTGGCGACTCGAGCAGGGCATGGCGGCGGCCATGGGGCTGAGTCTGGCGGTCGGCGTGGCCGTAGTGGAGGCGCTGGAATCCCTGGGTTATCCGGGTGTCGAGCTGAAGTGGCCGAACGATCTCTACTATCAGGGCCGCAAGCTGGCGGGCATCCTGGTGGAGATGAGTGGCAGCGCTGGCGCCAGCTGTCACCTGGTGATCGGCATTGGCCTCAATCTGGCGATGCCGGAGCGGCAGGGGGAAAAGATCGATCAGGCCTGGTCAGAGCTGCGCCACGTCAAGCCCGAACTGGTGGAGCGCAATCAGCTGGCGGCCTGCGTGCTCTTGCACCTGCAGCAAGCCATGGTCACTTTCGAGCAGAGTGGCCTGGCCAGCTTCGTCGATAGCTGGAACCGGCTCGATTATTTCGCCGGCCAGCCGGTGAAGCTGTTGATGGGGGAGCAGGTCATCCGAGGCATTGCCCGTGGTATCGACGATCGTGGCGCGCTGCGGCTGGAGACGGACGAGGGGATCAAATACTACCTGGGGGGCGAGATCTCCCTGCGCCGCGGGGACTGAGCCAGAGGCGAGGCATCAACCTGCGACCACAATAACAAAGGGGGCCCGAAGGCCCCCCTTTGTTTGTCCGCCGTTGGCGCCTGCCATCATTTTCGCAGCTTGATCTGCTCGATGGCGTGCTCCTGTCCCTTGGTCAGGATCAGGTTGGCCCGCTCCCGGGTCGGCAAGATGTTCTCTTGCAGATTCAGATAGTTGATATCTTGCCAGATGTTGTTGGCGATCTCGGTCGCCTCCGTCTCCGCCAGCTTGGCGTAGTGGTGGAAGTAGGAGTCCGGATCCGAGAAGGCGCCGCTGCGGAACTTGAGGAAGCGCTCCACATACCAGCTGCGCAGCAGTTCGGCATCGGCATCCACATAGATGGAGAAGTCGACGAAGTCTGACACGAAGACTCTATGGGGCTCCTGCGGGTAGTCCATGCCGCTTTGCAGCACGTTGAGCCCCTCCAGGATCAGGATGTCCGGCTGCTCCACCACCTTCTTCTCATCGGGCAGTATGTCGTAGATGAGGTGGGAATAGACGGGCGCCTCGACCCGCTCGTGGCCGGCGCGGATCTTGGTGACAAACTCCACCAGATGGCGGATGTCGTAGGATTCCGGGAAGCCCTTGCGGCGCATCAGGCCGCGCGCCTCCAGCTCCTTGTTCGGATAGAGAAAGCCATCTGTGGTGACCAGCTCCACCCGCGGGTGCTCGGGCCAGCGCTCCAGCAGCGCCTGCATGATGCGGGCTGTGGTGCTCTTGCCCCCCGCCACGCTGCCGGCGATGCTGATGATGTAGGTGCCCTTGCCACGGGACTGGCCGAGAAATTGTTCCAGCACCCGGCTGCGGCGCTGCTTGGCCTTGACGTAGAGATTGAGCAGACGGGAGAGGGGCAGATAGATCTCTTCTACCTCCCGCAATGACACCTTCTCGTTGATCCCGCGCAGGGTATGCAGGTCGGTTTCGGTCAGGGTCAGGGGGACCGCATCGCGCAATAACGCCCATTGTTCGCGGGTGAATTGCAAATAGGGGTTATGCTCTGTCGTCATGATGTCATCACTGTTTCTTGGGCAGGGCGACCATACACCAAGGGATCGGGAGCGACAAGGGACGCATCCGGTTCGGACGGGGAAGGAGCACTTTTTTGCATGGATCCCGGCAATAATGCACATTTTGCAGAGTGCAATGGTTGCATCCCCAAAATCCTTCCCATAAAATGCGCGACGCTTAGATGTCTGTCGCCTATTTGCCCAGCAAAAGCGATAAAACAACGGGTGCAAGCAGAATTACCGTTGTGGCATTTGTGCACTGGAGGGGTTCCCGAGCGGCCAAAGGGATCAGACTGTAAATCTGACGGCTCTGCCTTCGAAGGTTCGAATCCTTCTCCCTCCACCATATTTCTCGCGGTTTGAGTTCTTTGGGTGAGAGAAATGCGGGCATCGTATAATGGCTATTACCTCAGCCTTCCAAGCTGATGATGCGGGTTCGATTCCCGCTGCCCGCTCCAAGATGCTGATATGGCTCAGGTAATACTGAGAGCCACACCCTAGGGTGAGTTCGGCAATCGAACCTGCCTGTCAGCCTCCATCCTCTCTACTCCCCCTGATTCAAATCCATCATATAAACTGTTCTGTGGTTAGCTTGCCACCGCGTACTCAGCGTTAGTTTAGAGGGACGATCATGTCTAAAGAAAAATTTGAGCGTAATAAACCGCACGTTAACGTGGGTACCATCGGCCACGTTGACC
>NZ_JRGL01000106.1:2500-5327 GCF_000764655.1 Aeromonas aquatica
GGAAAGGCCAGCGATACAGGGTGATAGCCCCGTACACGAAAACAACCTTGATGTGAAATCGAGTAGGGCGGGACACGTGACATCCTGTCTGAATATGGGGGGACCATCCTCCAAGGCTAAATACTCCTGACTGACCGATAGTGAACCAGTACCGTGAGGGAAAGGCGAAAAGAACCCCTGTGAGGGGAGTGAAATAGAACCTGAAACCGTGTACGTACAAGCAGTGGGAGCCCTTCGGGGTGACTGCGTACCTTTTGTATAATGGGTCAGCGACTTACATTTTGTAGCGAGGTTAACCGTATAGGGGAGCCGTAGGGAAACCGAGTCTTAACTGGGCGTCTAGTTGCAAGGTGTAGACCCGAAACCGGGTGATCTAGCCATGGGCAGGTTGAAGGTTGAGTAACATCAACTGGAGGACCGAACCCACTAACGTTGCAAAGTTAGGGGATGACCTGTGGCTGGGGGTGAAAGGCCAATCAAACTCGGAGATAGCTGGTTCTCCCCGAAAGCTATTTAGGTAGCGCCTCGGACGAATACTACTGGGGGTAGAGCACTGTTTGGACTAGGGGGTCATCCCGACTTACCAACTCCATGCAAACTCCGAATACCAGTAAGTAATATCCGGGAGACACACGGCGGGTGCTAACGTCCGTCGTGAAGAGGGAAACAACCCAGACCGCCGGCTAAGGTCCCAAAGTTCTGGTTAAGTGGGAAACGATGTGGGAAGGCTCAGACAGCTAGGATGTTGGCTTAGAAGCAGCCATCATTTAAAGAAAGCGTAATAGCTCACTAGTCGAGTCGGCCTGCGCGGAAGATGTAACGGGGCTCAAACCAGGCACCGAAGCCGCGGATTCACACTTATGTGTGAGTGGTAGGGGAGCGTTCTGTAAGTCTGCGAAGGTGTATCGAGAGGTATGCTGGAGATATCAGAAGTGCGAATGCTGACGTAAGTAACGATAAAGGGGGTGAAAAGCCTCCTCGCCGGAAGACCAAGGGTTCCTGTCCAACGTTAATCGGGGCAGGGTGAGTCGACCCCTAAGGTGAGGCCGAAAGGCGTAATCGATGGGAAGCAGGTTAATATTCCTGCACGACTTGTAATTGCGATGGG
This sequence comes from Aeromonas aquatica, assembly GCF_000764655.1. Taxonomy (GTDB): domain Bacteria; phylum Pseudomonadota; class Gammaproteobacteria; order Enterobacterales; family Aeromonadaceae; genus Aeromonas; species Aeromonas aquatica. Next base: position 3,609 of record NZ_JRGL01000106.1, read on the forward strand.
GGGACGGAGAAGGCTAGGTGGGCCAGGCGACGGTTGTCCTGGTGAAAGTGCGTAGGTGGTGTTTCTAGGCAAATCCGGAGACACAACACTGAGACACGAGACGAAGCCACTACGGTGGTGAAGCCATTGATGCCCTGCTTCCAGGAAAAGCCTCTAAGCTTCAGATTACAAGTCATCGTACCCCAAACCGACACAGGTGGTCGGGTAGAGAATACCAAGGCGCTTGAGAGAACTCGGGTGAAGGAACTAGGCAAAATAGAACCGTAACTTCGGGAGAAGGTTCGCTCTTGACAGTGAAGTCCCTTGCGGATGGAGCAGTTGGGAGTCGCAGTGACCAGATGGCTGGGACTGTTTATCAAAAACACAGCACTCTGCAAACACGAAAGTGGACGTATAGGGTGTGACACCTGCCCGGTGCCGGAAGGTTAATTGATGGGGTTAGCGCAAGCGAAGCTCTTGATCGAAGCCCCGGTAAACGGCGGCCGTAACTATAACGGTCCTAAGGTAGCGAAATTCCTTGTCGGGTAAGTTCCGACCTGCACGAATGGTGTAACCATGGCCATGCTGTCTCCACCCGAGACTCAGTGAAATCGAATTCGCCGTGAAGATGCGGTGTACCCGCGGCTAGACGGAAAGACCCCGTGAACCTTTACTACAGCTTGGCACTGAACATTGAACCTACATGTGTAGGATAGGTGGGAGGCTTTGAAGGCATGACGCTAGTTGTGCTGGAGCCGTCCTTGAAATACCACCCTTGTATGTTTGATGTTCTAACGCAGGGCCCTGAATCGGGCTCGCGGACAGTGCCTGGTGGGTAGTTTGACTGGGGCGGTCTCCTCCCAAAGAGTAACGGAGGAGCACGAAGGTTGGCTAATCCTGGTCGGACATCAGGAGGTTAGTGCAATGGCATAAGCCAGCTTAACTGCGAGACGGACAGGTCGAGCAGGTACGAAAGTAGGTCATAGTGATCCGGTGGTTCTGAATGGAAGGGCCATCGCTCAACGGATAAAAGGTACTCCGGGGATAACAGGCTGATACCGCCCAAGAGTTCATATCGACGGCGGTGTTTGGCACCTCGATGTCGGCTCATCACATCCTGGGGCTGAAGTCGGTCCCAAGGGTATGGCTGTTCGCCATTTAAAGTGGTACGCGAGCTGGGTTCAGAACGTCGTGAGACAGTTCGGTCCCTATCTGCCGTGGGCGTTGGATGATTGAAGGGAGTTGCTCCTAGTACGAGAGGACCGGAGTGAACGAACCTCTGGTGTTCGGGTTGTCACGCCAGTGGCACTGCCCGGTAGCTAAGTTCGGAATCGATAACCGCTGAAAGCATCTAAGCGGGAAGCGAGCCCTGAGATGAGTCATCCCTGACCCCTTGAGGGTCCTAAAGGGCCGTTGGAGACCACAACGTTGATAGGTGGGGTGTGTAAGCGCGGCGACGTGTTGAGCTAACCCATACTAATTACCCGTGAGGCTTAACCATACAACACCCAAGAAGTGTTCTGGGCCTTGTAGCAAGTGCGAGACTACTTACCTAATTCAGTGATAGCGACAAGCCACAAGCGACATCGTTATTCACGTCAGCTTTCCGAGATTGAAGTTTTTTGCCTGGCGGCCATAGCGCCGTGGAACCACCTGATCCCATGCCGAACTCAGAAGTGAAACGCGGTAGCGCCGATGGTAGTGTGGCATTCGCCATGCGAGAGTAGGACACTGCCAGGC
>NZ_JRGL01000107.1 GCF_000764655.1 Aeromonas aquatica
AGTAGCAGCTTGTGTCTTCGCAGCATCGCAGCGGCAGATGCCGTGCCATGCACACAAATAGTTGGTTGCGGGGGCCAGATTTGAACTGACGACCTTCGGGTTATGAGCCCGACGAGCTACCGAGCTGCTCCACCCCGCGTCCGAATTGTTGCCTGTTGCCAGGACTTTTCACCACATTCTCTACCACAAGAGTGCCGAGTAGTAGCAGCTTGTGTCTTCGCAGCATCGCAGCGGCAGATGCCGTGCCATACACACAAATAGTTGGTTGCGGGGGCCAGATTTGAACTGACGACCTTCGGGTTATGAGCCCGACGAGCTACCGAGCTGCTCCACCCCGCGTCCGCATTTTTCAAACTGGCCGAGCAGTAGCCAATTCGATTCGTCTTCATCGTTAACCAGTTGAACCCTGTTTTCGACGCTGACACTCAGATGGTTGCGGGGGCCGGATTTGAACCGACGACCTTCGGGTTATGAGCCCGACGAGCTACCGAGCTGCTCCACCCCGCGTCTGAGGTCGCCAATAATAGGCGCCAGCGCTGAGATTGCAAGTAATTATCCTAAAAAAAATTGATTGGAGGGTTAAACCACCAGATGTTGTTGTCTTTTGCAACAAACCGCATATTTTTCAGTCAGCTAGCAGATCTGTGCCCGACATCGGAGCTATGCGTCCCCACCATATTGGACACCCACGCCAGCCTGACGACGCGCTTTCCCCATGAAAAAGCCCGCACCGGATCAAGGGGGCGGGCTCGCCTTGTCGTCAGGCATCCATGCCGAGGGCTCAGACCAGCTGATGCAGCACGCTGGTCGCCGCCAGCTGGGCGATGATGAGACCGCACAGGCTGGTCGACACCACCACGGGGGCCGTCTCCTGCCGGCGATAGAGGGGGCTGAACCAGAGCAGCAGGGCGGCGACCAGCAGGCCCGCCTGGGTCAGCACCCCGGGGATCAGCGCATCGAGCCCCTCGCTGTTGCCCTGCCAACCCACCAACGCCGCCAGCCACAGCAGACTCAGGATGGCGGCCACCAGCCCCGCCAGTGGCAGCAGCAGATTGAACGCCTGCAAGCGATGGCGGGCACGCAACAGCATCAGGTGGGCGAAGGCCGCCCCCAGCAACACCATCTGCAGCACGCCGCCGAGCCAGCCCTGGATCTGCAGCAGCCCCACCCCGTACAGGGCGAGCGGCATGGCTGGCAGCCACAATACGTTGGACGGGATGGCGCGCTTGCCCTCCAACCGAGACTGAGCCAGCGACAGGGCGATCCCCAGGATCAGGGCGGCGCCACCGCTCCAGACGAGCCAGCCACGCATCCCGGCCTCGATGGCCAGCATCAGGGAGAGCCCGGTGATCACCCAGATGGAGAACAGCTGACTGGTGATCCGCGAGCGCTGGCCCGGGCAGAGATCCCCGCGCCACAGCACCAGTCCGAGGGCGATCAGGGCGCCCAGGGCCATCAGACCGGTCAGGGGAAAGAGCCAAAAAGGAAGTTGGACAAACATAGGGTCTCCGACAGCAGACAGACAACGGGAGCTCAAGGGGCGCCCGCCAACAAAAACAGAGGGGGAAGTATATCCAAACTCCCCCCCATCCCCAACGCTGGCAAAGACGATCGCCGGATCTAGCTCTGTCCCCGTGCCAGGGCGACCACCCTGGCGAACATCTGCCGGATCACCGGCGGAATGCGTTCGCTGCCGAGTCGCTCCGCCTCCTCCACCACCGCCAGCGCCATGCCGGGTTTGCTGCGATGATGGATGGCCTTGGAGATGATGCGCCCGGCATTGAGGGCCGAGCGTCCCCCTACCCCGGCCTCGCGCCGAAACACCGCCTCGAACCCGTTCTGATAGAGATAGTGCTCTATGTCGGCCGCCGGCAGCTGGGTGATCCTGTCTCGCTCCCGCTCGCCCTTGAGCAAGGAGCGGGCGGAGCTGGCGTACTTGGTGCCCGCCTCGTCGCCGTCGGTGAGCAGATGCCACTCGATGCCAAAATCGCGCGCCACCTTGATGAGCGGCGCCTGGCCACACTGGGCAAATTCGATGATGCGCACCCCCTCCGCCCGCAAGCTGTAACCGCAGATCTGGGCGAGCTCGGAGAGCAGCCAGATCTCGGTCTCCCCCTCCACCAGCAGCCAACAACGGGCAAACAGCGACATGGGCCTGTTGATGCGCACATGGAAGGCGATCTTGCGCAGATCATCGCTGCTGTAGCGCTCGCCGCCCAGCTGATGGCAGAGGATGTCCTGCTGGCGGCGCACCAGCCGGCGCACCTGGTTGAGCGGCAAGGAGGAGAGCAGGTCCCCCGAGTTGGTGGTGAGCAGCTTCTGTCCTGGCAACTGTTCGAGCAGGCCCCAGGCCAGCGCCAGCATGGTCGGGTGCAACCGGCTCTCCGGGTCTTCCAGGATCATGATGGGCCTGGCCCCCTGCGTCAGCTCCCGGTTGCCACGGGCGTTGAGCAGCATGGCCGCCATGCCCGCCATCGCCAGTTGCAGGGCCCGGTTGTCGGCATTGCGCAGCAACATCTGCAGGTTGCCGGGGTTGCGCAGGGTCATGGGCTTGTTGACGATCTCACGCTGGCTGCGCGGCTTGTTCTTGATGGGCGCCAGCGCGCTGAAGTAGTGCTCCATCAGTTGGCGCACCGCCAGCAAGGCCTCCTTCAGCTCCGGCTCGCCGATGCGCTGTGGCTCATCCGTCAGCTTGCCGGACAGCTCCCCCAGCCGCTGCGTGGACAAGTCTCCCCAGGGCAGCATCTCGACCCCATCGCGGATCGTGCGCGCATCGCGCAGCCGGAACACCGGGTTCATGGTAATGAGCAGCCGCACCAGCTCGGCGTTGTTGTCGAGCGCCAGGCTCTTGCCGATGCCATCGAGAAAGTCATGGGTGGTCAGCACGGCCCCGTCATCTTGCAGTTCGGCGCTGGCGCGGTAGTGGATGCGGTGAAATTTGTCCCGGTGCGGGATCCAGGCCGCACCGAGGCGCGCCAGCCGGTGCGAGTGCTGGCACATCTGGGGTCGGTACTCGCTGAAGGTGAGCACCAGTTGCAAGTGGCGCGACGAGGCCAGCTCGGGATCTTCCGGTTGGTGAAAATCATCGCGGGTGAACTGATAGGGGCCGGCATCCCCCAGCAGGCACCAGAGGGCGCGCAGCAGGCTGGACTTGCCCCAGGCGTTTTCGCCGATGAGGACTGTGGTGTGATCCAACCCGAGCGAGAGGCGATTTATCCCGCGAAAACCTTTGACTTCAATACGTTCCAGAAACATGAGGCCATCCCCAGTACATCCTGATGGCGTCATAGTGGCAAAGTTGCCAGCAAAATCCTACCGGGTCGTGGTGACTTTCAGCGGGAACTGTGAGGAACGAGGGGTTCGGGGACGGCGGGGATGCAGAGGCGGGTCTTGGGGGCATTCCAATGGCTGAACCAGAGATGACGGGTACGGGTCTGACGCTTGCGATGATTCAATGGGCACTCCTTTAAATGAATAAGGGGCGGATGCTACACCTCTTTTACCCAGAGTCTCAGCATTATCTGTGACAGGCGGATGACAATTGGGCGCGCCACTGCCCCGGACTCAGGCCGAAGGCCTCCCGGAAGCGGTTGCCAAGGTGCGCCTGGGAGGAGAAGCCGCACTGGGCGGCGATACTGGCCAGGGGATCGCGCCCCGCCAGCAGTAGCTTGGCCCGCTTGAGCCGCAGCCCCAGCAGGTAACGATGGGGCGGGCAGCCCAGGCTCTGGCCGAACATGCGGGCGAAGTGGTATTCGCTGAGGCCCGCCTCCCGGGCCAGCTCGCTCAGGGTGACGGGCTCGGCCAGATGGGCCAGCAGGTATTCCTGCACCCGCCGGATCACCACGGGGGCCAGCCCACCGCGCACCTCGGGCAGGCTGGGTGCCTCCCGGGTGTGGTGGCGATAGGCGTGCAACATCAGCATCCAGGCGCCGTGGGAGAGCGCCATGCGATCGACCCCGTGCTGCCAGTCCAGCTTCATCAACTGGGCCTGCACCAGGGCCGCGGCCTGGGGATCATCGATGAAGGTCTTGTCTTCCAGCACCAGATGACGCCCCTCCTTGTCACAGGCCTGCTCGGCGATGCGGGCGAGGTGATCGGGGCTGAAATAGAGGTGAAAGAAACGAAACTCCTCGCGCACCAGCCACTCGGATCTGTGGTGATCCGGCATGATGCACACCTTGCCGGTGCCACCGTGGCCGCCGGGCCCGTCCAGCCGCTCGGTCTGCTCACCCCCCTGCAGGTAGACGCTGACGGTGTGATGGCCGGGCTTGTGGTAGCGGGTCTGATCGTAACAGTTGCGCCAGCTGGCAACCCCGAGCCCGGGCTCCAGCCAGCAGGAATCCTCCAGCCGCGCCCCCGTGCTGACCAGTGCATCGAATACTCCCGCCTGTCTCATCTGCTGCAACCTGCCTGTGCCTCGTCCTTATCCTGTCCCATCTTACCCGTCCCTCGGGCCCGCCGCAGCGGCCCCACCAAAAAAACCGCAAGATGCTGTAAGCCAGCGCACGCCTGGCGGCCCATGCTGAACACCATACTGTTCTTCTTATCTCACCGGATCCCTTATGAACCTGTTGTTGTATATTTCCACCGTCCTCATCTGGGGCAGCACCTGGATCGCCATCGCCTGGCAGCTCGGCCCCATCCCCATCGAGGTGTCGGTGCTCTACCGCTTCGCCCTGGCGGCCCTGGCGCTGTTTGCCCTGCTCACCATCAGCGGCAAGTTCCCGCGCCTGCCATGGGCGGGTCAGCGCTACGCGGCCCTGCTCGGCGCCCTGCTGTTCTCCACCAATTTCCTCTGCTTCTACCACGCCACCCTCTACATCCCGAGCGGCCTGTCGGCGGTGATCTTTGCCAGTGCCAGCATCTTCAACGGCCTCAACCTCTGGCTGTTCGAAGGCAAAAAGCCGGGTCTGCGCTGGTTGCAGGGCTCCCTGCTGGGGCTCGTCGGCACGCTGCTGCTGTTCTGGCCGGTGCTGGCGGATGCGCAACTGGGTGCAAACGCCTGGAAGGGGCTGCTGTTCTCCTGCGCGGGGACGCTCTGTTTTTCACTCGGCAATCTGGTGTCGGCCCGCGGCCAGCGTCAGGGCTATCAGGTGTTGCAGATGGTGCCCTGGGGCATGGTGTACGGGGTGGTGCTGTTGCTGGGCTGGGTCACTGTGCTCGGCCAATCCCTGGTCCTGCCGACCGAGCCCCGCTACCTCGCGGCCATGGTCTATCTGGCCATCTTCGGCTCCGTCATCGCCTTCACCGCCTACCTCACCCTGGTGGGGCGCATCGGCGCCAGCAAGGCCGCCTACGCCACTGTGCTGTTCCCCCTGGTGGCGCTCAGCCTCTCCACCCTGTATGAGGGCTTCGTCTGGCAGACGGTCTCCGTGGTGGGGGTGATGATCAGCCTGCTCGGCAATCTGGTGATCTTCGCCCCGCCCCTGAAGAGCTGGCGCTGGCCCTCTGCCAAGGCGGCAAACGGCACTTGCCCCTGAGCGCGGCAGCCCCTAAGGTAACCCCTTCCAACGAGGATGACGGGAGGCGATATGTTACTGGAAGGGCTGGAGACACTCAGCTTGCTGGCGAGCGAGGGCACCATGGCCAAGGTGGCCAGCCGCCTCTACATCAGCCAGTCGGCGGTGAGCAAGCGCATCGCACAGCTCGAGCTGCGCCTCGGCAAGAGGCTGGTCGAGCCGGATGGCCGCCAGATCAGGCTCACCCCCCAGGCCCTGGAGCTGCTCGCCCGGGTGGCACCCAGCCTCGCGGAGATGAAGGGGGTGCTGGCAGACAGCCAGACCCTCACCGACAGTACCCCCCTGCCCGTCGCCTGCTCCGAGACCCTGCTGGCGGGCTACCTCGCCCGCTTTATGCACGGCTACCTTGAGCACGATCCCCATCTCGCCCTCTCCACTCACCACACCCCGGTGATCCTGGCACGGGTGCGCGGCGGCGATGCCCTGCTCGGGATCTGCGCCGGCCGGCTGCCCCCCGGCCACGGCCTCTGTGCCGAGCTGCTGCTGGAGGAGCCCTTCTATCTGGTGGGCGACGCGGATCAGGGGGAGCGGCGATCTCATGATCAGGGGCAACCCATACTGACCATGGATCTGGACAATCCCTCCAACCGCTATCTGCGCGAACCCCTGGCCGCCCTCGGGCTGGTGCCCGGCATGGAGCTGGACTCCTATCTGGCCCTCATCGAGCTGGCCAAGGCCGGTATAGGCCCGGTGCTGCTGCCGGCGGGCCTGTTGTCTCTGGTGGGCGAGCAAGGAAAACGGGCCCGCCCCTTGCCGGGGCTGGGCCGGCCTCTGCACCTGGTTTACCGCCAGAGCAGCCTGCAGCGGGAGCGCATCGCCCGGCTGGTCGAGGGGATCAGGGCCCACTTCGCCCAGGTAAAGGGGCTCGCTAAACAGGGATAGAAACAGGAAGGCCGCGATAACGCGGCCTTCTTTTCTTCAATCCCGGTAGCAAGGTGACTGCCGCCTAGCCCACCCAGCTAAACAGCTCGGGGGACTAACTCCAGACCAGAATGCTGCAACAGACATCAGCAGGTGACATCACCTGGCTGATCTATTGACTCCAGAGCAGCATGCTACAACGGACATCGGCTGAGCCATCACCTAACCGACCCAGGCGAACAGCTCGGGATACTGGCTCCAGACCAGCTTGGCCGACATCAACAGGGAGACGGTCACCAGCAGCGGCTTGATGAGCTTCACCCCCTTCTTCAGCACCAGCTTGGAGCCGGCGCGGGCACCGATAAACTGGCCGAGCGCCATGCAGAATCCCACGCTCCACACCACCTTGCCGCCGAGGGCGAAGAACAGCAAAGAGGCGATGTTGGAGGTGAAGTTGAGCAACTTGGTGTGGGCCGTGGCCCGCGCCATGCCAAAACCCGCCAGCGCCACGAAGCCGATGGCGAAGAAGGACCCGGTGCCCGGCCCGAAGAAGCCGTCATAGAAGCCGACCCCGCCACCCACCAGCAGGGCGAACAGCATGGGAGTGAGACGGCGCTGGCTCTCGGCATCGCTCACCCGGGGTGAGAAGTAGAAGTAGCAGGCAAAGGCGACCAGCAGGAAGGGCAGCAGCCGCTCCAGGATGGCGGCATCTATGGTCTGCACCGCCAGGGTGCCGACGGCCGCGCCGATGAAGGTGCAGATCACCGCGGGCCAGATCATGGCCCACTCCAGCAGCCCCTTGCGAGCATAGAACCAAGTGGCGGAAAAGGAGCCGAAGCTGCTCTGCAGCTTGTTGGTGCCGAGTACCAGGGCTGGCGGCATGCCGGTGGCCAGCAGGGCCGGCACCGTCAAGAGGCCGCCGCCCCCGGCGATGGCGTCGATAAAACCGGCGATGAGCGCCACCCCGAACAGGGCGACCAGGGTGTACAGTTCCAATTCCATCCATAGACCTCGTGTGATTGTGGTGCCCGCCGCACCCGCGCCGGGAACCTGAATGAGTCAAGCTGGTCGCTATCCTAGCGGGCTCTCGCTCATGAGGCTAACGAAACGATGGCAGCCAATTGATTCCTGATTTTCATCAGTCTGCCCCAGCGGCTCAGGCAGCGTCGGATCCCCATCGGATAGAGTCAGCCACCCCCTTGATGTCGTCGAGCGCCTGCAACAACGGCGTCTCGTCTTCACCGGGGGCCCGCCTCACCCGACCGGCCATATAGCGACTACTGAACAGGTTAAATCAGAGCGGCTGCGTTTGACCCGCCGATCTCCGCGGCTGGCGCCGCAATCCCCAGATTGATGTCGTCGAGAGCCCGTAGCAGCGGTGTCTCGTCCTCACCGGGCGCCCGACTCACTCTGCCTGCCATGTAGCGGCTGCTGAACAGGTTAAACCAGAGTTGCAGCGCCTGGCCGGCCTTGATCTCACCGGCCACCTCCAGCACGCAGGCCGCCACCTCGGCGGTGCACAGGTGCTCGTCACAATTGGCCACCCGCATGCCATAGGTGGAGAGCGCATCCGGTCGCACCGACAGCACGGGGAAGCCATCGAGATAGGGGCTCATGTTGAACATCTTGCGCGCCTCGGGCCAGGTGCCGTCCAGCAGGATGAAGAGTGGCCTCTTGCCCTCGGCCAGGACCACCCGCTCGGTCAGCCGCGCCGGCTCCTTCTCGCAGGCGGGGAACACCACATAGGGTTGCCAGGCCGGATCACTGAGCAGGGCCAGCAACTCGGGGTGGGGCTGGGTGCGCTTCCAGAGGAAGGCCCAGGTCGTCTCTGGCAGCACATCGGCGATGAGGCGGCCGGTGTTGGAGGGCTTCATCGGCTCGCTGTCGTACATCAAGAGGCAAAAACCCGCCTCGGCCTTGAGCTCGGGCCGCCATTCACAGGCGCACCAGGCATGGCGCAGCTGGCAGGCCTCGCAACGGGGCACGGCGCCGCCACGGGCGAGGAAGGGTCGGGTCGAAATGCTCTTGCGCCAGAGGCGCAGGCGATTGACGGCGTGGTCGGGGATTGGCTTCATGGGGGCGGCTCGGCGGTGCATTGGCACGACAAAAGGGGCCAGATTGTAGCGAGCGGCTCCCCGGGCCGCAAGGGTGCAGCCAGGCAGCAGCCATGGCGCTGCGCTCTATACTTGGTCGTCACCCATGATCCCACCCGCGGGATACTGATGGGACACAGGAGGAGAAGATGGCAGAACAAGACATGGCCCGGGAACACGCCCTGGCCGAAGGCTCGACCTTTACCTGGCACGAACTCTATGTGCCCGATGGCGAGGCCGGCGCTCGCTTCTATACCGAGGTGCTCGGCTGGCAGGTGCAGCAGACGGCGCTGGAGGGATTTGACTATCCCATGCTGGTGGCCAACGGTCGGCCGGTGGCGGGTGTCATGTCCACCAAGGGCAATCCCCAGATGGCAGGCGTGCCGCCCCACTGGGCAACCTATGTGGCGGTAGACGATGTGGACGCCAGGCTCGCCAAGGTCGCCCAGCATGGTGGCTCAGTGGTGGTGCCGCCCATGGACATCCCCACCGTCGGACGCATGGCGCTCATCGCCGATCCGCAAGGGGCCCATATCTGGCTGTTTACTTCGGCCCCCATGTGAGCCGATTAGCATCCCATATGACAGAGGGGCCAGCAGGCCCCTCTTCGTTTATGCGTGTCGCACTCAGGCGGGCTTGCGCAGCGCCTGCTCGAGGAAGTGCGCGAAGCTGTGGCCGTGATGTTCCAGCAGTTTCGGGAACATGGAGATGGAGGTCATGCCCGGGAAGGTGTTGATCTCGTTGAGCAGGATCTCCCCCTCTTCGGTCAGGAAGAAGTCGATGCGCGACAGGTGAGTCAGCTTGAGCTGACGAAATGCCTTGAGGGCATAGGCCTGGATGGCATCGGACTGTGCCTGGGTCAGGCCCTCGGCTCGCAGGGCAGTCTCGGTGTGGCTGGCGCTGCTGTACTTCTCTTCGTAGGTGTAGAACTTGTCGGTCGGCACGCAGATCTCGCCCGGATAGGTCGCCACCAGCTCGTCACCGTACTGATAGACAGCCACTTCCAGCTCGCGCGGCTTGACTGCCTTCTCGATCAGCACCTGCTCGGAGTAGCCGAAGGCATCCTTGATGCCCTGCAGCAGCTCGGCCTCGTTGCTGGCGGCATAGCAGCCCACGGAGGAGCCCTGGGAGGCAGCCTTGATAAACACCTTGCCCCACTTGGCCAGGGCGGCTTTTGCCTCGGCAATGCCCGCCTCGTCCTGCTCGGTCAGGAACAGATAGGGGGTATTGGGGATGCCAAGGGCGGAGAACCACAGCTTGGTGCTGATCTTGTTGAAGCAGATCTTGCTCGCCTCGGCGTCGCAACCGAGATACGGCAGGCCCGCCAGCTCGAGGAAGGATTGCAGATCGCCGGTCTCACCCGGGTAGCCGTGGATGCAGGGCACCACGTAGTCCACCGGACGGGCCACGCTGTCGAAGGAGAGCAGCTTGTCCAGCCCGAGCTTGCACTCGCGGCCGTCGGCACTGAGCCAGCGATCGGCAAACATCTCGACCCGGGTCACTTCGACATTGGGCAGGAGGGCTAGCTGTTGTTCGAGGAAATTGGCACTACGCAGAGAGACTTCGTGTTCGGCGCCACCGCCGCCGCACAGCAGCAAAACATGCATGTTCTTCATTAGATGTGATCCCTTGGGAGAAGCGGCTTCGCCATGATCTGTGATGATCCACCGCACGAAAAAACCGGGCGAAGCCAGAAACGAACATAAGTGCGGCCAGTGTACAAGGGCGATAACGCCTTGTCAGCTGATGGCGCCCCTCTTCCCCCTCATGGGGCCAGAAAGGCGCGGAGGATAGTCACGGCTGTGTCAGAAAGAGTCTTGTTGGCGCCTAGCGAGGGGGATCAACCCGCCCCAAGGCATTGCCATTGACCCGAAACCAGCCGGCGATGCTGTAACGCTCGAGGCTCGCGGGCAGCACCTCGTGGGGAAACTCTTCGGACAGGAACAACACCAGCCGCCCGCCCTTGGGGGAGACGTCCATCAGAAACTGCTCGTCGTTGTCATAGACCCGCAGCAGACCGCCAGCCTCAGGCGCCCAGCCGTTGTTGAGATAGAACACCGAGGTGAGACGGCGGTTGGAGCGACCGGCGAAGGCGTCTCTGTGGGTGGCGTAGAAATCCCCCTCACGATAGCGGGCAAAATGGGCTTCGTAGTCGAACAGCCCCAGCATCAGGCTGCGATTGGCCGCCAGACGCAGGCTCTCCATGCGAGCCAGGTATTCCAGCACAGGTGCTCCCTGATCGGGTTCCAGCCAGTGGATCTGATCACGGCGGATCTCCGGATTGCCCTGATGCAACCCCTCTCGCCCTATGCCCGCCGGTTGCCAGTCGCTGGGCAGGCAGCCTTTGAGGGCATCCACCTCCTCGGCGGTTAAAAAATCATCCACTATCACCCATCCTCGGGTGTAAAGGGCATCCATGACGGCTTGATAGTCCAAGATTGGGCTCACAACGAGTGGAGAGAATGCGCTTTGTAGCGGCTTCGGGGCCCCGGCACAAACCGGATTGCTTCTCTTAAGAAGTCCCGCCATCAATACGGGTCGTGGCAGAGAGCCAGGAGAGCCGCATTTCCCCCTTGCCCCGCCGCCCCGGGCCCGTTAACGTGCAGACAATGCCCTGAATAAGCACCCGATTCATCTCAATCACCTAGTCCCCCACACAATCAGGAGCCGGCCATGCCCATTCCCTCCCTCTCCCTGCAACGCCTCGACGGCAGCGACTTGCCCGTCACCGAGCTGCAAGACAAGGTCGTGCTGGTCGTCAACGTGGCCAGCCGCTGCGGCTTCACGCCCCAATACACCGGGCTCGAGGCCCTGTATCGTCAATTCGGCCCGCAGGGGCTGGTGATCCTGGGCTTTCCCTGCGATCAGTTCGGTCATCAGGAGCCGGGCGATGCCGAAGAGATAGCCCGCTTCTGTTCGGTGGATTACCCGGTGAGCTTCCCCATCCTGGCCAAGTGCGAGGTCAACGGCGAGCAGGCTCACCCCTTCTATCGCTGGCTGAAGCAACAAAGGCCCGGCTTGCTCGGCAGTGAGGCCATCAAGTGGAATTTCACCAAGTTCCTGATAAGCCGCGAAGGCCAGGTGGTGGACAGGTTCGCCCCCCAGACCAAGCCCGAGGAGCTGGCAGACAAGATCGGTGCCCTGCTCCAGGGGGCTCGGCATTCGTCATAAACACGTCCTGCCAGCTATAACCCAAGCAGCCATGGCTGATAGCCCTCCCCGGCCACGGGAGGGCCGGGATCTTCCGCGCTCCCCATGCCGGTCCCAGCCCCACAGGACTACTGCGCAGTGGCCGCAGTTCTGCTATATTACGCGCCCACAATCTTTTCCATGTCGTGCGGCCAGTTGAGCGCCGCCCCTGTTGAGCCCAAGGCTCGGAGTTTCTCTCGAACATGTCATTCAATGAACTGGGTCTGTCACCGCACATACTGCGGGCCGTCAAGGGGCTGGGTTACGAACAGCCCACCCCCATCCAGCAGCAAGCCATTCCGGCCATTCTGGCGGGACAGGACGTGCTGGGCGGTGCCCAGACAGGCACAGGCAAGACGGCCGGTTTCACCCTGCCCATGCTGCACCGTCTGCTGGCCAATCACGGCCGTGGCGGTCGTCGTCAGGTCCGCGCCCTGGTACTGACCCCGACCCGCGAGCTGGCTGCCCAGGTGGGCGAGAGCATCATCAAATACGCCCACCACCTGCCGTTTCGCACCCTGATCGCCTACGGCGGCGTCAGCATCAAACCGAACCTGGATGCCATCAAGCTCGGCGTTGACATCCTGGTCGCCACCCCGGGCCGGCTGCTGGATCTGCTGACCCAGCGCGCCCTCACCCTGAGCGCGCTGGAAGTGCTGGTGCTGGATGAAGCGGATCGCATGCTCGACATGGGTTTCATCACCGACATTCGCCGCATCATGAAGGCCTTGCCGGAGGAGCGGCAGACCCTGCTGTTCTCCGCCACCTTCTCGGACGACATCAAGGCGCTGGCGGACGATCTGCTGAAAAACCCGACCCTCATCGAGGTGAGCCCGAGCAACAGCACCGCCGAACAGGTCAACCAGCGCATCATCAAGGTGGATCGCGAGCGCAAGCGCGAGCTGCTCTCCCACATGATCGGTCGCAACAACTGGCAACGGGTGCTGGTGTTCGTGCGCACCAAGCAGATTGCCGACAGGCTCGCCGAGCAGATGGTAAAAGATGGTCTGGATACCGTCGCCATCCACGGCGACAAGACCCAGGGTGCCCGCAATCGGGCGCTCGCGGATTTCCGTGAAGGCAAGGTGCGGGTGCTGGTCGCTACCGACATCGCCGCCCGCGGCCTCGACATCGACAACCTGCCCCACGTGATCAACTTCGAGCTGCCCCAGGTGGCCGAGGATTATATCCACCGCATCGGTCGTACCGGCCGTGCCGGTCGTGGCGGCGAGGCCATCTCCCTGGTGAGCCTGGATGAGCAGGAGCAGCTAGGCGCCATAGAGGCGCTGATCGGCCTGAGCATCCCGAGCGAGATCCTGGAAGGCTACGAGCCAAGCGGCAAGCTGACCCGTCAGACCCTGCCGGGAAACAAGCCGCTGCAGAACCCGTCGCGGGATCGCGGTCATGCCAACGCCAAGCACAACAACAAGGCAGCCAAGGGCAAACCGGGCGCCAAAGACAACGCCAGAGGTGGCAAGCCCAAGGGGGATGCTCCCAAGAAGCCGGCCCCGGCTCGCAAGCGCGAGATCGTGGGGGAAGACATCGGCTTCACCCCCATGCGCCGCCTGCCCAAGACCCAGCGCGACGACTATCAGGACAACTCCAACGAGGAGTGATGCCGCCCCGTCCGCACAATAAAAAAACCGCCCTTGGGCGGTTTTTTTACGTCTCGCAGCCATCGGTTAGGCGGGATAGACCTTCTCGAAGTGCTCAAGTACCAGCTCGGATTGCTCGCGAAAGGGCACCCCGACCTTGGCCGCGAAGGCAGTGAAAAACGCCATATGGGCATCACGCCACCACGCAAGACTGCCATCACCCTCCCCTTCGGCAGCAGCAAACGCGGCATCTACCGCCTCGAATGGGCAGATTGACACCTCGGTCAGCCGAACGATGCAGACCGGCTCCTGGGCCCAGTTCAACACCAGACAGAGCCGACCCACTTTGGGCAGCGGTTCCCTCTCCTGCTCATAGGCGGCCTTCAGGCTGCAGGAGGCGCGCTTGATGCCAGCCGCGATCAGGCGGGCACATTCGTTGGCATTGGCCTCGTCGGCGCAAAAATGCTCTGCCACTGTCTGAGGGATGACGCGGCGCTGTGCCGCACTCAGGGTCGCCAGATAGGCATCCATAAAGGCCTGCTGAGCCGGGGTCATCTCTGCTCCTCGCGCCGATCTGCCTGTGCCAGCGCCATATGCAGCAGCGGATAGGGCCTGCCCTGACCGTCCAGAGCCGAGCGCCCCACCACCGCAAATCCCAGCCGCCGGTAAAACCCGAGTGCCCCTTCGTTCTGCTCGTTCACATCCACCCGGATCACCCCTTGCCGTGCGATGGCATGCTCCACCAACTGGCGGCCAACCCCTTGCCCCATCGCCACGGGGGCCACGAACAGCATCTCGAGATTGCCATCGGCCACCCCGCAGAAACCGACGATCTCGCCATCCTCCCCCTTAGCACAGTGCAGGCTCACGGCATCGAAATAGTGCTCCAGGATCAAAGGTCTTAGCGCCGCTATATCATCCTCTTGCAAGAAGTGGTGGCTGGCCCGCACCGAGGCCTCCCAGATAGCGATGAGGATCTGGTAACTGCTTCTTTCTACCGGTTCAATCTGCATATGTACCTCTGATCCATGGGGGAGTAGCCCGAGGGTTACTCCTACGCGCCACGCCTTTCACTGCGGCGCCTTGATAACAAAGCCCCGCTCGATACCGGCCTTGAATCCCAACCCCTCGTAGAGACGGTGGGCCGCCTCTCGCCCCTCCCCGGAGAGCAGCATCACCTTGTAGCAATCCAGTTCCCAGGCGAGCGCCAGGGTGCGATCGAGCAGCCGATGGCTCAGCCCCTGGCGACGAAACGCCGCGCCGGTGATCACATGCTCGATGATGCCAAAGGGTCTGCCGCCGTTGGTCAGGGTCGGGATCACCCCGAGCTGGCAGCTGGATGCCAGCTGGCCATCCACCAGGGCCACCAGAATGCGGGTATGGGGTTGGCGCAGCAGCGCTGCCAGCCCCTCCCTTGCGGCCGACTCGCTCAGGGCGGGATCCTGGGGCCTCAGCTCCTCATAGAGGGCAAGCAGCCCGGCCAAGTCCTGGGATCCACACTCCCTGATCACCACCATGGACACTCTCCTGATCTCACCTTATGCGGGCCTTGGGGCGAACATGATGATGGCCATGCCGACCAGAGCCACCCCGGCGCCGACCAGATCCCACAGCGTGGGCCTGATGCCATCCACGGCCCAGAGCCAGAGGATGGCCACGAAGATGTAGACGCCGCCGTAGGCGGCATAGACACGGCCGGCGGCGGTCGGGTGCAGGGAGAGCAGCCAGGCAAATAGCGCGAGGCTCAGGGCCGCCGGCAGCAGCAGCCAGACGCTCTTTCCCTGGGTCAGCCAGAGGTAAGGCAGGTAACAGCCCACAATCTCGGCGACGGCGGTCACCAGAAACAGGGCCAGGGTCTTGAGTTCGACCATGAGTAGTGGGGATCCTTGCAGACAGAATGGACTTCTTTTGGCAAATCATACTGTTATATCCTGGCGCTGCAATCGCCTTTGCAGGGGAGACCCCGATGAGCGCGCGAGCGGTGGCGGATGGGAACTTGACAGTGCCATGCAACAGAATACGAAGAGAGAGACGGCGTGAAGAGTGCTTCTAACCGGTGGGAGATGGCACAAGGCCCGCCGGGTGGCGGGCCTTGTGACTGCATCAGCGGGTCTTGACCGCCTGCAGCAGGGCGGAGACGTCAGGGCCAAAACGGCGGGCCCGAATGGCGTCCTGAATATCCTGCTCGCCGTAGCGGCTGGCGGGGTAGACCAGCACGCAGGCGGTGTCGCCAGGCTGGAGGAAGTGGGTCTCGCCGAAGGGGGTGTAGCGGGTGGCGCCTATGCTGATGAGGGCATGGTGCGGACGCCCCGCCTGGGCCAGCAGCCCCTGAATGTGCTCGGCCGGGCCTTCATCCTGCTGATGATTGAACTTGTCGATGGCCCAGTCGAGCAACTGCTGATGGAAGTAGCTGTAATCCACCGCCGCGCTGTCAACGCCGTAAGGGTGCAGCTCGCCACCGCGCTCCAGATAGCAGGCGATGCGATAGTCATCGAGCTCGCAGCCCTCGGCAAACCCGGACAGCGGCAAGAGCGTGGCGGCCAGCCCCTTGCTCTCCTCACCCCAGTTTTTCTTCTCGCTGATCTTCCTGGCGTTGGGACGACGGATGGAGCAGTCGTTGTAGGCGCCAAACGCCTTGGGACGAATGGCGACCACCTGCTCCCCCGCATACTCCAGCTCGCACCAGAGCGCGACTTCCGGCTCTATCTGCACCTTCTCATCGCCGCTGACCGCCGCCTCCGGCAGGAAGATGGCGTCGCCGCTCAAGGGGAAGACCCCGAGCTGGCCCGGATGGGAGGGCACATAGAAGGGAAACAGCGCCTTGGGGGCCACCTTGTCCACCACCTTGACGGCGACGAAGTCCGCCGCCTCGCCCGCCTGCTCCAGATGGCCGGCAAAGTTGCCCGCCACCCCCAATCCGATAAAGTTGCTCAATTGCGTGATCTGCATCTATGGCTCCACTCGCGCCGGCCCATTCGCCGCCGCTGTCGTTGATCATGGGCGGCACTACCGCCAAAGAGGGAGCTTATTAGAGCACAGCCCCAGAGCGGCGCCCAGCCACCCTGCCGCGGGCTGTGCGCCAGCCCGAGTTTTCACGAACCAGGTGTGCATAAAGGCGGCGATTAGCATCGGGTTGTGATCCAGGCGCTTGGGCAAGGCCCGCGCTTTTGCTAGTCTGCCCTATTCATTTGCCGTCTTGTCGTCGAGCACGCTGCCATGGCCACACATTTTCAGGGTCGCTTCGAGGTGGAGTTCAAGTACCGCCTCGCCGATCGCGCCGCCTTCCTTGCCGCCCTCGGTCGTCTCAACCCCGAGGTGATGCTGGAGGACAACCAGGAGCGGGACTGCTACTTCGACACCCCCGAGCGCACCCTGGCACGCCAGGACAAGAGCCTGCTGATCCGTATCATGCAGCCCTCCGGCATCCGGCTGTGGATAGTCAAGGGACCGGGGCCGGATCGCTGCGAGGCGGTCAATATCAGCGACACGGACAAGGCCATCAGCATGCTGCACAGCCTGAGTTACCAGCAGATGCTGACCATCGACAAGCGGCGCAGCATTTACTTCCTTGGCCCCTTCCACCTGACCCTGGACCACCTGGCCGGGATCGGCGATTTTGCCGAGCTGGCCATCATGACCGACGATGAATCGGCCCTGCCTGCTTATCGCCAGCAGTTGCTGGCGCTGGCGACCGAGCTCGATCTCCACGACGAACAACGGGAGACCCGCTCCTATCGCACCCTGTACGAGCAGCAGGGTTCACTTAAATGACAGGAGTTAGCATGATAGACAAACTGGCATGGCTCAGTTTTCAGGATAAACAGCTGCTGTGCGCGCGTTCCCACGGCAAGGAGATCTATTACATCCCCGGCGGCAAGCGTGAGCCCGGGGAGAGCGACGAGGCGGCCCTGATCCGGGAGAGCGGCGAGGAGCTGGCGGTCAGCCTGCGGCCCGACACCCTGCGCTTCGCCTGCGAATTCAGCGCCCAGGCCGATGGCAAGCCTGAAGGCGTGCTGGTCAGGCTGCGCTGCTACACAGGCGAGGCGGACGGCACTCCCACCGCTTCGGCAGAGATCGCCGAACTGCGCTGGCTCGACAGCCGCCATCTGGATGAGGTCTCCCCCGTCTCTCGCTTGCTGTTTAAATGGCTCGCCGAGCAGGGGCTGATCCGCTAGACGCAGGTCACGGACGAGGTCTCTCCTGTACCTCCCGCCTGCTGTTTAAATGGCTCGCCGAGCAGGGGCTGATCCGCTAGACGCAGGTCACGGACGAGGTCTCTCCCGTACCTCCCGCCTGCTGTTTAAATGGCTGACGGTGCAAGAGCTGATCCGCTAAGCGCAGGTGCGATGGATCAGCAATCTTCATAGCCAGCTGGCTGGTTGGCCGAGCAGGATCTAATTAGTTACCATTTGATTTTTTTGTAAAAAATCCATAAACAATGAGGAGTGTCGATGGAGATCCTTGAGGTCGATAGCACCAGAGGCATCAAGCCTGCGTTGATCAGCCTGCTGCAAGACAGCGTGATCAATGGTGCCTCCGTGGGCTTCTTGCCTCCCCTGCAGGAAGAGCAGGGGCTGGAGTACTGGCAAGGCATCGAGGCCGAGCTGGCCGACGGGGTGCGCAGACTCTGGGTGGCCTTCGACCAGCATCATCTGGTCGGCGCCCTGCAATTGGCGCTCTGCACCAAGGCCAACGGCGGTCACAGGGCCGAGGTGGAGAAGTTGATGGTGCACAGCCAGGCTCGCGGCAAGGGGGTGGGCCGCGCCCTGATGGAGGCCATGGAGCAAGGGGCCCGTGACGCCCATCGCACCCTGCTGGTGCTGGACTCCCGGGTGGGCGATGTGGCCTCCAGCCTCTATCGCCAGCTCGGTTATCAGGAGGCGGGCCAGATCCCGGCTTTCGCTAAAAACGCCGACGGCTCGCTCGCGGCGACCCAGTTCTTCTACAAGCAACTGTGAACCTGGCGTCCTCGACGCCCCCGCAATAAACAAGGCCAGCCTCGCGGCTGGCCTTGTTTATTGCGCCATAGCTTGTTGAAATGGCGCCTCTTTTGACTCAGATAAGTTCTATCAGGCAAGGAGCCATCATGATATTGGAAGTCGCCCCACTGCAAATCATCCCGGGCCAGAGTACCGCCTTCGAGCTGGCGTTCGAACAGGCTCAGCGCATCATCAGCGCCATGCCAGGCTACGCCGGCCATCAGTTGCAACGTTCACTGACCGACCCCCATCGCTACCTGCTGCTGGTCAACTGGCAACGGCTCGAGGATCACACCCGGGGCTTTCGAGGCTCCCCCCAATATCAGCAGTGGAAGGCGCTGCTCCATCACTTCTATGACCCCTTCCCCACGGTCGAGCATTTTCAGGCGGTCAGCCTCGGGGGAGCGCCGCAGTAGAAGCTGATCAGCCCGCAGCATAGCGGGCCGATCACCCCCCTCAGGCCAGTCGCTCGGCCCTGTGTTCGACCATGGGCTCGGCGAACGCCGATTGCGCATCGATCAGCTGCAGCTCATAGGCGTCAGCCTGCCAGGTGCGCAGCAGCACGGCATCCACCGCCGCATTGGTGCGCTCGAAGGCGGCCACCGCATCGAAGCCCGCCTGCAAATTCGCCAGCATCAGGGCGCTGATCAGATCCCCCACCCCCACCGGTTGGCGGGCAAACTCATAGAGCGGCCGGGTGATCAGGTAATCTCCCTCGGCCGTGGCCAGCAACATCTCGAAGCGGCCAGACTGGCTCGCGGCGCGGCCAAGGTGCTTGACCAGCACCATCTTCACCCCCTTGGCCAGCAGCTGGTGAGCGGCGGCGCGAGTCTGGGTCAGATCCGCCAGATGGGCATCACACAGGGTCTCCAGCTCCAGCAGGTTCGGCGCCATGATGTCCGCCGCCGGCAACGCCTGCTCGGTCAGGAATCGGGTCACGCCGGGGGCGACGATGCAGCCCTTCTCCGGGTGGCCCATCACCGGGTCGCAGAAGTAGATGGCCGCCGGGTTGGCCGCTTTGACAGCCGCCACCACCGCCAGGATCTCATCCCCCTGCTCGGCCGAGCCCAGATAACCGCTGAGCACCGCATCGCACTGCCCCAGCACCTCGATATCCCCCAAGCCTTTGCAAAGGGCGCTGATATGACCCGCTGGCATCGCCATCCCCTGCCAACCCGCCGCGTACTGGGTGTGGTTCGAGAACTGCACCGTGTTGATGGGCCAGACCTCCATGCCGAGACGGCGCATGGGAAACACGGCGGCGCTGTTACCGGCACAACCAAACACCACGTGGGACTGGATAGAGAGAATGCGTTTCATCGAAACCACCACAGAAGAAGGATGAGGAAAGCAGGCAATATATCGGATGAAGAGATGGCTCTTCCAGTGATTCCCGGCGCGACTCGGCATTTGTGCTTTAAAATCACCCGCCAGCGGCATATTGGTCGCCTTGTCCCCCCGGCGTCTGCGTTGCGAGATGTTTTCAGGGCACAGGGTCTCGGCAGTCTGATTTGTTGGTTTCACATTCTTGTCTGATGGCATATGAGGGCGATATCCAAACACCTTTGATGCCAAGATCAGGTTACTTCAG
Organism: Aeromonas aquatica; assembly: GCF_000764655.1. Classification (GTDB taxonomy): domain Bacteria; phylum Pseudomonadota; class Gammaproteobacteria; order Enterobacterales; family Aeromonadaceae; genus Aeromonas; species Aeromonas aquatica. The sequence continues at coordinate 19,828 of NZ_JRGL01000107.1, forward strand.
AGACATGACGAGAAGAGAGCCGGCAGCTTTGGCTGCCGGCAAGGTACACAAGGTATCGATGAGCACTCTAGGCCCGGCCTTCAATCCCGGGCGAAGTGGTAGACCCAGCCCTCGTCCAGGGGAAAATCGGCGGGCGCCGAGACCAGGGACGGCAAGGAGGTGACGGCGTCTCTGGCGGCATATTGCAGCGCCATCAGGGCGCAGAGGGCGGCGTCGTAGCGATCCGTCCCCGGAGTGACATCGGGTGGCAGCTGACCTGCGATCTCCCTTCTCGCCATCGAGGTTTTGCCAGCCACCTTGGCCAGGGCCGGATAAACCTCCAGCACGGCGCGCTCGGCCTGTGGGACCCGCGTCGGTACAAGCTGCAAGTCTGCGAGGCGCGGCAACATGGAGAGCGCCAGGGTCGCGTTGTTGCCAAGCCTGTCGAAGGTGGCCGACAGCGGCTTCTTGCCGTACTGCTGATGCAACCAGCGCTCGCAGTCCCGATAGGCGTAAGGATTGTCTATCTCCCGCTGGGGCACGGCGCATGGCGCCCCCCTCCCCGCCAGCAGCTCGGCGAGCGCCCGTGGAAAGGCGAGCGGCGCATCGATCCCCAGCGCCAATTGCGGACAGGCCAGCACCTGCATCAAGCCAATCTCGTCTTGCAGGGCCGGGCGCAGCAAGGCATCCAGATCCGGGGCAACCCGGGAGCTCAGCCGAAACAGGGGCGAGACCCCCAGCCAGTGCAGCCGCTGCTCACCGGCCTGCCAACCCACCACAGCCACCGCCTGGGCGTTGCCTTGCCAGCCTCTCACGTCCCAACCGATGCCAATGGCATCCATATGACCAGTCGTCATCTCAAGATCACTTCTCTGCACCATTGATGCAACACAGGGTAATGCCTGCCCTCGCCAATGCAAGGCCGGGGCCGTACCTTAGAAGGATTTCTTGAAGTTGATGAGGGGCAAGATGGGGAAGACGCCGTTCTCGGCGTAGTTCGCCAGGCCTATCTGCAAGCCATCGAGATGCTTGGTAGCATTGATGAAACCGAGCTGGAAGGTAGTGCGCTCGGCATAGTTGACGAAACCGACGTTGGCCAGGGCATTGCCCTTGGCAATGTTGACCGCCCCCCAGTTCAAGCCCTGCACGTTGTTGGTCAGGTTGACGAAGCCGAGGTTCAGCCCGGTGTCCTGCCCCTCGTGCCAGTTGACGGCGTTGATGGCGACCCCGCCAAACTGATGGCGCACCCGAGCGGCGCCGAAGAAGATGCCCAGCTGCAAGCCGGTGAACTGATCCACGTCGGAGAGCGCGAACACAGGCAAGTCGATGCCCTTGACCTGCCCGGTCCGACCATACAGGAAGGAGGCGCGCGCCCCTTCGACCTGATGGGATGCCGGCAGATTGATACCGGGCAGCGAGATCTGGATCGGCGTGCTGGCATGGGCGGCGCCAGTCAAGGCCAGCGCGCCGCAACCAAGCAGCAGGGCAAGGGATTTCATCTAGGTATTCCTTAACAATCTGAACGTCTTGCCAGACTATCAGCGCAGAGTCGGTGGCACGAGGCCCGACCGGCCGTCCTGCGTCACCTCCCGTCTGAATCCATCCCTGACAAGAAACACCTGAAATTAAATTTCAAACGCAAATTAACACTTATGTCATTTACATCAAATCGCATTTAGTTGCAGAATGGTTAAACGCGTGTTTGAACAGAGCAAGCACCGCGTGACCATGGATGACAAGTTGTACCCAACAAAGAGAGCCCGCTGGCTCATAACAATACAGTTCAGCCGAAATGGAGACGCATGATGAATATGGATATCCTCAAGAGCTTTACCGAGCAGATGCAAGGTTTCACCTCCCCGCTCACCCGCTACAACCAGCTGCTGGCCAGCAACATCGAACAGCTGACCCGGTTGCAGCTGGCCTCCGCCAACGCCTATGCCGAGCTGGGTCTGAACCAGCTGCAAGCGGTGGGCAAGGTGCAGGATGCCCAGAGCCTGGCCGCCCTCGGCACAGTGCAACTGGAAACCGCCAGCCAGCTCTCCCGCCAGATGCTGGATGACATCCAGAAACTCAATGCCCTGGGTCTGCAGTTCAAGGAAGAGCTGGATGTCCTGACCGCGGATGGCATCAAAAAGAGCACGGGCAAGGCCTGATAACCCCTGGCTGCCCACTCGGGCAGCCACATCTCCCCACGACTCGACAGCACGGGCTTGTTCCCGTCACGGGCGTGGGTGAAGGAGAGAACATGAGCCAATCATCTTACGGCCCGCTGTTCGAGGCCCTGGCCCACTATAACGACAAGCTGATGGGCATGGCCAAGGCCCAGACCGAGCGTACCGCACAGGCTTTGTTGCAGACCAATCTGGACGATCTCGGCCAGGTGCTGGAGCAGAGCAGCCAGCAACCCTGGCAGTTGATCCAGGCGCAGATGGGCTGGTGGCAGGATCAGCTCAAGCTGATGCAGCACACCCTGCTCAAGAGCGCGGGCCAGGAGAGCGCCCCGGTGATCACCCCGGAGCGCGGCGATCGCCGCTTCAAGGCCGAGGCCTGGAGCGAGCAACCTATCTTTGACTATCTCAAGCAATCCTATTTGCTCACCGCCAAGCACCTGCTGGCCTCGGTGGACGCGCTCGAAGGCGTGCCAGAGAAGAGCCGGGATCGACTGCGGTTTTTCACCCGCCAGTACATCAACGCCATGGCCCCCAGCAACTTCCTGGCGACCAACCCCGAGCTGCTCAAGCTGACCCTGGAGTCCGACGGCCAGAATCTGGTGCGCGGGCTGGCCCTCCTTGCCGAGGATCTGGAGCGCAGCGCCGATCAACTCAACATCCGGCTGACCGACGAGTCCGCCTTCGAGCTGGGCCGGGATCTGGCGACGACCCCGGGCCGGGTGGTGCAACGCACCGAGCTCTATGAGCTGATCCAGTACAGCCCGACCACGGAGACGGTGGGCAAAACGCCGGTGCTGATCGTGCCCCCCTTCATCAACAAGTACTACATCATGGACATGCGGCCCCAGAACTCCCTGGTCGCCTGGCTGGTCGCCCAGGGCCAGACGGTGTTCATGATCTCCTGGCGCAACCCGGGGGTGGCCCAAGCCCAAGTCGATCTCGACGACTACGTGGTGGATGGGGTCATCGCCGCCCTGGACGGGGTGGAGGCGGCCACCGGCGAGCGGGAGGTGCACGGCATCGGCTACTGCATCGGCGGCACCGCACTGTCGCTCGCCATGGGCTGGCTGGCGGCCCGCCGTCAGAAGCAGCGGGTGCGCTCCGCCACCCTGTTCACCACCCTGCTGGACTTCTCCCAGCCTGGCGAGCTCGGCATCTTCATCCACGAGCCCATCATCGCCGCGCTGGAGGCCCAAAATGAGGCCAAGGGCATCATGGACGGGCGCCAGCTGGCCGTCTCCTTCAGCCTGCTGCGGGAAAACAGCCTCTACTGGAACTACTACATCGACAGCTACCTCAAGGGGCAGAGCCCGGTGGCCTTCGATCTGCTGCACTGGAACAGCGACAGCACCAACGTGGCGGGCAAGACCCACAACAGCCTGCTGCGCCGGCTCTATCTGGAGAATCAGCTGGTAAAGGGGGAGCTCAAGATCCGCCAGACCCGCATCGATCTGGCCAAGGTGAAGACCCCGGTGCTGCTGGTGTCGGCCATCGACGATCACATCGCGCTCTGGCAAGGTACCTGGCAGGGCATGAAGTTGTTCGGCGGCGAGCAGCGCTTCATCCTGGCCGAGTCCGGCCACATCGCCGGCATCATCAATCCGCCGGCGGCCAACAAATACGGCTTCTGGCAGAGCCAGAACGAGGCCGAGACCCCGCAGGCCTGGCTCGAGGGGGCAACCCACCAGGGCGGCTCCTGGTGGCCCGAGATGATGGGCTTCATCAGCGCTCGAAGCGAGGAGGCTGACCCCATCCCCGCCCGCGTGCCCGTTGAAGGCCTCGCGGAAGCCCCCGGCAGCTACGTCAAGACGCGGCTCAACCCCATCTTCAGCGGCACTACATGCGGCACTACAGAGGAGGTAACGGCATGAGCACCCTCGCCATCGGCCAGAAGGCCAGCCTGACCAAGCGCTTCGGCGCGGCGGAAGTGAACGCCTTCGCCGGCTTGTCGGAGGATTTCAATCCCCTGCACCTGGATCCGGCCTTTGCCGCCAGCACGCCGTTCGAGCGTCCCATCGTCCACGGCATGTTGCTGACCAGCCTGTTTTCCGGGTTGCTGGGCCAGCATCTGCCCGGCAAGGGGAGCGTCTATCTCGGTCAGAGCCTCAGCTTCAAGCAACCTGTGTTCGTCGGTGACGAGGTGACGGCGGAGGTGGAGATCATCGCCCTGCGCGAAGACAAGCCCATCGCCACCCTGGCAACCCGCATCTTCACCTCAAGCGGCGCCCTCGCCGTGACGGGGGAAGCCGTGGTGAAATTCGGCTAAGAGAAAGCACAGCCCACCTCAGGATCATGCAGCCCGGCTCTGCCGGGCTGCATTTTTATGGCCGCCTGCCCCACTTTTTCTGGTCCAATCCGGCCCTGACCCTTTCCCTGCCGACCCTAACTGCCTAGAATAACCGCCCTGCCGTGCCCGGCATTCATTAGCGAGGATTTTTCATGGAGACGTTTCTGCTCGAAGGCCACCCCTTCGTTGCCCTGTGCGACCTTATCAAGCATCAGGGGTGGGCCGACTGTGGTGGCGCGGCCAAGGCGCTGGTCGGCGATGGCCTGGTCGAAGTGAACGGTCAGGTAGAGACCCGCAAACGCTGCAAGATAGTGGCCGGCCAGGTGGTCAACTTCAACGGCATGAAGGTGGTCGTGAAGGAAGGGATCAGCCCGGAGATCGGCTGAGTCTCCACACTGCCGAGTCCTGATGGGAAAGATGAGCCCGGCCATGGGCCGAGCCCTCTTCGGGCTCTGAGTCTCTGGCTCAGCTGGCCTTGATCGACAGGGTCAGCACGAAGCGCGCCATCGCCTCGTCACCGCTCAGGGACGGGCAGGTGGCCACCACCTGGATGGGACGATTGATGCGCTGCCCCGTCGCCAGCGACTCGTCGATCATGGCATCGATCGCCTCCCCCGCCTCACACTCGAAGCGCACGTCCGCCTCGGGCCGCTTCAAAAACTCCCCCTGCACATCCTTGAAGGCGAAATGCACCTTCTTGCGCCTGGTCCGTCCCTTCTCCATCACCAGCAGGCCGCCGACCAGATCGGCGCCGGTCGCCAGGGCGCCGAAATACATGCTGCCCAGGTGGTTGCGGGTGCGCCAGCCGAGCGGAATGCGGATGCGCAGCGCCTTGGCGTCCATCTGCTCGATGACGGGGGCACAGAAGCCGATGACGGGAATGTAGCGCCAGGCGAAGAGGCGCAGGGCGAGGTTGGCCTTGAAGCGTTGCAAATCCATATGCGAACTGATCCGATGAGTGATTGTGACCGAAATGTTGCCAGCATCTCCCCCAATAGACAAGCACCCATTTCGCACCCCGTGCATCCGATCAGCGGCTCTGCGAGCCAGCCACCGCCCGTCCCTCAGCTCTTGATGCCCTCAGCGGCTAAAAACGGCGCCGACATAGGCACACTCGCTCCCCCAATAGTCCCAGCGAGGGCAACTAACGAGCGTTTTACCCGCCCCAAGGTATTTATTATCCAAATGAAAAGAGGGATTACATTTGTTTGGTAAATGGCAAAATGGGATGTCCTGGCCCGGATGGGCATTATTTTTGTCTCCCATTGCCCCGTTTTTTAAGGCGCTGTCCCAATTACGTGTTGAAAGGCTAACCTTGAAATAGGTCATCCCCCTGAGGGCCACCATCATGGATACCCAAGCCTTTCAACATCTACTGTCTCTCTTCCCACTGCTCAGCTTGCGCC
>NZ_JRGL01000108.1 GCF_000764655.1 Aeromonas aquatica
CTATTTCAGGACTAGACAGTAGAAATGGCTTACAGCATGACCATCGGTGTCAATATCTCTTCGGCCATCAAGCCGACGGCACTTAGCACGCCGAGTATCCCGATGAGGTGGGAAGAGGCCCGCGAGCGCTTGCCCTGTCTGGCGGGCAGGGTCTGCTCGCTGTGCTGATGGATCTTCTGCACCACCGCCATGGCGCTGACATCCAGATGACTGTAGAAGCTGGCATTGAGCTGGGTCAGATGGAGCAATGATTGACGCATCAGCTCGAAGGTCTTGTGGCAAATCGGATTCTGCTTGTGCCAGAACGCCTCAAGGGTACCACGGGTGGTGAGACCCGGAATATCATACAGGGCGCGCCCCATGCAGAAGGTCGGCACATCGTGCAGCAGTGCGGAGAGACCGACAGTGCTGTTGATGGTGATGACCCCCTTGAGCAGTGGATAGAGGGTGGGCAATGGCAATTCATAGCCATAGAACACCCGTCCTTCCAGCCCGAGCAGCGCCACCAGGCGGTTTATCTGGGACTGATAGCTGACAAACCCCCGGTCCATGGGATGGTGCTTGAACAGCAAGACATCCTCGCTGCGGGCGCGCTCGGCAAAGGAGCTCATCACCTGGGCCACCATCCCTTCCACTCCGCTCAAATCCGAGTGCTCCCGGATCTGGAAGTCTTCGGTAACCTGCAGTGGTACGAAGAAAATGTGGCCCTTGTGTTGGGGCAGCGCCTTGAGCAGGCTGCGATCGGTCCACTTGTGCCACCACTTCATCACGCCGCCAGCCACCCAGCCTCTGGCCTCCTGATAGAGACTCCAGGGCCTGTGGTTGACAAAATGGGGGTAGCGCCAGCGCAGCAGGCTCTTGTTGATGTGATAGCGACTGGCATACCAGGCCCGGCGGGCAAAGGTCTTGCCCACTTTCAGTGGCGTCTCGTAAGGCGCTGGCCAACGCATGTCGGCCAACTTGTCTCGTTGGGCATAGAGCGGGCTGAAGGCATTGACGCCTCCTTGTTCCAGGGTCACATAGTCGGGGCGCAGGTAGCCCTCTTCCATGGCCCAGACAGCTATCTTTTTCTGCTTGCAGATGCGGATGGCCTGCTGGTGGTAGTAGCGGCAATCGCCGTAGCAGATCAGGCTGTCGATGCCATGGTGTTTGATAAAGCGGCGAAAGAAGGTGTCCCAGGTGTCCGGCTTGCCGGTAAAGCGTTCGTGATGGCCCACACAGCGCCAGCACTCATCCCCCCCATTGAAGTGGATCTTGTAGACCTCGTGGCCCGCATCGCTCAGGGTCTGGCTCAGGGTCTGAAAGAAGGGGCCCAGCGGTCCTTGCAACAACAAAATCTTCATGTACGGCTTATCTCATGAACGGGGGGAGGGAGGGGCGTTGCAACAGCGTCTGTGTCAGATAGCTCAGCTTGATCTGCCAGCGCTGCCACCGGCTCGATTTTTGGGGCGACGACAGCCCTTGCGCCGCCAGCTGGCGGATCAGCTGCTCCGGGCTAATCCAGAGGCCGGTCTGCCAATCGATATAGAGTGGATAGGCGACCAGCGTCAGGTAGACCAGCGCAGCCAGGGGCAGACTGCGTTGGCGGCGAGCAGGGGGATGGGCGTCGGTGGTCAGCCCCCAGCCGCTGTAGAAGGGCTGGCCCCAGGTCGTGACCTTGACCCCCTGCACCAGCGCCTCGAAGCCGCTGAGGGACGTCATGGTATGCAGCTCATCCACATGGGGATAGAGACTGGTGAGGCCGATATCCAGCACCTGGCTGTCGATACATTCCGCCAGACACTCAGCCGAAATGGCGCCAGCCCTGTTACCAGCGACCACATCCGGGTGTGGCTTGAATAAAATATGTGCCTCAGGCTTGGCGGCGCGCACGGCCCAGAGCAGTTGCTCATTGCTGCGAATGATAGGGCTGCCGGTCAGGATGGAGGCATCGCCATCCACCTGGCCGACCACCAACACCAGCGGGCGACCGTCTGTGGGGGGGCTGTAGTGCTGTGGCTCGCCGACATTGTATTTACTCACCCTGTGCTGCCTGAGCAGCTCGATCAGGGCGGTTCCCCGATGAACCTCTTGCTCGCTCAGTTGCCGATAGTTGAGCAGCTGTTCGAGCCCGCTGGCTGTGCGGCTGTCGAAATAGATACCCGCAGGGTCAAGCGACAGGGAAGAGGGGCGGCAGAGGTTGGAGCCGAGCCCGCGGGAGCGGATAAAGCCATCTTCTACCCGGATGGCCGAGGTGAGGTCGGGATAGCGGCTCCCCCAGACCAGGACCTGCTCGTCACCAGTCAGCCGCTGGGGCGGCGTGCTCACGAAGTGCAGCTCATCGGCCAGGTGGTGGCAGAACGCCTGCATAAAGGCGCGCTTCCACAGGGAGAAACCCACCAGATAGAGTCGGCGCCAGCGCGGAGCCGGCTTCTGCTGGCGGGCGATGATGGCCAGCACTTCTTCCACCTCGCAACGCTGGCCCAGCACGGGATCCAGATAACGTGGATAGAGGATCAGGGCCGCCGCGACCAGCTGGGCCAGTGGCACAGGGATGCTGCGTCGCTCGCATTGCTTGCTGTCACTGGTCAATCCCCAACCGGCGTAAAACGGCATGCCAAAGCAATGGACCGGCTTGCCGAGCAGCAAGGCTTCAAAGCCCAGCTGGGATGAGACGGTATAGACGGCGTCCACCAGGTTAAGCAACGCATGGGGATGGCAATGATCGGCGACCACCTCCACATCGTCCAACTGCAGCCGAGCCAGCACACCGCTCTTCTTGCCAAAACGGGTGTCAGGATGGGTGCGCAGTAACAGACGGGCATCGGGGTGGTTGCGGCGGGCCGCCTCCACCATGGCCACAAAGTCCGCCTCACTGGCTAGCGCCCCCGGAATGGAGAGATCACCGGCCACCTGATCCACCAGCAACACCCTGGGTCTGGCGTCTTGCAGCAGACGCTGGGCCAGGGTTGCTGGCAAGCCGCTGGCATCCCCGCCGCGAGCCGCTGGCCGGTCTGAAGAATGAAGAGATGGATAGACAGGGGGCGTGGCATAGCAGTTGTACTTGGTCACCCCGAGGCGTACCAGCTCACGAATGAGGTGCTCGGCTCGATCCAGCAGGGCGGGCTCACAGGCGGTGGCAATCAACTGCTCAAGCTGACTGGGCTGGCGCGCATCGTAATAGATGCCGACGGGATCGGCGATCAGTGACACCGCCTTGCCTCCCCGGGCGGGATGGCCGATATAACCGATAAAGCCATCTTCCAGCTGCCAATAGGGCAGACCCAGCTCTTGCGCCTTTTGTTTAATCTGACGGGTATTGGCCTTCTGGCCCCAGCCCACCAGCACGTCATCTTTCGCAAACACCATGTTCGCTTTGAATGGATGTAATTGGCTGCCAAGCATAGGTTCAATATTCGCTTTTCTGGCCAGGATGCCTTTTGAACCTGTATATAATGTCATTTTTGCTCTGCGCTAGAAAACTCCCCGTGTCAGTACGGGGAGTGTGGGTCAGATGAAGTGATCTGCTTCGAGTAATGACTTGGCTGTACTGTCTTTCGCGGACGTCATGATATCACAGTCAAGCTCAGGCCATTCGATGGCAATGGTTTCATCATTCCACTTAATACCGCGGTCACTGCTGGAGGCATAATAATTGGTCGTTTTGTATAAGAACTCTGCTGTTTCACTCAAGGTTACAAATCCATGGGCAAATCCTTCCGGGATCCACAACTGCCGTTTGTTCTCACCTGACAGATGCACTCCAACCCATTGCCCGAAGGTCGGTGAGGTTTTTCTGATATCAACCGCGACATCGAACACTTCACCCGCGACACAGCGTACAAGTTTTCCTTGAGCATGGGGAGGTAGTTGATAGTGCAGGCCGCGTAACACACCTTTAGATGACTTGGAATGGTTATCCTGCACAAATGTCACTTGATGACCAATCGCCGCTTCAAATTGCTGGTGGTTAAAGCTTTCAAAGAAAAATCCACGGTCATCACCAAATACCTTTGGTTCAAAAATGAGCACGTCGGGTATCGAAGTCTTGATTACATTCATTTCTCATATCCAAATCGAATTTATTTAATGTGAGGGGCATTAATCTCCCCTCATTATCAAGTCAGGCTTTGGTAACCATCTTTAGCAAATATTGGCCGTACGCATTTTTTGCTAGCGGAGCTGCCAGTTGGCGGACTTGGTCTGCATCAATAAATGTTTGACGATAAGCGATTTCTTCCGGGCAGGCCACTTTCAACCCCTGGCGGGTTTCGATGGTCTGAATGAAGTTGCTCGCCTCAATCAGGCTCTCGTGGGTGCCGGTATCCAGCCAGGCATAGCCGCGGCCCATCATGGCCACCGACAGATTGCCTTGCTCAAGGTAAATGCGGTTGACGTCGGTGATCTCCAGTTCCCCACGCGGGGATGGCTTCAGACTCTTGGCAATCTCCACCACGCTGTTGTCATAGAAGTAGAGCCCCGTTACCGCATAGTTGCTCTTGGGCTCCAGGGGTTTCTCTTCCAGTGAAATCGCCGTCCCTTTGCTATCAAACTCCACCACACCGTAGCGCTCGGGATCATGCACGTGATAGGCAAACACGGTGGCTCCACTGGCTTTGGCCGCCGCGCCTTCCAGCTGTTTCTGCAAGTCGTGGCCGTAGAAGATGTTGTCACCCAGCACCAGCGCGCAGTCATCGTTACCAATAAAATCTTCCCCCAGAATAAAGGCTTGGGCCAACCCATCCGGGCTCGGCTGTACCTTGTATTGCAGGTTCAGTCCCCATTGGCTGCCATCTCCCAGCAGTTGCTCGAAACGGGGGGTATCTTGTGGTGTGCTGATGATGAGGATGTCGCGAATACCTGCCAGCATCAGGGTGCTCAGCGGGTAATAGATCATCGGCTTGTCATAGATAGGCAGCAGTTGCTTGCTGACCGCCATGGTCACAGGATAGAGACGAGTGCCAGATCCACCGGCCAGAATAATACCTTTACGTTTAGTCATCGTGCTTGATTTCTTATATTTGAATTATGTAAGTCATCAAAAAGAGTGAGCTTAACACCACTCTTTTTGCGTTTATCCCTGTTGGCGAGAGGCATAACATCCTCGCACCGCTTGTCATTTTATTATTTGCCGAGGATCTCGGTCAGCATGCGCTTCACACCCACTGTCCAGTCCGGCAGTACCAGCTCGAAGGTGCGCTGGAATTTGCTGGTATCGAGCCGTGAGTTATGAGGGCGCTTGGCGGGGGTCGGAAACGCGCTGGTCGGTACGGCATTGACCTGAGTCACGGCCAATTCAACACCGGCGTCTTTCGCTGTGGCAAAGACCAGCTTGGCATAGTCAAACCAGGTGGTGGTACCGGAGGCGATCAGGTGATAAAGGCCCGTTACCGCCGGTTTATCCTGTGCAATACGGATCGCGTGAGCGGTGCAGTCGGCCAGTAACTCGGCCCCCGTCGGCGCACCAAACTGGTCGTTGATAACCGACATCTCGCTGCGCTCCTTGCCAAAACGCAGCATGGTCTTGGCAAAGTTGGCACCACGGGCGGCATACACCCAGCTGGTCCGGAAGATAAGGTGACGGGAACACAGCGCAGCGGCCTGCTCGCCTGCCAGCTTGGTCTCCCCATAGACGTTGAGTGGCGCCGTCGGGTCTGTTTCAACCCAAGGCCGCTCGCCACTGCCATCGAACACATAATCGGTGGAGTAGTGTACCAGCCA
>NZ_JRGL01000109.1 GCF_000764655.1 Aeromonas aquatica
CATATGAGCCAAAGAAAGTCGAAGCATCCCGCCCCCTCGTCAACCCTGCTACCTCCACTGAACTGCAGGCCATGCCTGCCAATCTGCAACAGGCTCTCAATACCCTGCCGCAAGGAGCAGCCCTCAGCACAAACAGCACCACCTTCACCTTGGGCCAGCGTTATGTGTCAGCCTTGGGAAGTGAGTGCATTGAGCTGTTGTTCAACAGTGATCAAATCCACTCTCAAAGAAGTGTTGCATGCAAGATCGCAGAACAATGGTATTTGATACCTCAATTGGAACAGGCATCCGTCAGCAACCTCCTTGCTGATCAATAACCTGAAGGTATACGTTTTGAAGATAACGAACATTCGTCACCTGAGTACCATCCTGTTTCTCGTCAGTGCCTCCTGCGCATCCATTGCTGCCACCACACAGGATCAGGCTCAACCCAATGGTCAGTCATTTGGCTATAGCCTTTCGGGTAGCGGCGATCGACCCCAACTCGGTGGTCAGTCAGCATTGAGCGGTCAAGCTAACACCAACTCCACTACCGGCAGTTTTACGCAACAAAATCGGCAGGGAATGCTACTGCCTGGTGAGTCTGATGTGCGCAAATTGCTGCCGCAGTCAGAGGCGGGATTGCCCCCGCCCTACGGCGCCAACCTATTTGCCGGAGGGTATGAAACCGAACGCAGCGATGGCCTGAATGACAATTACCTGATAGCCCCCGGGGATAAGCTCAATATCTGGATCTGGGGTGCAGTCAACTTCTCCAACGTCGTGACCGTCGATAATCAGGGCAACATCTTTATTCCCGATGTAGGTCCGATCAACGTCAAAAACGTGCCCGCCAGCCAAATCAATAACTTGGTCACCAGCAAGATAGGGGACGTCTTCACCAACAATGTCAATATTTACGTCAATCTGCTGACGACGACCCCCGTCAGCGTATTCGTCACTGGTCCGGTGATCCGTCCGGGCCAATATGCCGGACAATCCTCTGACAGTGTGCTCTATTTCCTCAAACGAGCGGGGGGGATCGACTCAGATCGTGGTAGTTACCGTCAGATCAAGATCTTGCGCCAAAACCAAGTCATTCAGCAGATCGATCTGTACGAGTTCATGCAGCAAGGCCGGATGCCCAAGCTTTCGCTGAAAGATCAGGATGTGATCTTGGTGGAGCCGCAGGGACCGATGATCAATGTGGCGGGCAAGGTGCGAAACCCGTTCCGCTTTGAATTGAAGAAGCGCAATACGCAAGGCTCTGAGCTCATCGACTATGCTCTTCCCCTTGCCAAGGTGAGCCACGTCGGGGTCATAGGTGATCGTCCCAACGGCCCCTTCTCTATCTATCTTCCGTACAAAGATTTTGCCAGTGTCCAGCTCAAGGATGGGGACAAAGTCTTGTTTAACGATGATATGCATGCCCAGGTCTACGATGTGCAGGTCACTGGCAGCTACATGGGGCCCTCTTATTTCACCGTCCGCAAAGAGACCAAGCTGCACGATCTACTCAATCACATTCCCATCGATCCCAAACTGGCCGATTACCAATCCATCTACCTGATGCGAAAGAGCGTGGCGGCCAGGCAAAAAGAGATGTTGGATGAATCACTCAACCGATTGGAACGCAGCGTATTCACCGCGCCAGCCAGCTCGGATGGGGAAGCCGCTATTCGCGCCAAAGAAGCCGAACTGGTCATGCAGTTTGTGGAAAAAGCCCGCAGGATCCAGCCTCTTGGCAAAGTCGTGGTGGCAGATAAAGGCATCATTGCCAACATTCAGTTGGAGCAGGGCGATCAGATCGTTATCCCGAACAAGACCGATCTTATCCAGGTGGGTGGTGAAGTACTGATGCCACAAGCAGTGGTCTACAACGCCAATGCCGATCTCGACGACTATGTCGCCTGGGCGGGTGGGTTTACCGAGCGTGCGAATGACAAGCGTATCGCCGTTGTCCATGCAAATGGGCTGGTGGAGTTTAAAGGCCAGGGCAGTGTTCAGGCGGGAGATCAGATCCTGGTCTTGCCCAAGGTTGACAGCAAGACCATGCAGTCAGTCAAAGACATCACCCAGATCATCTATCAAATCGCCGTGGCGGCTGATGTGGTGCTGGGTAACTAACCCCTCCCCCGAAAAAACAGGCTCGCCTCATAGCGAGCCTGTTATAGGGTAAAACGACTCAATGCATAAACCCATTCTCAATCAAACACCTCGAACACCCTTGCAGGTGCTGCGCGATGTGACCTTTGGCCTGCTGATCCGCGAGCTGAAGACCCGCTTTGGCAGTTACCGCCTTGGCTATGCTTGGGCCCTGCTCGATCCTCTACTGATGATCAGCGCATTTAGCCTGATTTTCGGGATGCGTAGCCAGAGCGGTTTCGGTGGTGTACCTGTACAGGTTTTTATTACTGCAGGCTACCTGCCTTTCATGTTTTTCAACAAGGTAGTGAGTCAGCTTAAATCTGCCGTCAGCGCCAATATGGGGCTATTTTGCTACCGCCAGGTCACACCCTTTGCCACCTTTGTTGCCCGTTTCATGCTAGAGGTTATGGTTGGCATGATGGTAGGCATTATTTTGGTGCTGGGGTTGCTCTGGTTTGGCTTTGATGCAATCCCGGCGGATCCTTTGCAAGTCATACTCGGCTATTTGCTGCTCATGGTGTTCTCGTTTTCCCTTGGTATTGTCTTTTGTGTGATAGGGAAGTTATTTCAAGAGGCGAGCAAATTTCTCGACCTGTTGATGATGCCACTGATGTTTATCTCTTGCGTAATGTATCCGCTGGCGGCCATACCGGTGCAATACCAGCACTGGTTTTTATGGAACCCGCTGGTACATGCACTTGAGCTGATACGAAGTGGCTGGATCGCGGGGTATAGCAGTCCCGAAGTCAGCTGGGCTTATTTCTCCAGCGCGACCCTACTGTTGCTGACCTTTGCCATGAGCTGCTATCGCCTGAGCCATCGCCGACTGATCGCCAGCTAAAGTGAAACAAGATGATCATTCTTGACAATGTATCCAAGTACTACCCCACCAAATTTGGCCGCAACTATGTGTTGCGCGACGTCAGCATCGAACTACCACGGGATCGCAACATCGGTATTCTGGGCATCAACGGGGCAGGTAAATCCACTCTGTTACGCCTGCTGGGAGGAATGGATACACCCAATCAGGGCAAGGTCACTCGCCTATGTCGCGTCTCCTGGCCATTGGCCCTCGGTGGTGGATTTCAAGGCAGCATGACTGGGCGGGAGAACACCCGCTTTGTTTGTCGAATACACGGAGTGCGTGACACCCAGGCGGTGGAGGAGTGGGTCAAGGAATTCTCCGAAATAGGTCAGCATTTCGAGTTACCCATCAAGACTTACTCCAGCGGGATGAAATCAAAATTTTCCTTTGCCGTCAGCATGGCCTTCGACTTTGATATCTATCTTACTGATGAAATAACCTCGGTGGGGGATGCCCGCTTTAAACAAAAGTGCATCGACACTTTTAATCAGAAGCGCGAAACCGCCAGCCTTATCATGGTGTCGCACGATATGAAGAACCTGCGTCAACAGTGTGACATGGGTATTTTGCTACGCAACAGCACATTGGAAATCTTCGACAATATCGACGACGCCATCCGCATTTATCAGGATCTATAACAAGCTGCATCCACAATGACTCAACCTATCAGACCAGAAAAATCATCGCGCCTTGTGCGTAAACTGCGCAAACTCAGCAATGAGCCCAAGCGTTTCTTTATTGATTCCAGCGGCTTTCAGATTGCCCACCGCTCCTGGCAACAGAGCCTCAAGCTTGGCAGTTTTCTCTGGGTGCTGGCCTGTTTTGCCATCGCCGCACTCTATTTGGGTGTCATCGCCTCGGATCGTTACGTGAGCCGGGCTGAGCTGATGATTAAACAAGCGGACCAGATCAAGATGCTGCCCGATGCCCTGTCGATGTTGGGGATTGGCGGCAGCAATCATCAGGATGTGCTGTTGATCCAGGAATATCTGAAATCCTGGGACCTGCTAACCAAACTGGATAAGGAACTTGGCCTCAAGTCCCATTATCAAAGCGACAAGGCCGACTATTTCTCACGCCTGCCAAGTGATGTCAGCCGGGAAGACTTTGTCGAATATTACCGCAAGCATCTGACGCTGCGCCTGGACGATCTGTCGGGCGTCCTCACCATCGAATTACAGGCGTTTGACCCCGAGTATGGCCAGCAAGTGGTGGGCCTGATGCTTAAGGAGTCCGAGCTCTTCATCAACAAACTCGGACATCAGGTTGCACTGGATCAGCTGGCTTTTGTCGAGCAAGAAGTCAATCGATCCTATCAACGACTACAGGATGAGAAAGCCAAGGTACTGGCCTTTCAAAACAGCCATCAGCTCATCAGCCCGGAATCAACCAGTAGCGCCCGCTTGGGAGTCGTCAGCCAGATCGAGGGCGAGCTGGTACGCCAACAAGCAGAACTCAAACAACTGCGCAGTTACATGAAAGACGCAGCCCCCGCAGTCATCTCGGTGCAAAGCCGAGTCGATGCCTTGACCAAACAACTGGAACAGGAGCGTGCCAAGCTCACTGGCCTTGATAAAGATGCCATGAACGAGATCACCGCCGGCTATCTGGATGTACAAACGCAAGCAACGCTGGCAGCGGATCTCTACAAGACGGGCCTCATCAGCCTGGAGCAAGCAAGAATCGAGGCATACCGCAAATTGAAGCACCTGCTGGTCATCAGCCAGCCGACTCTGGCCGAAGATGCGGAATATCCTCGTCGCCTCTACAACCTGGCCACGGTTGGGGTGCTGCTTATCCTCTTCTATGGGTTGATCGTAATGGGGCTCGCAACCTTGCGTGAGCACCAGGACTAACCAGAAGCGGCCATATAGCCAATCAACTTATTTTTCAGCCCGGGCTATGAACCTGAGCTAATCAATCTAGACAGTGGTCATGATACTGACCACTTCTATTTATTCATTGTTCAAACACCCAAGAGAGTCTCCCCCATGGACCGTCAACAAAACAGCCGTTCAGTGGCCAACCGCAAACAAAAATCAATCGTGCAACCCACTACCGAGCTGGATTTGATTTTCAAACGCTCCCTTTTTTGGCGTCCAACCTATATTGCTCAATCCGCTTGGTTAGAACATATCCCCTTTGCTTTCTGGTTGGTGGAAACCTTGCGTCCTCGCAAGATTGTGGAACTGGGTACTCATTACGGCAGTTCCTATTTTTCGTTTTGCCAAGCAGTGACAAAACTGGATCTGGAAACACTCTGCTTTGCGGTTGATACCTGGGGGGGGGATGAGCATGCAGGGGTGTATGGTGAAGAAGTCTATCGGCAAGTCTCTGAATATAATCAGCAGCACTATTCCAGTTTCTCCACCCTGATCCGCAGCACCTTCGATCAGGCGCTGGCACATTTCCCTGAAAGCAGCATCGATCTGCTTCATATCGATGGTCTGCATACCCTCGACGCAGTACGTCATGACTTTGAAAGCTGGCTGCCCAAGCTCTCTGACAGGGCTGTTGTCATCATGCACGACACCAATGTGAGAGAGCGTGGTTTTGGCGTATTCCAACTGCTGGATGAACTCAAACAACAATATCCCCATTTTGAGTTTGCTCATGGCCATGGTCTTGGCGTGATTGGGGTGGGCAGTGAGCAGGCGCCAGAGATGAAGAGCCTGTATGACATTTCCACCAATGCCCGTACCACCAAGCAGGTACAAGATATTTTCTCTCGTCTGGGCAAAGCCTGTGGCGATAGCTGGGAAAACAGCCAACTCAAGCAACAGCTGGCCGCTCAGCGAGACAACCTGCAGATGGAGCAGCAGCAACTGCATGAGCAGCAGGCGCTGGAAAGGGGTCGCCTTGCCGAGCGTATCACCGCCCAACATCATCAACTGACGGCACTTGAGAGCAGACTTGAAGAGAGCAAGGCACAAGAGGCCGAACTGACCGCACAGCGACAACACGCCCTTGGATTGACATCCGAACTCGCCCTACTGCAGCAGCAGGCGACAAATACCCAAGCACATCTTGCCTCGTGCGAGCAGCAGCGCGAGGAGGTATTGGCCGCCAAACAGAGTCTGGAGAGTGCGCTGTCGCAAGCCACACAGCAACTCGAGCAAACCACTGCCCAGCTCACCCTGCTCACCCAAGAAAAGCAATCGCTGCTCGCCCAGCAGGCGCAGGATTATGGTGTTCAGCAATCACTTCAGCATCAGCTGGAGCAGCAACATGAACACGCCACCGCTCATAAGCAGGCCCATAGCCAATTGCAGCAGCAACTCAATGATCAGGCGCTGCAACTCAATGAAGAAACACAGCTCACCGCACAACTGACCCTGGCGCTTGGCAAGAGCAACCTGGCGCTCACGGAAGGTTCGCGCCAGCTTGCCGACATGCAGCACCAACTGGAGCAATCCTTGCGCACTCAGCATGCGCAAGCACGTTCGTTGGCCGAACAAAATGACACTGTCAAGCTATTGCAAGAACGGGCCAATGCCCTGCTGCAAGAACTCAGCGAGCAACGTGAGACCAAGAGCCAACTGCAACATGCCTATGGCTTACTGGAAACCCAGCATGACGCCCTTAGCCATGAACGCGATACCCTGCGTCAGACACAGATCCAGTTGCACGAGCAGATCGAAATGGGGCAGCGCGAGCAGCAGACGCTGCAACAACAGCAAGCCACATTTATCGAGGAGCACCAACAGCTTCAGAGCCACTGCGACGCACTCTCTCGCGACCTGGCCAGCCAGCGAGAGCAGCACGATGCCGCCCAACACGCTTGGCAGCAACAAGGGTTGCGCCTTAACACCGAGCTCAATGACCAGCAGCAGCAGATTGGCGAACTCCATCAGGCCCTGAGCGAGCGTTTTGGCGAAACCGCCGTATTGACTCAGCGACTTGAAGAACAGGCTCAGCATATCGCCGAGCACATCCGCACCCTCAATACCCAAGAAGCCTTGCATCAGCAGCTCGCCGCTGAACTCGCCGCTTCGCAGCAGCAGGTGAGCGATCGCTTTGGCGAAACCGCCACCCTGACCCGCCTACTCGAAGAGCAGACTCAGCAGATTGCCGAGCACACCCAGACCATCCATGGCCAGGAAACAGCACGCCAGCAGCTCGCGACTACACTGGCGGCCGCGCAGCAGCAGGTGCAGACCATGCAAGCGCAGCATCAGCAAACTCAAGCCGAGCTGGCCTCGCTAACAGCAGAAAAGCAGCAGATGCACGATACCCTTCTGGCTCGCGAACAATCCTGGCAAGCAGAGCGGGCCAAGCAGGCACAGATCCAGGCAGACCTGCAGCAACAACTGGCGGCCAGCCAGCAGCAGGCGGCCCGGCAACAGGCTGCGCTAGAGGGGCAAGTGAGTGAACTTGCCAAACAGAACAAGGGGCTGGAGGCCAATATTGCCGAGCGCTTCGCTGAGCTGGCACTCATGACGCGGCATATGGAACAGTTGACCCGTCAGTTGCAACAAAAAGAGCAGCAAGTCGAGCAAGCAAAGGAACGGGCGCAGAAGCTGAAGAAGACTGTCTCCTGGAAACTGACCGCCCCTGTGCGCGCCCTTGGCCGCACGTTCAAAGAAAGCCCTGCTGGGACAACAGCCTCTATGAGCGCCGCAGAGCGTATTGCCGCCTCCGGGCTCTTTGACGAACTCTGGTATCTGCACCGCTATCCAGAAGTTGCCGATGCGGGATTGCCAGCCATCGAGCACTTTATCAAAGTAGGGGCGGATAAAGGCTATAGCCCCAGCGAGCAGTTCGATACCCGCTGGTATATGCAAACCTACCCGGATGTGGCCCAGGGAGCCATCAATCCGTTACTTCATTACATCATGCACGGGAAGGCCGAACAGCGTCATTGTCTGCCGGCCAACAAGGGAAAATAAAAAAATGATGGTTAACAATAACCTAGAAGAGTTGTTGGCACAGTTTGATGAGCAGTGGTATCTGCACACCTATTGGGATGTCAACCAGACAGGGCTCTCTCCCAAAGAGCATTTCAAGCGCTATGGTCGATTGCTTGGCAGAAAACCATGTGCATCCTGGGGCGTTGCACCAGCAGTGAATCAGAGAGCCACTGCGATTGCCCTGCCCTATCTGGGACTGAACCAACTTTCAACCGATATTGATCATCCCCAAGGATGGTTGTCAGAGGGAGAGGATCCTTTCTTCATCGTTGATTTAGGACAACTCTCTGGCATAGGACAAGGCTGGTACCAGTTTAATCTGACCCTGAATTGCCCAGCCAAGCAGGGGCTGGCCAAACTGTACCTGGATACCGGTAAGGGGTTTAACGAGCTTGAAACGGTCACCTTGCCATATAAAAGAGCCATGGCCTCCAGCCGTTTGTTTTATCTGGAATCCCCTCTCGTCGCCTTGCGCTTCGACCCACTGGAGCAGGCATCTGCATTCTCAATCACGCAATTTGAGATTACTGCTGTCAATGAACACCACATTGAATCCGCGCTACTGGCTCGTATTCAAAAAGAGCATCAAAGCTATCGGGATATGCCGTTGGATAAGATCAAGGCATCCATCTCTGCCGATCGCCATGGCATCTCAATGACACAGTTGCAGGCACTCTATAACGAGACCTTCAGTTTCTCCTTGCCCTCTGTCGATTATGAAGAGTGGATAGAAACGGTAGAAGCGGCTTCACTGCCCGCTCCTGTGGAAGTGGATGCCATGCTCTCTGGCATGAAAACGCCGCCCCTTATCTCTGTGGTGATGCCAGTCTATAACCCGGCTGAAATCTACCTGCGGGCCTGCCTGGATTCCGTCTTGGCACAGAGCTATCCCCACTGGGAGCTCTGTATTGCGGATGACCGCTCGCCAAAGGCCCATGTGCAGCGGGTACTGCGCGAATATGAGGCCAAAGACAGCCGGATCAGGGTTGTCTATCGTGAGCAAAATGGTCATATCTCGGCGGCCTCCAACAGCGCCCTGGAGATTGCCAAGGGTGATTTCGTAGCCCTGCTGGATCATGATGATGCCCTGCCGGAACATGCCCTGCTGTTTATGGCACAGGCCATCTGTGAGCAGCCCCAAACCCAGATCCTCTATAGTGACGAAGACAAGCTCAATGGTCGCGGCGAACGCTTTGACCCCCACTTCAAGAGCGACTGGAACCCGGATCTGTTCTTCTCACAAAACTATGTCTCCCACCTCGGGGTTTATCGCCGCTCGCTGCTGCAACAAATAGGCGGGTTCCGCCTTGGCGTCGAAGGCAGCCAGGATCAGGATCTGCTGCTGCGCTGCCTGCCCCATGTGACGGCCACGCAGATAGTCCATATCCCCCGCGTGCTCTACCACTGGCGCACCATCGAGGGCTCCACGGCCCTGGCTTCCGGTGAGAAGAGTTACACCACGGATGCGGGCATCAAGGCGCTGCGCGACTATTTCGCTGGCCAGAAACCCGGTGTCACTGTGGAAGCGGGCCTGGTGCCCAACACCTATCGGGTGCGTTACCCCATCCCCGAATCGGCCCCTCTGGTCAGCCTGCTGATCCCCACCCGGGATCGCCGCTCCCTGACTGAAACCGCGGTGCGCAGCATCATCGATAGGAGCACCTATACCCACTTCGAGATCCTTATTCTCGATAACGGTAGCGTCGAGCAGGAGACCCTCGACTTCTTTGCCCATATCCAGCGAGAAGACAGCCGGGTCAAGGTATTGCGCTATGATCACCCCTTCAACTACTCGGCCATCAACAACTTTGGCGCCCGCCATGCCAAGGGGTCAATCGTCGGTCTGGTCAACAATGATGTCGAGGTGATCAATCCGGACTGGTTGACTGAGATGGTGAGTCACTGCCTGCGACCGGAGATCGGCTGTGTGGGGGCCAAGCTCTATTACAGCAACAATACCCTGCAACATGGTGGTGTGATCCTCGGCATTGGCGGCGTGGGCGGGCATTCCCATAAACATTATCCTCGCCACCATCCAGGTTATTTCAGCCGCTTGTTGCTGCCCCAAGCCCTCTCTGCCGTAACGGCCGCCTGCCTGCTTATTCGTAAAGATATTTATAATGAGGTCGCCGGGCTGGATGAAGAGAACTTGCACGTTGCCTTTAACGATGTGGACTTCTGCCTGAAAGTGCGCGAGGCGGGTTATCGCAATCTCTGGACCCCCTATGCCGAGCTTTACCACTACGAGTCCATCAGCCGCGGGGCCGAAGATTCACCGGAGAAGATTGCCCGCTTTGCCAAAGAAGTAAACTTTATGAAAACCAAGTGGGGCAAGCAG
>NZ_JRGL01000011.1 GCF_000764655.1 Aeromonas aquatica
AGTTAATGCTGACGCATTAGTGGCCGGATAATATACGCCGCCGCCACGACGGGCCGTTTCGGCCAGCAAGTTACCGGCGCCACTGATTGCCTCATCCCCAAAACCTACAGTAAAGGTGGTAACTGTTTGGGTTCCGGGGGAAACTGAATTAACATCCTTATGTTTCATATAGCCAGCCAGTGCGGCCAGATAGCTGGTTGGCTTGGTTCTGCCAGATCCATAGGCTACTGTCGTACCGTAAGCGGCCTTTTCATCAGTCGACAGTGTATTAATCAGTCCCTGTACAAAGGTATCTGACGCAGAGTCCTGAGTCGGCTCGCCATCGGTAATATAGATGACATAGCCATTATTTGAGCAATTATCGTAGGGAGCCTGATAGGTACCACTCGGGCTCTCGGCTGTTGTATCTCTCGGGCTGCCTTGCAAACCATAAACAACGGCTTTGTTGCCGAAGAACTGGTATGCTTCCCGCAATGTCTCACAGAGTGGCGTATTAGTACTGGCCGTTAATCCTTCGACTCTGTCCAATAGATCTTGCTCCCCTGTTTTACCATTGCTCAATGTAATTTCACTGCCAAGGATATCCCTGATAATACGCCCGCCATTGTTATTCGTATCATCATTTCGGTTGAATATAGCCAAACCAAAATCTACTCCAGGGGTGGAGGAGATCAAGCCTTTTACTGCATCCTTGGCAATACGAAGCCGAGACTGTACTGAATAGCCGGTTGGACCATAATACCAACGAACATAATTAGCTGAATAAAGAGTCACAGCCGTATTACTTGCATTGACCGCGTCTTTCGTAGCAGCGGTATAAAACCATGTTCCTTGGTTATTACTGGTTTTGTCCACTGGGTATCCTGTACCTACGGACCATGAACCTGTATAAGGGTTAGCAGAATTACTCGCTGTCACATCTTGTTTGCAATCAACAAGAGCTATGTTACTTTCTTGGTACCCACTTAGAGAATACCAAGCTCCACGTCCCCTTCCAGGAGGGGTACCATTATTAACTTCATAACTCCATACTTGAGACTGAAAATATCCAATATTTGACAATGGTGTTTTTGAGGTAGCGCAGGCGTTCAACTTATCGGAAAAACGTTTGGTACTGTTGATGGCAGGGATGCTACCGTCTGTGGAAAAATAAATATATTTTTTACTATTTCCAGAGTCAGGATCATTACTCAATGCAGGATAGACGGTGGCAGGATTATAGACCTCTTTAATCTGTTCCATTGTATCAGCCATACTGCCTGAATTATCAAAAATCAGCAAAACCTTGGGTCTAAAATCCCCTGCTTTGTTGAAGTCATAAATAAAAAGCTCGGTATCATCGGCTTTTACCATCGTCGCAGCCAGCACCATGCCGAACCAGCCGAGTGTCATTCCAAGTTGACGTAACCACATATCCTTCGCTCCTATTTGGTGAGCAGTGGCTGTTCTACACCCGCAGCCCAATTCAAGGGACGGGAATATTTTCCATAATTCACATTTGCCTGCAGCTCGACATATTTACAAACAGGAATCACATTGTTACTACTGGCATCGACCTTGCGTTTGCAAATAGTTTCGGTGCGATTCGTGAGGGCTACGGCTGCAGAGACATTGCTGCTATTGACGTTGATAGCTGCACTGGCCCCCATATTGGCGATCAGTGTCGAGAAATTGTTGCTCTGCATCGCCGCCTCAATAATGCCCTCGAGCCGGTGCTCTGCCTGCCGAAAGCTGGCTGCCGCCCCCGCCATCTTGAGATCCTGTCCCGATGATTGCATCACCACCACGGCAATCAGGGTCAGGGGGACCAGAATGATCAAGGCGACAATCAGGGCGACACCACGCTGACTTCTCATGCCCCACCCCCAGCCATCACTGCTAGGTTGCGTAGTGACACACTAGTTTCCAGTAACAAGCGCCGAAAACCATCCCCATTGCCCGATACGCTAGTACTGCCAACCTGATAGACGTTGTTATTCACATAGCTGCTGGATGGTTGTAGAGAACGCACCAAGATAAAGACCCGAGCAGCTACGACCCGCCCCTCACTCCATTCCTGTTCAGTGACATTGTTGGTAGCAACATAACGATCAATGACTCCATCCGGCACCAAGCTGTCGTCAACGCCAAACAAAACCGTCATTCTTTCAATTCCCTCGGCCATGGGGCCGGAAATCAGTACAGAGCCACCATTTGCGGTCAAATAACGTTTCCTCAATTCAGGATTACCGGCAGCATTAGGGGACAGGTAATAGATAAAATGCTGGTATTCCCAGAGTTGACGCTCCGACGGCATAGTGGGTATCGTTTCTCCGCCCTTGAACATCTGGGCAGTCTGTGTCGTCGTGGCGAGATAAAAGCGATTGGCAGTAGCGGCTGCATCGGCCAGAGGAAGACCAATCAGCCGTTTGATGCTGATGACATCCGTATTGGCGATTCGTGAGGTCACAGGAATACAGGAAAATGCACCTCCGACAATCGCTTTATTGTTGTCAATTCGTGTTACCCAGATCGATCTATTTGTCCTATTTGTTCCTACACTGGGCGGTAGACTACCCTGCCCCAAATTATCTAGACAGTCATTCGATGCTGTCACAGCAGATCCACTGCTCAAGGTAACTCCTTGTCCTTCCGCCATAGGCGAACCGGTATAGTCCCCCCAGAAGCCGGCCCATTTCAGGTCCTGGGTGAGCAGGCGCATGGCGATACGGCCATTTTCCTGCAATTCACTTTGATCGAAGGAGTCCTCGGTGGTCGCACGGGACGCCACGAAGATGCTCAGGCCGCCCCCCACCAGAAACACACCGATCAACATGGCGATCAGCCACTCGATCAGGGTAAAGCCATGGGCTTTCATAATGTGGTCGTCAGTACAAACTGACGCCTCTGACGATCTGTTACCGTACTCAGTCCACAGCTGTTTTGCACTGCAGCTGCTGCGCTTGCCCCATCAAACAGGGACTGACGGCCACGCCAGAAAATCCCCACCGTCAGGCTGTTATTAACCCCCCGGATCACGCAACCGGTGGGGGCTTGCAGGGAGGATACCGAGCCGGAGACAGCGGTCCCCAGCAGGGAGCGTTGCCAATAGTAGAGATCGAGCGCTTGTCGATCGCTGCGACTGCAACCCGACATGGTGCCATCGACGTTGGCGCAGTTCGGCATACTCAATATCGCGTTACCGGATACGACGGTCGTTCCTTGGGCAGACCAGCTGTCTTTGTTGATCCGGGCACGCTCCACCAGATCGTTGGCCAGCCAGCTGGCAATGGTGCGCTGGCGTGCCTCATAACCAGCAAACTTGGCCGTCGCCTGCATAGCCACCAGGCCAAGCAGACCAAAGGAGAGCACCACCGCCGCGATCATTACTTCCAGCAGGCTGAATCCAGTTTGATTAAAACGGCGATTCAGTTTCATTGGTTAATCCCAGCAGGCGTTGTTGGTGGTATTGCCAAGCCGGGTGGCACTGCGGGTTCCGTTCTGATCGATGGAGAAAATAATGCAATCGCTATCAGAACCTTGTGCTCCTGAGGCCGTTGCAAACATGGTAAATGTATTGCCGGCAGCCGAGATCACCAGATGATAAAAACCAGAATCTGAGTTATCGGAGATATTCAGCGCAGCACTAGATGCAGCATATTGGTTGAAGTCCATAAAAAAGGTTTCTTGTCTGTTGGCAGCATCCAACAGCATTTTTTTGGCTTCAACACGGTGACTGGTCAGCAGATAGCGTTGATAGGAGGGATAGGCAATAGCACCAAGAATCGCCACAATTGCGACGACAATCATCAATTCAATAAGAGAAAAGCCTCGATAGAGCCCAATCATATCCCATCCTTGGTGACTGGTTGTCTTGACAGTCTAATGCCGGATAGGTCGCAACAACAAATCCGGCATCAGAAACATCGCACTTTATTCTTAGGCCATCCTGGCCACATTTAAATAATTCTAAGCTCGGGCGGTACCTCGAACACGACGTTTTCTTCACGCCCCGGGTGCTCTGTCACTATCTTGCCGCCCAGCTCACGCAGGCGGGCGATGACGTTCTGTACCAGGATGTCGGGGGCAGAAGCGCCTGCCGTCACGCCAATGCGCAGAACCCCTTCCAACCACTGCGGCTCTATCATGGAGGCGTCGTCGATAAGGTAAGCACGCGCTCCCACCTTCTCGGCCAGCTCCCGCAGGCGATTGGAGTTGGAGGAGTTGCGCGAACCGACCACCAGCATGGCATCCACCAGTCCCGCCATCTCCCGTACCGCATCCTGACGGTTCTGGGTGGCGTAGCAGATGTCGTCCTTGCGCGGCCCCTGGATCCTGGGGAAGTGCTTGCGCAGGGCATCGATGACGTCCGAGGTTTCATCCACGCTCAGGGTAGTCTGGGTGACGAAGCAGAGGTCGTCCGGGTTCTTCACGCTGAGCTTGGCCACGTCCTCCGGCGTCTCCACCAGATACATCCCCCCCTCGCGGTTCTCGTACTGACCCATGGTGCCGATCACCTCAGGGTGGCCGGCGTGGCCGATGAGCACGGCCTCGGATCCCTTGCGGCTGGCACGGTGGACTTCCATATGCACCTTGGTCACCAGCGGGCAGGTGGCATCGAACACCTTGAGGGCGCGGGACTTGGCCATCTCACGCACCGACTTGGCGACGCCGTGAGCGGAGAAGATAACGATGCTGTCGTCCGGCACCTCGTCCAACTCCTCGACGAACACGGCGCCCGCTTCTTTGAGCTTGTTCACCACATAGCGGTTGTGCACTACTTCGTGGCGCACATAGATGGGGGCACCAAACTTCTCCAACGCGCTCTCGACGATGCTGATGGCACGATCGACACCAGCACAAAAGCCGCGTGGATTGGCGAGTAGAATATCCATCAGATCACCTCGCTCATATTAATGACACGATCGATGCCAACACGACAGAAGCCACGGGGGTAAGCCTGCAGGATATCCATCAGTGCACCTTCTCCTCGTCATCGACGGCCAAGATCTCCACCTCGAAGGTGACGGTATGACCGGCCAGTGGGTGATTGAAATCGACAGTCACCGACATGCCTTCCACCGCCCGGATGATGCCGGGCAGCTCGCTGCCATTGGGCTGATCGAAGACCATGATGGTGCCGACCTTGGGTTCCACATCGGCGCCGAACTTGGCGCGATCCAGATGGTAGATGTTGTCCGGATTGGAGAGGCCGAAGGCCTGCTCCGGGCTCAAGGTGAAACTCTTGGCTTCACCCTGCTGCAGGCCCAGCAAGCACTGTTCGAAGCTGTCGGTCAGGCTACCATCCCCCATCCGCAGGCGGGCCGGCTTGCCGTGCAGCGCCGTGCTGTCGGCAACCGAACCATCTTCCAGCTTGATAGAAAAGTGAAACAGCACGCTGCTGTCAGCGCCGATGATCTGGCTCATGCCGTCTCTTCCTTCTTTTTCTCACTGCGAAAGCCTTCCAGCACTATCATGGCGGCGCCGATGAAGATGAAGCTGTCGGCCAGGTTGAACGCCGGCCAATGGGCGCGCTGCCAGTAGAAGTCGAGGAAGTCGACCACGTGGCCAAGCACCAGCCGATCGAACACGTTACCAAGGGCCCCGCCGATGATCAGGGAGTAGGCGATGCCACTCCAGCGCTGGGTGACAGACTGCTTGCGCAACCAGTGAATCAGCAGGCCACAGATGGCAAACGCCAGCACCGCGAAGAACCAGCGCTGCCAGCCCCCCTGATCGGCCAGGAAGCTGAATGCCGCCCCCTTGTTGTAGACGTGCACCAGGTTGAAGAAGGGGGTGATCTCCACCCCCGGGTAGCCAAACGGCAGCAGCTTGACCACGGCGAGCTTGCTCCCCTGATCCAGCACGAAGGTCAGCACCGCCAGCCACAGCCAACGCAGGCCCGTTTTGTTATGAATAGCGTTATGAGTCATGTTCATCAGGCAAATTGACGCGTTTCGCCGTCACCCTCGACGTTGGTGACGCAGCGGCCACAGATCTCTTCGTGACCCTTGATGGTGCCCACGTCTTCCACATGGTGCCAGCAACGATCGCACTTGGCGGCGGCAGACTGAGCCACGCTCAGCCACAGATCGTCGCGCTCGGTGGCGACGGCGCCTTCCGGCGCCGCATCAGCGACCACCACCTTGGCCTTGGAGGTGAGCAGCACGAAGCGCAGCTCATCGGCCAGGGCGTTCAGGCGGGTCGCCAGTGCCGGTTTGGCGAACAGGGTCAGCTCGGCCTGCAGGGAGCCGCCGATGCGCTTCTCACCACGGGCCGCTTCCAGCGCCTTGTTGACCTCACCCCGGACTTCCAGGATCTCGGCCCAGAAGGCATCGCCCATCTGCTCGCCGGCATCCAGCCCGAACAGGCCGTCATACCACTCCTCGGTGAACACGAACTCGCCGCGCTCGCCCGGCAACAGGGCCCAGATCTCGTCGGCGGTAAAGCTCATGATGGGTGCCATCCAGCGCACCATGGCCTCGACGATGTGATACAGAGCGGTCTGGCAGGAGCGACGGGCCAGGCTGTCGGCCTTGGCGGTGTACTGACGGTCCTTGATCACGTCCAGGTAGAAGGAGCCCATCTCGATGGAGCAGAACTGCATCAGCTTCTGGGTCACACCGTGGAAGTTGTACTCGTCGAACGCGGTCACGATCTCGGCCTGTACCGCCTTGGCACGACCCACGGCCCAACGATCCACCACCACCATGTCGGCCGGAGCCACCATGTCGGTCGCCGGATTGAAGCCGTTCAGGTTCGCCAGCAGGAAGCGGGCGGTGTTGCGGATGCGACGATAGGCATCGGCGGAGCGCTTGAGGATCTCGTCGGAGACGGTCATCTCACCGGTGTAGTCGGTGCTGGCAACCCACAGCCGCAGGATGTCGGCGCCGAGCTTGTTCATCACGTCCTGCGGGCTGACCACGTTGCCGATGGACTTGGACATCTTGCGGCCCTGACCATCCACGGTGAAACCGTGGGTCAGCACCTGGTTGTAGGGGGCCTTGTTCTTCATGGCCACGCCGATCATCAGGGAGGACATGAACCAGCCACGGTGCTGGTCGGAGCCTTCCAGATACATGTCGGCCGACTTGCCGTTGAACTCGGGGCGGGCATCCACTACTGAGGAGTGGGTCGAACCTGAGTCGAACCAGACGTCCAGGGTATCGGGCACCTTGTCGTACAAGTCGGCGTCGCTGCCAAGCAGCTCGGCCTTGTCCAGATCCCACCAGGCCTGGATGCCAGACTGCTCGACCCGCTTGGCGACTTCGTGCATCAGGCGCACGGATTCCGGGTGCAACTGCTGGGTCTCCTTGTGAACGAACAGGGAGATGGGCACACCCCAGGTGCGCTGACGGGAGATGCACCAGTCAGGGCGGTTCTCGACCATGGCCTGGATACGGTTCTTGCCCCAGGCCGGCACCCAGCCGCTCTGGCCATGCTGGGCGATGCCATCGGTCTCGATGCGCTCGATCTCGGCAAGAGCCTGCTTGCGAAGCCCCTTCTGCTCCATGCTGATGAACCACTGCGGGGTGGCACGGAAGATGATGGGGGTCTTGTGACGCCAGCAATGCGGATAGGAGTGGTTGAACACCTTGTGGTGCAGCAGGGCACCGCGCTCGGTCAACACCTCGACGACAGAGGCATTGGCCTTGAATACGTGCTGGCCGGCGAACAGCTCGGTATCCGGCAGGTAAACGCCGTTGCTGCCCACCGGGTTGGCGACTTCCAGACCGTACTTCTGGCCGACCACGAAGTCTTCCTGACCGTGACCAGGGGCCGTGTGCACGGCGCCGGTACCGGCATCCAGGGTGACATGATCACCCAGCACAACGGGCACATCGAAGTGGTAGAAGGGGTGGTTGAAGCGCAGCAGCTCGAGCGCTGCCCCCTTGGCATAACCCAGATTGTGGTACTTCTCGATGCCAGCGCGGTCCATCACATCCTTGACCAGCTCGGCGGCCAGGATCAGGCGCTCGGGGTTATCCCCTTCCACCTGCACCAGGGCATAGTCCAAGTCGGCGTGCATGGCGATGGCGCGGTTGGCCGGCAGGGTCCAGGGGGTGGTAGTCCAGATCACGGCAGAGAGCGGGCCACGGCCGGTGTGACCTTCAGGGCAGTCAAACTTGGCAGCCACAGTCGCCTCATCGACGGCCTTGAAGCGCACGTCGATGGAGGGGGAGTTCTTGTCGTAATACTCCACCTCGGCTTCCGCCAGGGCGGAGCCGCAGTCGGTACACCAGTGCACCGGCTTGGAGCCTTTGTGCAGGTGGCCGTTCTCGACGATCTTGGCCATGGAGCGGATGATGTTCGCTTCGGTGCCAAAGTCCATGGTCAGGTAGGGATGTTCCCAGTCACCCAGCACGCCCAGACGGATGAAGTCGGTCTTCTGCGCTTCGATCTGGGTCTTGGCATATTTGCGGCACTCGGCGCGGAATTCGGCGGCAGAGACCTTCACACCAGGCTTGCCGACGAGCCCCTCGACCTTAAGCTCGATGGGCAGACCATGGCAATCCCAGCCCGGCACATAGGGGGAATCGAAACCGGAGAGGCCCTTGGACTTGATGATGATGTCTTTGAGGATCTTGTTGACCGAGTGACCGATGTGAATGCTGCCGTTCGCGTAGGGAGGGCCGTCATGCAGAATGAACGAAGGCTTGCCCGCTTTGGCGCGGCGAATAGCGCCGTAAAGATCCTGATCGTACCAACGCTTCAGCATGTTGGGTTCGCGCTTGGCCAGATCGCCACGCATCGGAAACTCGGTTTCCGGCAGATTCAGGGTGTGTTTATAGTCGCTCATCAGTCCTGGGTTCCCTTCTTTGCTAAAAGAGTGCTGGGTAAATTGAATGGTGGCAGCCCGAACCAGGCTCGGGCCGCCAGGGCATCTCGTTCGATCTGCTCTTTCAAGGCGGTGAAAGAGGCAAATTTCTGCTCTTCGCGCAGCTTGTGGCGAAGCAGCACCTTGACCTGCTGACCATATAGATCACCAGAAAAATCAAATAAATGTACTTCCAATCTGGCTTGTGTGCCGCTCAAGGTCGGCCGTACGCCCACGTTGGCAACGCCGGGGAAGGTCTTGCCGGAACATAACACTTCCACCGCGAACACGCCACCGACCGGGATCACCTGCCGCTTGAGGGCCAGATTGGCAGTGGGAAAACCTATGGTACGGCCCAGCTTGTCGCCGTGGGCGACCCGACCGCTGATGGCGTAGGGGCGGCCAAGCATCAGCTCCACCTCCGCCATCCGGCCCGCCTTCAGGGCCTCGCGCACCAAGGTGCTGCTGATCCGCTGACGTTCGATCTGGAAGCTTTGAGTGCTGATTACCTCGAAACCGTAGCGGCGTCCCGCCGCTTCCAGCAGGTGGAAGTCCCCTTCCCGGCCGCGGCCGAAGCGAAAATCATCCCCCACCACCAGATAGTGCACGCCGAGTTTTTCCACCAACAGCTGCTCGATGAAGGCGTTGGCCGTCTGCTCGGCGAAACGATGGGTGAAGTGCACGCACAGCATGCGATCGATCCGCATCCCCCTGAGCGCCTCGTACTTCTCACGCCAGCGGCTGAGGCGAGCAGGGGCATCAGCCCCGGCAAACAGCTCAAGGGGCTGGGGTTCGAACAGCATGACGCAGGCGGGCAGGCCCAGCTCGGTGGCTTTTTCCTGCAGCCGAGCCAGCACAGCGTGGTGCCCCTGATGAACCCCATCGAAGTTACCTATGGTCAATACACAGCCCCGATGACGGGGCTTGATATTGTGAATGCCGCGAATAAGCTCCATCAGTGCCTTGTGCGTTGCTGCCGGGAAATCGGCGGATTATATATCAGGCGGCAGGCAGGGTCAGCCCTCCCCGCCCGATTTCAGGTATCTTGCTCAAATGCTGACGCCAGCGATCCCGCACGAAACAGCAGGATCAGTCCTGCTGCTGACCCGATTTCAGGTGCCTCGGTCGAATGCCGAGCACCAGCAGGACTATCCCGTACAGGGCCCCGCCGAGGCAGAGCAGCAGAGTCAGCTCCAGGCTGGCCTTGCCCATGCTCCAAGCCCCCCATTGGGCGAGATCCGGCGAGAGGTACGCAAGCAGGCCCCCCATCAGCAGGGTCGCCGCCAGCAACTTGAGGCAAAACACCCCGGTCTCGCGGGACGGCCGGTAGACCTTCTGCTCATAGAGTCCCTTGAACAGCAGGGCCGCGTTCAGGGTGCCGGAGCAGGCGGTGGCGAGCGCCAGCCCCACATAGCCGAGCGGATAGATGAAGATGAGGTTGCACACCATGTTGGCCACCATGGCCATCACCCCGATCCGCACCGGGGTTCGGGTGTCCTGGCGGGCGTAGTAACCGGGGGCCAGCACCTTGATCAACATCAGGGAGAGCAGGCCCGTGGTGGAGGCCAGCAGGCTGGCGCTGGACATGCTGACCTCGTGCAGGCCGAACTCCCCGCGCATGAACAGCACCCGCAGGATGGGCTCGCGCAACACGGCGATCCCCACCATGGCGGGCAGGCCCAGCAGCATCACCATCCGCACCCCCCAGTCCATGGTGCGGGAGAAGTCGGCGAGATCCGCATCCACGTGCTTCTTCGCCAGTGCCGGCAGGATCACCGTGCTGATGGCGACCGCAAACAGGCCTAGCGGGAACTCCAGCAGCCGATCCGAGTAATAGAGGTAGCTGATAGCACCGGTCGCCAGGAAAGAGGCGAGCATGGTGTTGATCAGCAAGTTGATCTGGCTGACCGAAACGCCAAACAGCGCCGGGATCATCAGTGTGCGGATCTTGACGACCCCGGGGTGATGCCAACCCCACTTGGGCCACACCAGCATGTTCATCTGGCGCAGGAAAGGATACTGGAACAGGAACTGCACCAGCCCCCCGAGGAAGACCCCGATCGCCAGCGCGATTTCGGGATTGTCCATCAAGGGCGCTATCCACCAGGCGGCCGCAATCATGGTGAGGTTGAGGAACACCGGAGTAAAGGAAGAGACGGCGAAGCGGCCGTAGGTGTTGAGGATGGCCCCCGCCATGGCGGTAAAGGTAATGAACCAGAGATAGGGGAAGGTGATCTTGAGCATCAGGCTGGCCAGCTCGAACTTCTCGGCCGCCGGGCCGCCATGCAGCCAGTCCCAGAACCAGCCCCAGCCAAACAGGGCGGTCAATACCCCCGAGCCCAGTACCCCGAGCAGGGTGACGACGGTGACTATGCCACCCAGGGTCCCCGCCACCGCAGCCAGCAATTCACGCACCTCATCCTCATTACCCTTCTTCTTGTACTCCGTCATCACCGGCACGAAAGCCTGGTTGAAGGCCCCTTCGGCGAACAGGCGACGCAGGAAGTTGGGAATGCGGTTGGCGAAAAAGAAGACGTCTGCGGCCATCCCGGCGCCGAGCAGGTTGGCGATGACCACATCGCGAACCAGGCCCATCACACGGGACGCCAGCGTCATTGCGGACACTATCATGCCGGATTTGATCAATTTCTTACTCAAGACGAAGCCTCTGGAACTGTCAGAATGGAAAGAATGCTGGTAGAATCGGCCGACAGTTTAACCGCCTCCCAACTGACACACCACCGGGGGGCGGTGTTTATTTGCACAAATCATTTGACAATATGTGGTTGGAAGGGCATATTTCCGGGCCTTTTCAATACACTCGCTAAGACAGTTTTAGGAGTTTTACCTTGGCTAATATCAAATCTGCTAAGAAGCGCGCGATTCAGTCAGAGAAACGTCGTCAACACAACGCCAGCCGTCGTTCCATGACCCGTACCTATCTGAAGAAAGTAATTGCTGCCATCGCTTCTGGCGACAAGGCTGCTGCCACTGCCGCTTTCGCTGTTGCCCAGCCGATCATGGATCGTATGGCTACCAAAGGCCTGATCCACAAGAACAAAGCTGCTCGTCACAAGAGCCGCCTGTCTGCCCAGATCAAAGCTATGGCTTAAGCAGCTTCGGCTGTATAAAGCTCAAAAAACCGGCCCTAGGGCCGGTTTTTTATTTCTCTGCGCTGCAGTAAAGCCTGTGCAGCAGCCCTATCATTTCGCGCACCTCATGGCTGCGCAGCGAATAGTAGACCGTCTGGGCCTCCTTTCGCGTCGTCACCAGCTCATCGCGCCGCAGCACCGCCAAATGTTGTGACAGGGCCGATTGGCTCAACCTGAGCACCTCGTTAATTTCCCCCACCGAGAGCTCCCGCTCCAGCAACTGACACAGAATGAACAAGCGCCGTTCATTGGCCAGCGCCTTGAGCAGAGTCACCGCGCGCCCGGCATTCGCCTCCATCTCTTCCAGCTGCATCTCATTCCCTCTCCTGCAAGGCAGGCATAATACCCCCTTGCCCCTTCCATTTAAAACGACAGGGGCGCCGGCTGGATAGCGGTAAAATCCTCCTGCCCGGCAAACAAGAAGGAGAAATCGCTCTCGCACACCCGTTTCACCGCAGGATGTTGGATCATGCGCTCGGCAAAGATGACGTAATACTCTTCCATCAGATCCTGGGTTTCCCCCAGCAGCATGACTCCCTCTCCCTCCAAGATCTCCTCCCGATAGATGGTCGGCGCCATGAAGATGCCCTGATTGAAGAAGCCGAATGCCTTCATCAGCGCCGCATCGTCGAACTCCCCCAGGATGCTGGGAGAGATACCCTGCTGCTCGAACCAGTGGGTCAGCTGGCGGCCCATGGCGGTGCGGCGGCCGGGAATGAGCAGCTTGCGCTCCTCCAGACAGGCGGGGAACGGCAGCGAAGGCAGGGGCGCTTTGCAGAAGAAGCTGACACCGCAGCCACCGAGCCGCTTGGAGAGCAGGCCCGCATGCTGGCTGGAATCCACCGGGCAGTCGGAGAGGATCATGTCGAGCTTGTGCTCGCTCAGTTGCTCCAGCAGCAGCTCGTGGGTCGATTCGAAGCAGCGCAGGTGGATGGAACCGTCGTTGGGGATGACCGAGAGCAATACCCGGCTGGCGAGGCGTTTGGAGAGCGCATCGGCGATGCCGACGTCGAACAGAATCTGGCTCTCCTTGCGGTAGTTGACGATATCCAGCATCTCGTAGGAGAGGCTGAACATCTTGTCGGCATAGCGGAATACCAACTGGCCGAGCTCGGTGGCCTCGAGAGAACGCCCCTTGCGCATCAGCAACTTGCCACCGAGCCGCTGCTCCAGCAGCTTGATCTGGCCGGTGACCGTCTGCGGAGTCAAGAAGAGGGCTTCCGCCGCTTGCGTGACGGAGCCCTTCTTCTGCGTCATCCAAAAGTAATAGAGATGATTGTAATTAAGGTGTGACATCCGATGGGGTTCCCGCGCCAGGCGGGCTCCGGTAGCAGCTGAGTTCAACCGCCAGAATGTCATACATGTCGCTGATCGAGTCAACCTTGTTCGCATCGAACTGCGCCTGCAGGCTGAGCTTGAGTGCAGCCGGCTCCGGCATCCGCTCCCCGCAATAGCGCTTGTTGGACTTCTTGACCCGCTCCCCGGCCCGGCTGCTCAGGGCCCGCTCGGCAAAGGTCTCACCGAACCTGGCCTTGGCTTGTTGCTCCCCCAGCATCAGGGCACCGTCGACCACCCCGTTGAGATAAGCCGAGCAGCCGACCGAGGCCGCATCCTGCTGGCAATCCGTCAGGCTGCCCGCCCAGAGTGTCGGGCTCGCCAGCATGATCAACCATCCCAGTCCTCTCATAACCCCTCCGTGCTCTGATCCGCCTCCCGGTTGGGCAGCGACATCCGCAGGGCGAGATAACCGACCACGGCCGCCAGGCTGGATCCCACCAGGATCCCGAGGCGTGAGTAACTGCCGTAATCCAATCCGCCATGCTCGAACGCCAGCGATGCGATGAACATCGACATGGTAAAGCCGATGCCGCACAGGATGCTGACCGCAAAGATCTGCTTGAAGTTGACCCCGCTCGGCAGCTGGGCGATGCCCAGCTTCACCGCCAGCCAGCTGATGGTGAATACCCCGAGCGGCTTGCCGATGAAGAGCCCCAGCATGATGCCGAGCGGCACCGGGCTTAGCAGGGCCGACAGACCGATCCCGTCCAGCGACACCCCGGCGTTGGCAAAGGCAAACAGCGGCAGGATCAGGTAGGCACACCAGGGATGCAGCACATGCTCCAGATGCTTGAGCGGCGAGGCATAGCGCTTGCCGTTAAGCGGGATCATGAAACCCAGTACCACGCCCGCCAGGGTCGCATGGACACCGGATTTGAGCACCGCCACCCAGAGCACCAGGCCGACCAGCATGTAGAGACCGATCCTGTCCTCGCCACGGCGATTCATCCACAGCAGGGTCAGGATCGCCAGGATGCCGACCGCCAGTGCCGTCAGCGACAGCTGCTGGGTATAGAAGAGGGCGATGATGATGATGACCCCGAGGTCATCCATGATGGCCAGCGCCAGCAGGAACACCTTCAGGCTCACCGGTACCCGCTTGCCCAGCAGCGCCATCACCCCGAGGGCGAAGGCGATGTCGGTCGCGGCCGGAATGGCCCAACCAGCGCGGGCGACATCGTCCGAGTAGTTGAAGAAGGCGTAGATCAGCGCCGGTGCCAGCATGCCGCCCACCGCGGCAATGGCCGGGAAGGTCGCCTGCACCCGGGACGAGAGCGCCCCCTCCAGCATCTCACGCTTGACCTCCAGCCCGACTAGCAGGAAGAAGATCGCCATGAAGCCATCGTTGATCCAGAGCAGCAACGGCTTGTCGATGTCGAGGGCGGCGATGCGCACCTGCACGGGCGTATCCAGGAAGGCCCGATAGTGATCAGCCAGGGCCGAGTTGGCCAAGCCAATGGCCAACAAGGCCGCCAGGATCAGAATAATTCCGGAGGCTGACTCCAGCTTGAGAAATCTCTTGATTACGTCGCTCATGATCTGACTACCCATAAAATTGCATTTTTTTCAGTCTAGAGCGGGAGTGAGTTAATGAAAAATCGTTTCTAACTGCCATTAACAACGAGAAAACCGAAAGCAAAAATAGCCGAGTCTGCTATACCCCGTTTTTACTCGCTTTTTCAAGCCACAGCGGCATTCATAAATTTGAATGGAAATTCATATTTTGGCTGAGTGAATCCCCTCAGTTCTGTTGCCTGGAGGGGGTCACACCACGGTCTGATGGGGATGAGCCACAAATGAGAAAGGCACCCGAGGGTGCCTGTCGATAAGGTGCTGTCGTACCCTATCTTGATGCCGGCGAGGGCCCCGACCTGAGTCAGATGGCGACCGGTGCCTTGATGCCGGGGTGCGGATCGTAGCCCTGGATCTCGAAGTCCTCGAAGCGATAGTCGAAGATGGAGTCAGGCCGGCGCTTGATCACCAACTGCGGCAAGGGGCGCGGCTCGCGGGAGAGCTGCAGCGCGGTCTGCTCCATGTGGTTCGAATAGAGATGCACGTCGCCGCCGGTCCAGACGAAGTCACCCACCGCCAGATCACACTGCTGGGCCACCATGTGGGTCAGCAGTGCGTAGCTCGCGATGTTGAACGGCAGGCCGAGGAAGACGTCACAGCTGCGCTGGTAGAGCTGGCAGGAGAGCTTGCCATCCGCCACGTAGAACTGGAAAAAGGCGTGGCAAGGGGCCAGCGCCATCTTGTCCAGCTCACCCACGTTCCAGGCCGAGACGATGATGCGGCGTGAATCCGGGTTGTGCTTGACGTCCTCCACAGCCCGCTGGATCTGGTCGATGACGGCGCCATCGGCCGCCGGCCAGGAGCGCCACTGGGCACCGTAGACCGGGCCCAGATCGCCGTGCTCGTCGGCCCACTCATCCCAGATGCTGACGCCGTGTTCCTTCAGGTAGGCGGTATTGGTGTCGCCATTGAGGAACCAGAGCAGCTCGTGAATGATAGAGCGCAGGTGACACTTCTTGGTGGTGACCAGCGGGAAACCCTCGGCCAGGTTGAAGCGCATCTGATGGCCGAACAGAGAGACGGTCCCGGTGCCGGTACGGTCGGACTTGACGGTGCCCTCATCCAGGATCTTCTGCATCAGATCGAGATAAGCCCTCATGACTTTGCCTCCTTCGCCACATTACCGAACAGCTGTGGCCGCTTGTAGGCGACCCAGATCATGATGGCACCGATGATGATCATCGGGGTAGAGAGGATCTGGCCCATGCTGATCTCCTGGAAGTAGAGACCGAGCTGGCTGTCCGGCTGGCGCACAAACTCCACCAGGAAGCGGAACAGGCCGTAGAACAGCAGGAACATGCCCGAGATGGCGCCTCGTGGCGGATTTTTACGCCAGAACAGGTTGAGGATGATGAACAGCACTACCCCTTCCAGGGCGAACTGATAGAGCTGGGAGGGATGGCGCGGCTCCGGGCCGGCTTCCGGGAAGATGATGGCCCAGGGCACGTCGGTCACCCGGCCCCACAACTCGCCATTCATGAAGTTGCCGATGCGACCCACCCCCAGCCCGAACGGGATCAGGGGTGCCACGAAGTCGGCCACGGTAAAGAAGTGGCGCTTGGTCTTGTGGGCAAACCAGCACATGGCCGTGATGACCCCGATCAAGCCA
This sequence comes from Aeromonas aquatica, assembly GCF_000764655.1. Taxonomy (GTDB): domain Bacteria; phylum Pseudomonadota; class Gammaproteobacteria; order Enterobacterales; family Aeromonadaceae; genus Aeromonas; species Aeromonas aquatica. Next base: position 16,469 of record NZ_JRGL01000011.1, read on the forward strand.
CCGTGGAACGACATGCCGCCGGTCCAGATCTTGAACAGATAGAGGGGGTCTGCCAGGAAGAGATCGAAGTTATAGAACAGCACATAGCCAATGCGGCCGCCCAGGATCACCCCGAGGAAGCCGTAGAACAGCAGATCCGACACCTCTTCACGGGTCCAGCCGCTGTTCGGCGCATCGGCACGACGCCCCGCAAGCCACATGGCGAAGGCGAAACCAAACAGGTACATGAGACCATACCAGCGTACCGATAGTGGTCCCAAACTGAATGCTACGGGATCAATCTGCGAGAAAACCCAATATCCATCGTGCTGCATGTGCGGCCCCAATCATAAGAAAAGCCGCATTCTCCGATCATTCGTCAGCAGGAACAAGACTGAATATCAATCTGGCAGCTTGGCCTTGTGGCCGGCCCGCAGCAAACCGCCGAGGCCGTGCTCCTCCAGATAGCGCGCAAACAGGCCGCGCAGCACATGAGGGTTGTCGTGCTTGAGGCCATCGGCCAGTATCTTGGTCAATTCGCCGAGATGGGATTGGCGCAGCACGTATTTGATGCGGGAAATGTTGTGGGTATTCATGCTGAAGCGGCGATAGCCCATGGCCAGCAGCAACAGCACACCCACCGGATCCCCGGCCAGTTCGCCGCACACCGAGACCGGCTTCTGGTAGCGATGGGAGGCATCGACCAGCAGTTGCAGGGCGCGGATCACCGCTGGATGGAAGGCGTCGTAGATGTTGGCGACCCGGGCGTTATTGCGATCCACCGCCAGCAAATACTGGGTCAGATCGTTGCTGCCCACCGACCAGAAATCGATGAGGGGGGCCATCTCCGGCAGGATATAGAGGGCGGAGGGCACCTCTATCATCACCCCGAGGCTGGGGTAACGGATCAATGCATTACGGCTGGCCGCCTCTTCCGATACTTCCCGCCAGGCCTGATCCAGCAAGCGGCGGGAGGCTCGGATCTCGCCCACGCTGCTGATCATCGGCAGCATGATGGCCAGGTTGTCCAATCCCTCGCTCGCCCTCAGCATGGCCTTGAGCTGCACCAGGAAGAGCTCAGGGTGATCCAGGGTGAGCCGGATCCCCCGCCAGCCAAGGAAAGGATTTTCTTCGACGATGGGGAAATAAGGCAGTTGTTTATCCCCCCCCACATCCAGGGTGCGCATGCACACCGGCCGATCGCGATAGGTCTCCAGGATGCCTCGGTAGCGGGCAGTCTGCTCCCATTCTGAGGGGAAGCTGTCTTGCAGCATGAAGGGGATCTCGGTGCGATAGAGCCCGACCCCGTCCGCCAAATGGTTGAGGGATATCTCGGTGTCGGCACTGAGGCCGGCGTTCAGCAACAGCGACACCGGCGTGCCGTCGGCCGTCTCGGAGGGCAGGTTGTCGACGCTGCGCACCAGGGTATCGAGTTCCCGCTCCTCATTGAGCAGCTGCCGATACTCGGTCAGGATCACCTGATTGGGTTCGATGAAAAGATCGCCGCTGTAGCCATCGACCACCAGGGTGCGGCCACCGATATCGCCGAGCGGCAGATCCACCCCCATGATGGCGGCCACCCCCATGGCCCGTGCCAGGATGGCGGCATGGGAGTTGGTGCCGCCCTTGAGGGACACCACCCCGCTCAGAAACTCCCGCGGGATCTCGGCCAGTATGGTCGCAGTCACCTCATCGGCGACCAGTACCACGGGCTCCCCTACGGTGAGTTGTTCGGGCTCATCCTGCACCAGGCGGCTGATGAGCCGCTGGGCGATGTCCTTCACATCGGCGGAACGCTCCCGCAGGTAGGGATCCTTCATCCCCTTGAACTGCTCGATCAGGCGATCGCTGATGAGCTTGACCGCAGAGATCGCGGTCCAGTGCTCCTTGCTGACCTTGTTGCGGATCGGCTTGATGTAACCGGGATCGTTGAGCAGGTGCAGATAGATGTCGAAGATGGCGACCGAGTCCTGGCTGTAGCTCTCGCGAAAACGCAGCGCCAGGCTCTCCAGATCGTGGCGCACCTCTTCTACCGCGAGCTCGAGGCGCGCCAGCTGCTTGCCATGCTCTTCGTCTTTGCGCGGGGTGATGCTATTGAGCGCCTTGCGCGGACGCCACACCCAGGCCTTGGCGATGGCGATGCCGCTGGCGCCGGCAATGCCGCGCAGGGGCTTGCTCCAGTCAGTCTTCTGCAACCAGCCCTTGGCCTGGGCCTGGGCGATGCGGGCCGCCAGCTGCGCCGCCAGCGTGACCATGAAGGACTCTTCCCCCTCATCGAACAGCCGACTCTCTTTCTGCTGTACCACCAGGATGCCCACCACCTGGCGTTGATGCATGATGGGGGCGCCGAGGAAGGAGCGAAATGCCTCTTCGGCCACGTCGGGCAGGAACTTGAAGCTGGGGTGGGAAGGCGCATCGGCCAGGTTGATCAACTCTTCGCGCTGACCCACCAGACCGACGATGCCCTGCTCGAACGGCAGCGTGGCCTTGCCCACCGCCGACTCGGCCAGGCCATCGGTGGCCGCCAGTCGATAACGCCGCAGTTCGGGTTCGGCGACGTAAACGGAGCAGCAGTCGACCGTCATGGCGAGCCGGGTCTGGCTCACCAATGCCTGCAAGGCCTGCTCGAGGGTATTGGCCTCGGCCATGCTCTCGACGATGCGTCTGAGTTCCGTCAGCAACTAGTTGTGCTCCTTAGCGCGAGCGGTTACGCCGCCCATCCTTCCGATTAGCCTGCCCCGCCTGCACCAACACAGGCACCGGCATGGCCAGTGGGGCAAACTCCTTCATCACCCGGCGGTAGACTTCCCGCTTGAAGGAGACGACCTGACGAACCGGGTACCAGAAGCTGACCCAACGCCAATCATCGAATTCCGGGTGACCATGACAACCGAACTGGATCCTGGACTCTTTGCCCGGATCGAGTTGTAACAAAAACCATTTCTGCTTTTGGCCAATACAGACCGGTGAACTGTCCCAGCGAACGAGTCGTTTGGGTAAGCGGTACTTCAGCCAGTTGCGACTGATCGCCAAGATGGTCACGTCTTCGGGCTTGAGGCCTATCTCCTCGTATAGCTCACGATACATGGCCTGTTCCGGCGACTCACCATCATCAACCCCCCCCTGCGGAAACTGCCAGGAGTGCTGCCCATAGCGCTTAGCCCACAATACTTGTCCGTCACGGTTACAGATCACGATGCCGACATTGGGACGAAATCCGTCACCATCTATCACGTGATCACCTTATAAAGGCTGAATCTATAAAGAGATTGTTCCACATTCACCCCGTGGCGGCAAACAAGGACTGTCATCTTCCATTCATGAATAACTTGCCATTTCAAGCTAAGTTATAAACAAACGCTAGGATCAGCCGCCATGAGTTGCCCACCCAGACTGTGCATAAGCCTGTGATCAAACGGGTATATACAGTAGTTTCATACCGGGGTACCAAATTATTCCTTATCATACCGCATTCGCCATTAAACAAAATATTCATTTAAATACATGTAGTTAATATTTAAATGCTGGATCAAGATCCATGTCTTTTGCCACCGAGGATCCTCCCCCCGGATTGTGAACAAGTTCGACTGCTCAAAGATCCATCACGGCTGATTTATCCACAAGCTTGGCGCATTATCTGCACCGATATGGCGGGAAAAATCGGTGCACTCTCACATTTTTTTCCGGTGAAGGGGCCACTATGATCACTTTATGCCAGTTATCCAAGATTTCTGTGGATAACTATGTGCAACAGCCAGGCCAAACCCTTGGACAACTCGTTTCAGCGAGGATCCTCCGATCCCAACGGCTGGCATAAAAAGTCAAATTCCTTTAAAATCATCACCATAGATGATTATTGGCAATCTCCCCTCCCCTGTGCACAGTTGGCCAGTGATCGGTTATAAAAACAGCGATCCTCAGCGAAAAGCAGATTTGCTAGACTCATTCATCTCACAGGAGTCCTTCATGCCCACCAGTCCCCAGTCAGAGCAAGAATTATTGGCGCGCGCCTATGCCATGGCGGGGCTTCCCCTGGCCCAGCTCGCCGCCGATGCGAGTATCCCGGTGCCACGGGATCTGCGGCGGGACAAGGGCTGGATCGGCCAGTTGATCGAATGGCAACTGGGCGCCAGCGCGGGCAGCAGGCCGGAGCAGGACTTCCCGGAATTGGGGATAGAGCTCAAGACGATCCCGGTGGATCCTCAGGGCAAGCCGCTGGAGACCACCTTCGTCTGCGTCGCGCCGTTGATCGGTGTCAGCGGCCAGCGCTGGGAAGAGTCGAACGTGCGCAACAAGCTCTCCCGGGTACTCTGGATCCCGGTGGAGGGCAGCCGCGAGATCCCGATCGGCGAGCGCCGGGTCGGCATGCCGCTGCTGTGGAGCCCAAACGAGGAAGAAGATCGGTTGCTGCGTCAGGACTGGGAAGAGTTGATGGACATGATAGTGCTGGGGGAAGTGGAGCAGATCAGCGCCCGCCATGGCCAGGTGATGCAGCTAAGGCCCAAGGCGGCGAACAGCAAGGCCCTGACCCGCGCCATCGGCCGCAACGGCCAGCCGATCCAGACCCTGCCACGGGGTTTTTATCTCAAGATTGAGTTCACCCATCGGCTGCTGCAACGCCACTTCGCCCTGCCCGTTTGATCTTCACTATCAACATTCCTGTCATAAAGTGGTATAAAAATAACCAACACCATTTTCTTCGCAGTCAGTGACAAGGAGGCTACATGCCGATAAACAAGCAGTTTCTCAAGTCGCGTCCCGAGGTCAAGGTGACCTTTGCAGTGGAAAAAGAGGCCGCGGGCGAGGCCGAGCAGATCTTGCTACTGGGGGAGTTCAGCCAGTGGCAACCCATCGAACTCAAACGAATGAAGAACGGGGAATTCAAGACGACCCTCAATCTGCCCACCGATGGTCCCAACCATTTCGAGTACTGTTACCAGCTGGTGCAACCCGGGGGAGAGACCCATTACGACAACGACTGGGCGGCAGATGACTATGTGCCCGGCCCCTTCGGACGTGACAACTCAGTGGTGCGGGTCAGTCAGTAGGCGACGACCAGAACACTGGCGCGTCTGGCCGGTACCCGAATTGCGGACACAAAAAAGGCTCGCCATTGGCGAGCCTTTTCACTACCTGTCGAGCTTTTCGCCGACATGTCGACACCAATTCGAATCGAATTAGTTGAGCTTCTCTTTGATACGAGCAGCTTTGCCGGACAGGTTGCGCAGGTAGTACAGTTTGGCGCGGCGAACATCACCACGACGCTTCAGTTCTACACTGTGGATCAGCGGAGAGTGAGTCTGGAATACACGCTCAACACCTTCGCCGTTGGAGATCTTGCGAACGGTGAAAGCAGAGTGCAGACCGCGGTTACGCTTGGCAATGACGATGCCTTCGAAAGCCTGCAGACGCTCTTTACCACCTTCTTTAACACGAACTTGAACACGTACGGTGTCGCCCTGGGCAAATGCCGGGATGTCGGTACGCAGTTGCTCTTGTTCAAGCTGCTGAATAATCTTGCTCATTGTCTTTCCTTACCTAGGATAAACTGAAAACTCTACTTAGACGCAGTCACGCACTTCGCGGACATATTCGGCAAGAAGTGATTCTTGCTCGTCAGTCAGAGCTAGGTTGTTAATAAGTTCCGGCCTTCTCTGCCAGGTTCGTCCGAGCGATTGCTTGAGCCGCCAGCGCCGAATCACTTCGTGATTGCCGCTTGTCAGCGCCTCCGGCACCGCCAATCCATCCAACAACTCCGGCCGAGTGTAGTGGGGATGATCCAGCAGGCCATCCGTGAAGGAGTCCTGCTCGGCACTGGCCTGATCACCCAGGACCCCTGGGACCAGACGCGAAACCGCATCGATCAGGGTCATGGCAGGCAACTCGCCACCACTTAACACGTAATCCCCGATAGACCACTCTTCGTCGACTTCGGTTTGTATCACGCGTTCATCGATACCTTCGTATCGACCGGCGACCAGAATCAATCTCTGATTCGTCGCCAACTCGGTCACGCCCGCTTGAGTCAGCTTGCGTCCCTGAGGAGAGAGATAGATGACTTTCGCCCCGTCTCCCGCCGCTTGCTTGGCTGCATGAATCGCATCACGCAGCGGCTGCACCATCATCAGCATTCCGGGCCCACCACCATAAGGACGATCATCGACCGTACGGTGTTTGTCGTGGGTGAAATCCCGAGGGTTCCAGCACTCAATCTGCAGCAGGCCACTCTTGACGGCCCGACCCGTTACCCCGTGCTCGGTAATGGCTCGGAACATTTCCGGGAAGAGGCTAATGACCCCAATCCACATAAGAAACCTCCGGCACCCGTGTTAGCGCGGGAAACTAGAAACCAGGATCCCAATCAACTTCGATTGTTCGAGCAGTCAGATCAATGTTCTTGATCACCTGCTCTTCCAGGAACGGAATCAACCGTTCCTTAGCACCAAAGGCATCTTTTACATTGGCCTCAACCACCAACACATCGTTGGAGCCGGTTTCCATCAATTCGGTCACCTTGCCCAGGTCGTATCCCTTGGTAGTCGATACCGAGCAACCAATCAGGTCACGCCAGTAGAACTCACCTTCGGGCAACGCAGGCAACAGATCGGCGGGTACGCCAATCTCGACATTGGTCAATGCCAGGGCATCCTCGCGCACATCGATACCATCGAGCTTGCAGATCAGACCCTTGTTGTGACGCTTCCAGGCCGAAACCTGAATCTCACGCCATACCCCGTTCTGATTGATCAGCCAGGGGTTGTAATCGAAAATCGCTTCGGCAACATCGGTGAAGGAGTTCACTTTAAGCCAGCCCTTGATGCCGTATACGGTACCCAGGGTGCCCAGAACAATAGGTTTTTCCACCTTAACTCCCTACCGTTTGACTGATTAAGCAGCTTTGGCAGCGTCTTTGATCAGCTTGGCAACGCGGTCAGAAACAGCGGCACCAGTAGCAACCCAATGCTCGATACGAGCCAGGTCCAGCTTCAGCTTTTCAGCGTTGCCGGTAGCAACCGGGTTGAAGAAACCAACACGTTCGATGAAACGACCGTCACGGGCGCAACGGCTGTCAGTAACTACTACCTGGTAAAACGGACGCTTTTTCGCGCCACCACGTTGTAAACGAATGGTTACCATATCGTCCTCATTAACATCTAATGAACAAGGCCCGCAAACACGCGGACCCTAGCTTAAAATAAGCCGCGTAATTCTACTTGGATTCGTAATAATTGCAACCAAACCAGCCATTTTTTGCGCAGGATGCATCATGAAAAAGGCCCACATACATCTTGTGGGCCCTTGCGCTGGTTGAATCACTCGGGATCAGAACGGGCCACGACCACCGCCGCCGAATCCGGGTGGCAGCATGTTCTTCATCTGACCCATCATCTTGCGCATGCCACCCTTGCCGGACATCTTCTTCATCATGCGCTGCATCTCGGTGAACTGCTTGAGCAGCTTGTTCACGTCCTGCACCTGCATGCCGGAGCCCGCGGCGATGCGGCGCTTGCGGGAGCCCTTAATGAGATCTGGATGAGCACGTTCCTTGGGCGTCATGGAGCTGATGATGGCCTCCATGCGCACGGTGAGCTTGTCGTCCATCTGATCCTTGACGTTATCCGGCAGGCCGGACATGCCGGGCAACTTGTCGAGCATGCCCATCATGCCGCCCATGTTGCGCATCTGCGCCAGTTGCTCGCGGAAGTCTTCCAGATCGAAGCCCTTGCCACTCTTGACCTTGTTGGCCAGCTTGGCGGCCTTCTCTTTATCGACGGTACGCTCCACCTCCTCAATGAGCGACAGCACGTCCCCCATGCCGAGGATGCGGGAAGCGAGACGGTCCGGGTGGAAGGGCTCCAGCGCGTCTGTCTTCTCGCCCATACCGATGAACTTGACCGGCTTGCCGGTGATGTGGCGCACGGACAGGGCGGCACCGCCGCGGGCGTCGCCGTCCGCCTTGGTGAGGATCACGCCGGTGAGCGGCAGCGCCTCGTTGAACGCCTTGGCGGTATTGGCCGCATCCTGGCCCGTCATGGCATCGACCACGAACAGGGTCTCGACCGGCTTGATGGTGGCGTGCAGATCCTGGATCTCCGCCATCATCTCGCCATCGACGTGCAAGCGACCGGCGGTATCGACGATCACCACGTCATAGAATTTCTTGCGCGCCTGATCGATGGCGGCGGTGGCGATCGCCACCGGCTTCTGGGTCACGTCGCTCGGGAAGAAGTCGACCCCGATGTCGCCGGCCAGGGTCTCCAACTGCTTGATCGCCGCGGGACGATAAACGTCCGCACTGACCACCAGCACCTTCTTCTTACTGCGCTCTTTGAGCAACTTGGCCAGCTTGGCCACGGTCGTTGTCTTACCGGCACCCTGCAGACCGGCCATCAGGATGATGGCCGGCGGCTGGGCGGCCAGGTTGAGCTGCTCGTTCGCCTCGCCCATGACCGAGACCAGCTCGCCATGCACTATCTTGATGAATGCCTGGCCCGGGCTTAAGGACTTGGCCACTTCCTGACCGACGGCCCGTTCCTTGACCCGCGCCACGAAGTCACGCACGACCGGCAGGGCGACGTCCGCCTCGAGCAGCGCCATGCGCACTTCACGCAAGGTATCCTTGATGTTCTCTTCGGTCAGTCGGCCACGGCCGCTGACATTGCGCAGGGTGCGCGAGAGTCGTTCAGTCAAATTCTCAAACATGACGCATTCCGGTTCTTGGCGTAACAAATGGGGTGCATTATACCCCAGTCAGCACTATGAGGACGATGATTCGCCGCACAGCGGCCACCTGCCATCAGCATGGTCAGGCGTAATAGATGAGGCGCATTATACCTCAGTCAACGCCAGAGGACGATTATTCACCGCACGGGGCGGTCACCTGCTACTTATATATGGGCAGTTAGTCCCTGGCACAACTGGCGAGCATATCTTGTGCAAGGTATACTGCCTCTCTTTACTCATAAAGCTTGTTTAACAACGACCTGGTTATGATCGTGATCTCTGTTCTGGCCCTGGCGTTTTACCTGCTGGCCATCATCGCCTCGCTGCATCTGCTGCTCAGTGCCAAGCCCGTCGGGCAAGTGTCGCTGTTTGCCTGCATCGGTCTGGCCCTGACGGCCCACGGTATCGCTGTGGGCAGCGAAGTGCTGGCCACTCAGTCCGGCCAGAATCTCAGCATGCTGAACGTCGCCTCTCTGGTCGCCCTCATCATCAGCTGCTTCATGACCTGCGTGACCCGCCGCTTCAACGGCTGGATCCTGCTGCCCGTGGTCTACAGTTTCTCGGCCTTGCTGCTCGCGGCGAGCGCCCTCATCCCCGGCCGCTACATCACTCACCTGGAGGCCCACCCCCAGTTGCTGCTGCACATCGGGCTCGCCCTGATGGCCTACTCGGTGCTGATGATTGCCTGCCTCTTTGCATTGCAGTTGGCCTACTTGGACAGGCAGCTGAAATCCAGAAAGATCAGCAACCTGCCCGCCATGCCACCGCTCATGACGGTAGAGAGGCGTCTGTTCCAGCTCATCTCGGCCGGCCTGTTCCTGCTGACGCTGTCCATCGCCTCCGGCATGTTCTTCCTCGAAGACATGTTTGCTCAGGGCAAGTCCCACAAGGCGGTCCTGTCGATCCTCGCCTGGTGTGTCTACGTGTTGCTGCTATGGGGCCATCACAGCCGCGGCTGGCGTGGCCGCAAGGTCATCACCCTGAGCCTCGTCGGCAGCGTCATCCTGACCCTGGCCTATTTTGGCAGCCGTTTCGTCAAGGAAGTCTTGCTGAGCTGACGGCCCGTCCATCGCCTCACCATCCAACAGGAGCCTTTTTTGGACAGTATCTCGACGAGCACATTGCTGATTGTCCTCGTTATCTTGATCCTCTTGTCAGCCTTCTTCTCCAGCTCCGAAACCGGCCTGATGTCCCTCAACCGATACAAGTTGCGGCATCTGGCCCAGACCAAACACAAGGCAGCCCGCCGGGTAGAAAAACTGCTGGCCAGGCCGGACCGTCTGCTCGGCCTCATCCTCATCGGCAACAACCTGGTCAACATCCTGGCGTCCGCCATCGCCACCATCGTCTGCATCCGGTTGTTCGGGGATCTCGGCATCGCAATCGCCACCGTAGGCCTGACCCTGGTGGTTCTGGTCTTCGGCGAAGTCACCCCCAAGACCCTGGCCGCCATGTTCCCCGAGAAGATTGCCTATCCGGCCTCCTGGATCCTCAAGGGATTGATGGTCCCCCTCTCCCCCTTCGTCTGGCTCATCAACGGCATCACCACCGTGCTGCTCCGGCTGATGGGGCTGAACCACGCCAAGAATGACTCGCTCAACGCAGAAGAGCTGCGCACCATCGTCAACGAGGCGGGCAGCCTGATCCCCCAGCGCCATCAGGAGATGCTGATCGGTATCCTGGATCTGGACAAGATGACGGTGGAGAACATCATGGTGCCGCGCAGCGAGATCTTCGCCATCGACATCAACGATGACTGGAAGACGATACTGCGTCAGCTGGCTCACTGCGCCCATACCAAGATCCTGCTTTATCGCGACAACATCGATGATGTTGTCGGCTTCTTGCACGCACGGGATGCTCTCAGGCTGGTCGCCAAGGATCAATTCAACAAGTCCAGCCTGCTGCGGGAGGTCGATCCCATCTACTTCATTCCCGAGGGAACACCGCTCAACGTGCAACTGGCCAAGTTCCAGCGCAACAAGGAGCGGATCGGGCTGATTGTCGATGAATATGGGGATATTCAGGGGCTGATCACCCTGGATGACATACTCGAGGAGATAGTCGGTGACTTCACCACCTCCATGACGCCGACCCCGAGCGACGAGATCCACCCCCAGCCGGACGGCTCCTTCCTGGTGGAAGGCTCCGCCAGCATCCGCGAGCTGAACAAGGAGATGAACTGGCACCTGCCCATCGAGGGCCCACGCACTCTCAACGGGGTGATCCTGGAATACCTGGAGGAGATCCCCCAACCGAACATCAGCGTCAGGCTGGCGGGCTATCCCATCGAGATCATTGAAGTTGAGAACAACATGGTGAAAATGGCGCGGATCATGCCGCATCTCTACCGCAACGAATCGGGTTACGAGGATTGAAAAAAGGCTGCCGATGGCAGCCTTTTTCGTCTCACTCGTTTTCTTCGTCCGGCTCCAGCTCAAGCACCAGGGTCGGGATCAGCTCGCCGAACACCTGTTGCAACTCGGCGCGGTTGGCCAGCAAGTCTTGCAGCGTATAGCTGTCCATCACCGCCAGGAAGGCATTCATCGCCTCTTTCAAGGCACTCTTCAGCAGACAGACCGAGACGATATGACAGACCGGCGAGTTGCAGTCTATCCCGTCCAGATTGCCTTCCAGTGCCCGGATCACCTGACCGATATTGACCGTCTCCGGCGCACAGGCCATGCGGATCCCGCCGTTCTTGCCGCGCTGGGACTGCAGATAGCCCAGCTTCACCAGCTGGTTCACCACCTTCACCATGTGATTGCGGGACACGTCGTACAGGGCGGACACCTTGGCCACGCTCGACAGTTCGCCTTCCGGCAGGGTCGCCAGATAGAGCAGGGCTCTCAATCCAAAATCGGTATAGCTAGTTAGTCTCATAGTGCCTGTGGCGCATAGCGCAAGAAATTGATGATTGATCCAGATCAATTAAACATTTAGGATGCAACTTATTAAGTGGCATTTTATATGTTCAATTAAAAAGGACCTCCTATGTTAGACCAAGGCACCATCGCCGTCATCAAAAGCACCATCCCTTTGCTCGAATCGGCGGGGCCGGCCCTCACCCAGCACTTCTATCAACGCATGTTCAGCCACAATCCCGAGCTGAAGGATGTGTTCAACCTGGCCCATCAACGCAGCGGTGGCCAGCCGCTGGCGTTGTTCAACGCCGTGGCCGCCTACGCCAAGAACATCGACAACCTAGGTGCCCTGGCCGGCGCGGTGGAACGCATCGCCCACAAGCACACGGGTTTCCTTATCCAGCCGGAACAATATCACATTGTAGGTAGTCATCTCTTGGCCACGCTCAAAGAATTGGGTGGTAGTGCGGTAACCGACGAGGTGCTGGATGCCTGGGGCAAGGCCTATGGGGTGCTGGCTGGCATCTTCATCGGCCGGGAGAGCGAGATCTATCAGGAGCGAGCCGCGCAGGCCGGTGGCTGGCAGGGTGCCCGCCCCTTCATCATCAAGGAGAAGCGCAAAGAGAGCGAACTCATCACCTCCTTCGTGCTGGCCCCTGCCGATGGCAAGCCCGTACTCGCCTTCAAACCGGGCCAATACCTCAGCATCCAGCTCAACCACCCGACGCTGGAGTATCAGGAGATCCGCCAATACTCCCTCTCCGATGCCCCCAACGGCCGCGACTATCGCATCAGCGTCAAGCGCGAGCCCCAGGGTCAGGTCTCCAACCTGCTGCACGACCAGCTGCAGGCGGGTGACGAGGTGGCGCTGATGCCGCCGACCGGTGACTTCTTCCTGCAGGCCGACGCCAGCAGTCCAGTGGTGTTGCTCAGTGCCGGCGTGGGCCTCACCCCCATGCTGAGTATGCTCAACCAGCGGCTGGCCGAGCCGCAGGCTGCCGACATCCGCTGGCTGCACGCCTGCGAACAGGGCGCCGTCCATGCCTTCAAGGAGGAAATCCAGGCCAAGAGCCGGCAACACGCCCACCTGCAGAGTCGAGTCTGGTATCGCACCCCTGCCGAGCAGGATGTGGAAGGGGAAGATTATGATTTCAGCGGCACCATGGCGCTGGAGCAGGTCACCGACCTCATTCCGGCCCATGCCCACTACTACTTCTGCGGCCCCCTCCCGTTCATGAAGGCGATCAAGGCCCAGCTGCTCGCGCTGGGTGTGCCTGCCGAGCGGATGCACTACGAGGTCTTTGGTCCCCATCAGGATCTATAAGACGCCCGTATCCTGACACGGCGAGATGCAACAAGGCCCACGAACGCAGGTTCGTGGGCCTTGTCATATCCGGCATCACATCAGACAGAGATCAGCGCATCGCCTTGGCGCGGGCGATAGCGTTGGCGGGCATGCGATTGCCGAGCCGGTTCAGCAGGCTCGCCGCCTTCTGGTGAGTGGCCTTGTCACCGATGACGGTGCCGTGCAGCCAGTGATAGGCCTCCTCATAATCCAGCGGACTGCCCATGCCCTGCAGTAGCATCTCGACCCATTCGATCTGTGCCCGCTGGAAGCCAAGGCTGGCCGCCTCTCGCATCAGGGTCTCGGCTCGCGCCAGATCCTTTTGCACCAGTATCCCCTTCCAGTAGTAGCGGCCCAACTGTTCAAGCGCGGGCGCCAGCCCCTGATCGGCCGCCTCCCACATGTATTGCACGCCCATCTGGGCATCGGGCTTGATGCAGACTCCCCAGGCCAGCATGTCACCCCACAGGAACTGGTAGGCGGGGATCTTCATCACGGAGGCGCGCGCCTCTATGTCCTGGGTCAGCTGGCATCTGTCCTGCTTCACCCGGGTCAGATGGCGGCCCTGTTCAATCCAGTTGAGCAGCTCATCCTGCCGATAGAGCTGTACCGCCTGCAGGCCCGTGCTCAGCGGCTCGGGCAAGGGGGCGGATGCCGGTGCCGGTGCTGATGTTGGGGCAGCCGCGGGAGCGGTCGGTATAGGAGCTGACGCTGTCACGACGGGAACAGCCGGCGCCGGAGTGGATAAGGCGGGTATGGATGGCGCAATGGCAGCAGACACCGCAGGCGCCTGAGTTGGCGAGGCAGTCGAGACCGTCTCGGCCCCCTGCAAGGGGAGGCTGCATAAACAGATAAGGCCGACGAGGGTACTGGGTTTCATCATGGAGATCTCCTGCTGCTCTCGGTTATCGGCAGCAAGCGCCATCTCCTTAGTTCCTCTCACTCGGTGATCGGGCAGTCCCCATCATGACAAAGGGGAGCCGAAGCTCCCCTTATGGCTGACGATGCGGCTTATTTGACGAAGTCGACGCCCAGCTGGATGTCGGCCTTCAGGGTGGCCAGCATGCTGTTCATGGACTCTTGCTCGAAGGCGCTCAGCTTGCCGTAGTCCAGTACGGACTCGACGCCGTTCTTGCCAAGCAGGATGGGCTGGGCGAAGAAGGTGGCGTGCTCGCCGTTGCCTTCCACATAGGCACATTCGATGACGTTGGCTTCGCCCTGCAGACCCTTGATCAGGGACAGACCGAAGCGGCAGGCCGCCTGACCCATGGACAGGGTGGCAGAACCGCCACCGGCCTTGGCTTCCACCACTTCGGTACCGGCATTCTGGATGCGCTTGGTCATGGCAGCCGCTTCTTCTGCGGTGAAGCTGGCCCCTTCGATCTGGGACAGCAGCGGCAGAATGGTCACGCCACTGTGGCCACCGATCACGTTGACACGGATCTTGTCGATGTTCAGGCCCTTGGCCTCGGACACGAAGGTCTCGCCGCGGATGACGTCCAGAGTGGTCACGCCGAACAGGCGACGCTTGTCATAGACACCGGCTTTCTTCAGCACTTCGGCGGCGATGGCGACCGTGGTGTTGACCGGGTTGGTGATGATGCCGATCAGCGCCTTCGGGCAGCTGGCCGCGCACTTCTCCACCAGATTCTTGACGATACCGGCGTTGATGTTGAACAGGTCGGAACGATCCATGCCGGGCTTGCGGGCCACACCGGCGGAGATCAGCACGACATCGGCGCCGACCAGAGCAGGGCTCGGATCTTCACCGCAGAAACCTTTTACTTTCACGTCAGTCGGGATATGGCTCAGATCCGCCGCCACGCCCGGGGTGACCGGGGCAATGTCATACAGGCTCAGTTCGGAACCAGCAGGCAGGCGATTTTTCAACAGCAGAGCGAGGGCTTGGCCGATGCCACCGGCGGCACCCAGAACGGCAACTTTCATGATCAACTCCATGTTTCAGCGTAGGTTTAAGGTTGTTTCTAGTTGGATTAAAGCTGTTTCTTATTGTGGGCCTCACCTTAAAGGATCCCCTGCGAAAAAACAATCTGATAACAGTTGTAATCACAGGTTCTGTGAGCCAGGAAACAAGCGGTGATGAAAATGGAGAGGAATCTGCGATAAATGGGAGGAAAGGCACAGATTTCCTGTGCCTCTCTCACCATTAAGAGGTAATTACGGCTGTTTCAAGACTGAAATGCCAGAGCTCGTCTTTCACACCAACGGAAACCAATTGTTAACAATCCATTCATGGTCAGGTAGAGCGCACCGGCCACGGTGAACACCGCCAGGGTGTCATAGGTCTGGGCGTTGAGACGCTGGGCCAGCCCCATAACATCCATGATGGTGATGGTGCTGGCAAGCGAGCTGCCCTTGAGCACCAGGATCACCTCGTTGGAGTAGGCGGGCACCAGCCGGCGAGCGGCGTGACGCGCCTTCATCCACAGGGTCTGTCCGGCCGAGAAGCCGAGCGAGCGACAAGCCTCCACCTCGCCGGCCGGGATGGCGTCGAGCGCCCCCTTGAACAGCCGGGTGGAATAAGCCGCGGTGTTGAAGCCCAGGGCCAGCACGGCGCAGAACCAGGGCTGCTTGAGCAGCGGCCAGAGCGGGCCGGCCTTGAGCCACTCGAACTGACCCGGGCCGTAGTAGATGAGGAAGATCTGGATGAGCAGGGGCGTGCCGGTGAAGATCAGCACCCACAGCTGCACCAGCTGGGTCGCCACCGGAATGCGCCGCTCCAGCACCCAGGTCATGCCAATCGCCAGCAGCACGCCGAGCAACAAACTGAATGCCGTCAGCTGCAGGGTGATCGCCAGACCACCCAGCAGGGTCATGAGATAGTCCTGCATGGTCAGCCTCCGTAATGGCGGATATAAAAGGATGCCTGCTTGGGCCCGAATTCACTCAGCTGACTGACGACGATCGGTTGCAGGGTGGTCACTAATCCCCCCAGCAGGGTCAAGAAATAGTCCTGCATGGTCAGCCTCCGTAACGACGGGTATAGGGGGCCGCCAGTGTGAGATTGAGGCCAAACTCCCTCACCAAGTTCACCAACGGGGTCATGAGATAGTTATTCATCGTCCTTAACCTCCGTAGCGACGGGTATAACGGGCAGCCTGCTTGAGGCCGAACTCACTCACCAGGCTGATGCCTAAGTAAATGAGGGCCGCAGCGGCATACCAGGTGAAGGGTTCATAGGTGCTGGCCGATGCCATCTGCGCCTGACGCATCATCTCGTTCACCCCGATAAGGGAGACCAGGGCCGTGTCTTTGAGCAGCACCAGCCACTGGTTACCGAGCCCGGGCAAGGCGTGGCGCCAGGCCTGGGGCAGCACGATACGAAAGAAGATGTGGCCCCTGCCGAGGCCGAGTGCCAGCGCCGCCAGCCGCTGCCCCGAGGGCACCGCATTGAGCGCGGCCCGCAGGGTCTGGGTGGCGTAGCTGGCAAACAGCAGGGAGAGCGCCAATACGCCGCAGGCGAAGGGACTGAACTCCACATACTCGCCGGTGATGAGGAACAGCACCTGGGTCGAGCCGAAGTAGATGAACAGCACCACCAGCAGCTCGGGCAGGCCACGGATAAGCGTAGTCAGGGTGGCCACCGGCCACACCAACCAACTGCGCTTGCTGAGCTCGGCGGCGCTGAACCCCAGCGCCAGCGCCATGCCCCCGACCAGTGATGCCAAGGCCAGCCCCAGGGTCATCCAGGCTGCGTCCAACAACAGGCTCAACATGGTTTATTTCTGCGCGAAGTATTTGTCATAGATCTTCTGATAGGTGCCATTGGCCTTGATCTCGGCCAGCCCCTTGTTCAGTTGACCCAGCAGCTCCTGGTTGTCCTTGGCCACCGCGATGCCAAAGCCGGTACCGAAGTACTTGGCGTCGGTCACGGGGGCGCCGATCACGCCGTAATCCTTGTGCTGCTTGAGCCAGTCGGCGGCGACGGCGGTGTCGGCGAAGACGCCGTCGGTACGACCGTTCATCATGTCGAGGAAGGCGCTCTGGTAGCTGGCGTAAGGCACGGTCAGCAGGCCCTTGCTGATCCAGTTATCCACCAGGTAGGACTGATGGGAGGAGCCGTTCTGCACGCCGACCGTCTTGTCGACCATCTCTTCCGGGCCCTTGAAGCTGCCCTTCTTGGCCACGAATACGGCGGAGTTTTCGTAATAGATGTCGGAGAAGTCGACCTGGGCGGCCCGCTCCGGGGTCACGTCCATGGCGGCGATGGCGGCATCGTAGCGACGGAATTTGAGGCTGGGGATCAGGCTGTCGAAGGCCTGGTTGTGGAAGCTGCACTCCAGCTTGGCCTGGGCGCAGATGGCGCGGGCCAGGTCGATGTCGAAGCCCTGGAACTCGTTCTTGTCATCCAGGTATTCAAACGGCGCGTAGGTCGCCTCGGTGGCGAACTTGATCTCCTTGGCCAGCACTGAGGTGCTCAGCAGGCCCATGGCGGCGATCAACAGCAGACTCTTTTTCATGACAGCTTCCTTATCGACTCAGTATCAATGCATCAAGAATTCGGCAAACCGGCTGGTTTGCGGGGCCTGGAAGATGGCGGCGCTACCGGACTCGATGATCCGCCCCTTCTCCAGATAGATCACCTGACTGGCCACCTTGCGGGCGAACTCCACCTCGTGGGTCACCACCACCTGGGTGATGCCGGTCTGGCTCAGGGTGCGGATGATCTCCGCCACCTCTTTGGTTATTTCAGGATCGAGTGCCGCGGTCGGCTCATCAAACAGCAGCACCTGCGGATCCATCATCAGGGTACGGGCGATGGCCACCCGCTGCTGCTGACCACCGGACAGGCGCGCCGGCCAGGCGTCGCGCTTGTCGGCCAGTTGCAGCTGGGCGAGCAGGTAGGCCCCCTTGTCGATGGCGGCCTCGCGGCTCATGCCGAGCACCTTGACCGGCGCCTCGATGAGGTTCTCCATCACGGTGAGATGGGGCCAGAGGTTGTACTGCTGGAACACCATGCCCACCTTGCGGCGCAGGGCCTGTGCCTGACGGTTGAATTCCGCCGTCGACAGGGAGGACGGGAAAGAAAATTCATTGTCGCCGATGCGCAGTACACCGGCATCCGGGGTATCCAGCAGGTTCATCATGCGCAGCAGCGAACTCTTGCCTGCACCGCTTGGGCCCAGTAATACCAAGGTCTCGCCGGGAGCGGTCTTGAAGCTGACCTGTTGCAGTACCTGCACCTTGTGCCAGGATTTTTCGATGCCGATTAATTCAATACCCATACAGCCCAATTGAATAAGTTTTCAAAATTTCGTCCTGATTCTAGCGCCAGGTTGGGTGGATGCAAGCTATATTTGAATCAATATGCAGAACAAGCGCCGCTTCCTTGCCAAAACCGGCATATGAATGCAAAATAGCAGCGCTGTTCGTATCTGCCGCCTGAGCGTGACAGGCGGCCACACCCCTCATTCGTGAGTCCAAGATGAAACATAACGACAAGCAAGAAAAACTGGCAAAGGCCTTTAAAGCCCTGCTGAAAGAGGAGCGCTTCGGCTCCCAGGCAGAGATAGTCACTGCCTTGCAAGAGATGGGCTTCGAGAACATCAACCAATCCAAGGTCTCGCGCATGCTGAGCCGCTTCGGCGCCGTTCGCACCCGCAATGCCAAGATGGAAATGGTCTACTGCCTGCCGGTGGAACTGGGTGTGCCCACCACCTCCAGCCCGCTCAAGAACCTGGTGCTGGATGTCGACCACAACGGTGCCCTGGTGGTGATCCACACCAGCCCGGGTGCGGCCCAGCTGATCGCCCGCCTGCTCGACTCCCTCGGCAAGGCCGAAGGGATCCTCGGCACCATCGCCGGTGATGACACCATCTTCATCACCCCGACCAGCGACACCGACATCGAAGAACTCTACCTCTCGGCGCTCGAGCTGTTCGAACAGACTCCTTGATCAGGCAGGCCTTCCCGGCCCTGTGACCTGAACGAAAAATCCCGGCCTAGGCCGGGATTTTTGTTATCTGTGCGGCCTGCATGCCGCCTGACGGGTACGCGGGCGCTGCTGCCACTGCCACAGCTGAGCCGACAGGGTCAGAGATCCATATCAGACCGCTTGCTTAGGCTCATTTCTACAGCGTATTCGTGCTGTCATTTCCCCTGGGATAGCAGGAAATCTTGCGAGGGGGCGAAGAGAGCCACACCAGTCACCGCCTTGGTGAAACGCAGCAGATGATCGTAGTGGCTGCCCTCCCCCTTGTACATGCTGGCCAGCATGGCGTTGAAGTGCTGGGGGGTGCGGCAGCAGGAGATGAAGTAGAGCCCCTGCTCGCGCATGGTGCCCCAGGGCATGCTCTGGCGCAGGATCTCCATGGACTCGCCCTTCGGAGTCTTGAGATTGACCCGCTTGATGTGGGAGGTCAGCGGCTTGTCGGCAGACTCGTATTCGATGTTGTCGACCTTGGTGCGGCCTATGATGTCTTCCTGCTCCTTCAGCGCCAGCTTCTGCCAGTCGGTCAGGGCATGGACCCAGCGCTGCACATGGATGTAGGAGCCGCCGGCGAACTCGCCGCCTTCCAGCAGTGCCACCTCGGCCCTGTGCTCATCCTGCGGGTTCTCGGTGCCATCGACGAAACCGGTGAGATCCCGGCAGTCCAGGTTGCGGAAGCCCCGCACCTCTTCGGCAAGCGTTACCAGGCCCGCCAGCAGCGCCATCACCCGCTGACCGGCGTGATGCAGCACGTCCACCCGGTCGGCACGCAGTTGCACGAACAGATCGAAGGGGGTGTTCGGCGCTTCCTGGCCATTGGCGGACTGCGCCATAAAGCCGCGGAACTGGGGCGGACGGGCGGCCGGATAGATGGCATCCCAGCCTTCGGCGCCCACGGCAACCAGACCGGAAAAACCGGCCGCCGGGAAGTCGGCGGCGACCGCATCCCACAGCAGCGGCAGCTTGGCCAGACGGGCCGCCAACTCGGCGCCGTCACCGGTGCGATTGAACATCAGATAGAGGGCGTGCAGATTCGGCTCTGCGCAGATCCCGGCTTGGGCTTTCATTTCTCTCTCCAAAGACATTGGCTAAAGGCGTGGCGGGATTATAAACCGGAACCGGGCCAATTCCTTGATTTCACATCGCTATCAGGGCAAAGAGTCGAACAGCACCAGAGCATGGGGGGCCACAGTGACCCGCGCCCTCTCCCCCTCCAGCGGCTCGCCGATGCTGGCCTCCAGTAGTTGCTCCCCACACGCCACCAGCACCCGGCAGTGATGGCCGAGGAACTGCTGCTCCCGCACCAGCAAGTCGCCGTCAGCGGCGGCCGTCAACGCCAACTGCTGGGGCCTAAGCATCAGCTGCAGCCGCTCTCCCGGGACGCGACCGTGCGGCTCATGGCCACAGATGACCCCGAGCGCTGTCTGCACGCAGTGGCTGTCCACCACCTCGGCCGCCAGATAGTTGACCCCGCCGAGAAATTCCGCCACGAAGCGGTTCTCGGGGCGGCGATAGAGCTGCTCCGGCTGGCCCACCTGCTCGATATGACCGGCCCGGAACAGCGCCAGCCGATCGGCGAAGGCGAACGCCTCCTCCTTGCTGTGGCTGACGAAGATGGCGCCGATTCCCTGACGCTTGAGCAGGGCGCGGATCTCGAGGATCAGCTTCATTCTCACCTGGGTATCAATGTTGGAGAAGGGCTCGTCCAGCAGCATCAACTTGGGCTTGCAGACCAAAGCGCGAGCGATGGCAACCCGCTGCTGCTGGCCACCGGAGAGCTGATGGGGATAGCGATCCCCCAGCCCCTGCAGGTTGACCAGGGTCAGCGCCTCCTCGATCTGCTGCTGGCGGCTGTCGCGAGGCACCCGAGTCAGCCCGAAGCCGATGTTCTCGGCCACCGTCAGGTGGGGGAAGAGGGCGTAATCCTGAAAGATCATGCCGATGTGGCGGCGCTCAGGCGACACCGTCACACCGGGCCCATCCAGCAGGGTCTCGCCGAGACGAATGCTGCCTTCCGCCAGCGGCAGCAGGCCGGCGACGGCCTTGAGCAGCGTGGTCTTGCCACAGCCGCTCGCCCCGAGCAGGCAGACGATCTCGTTGTCGGCCACCGTCAGGGAGAGCTGTTCCAGCACGTTCTGGCCGTTATAACGGCAGCTTACCTTCTCTACTTGCAAGCAAGACACGACTCGGTTCCTCTCGTTTCATGGCATCCCCGCCGCTGGCCGGGATGCCCTCATATACCCTGATAACGGGCCTAGTGACCCGGGCTGTCCAGGCTGCGGTTGACCCAGATAAGCGGCACCAGCCCCACCAGCACTATGACGATGGCGCCGAGCGCCCCCCGCTCCAGCATCTCGTCCGAGACGAACTGGTAGACGTGGGTGGCCAGGGTCTCGAAGTTGAACGGCCGCAGCAGCAAAGCCGCGGGCAGCTCCTTCATGGATTCGATGAACACCAGCATGGCACCGGCAAAGAGGCCGCGTCTCACCAGGGGCAGATGCACCCGGCGCAGCATGCCCCCCGTCCCCTGCCCCAGGGAGCGGGCCGCCATGTCGAGGCTGGGGGAGACCTTGCCCATGCTGCTCTCCACCGAGCCGATGGCGATGGCCACGAAGCGCACCAGGTAGCCGAATACGATGGCGGTGAGGGTGCCGGTCAGCAGCAGGCCTGGCCCCTGCATCCCGAGCCACTCGGCCAGATCGTTGAGACCAAAATCCAGCGCCGTCAGCGGCACCAGCACCCCGATGGCCAGCACTGTGCCCGGCATGGCATAGCCGGTGGCGGCGATGCGCAGGGGCAGCAGGCTGCGGGTGCCGCCATCGAGGCGGCGGAAGAAGCCGAGCAGCAGGGCTATGGCCATGGCGAGCAGGGCAGTCAGGGCCGAGATGAGCAGACTGTTGCCAGCGAAACGCACGAATTCCGGCGTCCACGACAACTCGAAGTAGCGCACCCCGTAGTCCAGCAGTATGACGAACGGCAGGCCGAAACCGGCCAGCACCAGTCCCCAGCACCAGAGCCCGGCCAGCAGACGGCTGGCCCCCTTGAGGGGGTAGCGCAGGGGCTGCTCATGGCCCATGGATTTCTGGAACACCTGCTGGCGCTGGCGGGAGCGGCGCTCCAGGGCGATGAGCAGCACCACAGCCAGCAACATCAGGCAGGAGAGCCGGGCGGCTGTGGCCAGGCTGCCATAGCCGAGCCAGGTGTCGTAAATGGCCGTCGTCAGGGTGTTGATGGCAAAGAAGTGGACTGTGGCGAAGTCTGCCAGTGTCTCCATCGCCACCAGCGACGCCCCCACCATGATGGCAGGACGGGCCAGGGGCAGGCTGAGGCGACGAAAGCTCTGCCAGGGGGTGCAACCGAGCAATCGGCTGGAGTGGATCAGGCTGACCGACTGCTCCAGGAAGGAGGCGCGCGCCAGCAGATAGACATAGGGGAAGAGCACCAGCGCCAGCACCCAGGCGGCACCGCCGAGGGAGCGGATGGCCGGGAACCAGTAATCGACCGGGCTTTGCCAGTCAAACAGGGATCTCAGCCCCGCCTGCAGCGGGCCCGAGTAGTCGAGCAGGTCGGTATAGACGTAAGCCACTATGTAGGAGGGCATGGCCATGGGCAGCATCAGCGCCCACTGCAGGGCGCGGCGCCCCGGCACCTGGCACATGGCGACCAGCCAGGCGGTGGGCACCCCGAACAGCAGGCTGAGCAGCACTACCCCCAGCACCAGCCCTGAGGTGTTGCCAAGGTAATCGAGCAGTACCGTATCGGCGAGGTGGCGAAACAGGTCTCCGTCTGCCGAGAAGGCAGAGAAGATGAGGGCAAGCACCGGCAAACCCAGCAGCAGGGCGGTGGCCCAGCTGCCGGCAATCCATCCAAAATTTTTCATGAGACCACAGCGATTGATGGGGCCTTAGGCCCCATCTGATTACAAGTCGAATTTCACTTCATCCAGCAGCTGCAAGGCGTCCTTGCGGTGCTTGGCATAGTCGCTGACCGGCAGGGAGTCAGACTTGAAACTGCCCCAGGACTTGACCATGGCGGAAGGCTCGACCCCGGCCTTGACCGGATACTCGGCATTCACGTCCGCATACATGTGCTGGGCGGTGTCGCCAGAGAGGAACTCCATCAGCTTCTGGGCGGCGTCCTTGTTCTTGGCGTACTTGGTCATGGCCACGCCGCTCACGTTGACGTGGGCACCGCGATCAGCCTGGTTCGGGAAGTTGATGTAAACCGCCTCGGCCCAGGATTTCTGCGCCGGGTCTTTCAGCATGGCGCCCAGGTAGTAGCTGTTGCCCAGCGACAGATCGCAGATACCGTCCTTGATCGCCTTGACCTGATCCCGGTCGTTGCCTTGCGGCTTGCGCGCCAGGTTGGCCTTGACCCCTTCCAGCCAGGTCTTGGTGTCCGCCATACCGTGATGGGCAATCATGGACGAAACCAGCGCCACATTGTACTCGTGCTTGCCGCTGCGGGTACAAATTTTTCCTTTGAATTCAGGCTTGACCAGATCTTCGTAGCGGATGGTGTCGAGCTTGCCGAGACGATCCTTGCTGGAGTAGATGGCGCGCACCCGGGTGGTCAGGGCGAACCACTTGTTGTCCGGATCACGATAGATGGAGGGGATGTTCTCCTGCAGTGTCTTGCTGTCCACCGGCTGCACCAGATCCTTGTCCACCAGATCGGTCAGACGGCTGATGTCGACGGTCAGCATCAGATCCGCCGGGGAGAGCTTGCCTTCCCGTTCCAGACGCTCGTTCAGCCCCTCTTTGGCGAACACCACGTTGACCTTGATACCCGATTCCTTCTCGAACTGCTGGATGATGGGCTTGATCAGCTCATCTTGCCGGTTGGAGTAGACGTTCACCTCCCCTGCAGCCAATGCCGACTGGGTGACCAGCGAGGAGAAGAGCAGCGCCAACATCTTCATTTTCATCATCCATTCCTTGTACATGTATCGATTGATAACTATTTTCGTTTGCATTCTGCACAGTCGAGACAACAGTATCAAGGTCGTTTACACAGGTAGGATCACATATTTAACCATCGACCAAACAAAGAGGCCGGATGGAATCCCACCCAGCCTCTCGATGATATATCACTCATTTCGGCCAGACTGGCTGTCCCCGCTCACCCCGACCGACAGGCAGCAAAATGGTCATAAGGGATCACAGTGCCTCGTCGTCGCTCTCACCGGTACGGATGCGGACCGCCTGCAGCAGGTCGTAGACGAAAATCTTGCCATCACCGATCTTGCCGGTATAAGCCGCTTTGCAAATGGCCTCGATCACCCCTTCCACGTTCTCGTCGGCGGTGGCGATCTCCAGTTTAACCTTCGGCAGGAAGTCGACCTGATACTCGGCTCCCCGGTATAATTCGGTGTGTCCCTTCTGACGACCGAAGCCCTTGACCTCGGACACGGTCAGGCCCTCGACCCCCAGGCTGGCGATGGCCTCGCGCACATCGTCCAACTTGAAGGGTTTGATAATCGCAGTAATCAGCTTCATCTGGTTGCTCCCAATCCATGGTATGTCGTGGATAGAGACTTCAATTCTTGTGCCAAGTATTTTTATTGTTTATTTTCATAAAGATAGGCTTTAACCCTTGGGCCATTAGGACCCAGGATCACCAAGGAAGCGCATCTCGCCCCATATTGAGGCACCAAGCTGCACCAGACTCCCTTGATGCACCAAATGAGAGCATCACCCCATGTTAGTCATCTCCAACAGCGTGACCATCCCCTGGCACGAGCTGCAGTTCCAGACCATGCGCGCCCAGGGCGCCGGCGGTCAGCACGTCAACAAGACCGACTCCGCCGTCTGGCTGCGCTTCGATTACCGCGACTCCCCCAGCCTGCCGGATCTCTACAAGGAGGGGCTGGAGAAGCTGAGCGACAGCCGGGTGCACGACGGCTTCATCCAGATCAGGGTCGAGACCCATCGCAGCCAGGACATGAATCGCAAGGAGGCCATGAGCCGGCTGACCGAGCTGCTGAAGAAGGCCGCCTGGCGCCCCAAGGCCCGCCACGCCACCAAGCCGACCCGCAGCTCCCAGCGCAAGCGGGTCGACGCCAAGAAGCGCAAGGGGGACATCAAGTCGGCCCGCGGCAAACCCGTGCTGGAGTGACCTCGACTGCCCACGCCAAGGAATCAACACAGATGAGATACAGCTTCTGCGACAGCGCCCATGGTCCCTTGCTCGTCGCCATCGATCGGGACGGGCTGCGCTATGTGGAGTTCGTGCGAGGTGAGCGGCCCGTGATGCCGGCACCGGAATGGCAGCGGGACGAGGTGGCGCTCGCCCCCTTCATCGAGCAGTTCGAGGCCTACTTCGCCGGCCGGCTGCAACGCTTTGACCTGCCGCTCGCCGCCCGGGGCACCCCCTTCCAGCAATCCGTCTGGCAGGCCCTGTGCGAGATCCCCTACGGCGAGACCACCAGCTATCTGGAGATCGCCCGGGCCATCGGCAATCCCAAGGCGATGCGGGCGGTGGGCGCCGCCAACGGCCGCAATCCTTTGAGCATCATAGTGCCCTGCCACAGGGTCATAGGCCGCAGCGGCGAGCTGATCGGATATGGCGGAGGCCTGCCCATCAAACGCTGGCTATTGGCGCTGGAGCAGGAGAGCAGAGGCTTTGAACTGACCCCACCCGGCGTTTAGCAAAATGAACATAGTATGAAGAATCGCCTCAGAAGGGCTTCAGACAGGAGCTGGCATCATGGCTTCATACTTGGATGGCACGGAACATCCTTCATCCAGGTACCACCCGTGTGACGCTTCCAATCTGTCTTTTTCCCCGCGCCTCCCCAGAGGCGCTTTTTTTTGCCTGTCGTCCGGCCACAAAAAAGCCCGCCGAAGCGGGCCTTGACCGGAAGGTGCTAGCTTCGGGGTCACATCAGAGGGCGAGGAAGAGCCCGGCCAGGGAGGCGCTCATCAGGTTCGCCAGCACCCCCGCCAGAATCGCACGCATGCCGTAACGGGCGATGAAGGCCTTGCGCTCCGGTACCATGGCCCCCAGGCCGCCGATCAGGATCGCCATGGAGGAGATGTTGGCGAAGCCGCACAGGGCGAAGGTGACGATGGCCTTGCTCGAGGCATCCAGGGTCTGATCCTGCACCAGGGCGATGAAGGCGACGAACTCGTTGATGACGATCTTGGTGCCGATCAGGGCGCCGGCCGCCTGAGCCTGATCCCAGGGCACACCGATGAGCCAGGAGACGGGGGCAAACAGCCAGCCCAGGATGATCTGGAAGCTCAGCTCCAGCCCCACCAGATCCCCGGCCCAGCCGATCAGACCGTTGAACAGGGCGATCACCCCGACGAAGGCCAGCAGGGTGGCACCCACCGCCACCGCGATGTTCAGACCCGCCATGGCGCCGTCGGCCGCCGCTTCGATGACGTTGGTCGAGCGCGGCATCTCCACGTCCTGGTGGTGATCCACCTCATCGGCACTGGGGGGCACCAGGATCTTGGCCATGGCCAGACCGGCGGGGGCCGACATGAAGGCCGCCGCGATCAGGTATTTCAGCTCGACGCCGATGCTGGCGTAGCCCACCAGGGTGCCGCCGGCCACCGAGGCCAGGCCGCAGCTCATCACCGCGAAGAACTGGGAATCGGACATCTTGGAGAGGTAGGGCTTGACCACCAGGGGCGCCTCCACCATGCCGACGAAAATGTTGGCGGTGGCGGAGAGGCTCTCGGCACGGCCGGTGCCCAGCAGTTTCTGCAGGCCGCCGCCGAGCAGGGCGATCACCTTGGGCATCAGGCCGATGTGGTAGAGGATGGCGATGAGGGCGGAGAAGAAGATGATGACCGGCAGCACGTTGAACGCGAAGATGAAGCCCAGCTTGAACTTGGCCAGATCGCCGAACAGGAAGGCGATCCCCTCCTGACCGTAGCCGATCACGCTGCTGACACTCTCGCTGACCCCGTTCAGCACGCTCTGACCGGCGGGCAGCCAGAGCACCAGCGCGGCGAAGAGGATTTGCAGACAGAGGGCCAGGCCGACTGTTCGCAACGGGATACGACGACGATTATCAGAGCAGAGTACGGCCATCGCCAGGATACTCAGGATGCCGAGCAGGGCAATCATAGGGATTCCATCTAGTGGGGTAAAAGATGGGCGCGGATTCTGCTCCTCCCGCGTGGTTACTGCAAGCCCGCCTGGTTACGGATCTGTTAGCAAAAACGTTTTCACGATATCGGTTGCGCCAAGGTGCTGATTTGGTTCAATTTTGATATCAGGCGAAAGCCAGTGTTCGTATATGGAAACGATTATTCCTCTGCACCGGACAATTTGCCGCCGAGCCAGGGAGCGAGCCGCTGCTCCCAATAGGGTTCGGGGCCGAAGCTCTCCTTGAGGAAGTCGATGAACAGCCGGATCTTGGGATCCAGATGCTCGCGCCTAGCGTAGACGGCGTGCACCGCCATCTTCTGGTTCGGTCGCCACTGGGGCAGCAGGGGAATGAGCTGGCCTGATTGCAACTCCTTGTCCAGCAAGTAGTTGGCGACATAGGCGATGCCGAGCCCGGCCAGGGCGGCGTCCCGCACCGCCTCCGCCAGATCCACCCGGTAGTTGCCGGCCACCTGCACCGTCTGGCGCTCCTTGCCCTGGCGGAACGACCACTCGTGATAGCGCCGCTCCCGGCTCTGGTAGGTGATGCAGTTGTGCTGGGCCAGATCCTTGGGCTGCAGCGGGGTACCGTGGCTCAGGAGGTAGTCCGGCGAGGCCACCAGCACGAAGTGGATGTCCGCCAGGCGCTGCCCCACCAGCGCCTGGGGCTTGTCCTCATAAGTAGTGATCCAGAGATCCAGCCCCTCATCCACCAGGTTGGTTCTGTGATCGAACAGGGAGACTTCCAGCTCCAGCCCGGGGTAGCGATCCTGAAACGCCTTGAGGCGCGGGATCACGTGCAGTCGGCCGAAGGACTGGCCGACCCCAAGATGCAGCACGCCGCTCACCTTGCCACGGCGCTCCGCCACCATGGAGTCCGCCTCCAGTCCAACCGCCACCAGGGCGCGACAGTGGCGGGCATACTCCTGGCCGAGCTCGGTCAGGGCGAAGCGACGGGTGGTGCGCTGCACCAGCTGGGCACCGAGCTCGGTCTCGAGCTGGGCCAGCTGCTTGCTGATGTGGGACTTGGAGACACCGAGCCGGCGCGCGGCGGCGGAGATGCCCTGCTCACGGACCAAGGCATCGAAGATCACCATTTGGGGAAGGCGTTGCAGCACGGGGTTACCAGATTGAGGGGGATGCCGCCATTATTCCAGAGCCGCCCGGCGAGGCCTAGCGATCGAGGGCCTGTTTCACCGCGGCCAGCAGCGGATCGGCATCCGGACTCTGATTGGCACCGTAGCTCGCGATCAGCTTGCCATCGCGGCCGATCAGGTACTTGTGGAAGTTCCAGCCAGGGGCATCGCCACCGGCGGCGGCCGCCAGTCCCTTGTAGAGCGGGCTGGCATCGTCCCCGCGCACGGCGATCCGGTTGAACATGGGGAAGGTCACGCCGTAGTCGCGCCGACAGACAGAGGCGGTCTTGCCCTCATCCCCGGACTCCTGCCAGAAGTCGTTGGAGGGGAAGCCCAGCACGATCAGCCCCCGTTCCTTGTAACCCTGATAGAGCCGCTCCAGATCGGCGAACTGGCCGCGATAACCACAATAGGAGGCGGTGTTGACCACCAGCACCACCTTGCCCTCGGTCAGCTGACAGAGATTGTGGCGCTGGGTGCTGTTGAGCTCCCTCTGCTCCAGGTTGAAGTAATCGGGACAGGCCGCAGAGGCCGCACTCGCGCCGAGCAATAACAACAGGCTGAACCATTTCATTGACGTGACTCCTCAATTTTTTCGCATCATACGCGAGAACTCGCCATCTGGTTCAGGGATCAGTACAAGGGGATCCCGGTCAGCCAGCCGTGGCCCCAGAAGATCATCAGCGCCGTCAGCGCCAGACCGGCGCCCACGCAGATCCCGGTGCCCTGCCAGTTCGCCTCGGGTCGCGGCTTCTGCCGCCAGTCGCGCACCGAAATCCAGACGATGCTGACCAGCGCCCAGAGCCCCAGCCCACCGAACAACACCAGGGAGCGAGCCTCGCTGTTCACCGCCAGATGGCTGCCCGCCCACAGCAGGGTGCCGATGAGCTGGGGATGCACCAGCCAGCGCCGAAAGTGGTTGGGTCCCTGACCTGCGCAGAGCAGGATCAGCGCGACGGGCATGGTTGCCATCACCAGGGCGTGGCCCCAGGTTGGCAGAAAGTAGAGCGGCAGGGGGCTGGCACTGCGCCAGCCGGCGATGATGCAGGCGATGGCGACGAACACCAGCAGCGAGAAGAGCCCCTTGTAACGCTGCACTCCCAGCCGATCGCGCAGGCGGGCACGGTGGGTCACGGCGAAGCAGGGATAGAGGTGGATCAGGGTAAATAGCACTACCCCCAGGGTCAGCAAGATCATGGGTTGCTCCTCGCACGTTGCCCCTCAGTGTGGGGGGGGATCACTATGCCGCAAAGCATCCGGGCAGAATACAAAAACCACATAAAAGACAGCGGGATAATGAAAAAAGCCGATCCAGGGATCGGCAAGGTGCGTCAGAGCGTTTGCTGCCAGGCAGCCAACCACATCCGCTACACGGGACAGGAAGTGGCCGGCGCCATGCGCCGGCCAGAAGAGGGATTAGTTGCGCAGCATATAGAGGGCGGCCACGTTGCGGGCCGTGAGCTGCAGGTTGGTGGTGGCGGTCGCCAGCGCCTCTGGCAGGGACATGGCGCGGTTGACCACGGCAAACACCGCGTCCAGGCCGTGCTCGTGCACCACGCCGTAATCGTCGGTGAGGCAGCCGGAGATGCCGATCACCGGCTTGCCGAACTGCTTGGCGCAGCGCGCCACCCCGATGGGGGTCTTGCCATGGATGGTCTGGCTGTCGATCCGCCCCTCACCGGTGATGACCAGATCCGCATCGGCCACCGCCTCGGCCAGCTTCAGCGCCTCGATGACGATCTGGATGCCGGGCTTGAGTTCGGCGCCCAGCAACCCCACCAGGGCGGCGCCCATGCCACCGGCGGCGCCCGCCCCCGGGATGGCCTTCACCTGTTTGCCGAGGGCCTGCTCGATGCAATCCGCGTAATGGGCCAGATTGGCGTCCAGCTGGGCCACCATCTCCGGGGTCGCCCCCTTCTGCGGGCCGAACACGGCGGAGGCGCCTTTCGGGCCGCACAGCGGGTTGTCCACGTCACAGGCCACCTCGATGGTGAGGCCGGTCAGGCGAGGATCCAGCCCGCTCAGATCGATGCGCGCCAACTCACTCAAGGCCCCGCCGCCCAGGGCGATGGGGCTGCCATCGGCCTTGAGCAGCTTGCCACCGAGCGCCTGGATCATGCCGGCACCGCCGTCATTGGTGGCGCTGCCACCGATGCCGAGGATGAGGTGGGTCACCCCCATCTCCAGCGCCGCCAGGATCAGCTCACCCGTGCCCCAGCTGGAGGTGAGCAGCGGGTTGCGCCGCTCCGGTGCCACCAGGTGCAGGCCGGAGGCCGCCGCCATCTCGATGATGGCCCGCTCGCCATCCCCCAGCAGGCCGACGAAGCCCTGCACCTTGTTGCCGAGCGGCGCCGTCACTTCGACCGGCAGGATGCGACCACCGGTGGCGTCGATCAGCGACTGTACCGTGCCCTCGCCGCCATCGGCCATGGGCAGCTTGATGTAGGTGGCGTCGGGCAATATCTGCTTGAAACCGGCCTCGATGGCATCGGCCACCGCCATGGCGCTCAGGCTCTCCTTGAATGAATCTGGTGCGATAACAATTTTCATATCAGTTCCTTAGGCGAGACCAAACACGCCAAACATCAGGGTGGAGACGGCTGCAATGGTCAGACCGACGGCAGTTTCGTAGGGGATGAGCTTCAGACGCTCGCTCACGCCCATGTGGACGCTGCCCCCGGTGGCATGGAAGAAGGAGCCGTGCGGCATGTGGTCAAACACGGTGGCACCGGCGTGGATCATGGCGGCGCCGGCCAGGCTGGTGATGCCGAGTTCGATCAGGGTGGAGCTGAACACGTTGGAGGCCACCACGGTACCGGCTGTGGTCGAGGCGGTCGCCAGCGACATCAGGGCACCGGAGATGGGGGCCAGCAGGTAGGAGGGCAGACCGGAGGCGGTCAGGCCGCTGATCAGCACATCCTTCAGACCGGAGTTGGCGATGATGCCCGCCAGGGTACCGGTACCCAGCAGCATGATGGCCACCGGCGCCATGCGGGCCAGACCGGATACCGCAAACTGGTTCACCTTGCTGAACTTGCCCATCATCAGGGCGCCGACCAGGCCGCCGAGCGGCAGGGCGATGAGCGGATCCACGACGATACCGGCCAGCGGGCGCAGGGCCAGCAGCAGGATGGCGACCAGGGGCGCGCTGATGGCGGCCAGGAAGCCAGGCAGCTGGGCACCGTCAAAGCTCACTACCTCGTCGGCGGCGACCTTGCTGCCCTTGTTGTTGAGGCGCTTGGCCAGCCAGTAGGCCATCACCAGACCAAACAGGCCCGGGATGATGCCGGCCGCCATCACCGAGGTGAGCGGCAGGTGGAAGGCGTCGGACGCGGCGATGGCGTTCGGGTTGGGGGACATGACGTTGCCCGCCTTGCCGCCACCTATCATGGCCAGCAGGATGGCGGCCTTGGAGAGGTCGGCACGGCGAGCGATGGCCAGGGCGATGGGGGCGACAGTGATGACGGCCACGTCCACGAACACGCCGACCGCGGTCAGGATCAGGGTGGCCAGCGCCAGCGCCAACAGGGCACGGGTCTCGCCGAGCTTCTTGACGATGGTTTCGGCGATGGTGGTGGCGGCACCGGATTCGATCAGCACGCCGGCCAGCACGCCGGCCGCCAGGATCCGCATCACGGCGGTGGTGATCCCCTGGGCGCCGCCGATCATCAGGGCGACGGTCTGGGTCAGGTCGGCTCCGCCGATCAGGCCACCGGCCAGGGCACCGACGATCATGCCGTAAGCGGGCGGCACCTTCTTCAGGATGAGGAAGATGGCGATGGAGAGCGCAGCGAGAGCACCGAGCGCGGATACAGGGATCATGACGGGCACCTTGAGTGGGAGTAAGTGGTGGCCATTATGGTGATCCCGGGTCGGAAAGCTTTGGCCGAAAAGCCAAAGCTTTCGTTTTCATATCGTCACTTTTTGTTCATATGAACAAATCAACCGTCGAGATTGAGCCCGAGATAGAGCAGGAACTTGTCATCTAACTTGTTGAAATTTAACCCTGTTATCTGTTCTATCCGGGTCAGCCGGTAACGCAGGGTATTGGGATGAATGAACAAGGCATCGGCACAGGGATGCAGATCACAATCCTGCAAGAAATATTGGCGCAGCGTCTTTTGCAGCGTTCCCTTTGCATCCTCTTGCGCCAGCCTGAGCAGGGGGGCCCGCAGCTGATCCGCCTGCCAGGAGTCCGCCAGGCTGCCGAGCAGCACCGGCAGCCGGTAATCCTCGAAGAAGTAGACCTGCTTGCGCGGCGCCTGGCGCATGCCACGGCGCAGGGTGTCGCGGGCGGTCTGATAGGAGCGGGCCAGGCCATCGATCCCGGAGAAGTAATCACCCACCCCGATGCGCACCTTGAAATGGGGAATGCGGGCCAGCAGCTGCTTGATGCGGCTGCGCTCCTGCGCCGATTGCCAGACGCCGTCGCTGAGCTGGGCCGGCTTGAGCACCACTATCTCGTCCAGGCCGTTGATGGCCACCAGGTTGTCCCGCTCCGGGTACTCCAGCAGATGCACCAGCTCCCGCAACCGGGCGGGATCGGCCTCCTCCAGCGTCAGCACGGCCACCACCCGAGGCTGGGCCAGATCCAGCTCGAGGAAGCGGGCCGCCTGCTGCAGCTGATCGACCCGCCCCTCGCCACGGATGAGCTGCAGCACCAGCTCCTCCTTGTGGCGCTTGTCCCACTGCAGTTGCTCGGTCAGCGCCGCCTGCTCGAGGATCAGCTCGGCGGTCATCCGCACCAGCTCGGCGTAAGCGCGCACTTCCTCCGGATCCCCCGAGATGCCGATGACCCCGAGCAGCTCCCCCTGATAGGCGATGGGCAGGTTGATGCCGGGTCGCACCCCCTTGAGCTGCTGGGCGGTGGCCTCGCTGATCTCCACCACCCGGTTCTCGGTCAGCGCCAGCACGGCCCCCTCGTGGCGCTGGTGCAGCCGCTCCGGATTGCCGGAGGCGATGATGAGGCCACGTTCATCCATCACGTTGACCGAGAATGAGAGGATCTTCATCGCCCGGCTGACGATCTGCCGGGCCAGGGTATCATTTAGCTGCATGGGCTCTCCTGATCTCGTCGGAGGCGATGATGGGGCCCTGCTCTCCCTCGTTCACATCGACCGGGAACCACAGGATCTTTATCGCCAGACTGACAATCCGATGAGCGAGCGCGTCATTTAACTGCATGGGATCTCCGAACAAAAAACGAGGTAACGCTGCAAAGATGTCACATCATCAAGACAAGCGCGGGGGGGATCGCTAGAATAGGCCACTTTACCTCAGGTGTGCCCCACCATGGATCACGAATCGGCGCCAGACGCCACGCCGTGGTGATGGCCCCACCCTTTCGCTATGGACCCCGCTATGGACTATGAATTTCGCCGCGACCCGTTCGGTGGCTATCGCGCCCGGTTCTCCATGGGCCATGAAGCCATCGGCCAATGGCTGATCGACGAGGTGGGCAAGGATGAGGAGAAACTCGATGAGCTGTTCACCATCATCGACCGGCTCTCCAGCCGCGCCCTGGTCGAATACAGCCTGCCCGGCGGCGACTATTCGCTGTTGCTCACCCATGAAGAGGCGGAGGTGAAAGCCAACGTCCTCAATATCTCGCTGGACGAGGATCTCGACGATCTCGCCTACTACGATGATGAGCAACTGGCCATGTGCGGGCTGGAAGATTTTGCCCAGGTGCTTGCCTCCTGGCGCGCCTTTATCCGCAACGAGGATATGGGCTGAATAACCGTGATGATCGGGCAAACTGCCCGCCGCAAACCAACAGGATTGACTATGTCTATTTACGATTTTGATGACGAACTGCCGGAAGACGAAGAACAGGAATCCACCAAGAAAGCCGTCCCCCCCAAGAAGAAGGGCAAGCAGGTGATGAACACCCAGGTCAACCTGAGCCCGCGCGATGCCAGCCGTCTGAACGGCATGCACGTGGAGGCCATCGCCACCCTGGACGACGTCAGTCTGCCGAAGAACGTCATCTTCAAGGCTGGCCTGATCGCCCTTGGCGAGCTGGAAGCCACCAAGCGGGCCGATATCATCGCCCGCGTGATCGCCGAATCAGGTCGATAAGCCAGCGACCAAGCGTATCGATAGCATCATCGCCCGCGTGATCGCCGAATCAGCTCGATAAGCCAGCGACCAAGCGTATCGATAGCATCATCGCCCGCGTGATCGCCGAATCAGGTCGATAAGCCAGCGACCAAGCGTATCGATAGCATCATCGCCCGCGTGATCGCGGAATCTGGCCGATAAGCATCTGCGTTGAGTCAGAAAATCAGTCTTTTATGCCGCCAGGATGCCAATGAATGGCACAAGGTCGCTACTGAGATAGCCATAGCCGGAGCCTCTGCTCCGGCTTTTTTGTATCCCGACACGCCCGCCTTGACCGGCAGTACAGGGATCCGACCCGTCTATTGACCCTTGTGTCACGGCATGGCGGCTCGTTAAGGTGCGTCCCCTCAAAGATGAAAGGAGACTCAATGCTGCCACTATCTGATGCCCTGATCTGGGGAACCCTGGCGCTCGCCGTGCTGCTCTGCCTCGCTCGTCAGCAGAAGCCTGGTCTGCTCCTGCTCGGGGTGGCCCTGCTGGCCGCGCTCTGGTTTGAGCGACTCAGCCCCATCGCCCTGCTGGCCAGCCTCGCCGGCCTGTTGCTGGCCTGGCGAACCCCCAGGCTGTCCATGCCCTGGCGCGGGGTGTCACTCGGCCTGGTGCTGCTGTGGGCCATCGCCCTGACGCTGCATCTGGTGCCGGGTTTTGACAACCCCAGGGTGCTGGATCGGGTGCTGGCGGGCCCCGCCAGCGTGCCCTTCAGCCTCTATCTCAACCTGGACAAGCCGCTGATCTTCTTCGGTCTGCTGCTGGCCTGGCCCGCCCTGCTCGGCCCGGGTGGGCCGATTCGCTGGCGACCGCTGGCCCTGCTCATCCTGCCACTGGCGGCCCTGTTGCTCCTCGCCTGGCAACTCGGCGCCCTCAAGCCGGAGCTGGGTCTGCCTCACTGGTGGTGGCTGTTTGCCCTCAACAACCTGCTGTTCACCTGCGTGGCGGAGGAGGCACTGTTTCGGGGCTTTATCCAGCAGGCCATCGCCAAGCGCCGTCAGATCTGGGTGGGCATCCTGATCGCCAGCCTGCTGTTCGGGGCCGCGCACCTGGCCGGTGGCCCGCTGCTAATGCTGTTTGCCGCCCTGGCGGGAGCCTGCTACGGGCTGGCATTCCTGTGGAGCGGACGGCTGAGTGTCGCCATCCTGCTGCATTTCCTGTTCAACTTCGCTCACCTGGCCTTCTTCACCTACCCGCTGGCCAGCCGCTGAGGCCACTGGCATCGCCTTTTGGGCGAACGACGGACAAAAAAATGCCCCGAACACAGGTTCGGGGCATTTTTCATCGACCCGGATCAGTCGACGTAGAAGGTCTGCTGGAAGGTCAGGGTCTGCTGCTGCCCCTCCCCTATGATCTTCAGGGTGAACTGGTAGGTGTCCTCATTGCGATAGGGCAGCACCGCCAGATAGTAGATGGACTCCCCCTCCTTCACCTCCTGAAAACTCAGGGTGCGGATGGTACCGGTCAGGTTCTTGGCCTCGCCGCTGATGCCAACCGCCTGGGCTACCCCTTGCTTGTTCTGCACCGCGATATTGATGATGCCGTTATAACGGCTGCGCTCCAGACCGTAGGCCTTGGCCACCTCGGGGGTGAGGAAGCTGGAGTTGAAGGCGTTGTAATGCACCTGCCAGGGGCCCAGCTCCTTCATCTGTTCGGCCCGCAATGGCAGCGTCATCAACAGTGCCAACAGGCAGCTAATCCAGGCTGTTTTCATGATGTCATCCTTCTCGTGTTCCGCTCTCCAGCAGGGCTTCAATCTCGGCGGGGATCTGCCTTGGCGCCTCTATGGTGACCGTCTTGTGCCGCCCAAGCTCCCCCCGCACGATGCGAACCTGCCCCTTGGCCACCTTGAATTGCTTGGCCAGGTACTTGATCAAATGGCCATTGGCCTGGCCATCCACCGGCGGTGCCGTGATGGCCACTTTCAACTCGTCGCCATGCAATCCGACGATCTGATCCCGGCTCGCCTTGGGCTGGATCATCAGATGCAGCGTCAGCCCGTCCCCCTCTTGCAGGACGGCTGGCATCAGATCATCCACCACAGCTGGCCGAACAGATCTCCTAACAGATAGTTTATGGCCTGCAGCGCGATAAAGGCGACCAGCACCGAAAGATCCAGCCCACCCAGGGCCGGCAGGATACGGCGGATCGGCGCAAGGAAGGGCTCGGTCAACTGATGCATCACGTATTCGATGGGGTTGCGGCCTTGGCTGACCCAGCTCAGGATGGCGCGGATCAACAGCACCCAGAAGATCATGGAGCCCGCTTTCTTCAGCACGGTGAGGAAGGCGAACAGGCTGAGGGTGAGCCAGTCGGTCAACAGCACGTTCATGCTCTTGAGCAGCGCCAGCTTGGCGAAGGCGATGACCAGGGCCAGCAACACCGAGGCCATGTCCAGCCCGCCGAAGCCGGGAATGACGCGGCGCAGCGGGATCACCAGCGGATTGGTCAGCTTGACCACCATCTGGCTCATGGGATTGTAGAAATCGGCGCGGGCCCACTGCAGCCAGACGCGCAGCAACACCACCATGAGGTAGATATCGAAAATCGTGTTAATCAGAAAGTAAGCGGTGTTCATCCGGGCTCCTGTTCAAAAAAAGGTTCAGAAAAGAGTTTCCATTTCGGCGGCTCGGGTGACGGCCGCCTGCATGGCACGCGCGGTCAGCGGCATCAGCCCCTGCTCCTGGAAGGTCTTGACGGCCTCGGCCGTGGTGCCGCCCTTGCTGGTCACTTGCTCGCGCAGGGTCTGCAGGGAGAGCTGCGGGTTCTGCTCCACCATGGCGGCAGCCCCGAGCGCGGTCTGCTGCACCAGCAGGCGAGCCTGCTCCGGTGAGAAGCCCATGGCCTCGGCCTCTTCGGCGATCGCCTGCATGAACAGGAAGAAGTAGGCCGGCGCACTGCCCGCCGCCGCGATGACGCCGTTGATGCCTGACTCCTGCGAGGTCCAGAGGGTCTTGCCCACAGACTGCATCATCTGCTCGGCAAAATCGCGATCCTCCTGCCCTATGGCAGGCGGCGCATACAGGCCCGTCATCCCCAATCCCAGCAGGGAAGGGGTGTTCGGCATGGTACGAATGATGCGCCCATGACCCCCTGCCATCTCCTGCAACCGCTCGACCTTGATGCCGGCGGCGATGGAGATGAGCAGCCTGCCTTCCAGCGAGCCCAGCTCGGCGACCAGGGAGCTAAGCATGCCCGCCATCAGCTGTGGCTTGACCGCCAGCACTATGACATCGCTCGCCCGGGCCGCCTCGGCGTTATCCTGAGTGACGCGGATACCAAACTGGCTGGCCAGTGCGTCGAGTTTGGGACGGCTCGGGTTGGCGGCCAGGATCCGATCCGCCGGATAGCCCGCCTGCACCAGGCCGGCAATGATACTGCGGCTCATGTTGCCCGCCCCGATAAAGGCGAGGATCTTATGCTGCATCTTGCTCTCCTGCTGATGAAATGACTGCGGAGCCCTGCGTGCCCGCCCCGATAAAGGCGAGAGTTCTATGCTGCATCAAACGCTCCTGAATTGATGACGTGAACGCGGACAGGTCTGCTTACCCTGCAGGCGCGCTGCATTCACTGTGCCTGTTTATGAGTAATCACGGGCACCGAAGATGGCGGTGCCGACCCGCACCATGGTGCTGCCATGGGCGATCGCCGGCTCGAGATCCTCGGTCATGCCCATCGAGAGGGTGTCGACGCTCGGGTATTGTCGCGCAAGTTCGGTGAACAGAGTCTGCATACGCCGCATCTGCACGGCCAATACCGCTTCGTCGCTGGTGTGCTCGGGGATGGCCATCAGACCGCGCAGCCGCAGTCGTTCGCAGTGGGAGACCAGCTCTGCCAATCGGAAAATCTCTTGCTCCGACGTACCGGATTTGCTGCTCTCTCCGCTAATATTGATTTGCAGACAGACATTTAGCGCAGGCAGTCCGGCTGGACGCTGGCTGTTGAGGCGCTCGATCAGCTTGTCGCGATCGACACTTTGCACCCAATCGAATCGCTCTGCCACCAGCCTGGATTTGTTGGATTGCAGCGGGCCGATAAAGTGCCACTCTATGTCTGCGTAGTCTGGTTGGGCACGCAGGGTGTCGATCTTGGCGGCGGCCTCCTGAGCATAGGATTCGCCGAAGCGGCGCTGACCCGCGGCATAGGCGGCCTGGATGTCCTCCAGCGGCTTGGTCTTGCTGACAGCCAATAACTGGATATGATCGGCACCACGGCCAACCCGCCGGGCGGCCTGTACAATACGTTCCTTTACCTGAAGCAGGTGCTGGGCAATCTGGCTCATATTTCGTTCGTGATCTTGTGATGGGAGAATAACAAGTCTATGGATATCACAGAGTTATTGGCTTTCAGTGTAAAGCATAAGGCCTCGGATCTACACCTCTCGGCCGGGGTTCCCCCGATGATCAGGGTTGATGGAGAGGTTCGCAAGATCAATTTGCCCGCCCTGGACCACAGGGAAGTTCACGCCCTCATCTACGACATCATGAACGACCACCAGCGCAAGGAGCTGGAGGAGAATTTCGAGGTAGACTTCTCCTTCGAGGTGCCCGGCATGGCCCGCTTCCGGGTCAACGCCTTCCAGCAGGCACGCGGATCCGGCGCAGTGTTCCGTACCATCCCCAGCACAGTGCTGAGCCTGGACGATCTGGGGGCGCCGGAGATGTTTCGCAAGATAGCCGAATTCCCTCGCGGTCTGGTGCTGGTCACGGGCCCGACCGGCTCGGGCAAGTCCACCACCCTGGCGGCCATGGTCGACTACATCAACGACAACTTCCACCACCACATCCTCACCATCGAGGATCCCATTGAATTCGTGCACGAGAACAAGCGTTGCCTGGTCAACCAGCGCGAGGTCCATCGTGACACCAAGAGTTTCTCCAACGCTCTGCGCTCGGCGCTGCGGGAAGATCCGGACATCATACTGGTGGGCGAGATGCGCGATCTGGAGACCATACGTCTGGCCATGACCGCGGCCGAGACCGGCCATCTGGTGTTTGGCACCCTGCACACCTCGTCGGCTGCCAAGACCATAGACCGTATTATCGACGTCTTCCCCGGCTCCGAGAAAGACATGGTGCGCTCCATGCTCTCCGAATCCCTGCGGGCGGTCATCTCCCAGACCCTGCTCAAACGGATCGGCGGTGGCCGGGTGGCGGCCCATGAGATCATGATGGGGATCCCGGCGGTGCGAAATCTCATCCGGGAAGACAAGATCGCCCAGCTCTACTCGGTGATCCAGACCGGGATGACCCACGGCATGCAGACCATGGATCAGAGCCTCAAGCAGTTGGTCAATCGGGGCATAGTCGCCGCCCTCGATGCCAAGGCCAAGGCGGCCGATCCCAACAGCATTTGATAGGCTTTCACACCCAAGGAGACGCTATGAACATGGATGTTCTGCTCGCTGCACTGGTTGAACAGAAGGGCTCGGATCTGTTTATCACGGTCGACGCCCCCCCCACCCTCAAGGTCAATGGCCGTCTGGTACCGTTGGCGGCCCCCCCCCTCGACAAGCAGACGACCCTCAGCCTGGTCAGAGAGAGCCTGGATACCGAGCACTTCGAGCGCTACCTGCGCACCCGGGAGGCCAACTACGCCATCCATCGCGAAGGGCTTGGGCGGTTCCGGGTCAGCGCCTTCTGGCAGCAGGATCTGCCGGGCATGGTGCTGCGCCGCATCGAGACCCGCATTCCCACCTTCGACGAACTGATGTTACCCCCCGTACTGCGGGACGTCGCCATGGCCAAACGCGGCTTGGTGCTCTTTGTCGGCGCCACCGGCGCCGGCAAGTCCACCACCCAGGCGGCCATGATTGGCCATCGCAATCAGCACGGCGACGGCCATATCCTGACGGTGGAGGATCCGGTGGAGTTCGTTCATCAGCACGGCCGCTGTCTGGTGACCCAGCGGGAGGTGGGGATAGACACCGAATCTTTCGATGTGGCGCTCAAGAACTCCATGCGCCAGGCGCCGGACGTTATTCTCATCGGCGAGATCCGAAGTACAGAGACCATGGAGCTCGCCATCCAGTTTGCCGAGACCGGCCACCTCTGCCTCGCCACCCTGCACGCCAACAACGCGAACCAGGCGCTGGATCGCATCCTCCATCTGGTGCCGCAGGAGAAGCACCGCCAGTTCCTGTTCGATCTCTCCTTCAACCTGCGTGCCATCGTCGCACAACAACTGCTGCCGAATGCCAATGGTCAGCGCCGGGTCGCCGCCTTCGAGATCCTGCTCAACACCCCGCTCATCACCGACATCGTCCGCAAGGGGGAGGTGCACCGGCTCAAGGAGGTGATGACCAAATCCACCGAACTCGGCATGCAGACCTTCGATCAGGCGCTGTTCACCCTGTTCTGTGCCGGCCAAATTGGCTACAGTGAGGCCCTTGCCCATGCCGACTCGGCCAATGACCTGCGACTGCTGATCAAGCTGTCCGGCCGCGAGCAGCTGGGTGCAGGCACTCTCGACAACGTCACCCTGGATGAATGAGGTGCGTGTGTCACCGCTATAAAGGATCGTTATGCTGATTGTGGTTTCCCCGGCCAAGACGCTGGATTACGAGTCGCCGCTGGTGACGTCCCGCCATACCCTGCCCGAGTTACTGGATCACTCCGCCCGGCTGATCGGCCGGGCCCGCCAACTGACCCCGGATCAGATCGCCAGCCTGATGAAGATCAGCGACAAGCTGGCGGGGTTGAATGCGGCGCGCTTCGCCCAGTGGCAGCCGGACTTCACCCCGGCCAACGCCCGTCAGGCGTTGCTGGCGTTCAAGGGCGACGTCTATACGGGACTGGCGGTGGAAGATTTCAGCGAGGCCGATCTCGACTTTGCCCAGGCACACCTGCGCATGCTGTCCGGCCTCTATGGCGTGCTGCGCCCGCTCGACCTGATGATGCCCTACCGGCTGGAGATGGGGATCCGTCTCGACAACGAGCGCGGCAAGGATCTGTATCAGTTCTGGGGCGACATCATCACCGAGCACCTCAACCAGGCGCTGGCAGCCCAGGGGGATGAGGTGCTGATCAACCTGGCATCCGACGAATACTTCAAGTCCGTTCGCCCGAAGGCGCTGAAGGGGCGGATCATCACCCCTGTGTTCAAGGACGAGAAGAACGGTCAGTTCAAGATCATCAGCTTCTATGCCAAGAAGGCCCGCGGCATGATGGCCCGTCACATCATCAAGCACCGGCTGACCGAGGTGGCGCAGCTGACCGGCTTCAATGAGGGGGGCTACTATTTTGTGCCGACAGAGTCGGATGAAAGCACCCTGATGTTCAAGCGCGCCGAAAATTAATTACAAAAAGAGGGAACCAACCGCAGGATCCTCGGGTCTTAATCTGTGAATCCTCTGTTGTAAGCACTTTTTATTAGCCGATGTCTATGCATCGGCTTTTTTCTGTCCGCAATCCAGCCAGCCGCACCTTTGCCGACCCTCCATAAACACAACGGCCATCCGAGGATGGCCGTTGCTGCTGCGATTATTTCTTTTTCTTCTTGGCGGACTTCTTCTTGCCGTCCTTCGGTTTCTTCTTCTTCACCGGCACCCGCGCCTCCTTGTGCCTGGGGCGCAGCTCCTCGATCACCCGGCGCTTGAGGCGTTCCTCGGTGTAACGCTCGATCTTGGAGACCATGGCCATGTCGTGAGCCTCTACCAGGCTGATGGCGCAGCCACGGTTGCCGGCCCGACCGGTACGGCCGATACGGTGCACATAGACGTCGGTGCCGTAGGGCATGTCGTAGTTGATGACATGGCTGACGTTGGGCAAGTCGATGCCCCGGGCGGCGACGTCGGTGGCGATGAGGAAGGGCACTTCCCCGGCGTGGAACTTGCGGATCGACTCGATGCGCTTGCTCTGCTCCATCTCGCCCCGGATCCAGGCGCAGGACACGCCGGCCGCCTGCAGCTGGCCGGAGAGCTCCGCCAACCGCTCGCGGGTCTTGACGAAGACGATGGCCTTCTGGGTTTCCGGATCCTTCAGGATGTGGATCAACAGCGCCAGCTTGTGGGCAGCGTCATCGGCCAGATGCACCCACTGGGTGATGGGGCGGCGTTCGCTGCGGGGCGGCTCGGCATGCAGCTCGACCGGATCCTTGAGGATCTCGTTGGCAAACTTCTCGAGGCCGGCGCCCTCCAGGGTCGCGGAGAACAGCATGGTGTGCTTGCGGTAGCGCGCCTCGGCCACGATCCGGTTCACGTCCTTGATGAAGCCCATGTCCAGCATGCGGTCGGCTTCATCCAACACCAGCACTTCGATGTCGTGGCTCTCGAACTCTTCCTTCTCGATGTATTCGAGCAGGCGGCCCGGGGTCGCCACTACGATGTCGGTGGTCTTGGTCAGCGCCGGCAGCTGCTCTTCATGGCTGACACCGCCGATGATGGTCTCGATGCTGAGGTGGGTGTGCACCGCCAGCGCCTTGGCGTGGGCGCTGACCTGCAGCGCCAGCTCGCGGGTCGGGGTCAGGATCAGCATGCGGCACGGGCCCGGCTTGCGGCGCGGGAAGTCCAGCAGGTGCTGCATGGCGGGCAGCAGGAAGGCGGCGGTCTTGCCGGTGCCGGTCGGGGCGGATGCCAGAATATCGCGGCCGTCCAGGGCTGGCTCCAGCACCATCTGCTGAATGGTAGTGGGGCGGGTGAAACCCATCTCGGCCAGGGCCCGGTTGAGGGCTGGATTCAGGTCGAAATCATCAAAGGACTGGCTCATGTCAATACTCGGTCATTTAGGAAACCGCAGATTATAGGCGATTATGCCGCCAGCTCCTATGGCGACTATGGCTTAGTCGCTATAATCGCCGACCATTTTTGGATGTTGCGGGCAGAAGACGGGGGTCAGATGGGACGAAGCAGTGGTTTTACCTTCAAGCAGTTTCACATCGAGCACGATCGCTGCGCCATGAAGGTGGGCACCGACGGCATACTGCTGGGGGCCTGGGCGCCCATCACCGGTGCGCGTCGGGTGCTGGATATCGGCACCGGCAGCGGCCTCATCGCCCTGATGCTGGCCCAGCGCAGCGCCGCCGACTGCCAGATCGATGGTGTGGAACTGGATCCCGCCGCCGCCGTCCAAGCCAGGGAGAACGTGGCCGCCTCCCCCTGGGCCCCACGGGTCAACATCATCGAGAGCGCGATCCAGGATTATCAGGCGCCCCCTTACGATCTCATCGTCTCCAACCCTCCCTACTTCGGAGCTGGCCAGTCATTCAGCGATCCGGCCAGGGCCCTGGCCCGCCACACCGGCGCCCTCGACAGCCGGGCCCTGCTGGCGGCCTGCGACCGCTTGCTGAGCCAGGACGGACAGCTGGCGCTGGTGCTGCCCACCGCCATGGCCGCCGAGATTTTAGACATGTCGACGGATTATGATCTGTATGGCGCTTGTTACGTAGCTGTTATCACCAGAGAGGGTAAAGCGGCAAATCGCGTTTTATTGCGACTTGCTAGAGGATCAAACAGGTGTGAACAGGGTGAAATCTTGATCCATTCTGCTGATGGAGCCTATTCCAACAGATATATCCAACTAGCCCACCCCTTCTATTTGAAGATGTAAATTTTGCCTTGAACTATTTTTTCACATCATTATGCTGAACCTTAAATGAGCGCCCGCTCAAGACCAGCTCAAACCACTGGTCGTGATGAAAAAAGCAGCGGGGCTCTTTTTTTTACCCCTGAGGAATATTACTCAGCGATCAATAAAAACGATAACAAGCAATTGTTTACAAGACAGACGAGGTTGAACTTGACGAAATCACTCACTACGTCCGATGTGCTCGGATTGGGCTTCATGACCTTTGCCTTCTATTTGGGCGCCGGTAACATCATCTTCCCACCGCTGGCTGGCTACATGGCCGGTGAGCACCTCTCCGTCGCCATGCTGGGTTTCCTGGTCACCGCCGTGGGCCTGCCGCTCATCACCATCCTCGCCGTCGCCAAGGCGGGCAATGGTTGGGCTGGCATGACCAAGTTGCTGCCCACCGGTATCGCCACCGCCCTGGCCGTAGCCATCTACATCATCATAGGCCCGGCCTTTGCCGCACCCCGTACCGGTCTGGTGGCCTACGAGATGGGCCTCAAGCCCTTCATCGGCGACATGGGTCAGGCTGGGCTCGCGGCCTACACGGTGATCTTCTTTGGCATCGCCATCCTGGTCTCCATGAATCAGGGCAAGCTGATGGATGCCATCGGCAAGTACCTGACCCCGGTGCTGATGCTGTTGCTGCTGACCCTGGCCATCGGCGTCTTCGTCGCGCCCCAGGGCACCATGCCTGCCGCCTCCGGTGACTATCAGAACAGCCCCTTCGTGAAGGGGATCCTGGAAGGCTACAACACCATGGACACCCTGGCGTCCCTGATGTTTGGCGCCCTGATCGTCGATCTGCTGCGCAAGAAAGGCATCAACGACTACCAGAGCCAGTTCAAGTATCTGGCCATCGCCGGCATCATCTCCGCCATCGGCCTGTCCGTGGTCTATGTCTCCCTGTTCCAGCTGGGGAACACCGCCGCCGGTGTGGCGAACGATGTCAGCAATGGTGGCGCCATCGTCAACGCCTACGTGCTGAGCCTGTTCGGTCAACCGGGTCAATTCATCCTGGCGGCCATCATCACCCTGGCCTGCTTCACC
This sequence comes from Aeromonas aquatica, assembly GCF_000764655.1. Classification (GTDB taxonomy): domain Bacteria; phylum Pseudomonadota; class Gammaproteobacteria; order Enterobacterales; family Aeromonadaceae; genus Aeromonas; species Aeromonas aquatica. The sequence continues at coordinate 61,297 of NZ_JRGL01000011.1, forward strand.
ACCGCCGTGGGCCTGATCTCCGCCTGCTCCGACTTCTTCCACAACCTCACCGGCGTGGCTTACAAGAAGCTGGTGGTGGTGCTGGGGGTTATCTGCGCCGTGGTCGCCAACGTCGGCCTGAGCCAGCTCATCAGCCTCTCCATCCCGGTGCTGGTTGCCATCTATCCGGTCGCCGTGGCGCTGGTGCTGGTCACCTTCCTGAAGGGCTATTTCGGTCGCCCACGCCTGGTGTTCCGCTCCGTGCTGGTGGTTGCCTTCCTGTTCGGCTGCCTTGACGGTCTGGGCGCCGCCGGCATGAAGATGGATACCTTCGCCTTCCTGCCGCTGTTTGACAAGGGCCTGGCCTGGTTGCTGCCGACCCTGCTGGCCTGTGGCCTCGGCATGGTGGGACGCAGCAGCGACAAGCTGGCCGTCGAAGCCGCCTGAGTGTCGCGTTTTCCAGAATAAAAAAGAGGCCAGCATCTGCTGGCCTCTTTAGTTGGGAAACTGAACCGACTGCATTTAGAGCACGGAGACCGGCTTGGGCTTGCCCGCGAAGCCATACCAGTGGGTCTCGACCAGACCTGCATGCCACTGGAAGGTGCCCCAGGGCTGCTCCGCCTGCCAGCGCGGGAAACTGATCCGCACCTTGTTGTCTTCGTACTTGTAGATGGAGGTGCTTATCTGGATATCAGACAGGATAAGCAGCAGCACGCTACCGATGACACTCCATTTCAGCACAGTCCACATGATGATTACTCGAAGCAGATTTCGATGGTGGCACGACCATAATCCGAATCAAACGGCATCATGATCTTGGCCCCATCGGCTCTGTGGGTGATGGTGTGATTGGGGCCAGAGACGATGATGGGGGTCGCCATGTCGAACTCGTAACCTTTCTCCCCCAGCATGCGCTTGGCCCCGCCGGTCACCATGTTGGTGATCTCGCCCACCATGTCGGTGACCTCTTCGTTGATGGAGGTCGGCGCCTCCCCCAGCATGCGGCGCATGATCTCCAGCGCCAGCCCCTTCTCGAAGCTGATGGAGAGCGATCCCCGGGTCTGCGGTCCCACCATGCCGATGAGGCCGGACACATCCCCGCGCGCCAGCTCGTCCGTCTTGCGCTTGGGGGCGCCCGGCTTGAGCTCCAGCTGTGCCATGGTGGAGAGTACGTTGAGCAGAGAGAGCAGGAAGGGGTTTACAAAATCAGCCTTCATCTTGATGTCCTAGGGTGTCGGAACAGCGGGCACATTGACCATGGGCCTCTATGGTCTTGTTGGTAATAGTAAAGCCATGCAGGTGAGCCTGCTCGGAAAAGGCGCTATCGATGGCCGGATCATGCAGCTCGACCACGTCTTTGCAGCGATCGCAGATCAGCAACTGCATCGGATGGGCATGATCGAAATGGCAGCAGAAGATGAAGGCGTTGAGGGATTCCACCTTGTGGGCGAAGCCCTGCTCGAGCAGAAAGTCGAGCGCCCGGTAGACGGTGGGCGGCTTGGCGTGCGCCTCGGTCTGCTGCAACTGGGCCAGCAGATCATAGGCACTGATGGCATTGCCGTGGGCGGCAAGCAGCCGAAACACCTGGCGTCGGGTCGGGGTGAAACGGATCCCCCGTTGTTCGCAGAGGCGTTCCGCCCGTAGTAAGAGTTGGTCTTGGTTCATGATCACGCAGATACCCTGTCAATTAGCCGGATACTATCACAGGGCCCCATAGCCGCGGCGACAAAATTCATTTTCTGGGGCTCCCTCACGTTGTGGTAGAATCCGCCCCCTTGTTTTGCGAACCCGGATGATTTTTATGCAGGCGCAGCGTTTTTCTATCGCCCCCATGCTGGATTGGTGAGATTTTTTCTCTAGCCCTTATCAGGCGTGGCCTTCAATTTCCATGGGGCAGATATGGGGCAGGTGGTTGCCAAAACGGCTTTAATTAGGGTTTTTTCTCAAGCCTTTCAGCTCTTCTTGTCTACTCTGCGAATATGTCCCAACAACTTTGTTCGTTAAATGCAAAAGTAAGCATCATCAACAGGTTATGTTGATGTAGGTGACCATTTTATTATACTCACTCCAGATCTTAAGAGCGAATAGGAGAGATCATGGGTAGCAGTATCGTCATACTGTTCTGCCTATGTGCATTCCTTGATCTGTTTGCTGTGCTGGCAGGAGCGTCTACAACCTGAACCAGACCACTGACAAAGACCAAAAATGAAAAAAAGCCCGCGATTCGCGGGCTTGCCTTTCCAGGAGATTATCTTCGAGCCTCCATCTTCGTGATCGCCGTTAACCTGCGTGTTTCTTTCTCCCTCTGCTGGTCTATATAGTTGGCCAAGTCACTCAGGTGCACCAGATAGTCGCTCTTTTGGCTGGTTCTGAATGTCGGGATGGGTAACATCCCGGCATTTGCCCGCTGTCTAGCAGTTTGATATGACAGACCAAAGTACTCACTACAGATCTCTTTAAGCGGTACGATGGGTTTCTCGTATTGCGCCAGGAGCATAAAAACGGTTTGCATGCTGTCACCTCAAAACAGAGCTGATGGAACTGGGAAAATCGGGAAATCCATTCAATCAACCTCCAGCTCGGTTAGGCCTCTCTTGATACGTTCTGGCCAGATGGCAAAATAGCGGGCCGATTTTTTCTCCTGTACGACTTTGAGAGTCAATCTATCTAACTCATTGAATTGCAACCAATCTCTTTTGACTAATCGCAGCATCTGTGAGCGGTATTGAGGGCGCAAATTCAGAGCTTGTTTCAGCACGTCAGTTTTGACTAACCATTGCGACTCCCCTTGATACGTTCGGCTGTAACCAACACTAGAGCTCAGTCGGCCTTCCAGGGGCCTTATATACGGACCCCAGCCCTGTATGGCCGCTTTCAGCATACAGAACAGCCGGTAATCCTCGGTGTCCAGACCATGACCGCGGTTTTTGAGCCATAGGTTAAAACAGTGCTCAACAGCATTCGCAGAGTGATGATCGAGCCACGGCAGGAGATTGAATTGGTTAGCCATGACCAATGCGGCCTCAACTAGGGCAAATCGCCGAATTACCCGCATCACCTGGGGGCTAATATGGTAGCCCAAGAGGGTCTCGGCATTCTCCTTCATGAGTGCACAGCGATACGAGTGGTGCTGCAAAACCTTGCGCGCGAGTTCAGCTTCATCGTAGCCAGCTAGTCGATTTACCCATGCCGGAAACAGGGCTCCATAGTAACGCTTGCAGCGTCGCTGCAATTCATCTGCCAGCAAATCTGGCCCGTTGTGACCATGGAGCGCATCAAACACGCCGTGCTGACCAACAGCGGGGATTTCAACCACCCGACTCAGCTGTCCAGCCAGCGGCACTTTACCCAGTTGCACCATATGCTCCTCCAGCGTCACCTCACCGTTGGATAAGGCAATGGTTCGCCAAGGCTCGCCTATAGCCAGCTGGCCAGTTTCGTTTGCTCGAAGCTTGGGTCGACCGTTGCATATGGAGTAGACGGCAGTATCAACATCCTCGGCCCTTGCCTGAGATAGCTCATCCAGAAAGAGGGGGACATCGTGGTGAAGTGCTGCGGCCGCAGCCAAACCATTCGCAGTACTCAGCCATGTTCTCATGATCGATTCATCGCCTAGCACTGACGTTGCGACCTTCAAGGCCGTAGATTTGCCTGACCCTGAATCACCATATATGTGGAAAATCGTATTTTCGACACCTGAGCTGCTGAGCAAAGGTGCACTCAGAGCGGCTCCACAGCAAAAAATCAGCAGCGGATTACCAATACAGACTTTGCCAATCTCTTCCTGCCACTGTTCCAGCGTGCCAGATGAACGCAGTTCCATATCCACCCCCTTGCGGAGCAGATACAACTTTGTGCGATCTCTGTGGGCGCTCCAGCCAGGAGTAACAAAACCTTCTTGGTGCCACCCGGTTCGTTCAGCGCAGATCGCAGGTTCCGCACGTTGGATCTCATCGAGTAGATAACGCTGTATACGTGGCCAAGCGTGAGGACTGAGTTCCAATGGATAGCCTGAGTCGAGCAGCATTTCCCGAACCTGCCTGCTGTTATCACCTTGGAGATGCCGAATGAGGACAATATCTTGCAACTGAACGCCATCCAGATTCTTCCACTCTAGTAAAATGCCGTAGCTGCGTCTCTGATCTGAAGTGCGGGTTCGAGCCAGAACGTTGATATAACCCCCAAGCTTGACCCAGCGTTCGGATTCCCAACATTCCAGTGCATCCGGCAGTAATCGAAATTCCATAAGCACCTCCCGTCAAATGTTCTTCAGATACAGCTGAATATCAGATAGCTTGAATCTGACTGAACGTCCGGTGGGGCCTAGCCTGATGGGGGCTGGTATGTTTCCAGATTTCACTAGACGTCGTATTGTCGATGGAGAAAGAGCCGTCAGTTCGACCACTTCAGCAACTGTTATCAATTTTTCTTGCGGTGTTTCAGCCATACATCCTCCTGATATTTCATGTGTTGGCAGGAGCATTCTGCATGCTGTTTTCAGAAAAAATCGTCGCTAGAAGTGCCTTTTGGGGACAAATTCAAAAATTAATTTTCACTATAAAAACAGATAGTTAAGAAACAATCTTGCTTGATGTAGACTATTCCACCATTTCTTGGCTGTTACCGTATTATTTTTTGATTCG